>CAIJYV010000037.1 GCA_903825035.1 uncultured Actinomycetes bacterium | reverse complement strand
TGTGGCATTGCGGTCATCTGCACGAGACGTGCGGTAGGTACGGCGACGATAATGCCAATCGCCATAGCCAAGATGATCAAGCCCACGTGGTGAAGGGGGTGTCCATCGACGTACTTAAAGAAGGTGGCAACAACAGCGACGGTCATACCAATGGCCGCCACAACGTTACCCAAGCGCGCGCGCTTCGGTGAGCCCAGTCCCTTAATGGCGAGCAAGAAGGTAGTTGCCGAGAAGAGGTACAGAAGATTGATGAGGGTATCGCGACTCATTGTGCGGCCTCTTCTTTCTTCGCAACCTTCTTCTTAGGCTTAAACATCTCTAACATGCGGTCGGTAACGACAAACCCGCCGACCACGTTGAGCGTTGCCAACAGCACCGCAAGAAAGCCCAGGACCTCTTCGAGATTGGTATTCGCGTTGCCCAAGACCAACATCGAACCCACCAAGATGACTCCGTGGATTGCGTTCGATCCACTCATCAGTGGAGTGTGCAAAATTGATGGCACCTTGGCCACAATTTCGATACCGATAAAGATGCTCAGCATCAATACGGTTGAGTATTGCAAGAGGACGTTTCCCATTAGGCATTTTCCTTTGGTTGAGGGGTAATTGCCACGTGGGCAACTCCGAGAGCTTCAGCGGTTGGTGCGTGGTTGACCTGGCCATTACGAGCCACGGTTACTCCAATAACTACTTCGTCATTCCAGTCGGGGGTCAGAGTTCCCTTGGCCCCGAAGAGACCCAGTAACTTCACCACGTTGTTGGCGTACATGAAACTGGCACTCGCCCCCATTTGGGCGGGCGGGTTACTCAGTCCAATTACGCGAACTCCACCATGAACGACCGTCTCGCCAGCCTTTGTGAGTTCACAGTTCCCACCGCCATCGGCGGCCATGTCGATGATGATCGACCCCTCACCCATCGCTTCCACCATGGCCTTGGTGACCAAGATGGGAGCCTTACGCCCAGGTACCGCCGCAGTAGTGATTACGACATCAGCGCCAGCGACTTCATTAACGAGCGCAGCCTGTTGTTCAGCCTTTTCGGCGTCGGTGAGTTCACGCGCATATCCGCCGGCGGCGTCAGCGGTGACACCCAACTTGACGAATACCGCACCCGCTGATTCAGCCTCTTCCTTGGCCGCTGAGCGCACGTCATAGGCGCGCACCTTGGCGCCGAGACGCTTCGAGGTGGCGATTGCTTGAAGTCCGGCTACGCCAACACCCATCACCAGTACTTTGGCGGGGCGGATGGTTCCGGCGGCGGTAGTTAAAAGAGGAAAGAAGCGGTCGAAGTATTCCGCCCCCGCGAGTGCTGCTCGATATCCCGAAACAGTTGCTTGCGAGGAGAGGGCGTCCATGTACTGCGCACGTGAAATTCGCGGAAGCAAGTCAAAACTCAAAATGGTCACCTTGCGGTCATTCAGCGCGCGAACTACATCTTGATTAAGCAGTGGCGAAAGAAAACTGAGGTGCAACGAACCCTCGGGCAAAGCCCCCGCTTCGGCTGGAGTTGGGGCGTTTACGCGAACGTTGACATCCCCACTGGGCGAATCAACCACCGCTGCGCCAACGGCGACGTAGGCCTCGTCAACAAAGTGAGCGAGCGCGCCGGCGCCCTTTTGGACCTGGACTTCCCAGCCGTCGGCCACGAAGGCCTTAACGGCATCTGGAGTGAGCGCGACGCGGGTTTCGCCCGGCCGGGACTCCTTATAGAGAGCAATCTTCATTCATTTAGCGTACCTTTTGGCATTGCCAGTCAGTCGCCTAGTTCCCACATTCGACTAAAAATAGTTCATGGCAGTTTCCTTAACACCGTTTCGCTCCCCCGTAGGGACCTGGACCATTGAGGCATGCGCCAAGGGGATCTGCGAAATTCACATGCCCGGGCGCAAGTTCCCTTCCCGCAAGGGTGAAGGTGAAGCCCACTCCCAGAAAGCGAGGACTCAACTCGAGGAGTACTTCGCTCGAGAGCGCAAGAAATTCACCTTGCAGCGCTGTGAGGCCGTTGCTTCTGAGTTTCGCCAATCAGTCTGGGGGGCGAT
Organism: uncultured Actinomycetes bacterium; assembly: GCA_903825035.1. GTDB lineage: Bacteria > Actinomycetota > Acidimicrobiia > Acidimicrobiales > RAAP-2 > RAAP-2. Next base: position 36,614 of record CAIJYV010000037.1, on the reverse strand, counting down.
TGATGAGATTCCCTTCGGGCAAACCAAAACCTACGGCGAGATCGCCGCTGGAATTGGCCACCCCCTTGCCTTTCGCGCCGTTGGCACCGCTAACGGAAACAACCCCTGGCCGATCATCACTCCCTGCCACCGAGTTGTGGCGAGTAATGGACTTGGCGGGTACGGCGGCGGTCTCGAGATCAAGCGATTCTTGCTGGAGCTCGAAGGGATTACGAAGTACTAACTTTCGCGCTTGATCCGAAGTTCAATCGTTGATCCCACTGACGCTTCGATGAACCTCACTTGCCCACCGTGGAGCTCACAGATCTCCTTCACAATTGAAAGCCCGAGACCTGTTCCCCCACTATCTCTGGTCCGCGCGGCGTCAGCTCGAATAAAGCGCATGAAAAAGTCGTCACTGGTCGCGACATCAACCGCTTCACCGTCGTTATTTATCAAGATGACCGCTTCATCACCTTCGAAGTAACTAGCAAAGGTCAGGGTGCTGGCGGCGTGGCGCATAGCGTTATCGACCACGTTTCGCACCATTCGATTCAGCATCGAAGCATTTGCGTGCACGCGGGTTGGCTGCACGTGGCTCACGTCGACACGAAGTTTGCTCAGCGATTTAGTTCTGGAGGCTTCGTCGTACAAGATGTCATCAAGATCTACCTCAGTGAGATTTTCGAGTTGGTGACGCTCATCGTTTTTGGCCAGCCAAAAAAGATCGTTGATGGTTGCCTCGAGACGTCGACTTTCCCGTAAAAGTCTTTCTGATGTCGCCGCCCAATCTTCCGCCTCGGGATTGGCTTGAGCACGTTCGAGGGTCGCCAGCAAGGTCGTGAGCGGACTACGTAGTTCGTGCGAAGCATTAGAGATGAACTGCTTCTGGTTGGCCGCCGAGGTCTCGAGACGGTCCAACATTTCGTTTACCGTTGTCGCCATACGGGCAATTTCATCTCGTCCGGGAGTTACCTCGATTCGCTGGCCCAGATCGGTCGATGCAATGGCGTCAGCCCGGCGGCGAATTGAGCCAACGGGAGCAAGCGCACGACCAATACCTAGCCAAAACATGCCACTCATAAAGAGCAGCAACAAGGGTGCCGAGGCCAAAATTCCCGCTAGCAACATCCGATCACTGTGGGTGATCGTGTCGCCGTAGACAAAGCCGAAGAGCAGGCCAGGACCTTTGTTGGTACCAATCGCGACCACCGTCGGAAAGCTCAGCTGCCCGGTTATGTCCTGATCGCCGGGCTGAGTGACAATCTTCGGGACGAGCCCGTCGGGTGACGAGAAGTCCAAAGAGGTTCGTCCGAGGACCGGAGCGTCCGAAATTGTTGAAGTCGCCGCCCAAACTTGTGTGCCGGTCGCATTCGTTAGCTGCAGCACCACGTAACCCACCGGTTTAAGAATTTGGATTTTGGAGTTGGGGTCAGGGTTAACAGTTAGCTTCGACTGGGCTGAGCTGATTGCGGCGTCCACTTGGTTCTGCGCCTGGGATGCCAACGATTTATGAACCAGAAAGAAAAGCCCGAAGCTAGAGACAATCAAGATTGCCGCTACGGCAATGACGAATGAAATTGTGAGCCGTGCTCGAACTGAAAGTTTTTGTCTCTTGGCCATTAGGGCGTTCTGACGTTGTAACCGATTCCTCGAACGGTTTGAATCAAAGACTCTTGACCGGGCTGGTCGATTTTACGACGCAGGTAGCCGACGTACACTTCAATAATGTTGGGGTCGCCGTCGAAATCTTCGCCCCATACCGCGTGCAAAATCTCACTCTTGGCCACCGTTACACCGGGTCGCGACATCAGAAACTCTAGGAGTGAGAACTCGCGAGGTGTCAAGCTCAACCCCACACCATTCAATTCAGCGCTGCGCTGAGCGGCATTTATATGCAGTTCGCCCACACTGAATTGGCTTCGCGAGTGTCGGTCGTAGCGGCGAATCAGAGCATTGATGTGGGCAAGCAACTTGGCGCGTTCGAAAGGTTTGCGCAAGAAGTCATCGGCGCCCGCTTCGAGCCCTTCAATCTCATCCAAATCACCATCCTTGGCGGTCAACATCAGTAAGGGCGAGTCAATTCCCATATCTCGAATGTCTTGACACACTTTGAACCCGTTGCGCTTGGGCAACATGACGTCGAGAATAATGATGTCGAAGGAACCGGTGATCGCTGCTTGGTACCCCGAATCTCCGTCAAATCGAGTTTCGGTTTTGTACCCTTCGCTGGTCAACAATTCAGCAATAGTCAAGGCGAGGGCATGATCATCTTCGACAATCAAGGCTTGACGTTGGGTATTGCTCACTGTAGGTAGAGGTTACCGTCGCTACCTTGAACAACCTTCAGAGGGGTCAATCCACGTGGTGAGGGTCCGCCGAGAACCGCACCTGTTTCAACGTTGAAGACCGATCCGTGGCACGGGCATTGGAATTCGTTGGCTGAACTGGAGTAACCCACCGGGCATCCAGCGTGGGGGCAAATGGCGTCGTAGGCCAAGAACTTGCCACCCTTGTGCAAGATGATGCCAGTGTCTCCGTTTGATGGGATCGTAAAAGTGGCGGCCTGTCCTTCGGGGACCTGGCTCGCTGCACCGAGCTTCGTACCCTTGGTTGCGCCAGTTGTCGTAGTGGTGGTGGTTGATCCCGACGGATTAGTAGTCGTTGTAGTTGACCCACCAAGCGAGGGACCGGACTTGGGAGGCTTCGCTCCGCCGATCATGCGGCCAACGTCAGCGGTGGCACCCCCTAAGACCAACGCCGCTCCACCCAAGGTAGCCGCGGCGATACCGCTCGTTACCAAGGTGCGACGGTCAATTGAGTCGGCACCGACTCGCGTAACACGAGGCGCGCGAGCTCCTAACAGCACGGGGCATAGGTCTGCGTTGCACGCCGCACCCTGCTGCTCTTTGCACTTTCCATTGTCAAAGTGTCCACAAATGTTTTGAACGGTGGAAAAGGCAATAGGCACCAGCGTGGGGTCTGGAAGATTCTTTTCTTTGGCGACTCGATTCGCGATGAACGCATCAACGCTAAAGCGAGACCCTGAACCGGCAATCACAAAGGGCAGCCACGCAAAGAGGAAGACGATATCTGAACCAATGAAGTACGGAGAGGAGTGAAACGAAACGGTAAGGAAAAGATTTAGCGATAAGAACGCCCCACCAATAGCAGCAATGCGAGTCCACAGGCCAACGAGTGTCCCCAGTCCAATTGCAAGTTCGGCGAAGGCAATGAAGATTCCCAAAGGCTTAGCGAAGTGAGTCATCGGAGAAATCAGCGAGTGAATAGGGCTGATTCGAATTGATGCGATGAGCTGTTGTTGAATAGAAATTGGACTCTTCGGGTTAAAAAAGTTGGGGTTAGACAACTTCATTAAGCCGCCGTAGACAAAAGTGACGCCCAAGAACACTCGAAGTGGGATGAGCGCCCACTCACTCAGGGCCCAGGCTCGAACGGGAGCGTTAAAGGGCAAGCGTCGAAGTTTGGAGGTGGCGGGCGTAGGCATGAGGTTTATTCTCGCAGAGCCAAAGACTGCAGAAACCCAAAACTAGGCTCTCTTAGCAAACATTTATGAATAAAGATGTGGGAACACTTCATCTCAAGGGGCTTTCGTGATTAATTGGATTCTTCAGCAGCTACATAGCCTGCCAAGCGTCTGGGTCTACCTGCTGGTGGCCTTTTTGGTTTTTGGCGAAGCCGCCCTCTTCATTGGTTTCGTCATCCCTGGCGAAACTGCCGTCATCGTTGGTGGGGTAATCGCTTCGCAAGGACGCGTCAACATTGTTGGCTTGTCAGTCGCGGTCGTGTTGGCGGCAATCATTGGTGACTCAGTTGGTTATGCGATTGGCAAACGATATGGATCACAAATCCTCGAACTCAAGATTCTGCGCAAGCGTCGCGCGGCCCTAGACCGAGCTCTCGAGGGGCTGCGCAAACGCGGACCCGTCTACGTGATTGCTGGACGCTTCACCGCGTTCTTACGCGCGGTCATGCCTGGTCTCGCGGGAATTTCCAAGATGCACTACCGGCGCTTCCTAATTGCTAACGCCATCGGCGGGCTTTTGTGGGGTGCTGGATTCACGATGATTGGCTTTCTCGCCGGTCACGCCCTACACCGAATTGAAAAAGCGGCCAGCTGGGTTGGCATCGTGCTTCTCGTTCTCTTCGCCTCATTCGTTACCTTCCATCACATTCGCAGCAAGCGCCGTGAGGCCCGTGAGGAAACCGAATGGGAAGTTACGCACCCCGACTGATTGGGTAAAAGTCTTCACCCGCTCGAGCGAGAAGTCCCGCGTTGCACTTAGTAGGCCCGAAGCCTTCAAGGATTGAGCGCACGTGGATTTCTTCGCGGTTTCCTTCCGCGCGCACCATTGCTACGCCCTTCAAATCGTCAGCGTCTACGACATACCACTCGTTAACTAGCAGTGGCGCGATTGAGTCATCCTGCAAAATTAGGTCCGTCATTTTTCTCAACTGAACCTGAGCGCGGTAGGCGTCATCAGTGGCTCGCCGCCGCCAAGGGGGGCCACTCATTTCGGTAAAGCCATTGAGCAGGTGGGCCCAGTTAGCGAACAGAATGAAGTTGTCGGCCAAACCCGAAAATTCATGGACGACGCGCTTGACGTGTTCAACGAAATGTGGCACCACCCACGGTAGGAGCCACGCCTCTTGGCCGAGCCACGCGGGCCAGGCTTGATCAATAATCACGACGGTTACGTGCAGATGTAATGATTTCGCGAATGCGATCATCTCCCTGTATCTAGCCAGCGCCACTTCATCGATCTGTCCCTGGCGTGGCTCAATTCGAGCCCACTCGACGCTGAGGCGAATTCCGTCAAAACCAAGTTCGGGAACGTGGCGCACCGCCAATTCAAAATCTCGCCATAAATTCGCCGCCTCGCCCGGCGCTTCGCGGTGGCCAAGGGATATCGCCGGAGCAAAGCAAGTTGTGGGCGCGAACGGTTCGTCATACCCGCCCTCGACGGCATACCCCTCTACGGTGGCGAGCAGTCGAGGTTTGATGGTCACCTAGATAGTTTCGCACGTCAGCGAGCTCCAACTCCACTAGCGTTTTAACGCAGACACCACTAGGAGGTCGCTATGTCCGATGAAGTACTGCTTGAACAGCATGGCCACGTGAGTCTTGTCACGCTTAATCGTCCCGACGCTCGCAACGCCATCAACGTTGCTTTGATGCATCGATTAAGCGAAATTCTTGACCGGTGTGAGAACGACGAAAATTGTCGCGTTATTGTTCTCACTGGTTCGGGCGACAAAGCCTTCAGTGCTGGTATGGACCTCAAAGCATTCGCTCAGGGTGAGCGCCCATTTAACGAACACGGCTTTGGGGGGATGACCCGTCGAAATTTCCTCAAGCCCCTCGTCGGTGCCGCTAACGGAGCGGCGTTTGCGGGTGGCTTCGAAATGCTGTTGATGTGCGACATCATCGTTGCCGCCGAGCACGCCAAGTTCGGGATTCCCGAAACCCAAATTGGGCTTTTCGCCGGAGCCGGCGGGTTACTTCGCCTACCCACTCGCCTCTCGCCAGCCATTGCCAGTGAGATGGCGCTCACCGCTGAGCCAATTACTGCCGAGCGTGCCTTTCAATTAGGTCTCGTGAATCACGTGCTCCCCGGCGAAGCGGTGCTGCCACGAGCCCACGCCATTGCCGACCGAATCGCGGCGAATGCGCCCCTCGCCGTACGCGCCTCGAAGCGTGTACTCCGTGAAGTAATTGAGCGAGGTGTGGAAGCCACTTGGCCACTGAACGATGAACTCTTCGCCAAAGTGGCTGATAGTGCTGACGCCCACGAGGGTGCTACCGCATTCGCCGAAAAGCGTGCGGCCCACTGGACTGGCCACTAATTAGTGAAGGTGGTAGATCAGTGCTGAAGTTGTAACTGCGCTGATAACCACCACCGGGAATGGCATCTTGGCGAAGAGTGCCACGAGGGCCACTGCGACACCAGCCAATCGGTGATCTATAACAAGTTTGGTCTTATTGGTAACGGACTCCGCCACTACGAGTGCACTCAATAACGCAATTGGGATTAGCGCGTTGATGCGTTGTAATCGCGGATTCGATAACCATCGACCGGGAATGTAGTGACCAGCGAGTTTGGTAGCGAGGGCAAGCACACTCGTGAGAATCAGAACAGCCCACATCATTGTTCGCTCCTCCGGTCAGTCCAGCCAAACGCAATGGCCACCGCCGTGGCCGAGATTATTGGTAGTCCCGAAGGGAGCCAGGGCGTAACGAGCACAGTAAAAATCATCGCGGTCGCTGCAACATAGCGAAGGAAATTCGATGTGAGGCGTAACCACAAGAGTCCGAGGAAGGCTGCGGGTACACCGGCATCGAGTCCCCACGAGGCGGGCGTGCCGAGTTGTTTCGCTCCTAAGGCGCCGAGCAAGGTAAAGAGATTCCAGAATACGAAGACGCCCACACCGGTTAACCAGAAGCCCTGGCGCATGGAGGCGTTGCCGAACTCAACTTGCGAAAGGGCTACGCCGGTCGATTCGTCAATCGTGATGTGAGCCGCTATCAATTTGTTCAAGCCGCGATTCTTGAGCAGTGGGGCCATCTGCATTCCGTAGAGCGCATTACGGGTGCCGAGCAAAGTTGCGGCTGAGATCGCCGCAGCCGCCGTTCCGCCCGAAGCGACCACCCCGACAGCGGCGAACTGGCTGGCTCCAGTGAAGGTCAGTAGCGAAAAGAGGCAGCTCTGCAGGACGCTAAATCCGGCCGCGACCGAGGCCGCGCCAAAGGCAATGCCGTACAGGCCCACCGTCACAGAAACGCTGAGCGAATAGCGGAGGACTTTTCGGTCTACTTTCAGCATTTGGCTAGTCTTACCGACTTTTTGAAAGCCATCTCCGGGCCAGCCACTACGATGGGAAAGTCTTAGATGCAAGGAGCGAACAGTGATTTTTGGTGAATTTGCCAGTGTTGACCTAGTGATTGTCCTCGTGGTCATCGCTGTTCTCGTCTTTGGCGGAAAGGCCATCCCGAAATTTGCACGAAACCTGGGCTCGGCGAAAAACGAGTTCGAAAAGGGTTTGAAGCAAGCTAAGGAAGAGGCCAAGAGCCAAGATTCCGAAGAAAAGTAACCCTGCAGCTTTGCGCCCTGAAAACTTCAACGACGAAGTTTCCATAATTAGTAAGGTTTCTATCGTGGAATCAACTACCCTGCCCCCTCAGGGTGCCCCGGCCTCTGGCCGTCGCTGGCGCCGTGTCCGTCCCCTATTAATCATCCCATTTGCAGGCGTGCTGCTCTCGGGTTGCACCTTGCCGAACTTCGGCGTTACCAAGGGTGTCACTAAGAGCTCAGTCAACGTCTATCACTTGTGGCAATGGTTCTCCGTTGGAGCGGTTGTTATTGGATCTCTCGTGGTGTTGCTCTTGGCGTACGCATTCCTTCGTTACCGCCGCACGGACGACAAGGCCATTCCCAAGCAGAGCCAGTACCACATCCCGCTCGAAATCCTCTACACGGTTGTACCAATCATCATTGTTGTCGTCCTCTTCATTGGCACTTTGATTGTTGAGAACCCTGAAGTGTCTAACCCTCGTACTGACGTCGTCGTGAATGTCAACGCTTTCCAGTGGGGTTGGAAGTTTGCGTACCCTGGTCACTCGGTTGTCGTTGTTGGTCAAACTACGCAGAACCCCACCATGGTGGTTCCCGTCGACACCAACGTTCACATCAATCTCACCTCGACTGACGTGGTTCACGGTTTCTACGTCAAGGAGTTCAACTTCTCGCGTTACGCTCTGCCCGGGGTAAAGAACCAATTCACCTTTAACGCCGTAAAGACAGGTGTCTTCAGCGGACAGTGCACACAATTGTGTGGCCTGTACCACTCAATCATGTACTTCCGAGTGAAGGTCGTTGATCGTGCTACCTACGACCAGTGGCTCGTTGCCAACCGCAACGTTTCCGCTGCTGCTGCCGCAGCGAGTGCGACCGCCCTCCAGAACAATACGTACGTTCCTTCTAAGCCCACCAACAGCAAGGCGAACTAATCATGAGTCGCACCATTCCCACCACCACTACCGAACACGACGGCCACGCCGAGCACCATGGTCCGAGCGGCTTGCTCAAGTGGTTGACTACCACCGACCACAAGATCATTGGCCTTTCGTACACCATCACCGCAGTAGTGATGTTGGTTATCGGCGGTGCCCTGGCCGAGCTCATCCGAGCTCAGCTCGCCACGTCCAACGGCCACCTGGTCTCATTTGCTCAATACAACGAGCTCTTCACCATGCACGGCTCGGTCATGATCTACCTTTTCGCTGGCCCCTTCGCCTTTGGTGCGCTCGCCAACATCATCGTGCCAATTCAAATCGGTGCGCCCGACATGGCCTTCCCACGTCTCAACGCATTGAGTTACTGGCTTTATCTCACCGGTTCAATCACCATGCTGTTGGGCTTTTTCACCACTGGCGGAGCCGCCAACTTTGGCTGGGTGGGTTACGCCCCGCTGACTAGTTCACTGAACGCCCCCGGTGCGGGTGCCGACTTGTGGATTGGTGGATTGATGCTGACTGGATTCTCGGCCATCTTTACTGGCGTGAACCTAGTTGCCACAATCTTCTACTTGCGTGCTCCTGGTATGACGATGTTCCGCATGCCAATTTTCACGTGGAACTTGCTCGTCACCGCAATCTTGATCCTCTTGGCTTTCCCCGTCCTCACCGCCGGATTGATCATGTTGTACGCCGACCGACACTTTGGTACCCACATCTTCTCGGTAGCGGGAGGAGGTGTGCCCGTGCTCTGGCAACACATCTTCTGGTTCTGGGGGCACCCCGAGGTGTACATCTTGGCGCTGCCCTTCTTCGGCATGGCCACTGAAATCATCGCTGTGTTCTCCAAGAAGCCGGTCTTCGGTTACAAGGGCATGATTTTCGCCACCATTTCCATTGCCGCACTTTCACTCGGCGTCTGGGCTCACCACATGTTTACAACCGGTGTGGTGCTCTTGCCCTTCTTCTCAATCATGAGTCTCTTGATCGCGGTTCCCACTGGAATCAAGATTTTCAACTGGATTGGCACCATGTGGCGCGGAGAGATTTGGTTCTCGACGGCGATGCTGATGTCGATTGGGTTCCTCGTGACCTTCCTTATCGGTGGTTTGACCGGTATTTACTTGGCCTCGCCCCCGCTGGACTTCTTCACCCACGACACTTACTTCGTGGTGGCTCACTTCCACTCCGTAGTCATGGCACTGCTTTTGGCCGGTATGGGTGGCCTCTACTACTGGGGACCAAAGATCACCGGCTACCTACTCAACGAGCGCATCGGTAAGTCGCAGTTCTGGTTCTTGTTCATCGGTACTCAGGTCTTCACCTTCCCGCAGTACATCCTTGGCCTCCAGGGAATGCCCCGCCGCATGGCGGTCTACCCGCACCACCATGGATGGGTTACGTTGAATGAAATCAGTTCACTCGGCGCACTCTTAATTGGTGTTTCCACCCTGCTCTTCGTTGTGAACGTGGTCGTGAGTTGGAAGAAGTACCCAGCGGGAGACAACCCATGGGATGCTCAGACCTTGGAGTGGTTCACTACCTCGCCACCCCCTCACCACAACTTCTACCGTCTGCCCCAGATCCGATCCGAACGTCCCACCTGGGACCACAACCACCCTGAGCACAAGGCAATTGCTCACGAAAACCACGAAGGTTAGTCATGCGCATTGAAGCCAAACTTCTGTTGTTCCTAGGTCTCTTCTTCGGTGCCATGTGTGCCGTCTACTGGACCTGGAGTCTCGAGAACGCCGGTGGCGTAATGATGTTTGCCGGCATGTTGCTCTGCTTCTTACCTGGTAGCTATTACTACTACTGGAGCCGTCGCATGAAGACTCGCCCCGAAGATGACCCCAACGCCACTACTGAAGTTGGTGCTGGAGTGGTGGGGTCCTTCCCCGGCACCTCGATCTTCCCCTTCTTGCTGGGTATGGGTTCCTTTTTCGTAGTCCTCGCCTTAGTCTTTGGCATCTGGCTCTTGATTCCTGGCCTGGCCCTCGTTCTTTGGGCGCTTTTGGGTGGTACCTCCGAAGGGCGTCGCGGCGGTCAAGTCTGAGGACTTCTTCGGGTGTCCGAAGGTCGTTTTCGAAGTATTTCCGGTGACTTTCTTAGTTAATTCCTGATGAAGGCTGGCGTACGCCTGCCTAAGATGACTCGGGGGGTTGTAGTTCAACCAAGCTAAGGAGTACCCGTGACGTCAGTCTCAGAGACCAAAGTCCAACTTGGAGGCACCCGTGGTGGCCCCGATGTTGCGACACTTCGCCAGGACCGCTGGTGGATTCAACCGGTAGTTACCGTTTCAATCCTCACCGCTTTCATCATCTACTCAACCTGGGCGGCCTTTCAGAACAAGAATTACTACGTCGGTGTTCAGATGCATCGCGACCTTATTTCTCCCTTCTACTCACCCTGCCTCGCTAGCGACTGCGTAGCGGGATCGAAGGCTGGCTTCGCCTTAAGCGGTTGGACCCTCTCTCCGGCTCTCCTAATCTTGATTTTCCCATTGGGATTCCGTCTCACCTGTTACTACTACCGCCGTAGTTACTACCGTGCCTTCTGGTGGTCGCCGCCGGCGTGCGCCGTTGCTGACGCCCACAGCTCCTACTCAGGCGAAACTCGCTTCCCGCTCATCATGCAGAACATCCACCGTTACTTCTTCTACGCGGGATTGGTGTTCAATGCACTCTTAACCTATGACGCGATTCGTGCCTTCCACCAGCCCGGCATTGGCTTTGGGGTGACGGTGGGAACAATCGTGCTGACCGTCAACGCTGGATTGCTCTGGGCATATTCACTTTCTTGTCACGCCTGTCGCCACCTCTGTGGTGGGCAGGTCAAGTCATTCAAGGCTCACCCAATCCGGTACCGCTTCTGGAAGATTTTGACTCCACTCAACGCTAAGCACATGAATTTTGCCTGGTCATCGCTGATCTTCGTCGCATTCACTGACGTTTATGTCCGCCTCGTTGCTTCTGGCGCGTGGACTGACTTCCGCCTCTTCTAATTCAAGGATTCGCAATGACAACAATTGAAAACCACGATTACGACGTACTGATTATTGGAGCCGGTGGCGCGGGACTGCGCGCGGCCATTGAGGCCAAGCAGCAAGGGCTCCGCGTAGGAATCATCACCAAGTCACTCTTGGGCAAGGCCCACACCGTTATGGCCGAAGGTGGCATGGCCGCCGCCATGGGAAACGTCTACCCTGAGGACAACTGGCAGGTCCACTTCCGCGACACCATGCGTGGAGGAAAGTACCTCAACAACTACCGGATGGCCGAACTACACGCCAAGGAGGCGCCCGAGCGCGTTCTCGAGCTCGAGCAGTGGGGTGCTTTGTTTGACCGAACCAAGGACGGCAAGATCTTGCAGCGTGACTTCGGCGGCCACCGCTACGCACGCTTGGCTCACGTTGGTGACCGTACCGGCCTTGAATTGATTCGCACCCTGCAGCAAAAGGTAGTTTCGATGGGCGTTGACGTCTTCATGGAGTGCAAGGTTTTGCAACTTCTCAAAGATGCCAACGGTGCCGTTTCCGGTGTCGCCGCTTATTGGCGCGCCAACGGTGAATTTGTAACCTTCAGCGCCAAAGCCGTGATCCTCGCAACTGGCGGGGCCGGCAAGTCCTGGAAGTTCACCTCCAACTCTTGGGAGGGCACCGGTGACGGACACGCCATGGCCCTATGGGCCGGCAGTGAGTTGATTGACATGGAGTGCATCCAGTTCCACCCCACCGGAATGGTGTGGCCAATGTCGGTACGCGGTCTCTTGGTTACCGAAGGTGTTCGTGGTGACGGTGGAGTGCTCCGTAACTCACTCGGTGAGCGATTCATGTTCAATTACGTCGCCCCAATGTTCCGCGCCGAAACGGCCGAAACTGAAGAAGAGGCAGACAAGTGGTACGACGACCACTCCGCTGGACGTCGCCCACCAGAGCTGCTCCCCCGTGACGAGGTGGCTCGCGCCATTAACGCTGAAGTTAAGGCCGGTCGCGGAAGCCCCCACGGTGGCGTATTCCTCGACATCGCCTCACGACGCAGCGCGGAATTCATCCGCCGCCGCCTGCCTTCGATGTACCACCAATTCATGGAATTGGCCGGTGTGGACATTACTCGTGAACCCATGGAAATCGGCCCGACCTGCCACTACATCATGGGTGGCGTCAAGGTTGACGCCGACACCGCCGCGACGAAGACTCCAGGTCTGTTTGCCGCTGGCGAAGTGGCCGCCGGGCTTCACGGAGCAAACCGTTTGGGCGGAAACTCACTCAGCGACCTCATCGTATTCGGTAAGCGTGCCGGAGAAGGCGCCGTTAACTACATTAAGGACGGCGGCGGCTCAGGCAAGTTTGCCCAGAGCGATGTCGACAGCGCGATCGCTGAAGCACTCGCTCCTTTCGAGCGGACCGAAGGCGAGAACCCCTACGACATTCAGCGTGACTTGCAAGAGATGATGCAGGCCAACGTCGGCATCATTCGCACCGGCAGTGAACTTGAGTTTGCGATCTCAGAGCTCGACAAGCTCACCAAGCGAGTTCACAACATCAAGGTCAAGGGTGGCCGCGCCTACAACCCTGGTTGGAACTTGGCTACGGACCTGCCCGCCATGATCACGGTCTCTAAGTGCGTCGCCGTCGGCGCATTGAGTCGCAAGGAATCTCGTGGTGGTCACACCCGCGACGACTTCCCCGCATCGGTTGCCGAACTAGGCACCGTTAACTTCACCCACACTTCAACCGATGGAAAGTGGGACAGCACGTTCGAAGTTGAACCACAGCCCATTCTCACCATCACCCCTGAACTAAAGGCTCTTCTCGAGGAGGCAAAATAATGTCCGATATCACCATGAGAGTATGGCGGGGCGACGCCGAAGGCGGAGACTTCGAGACTTACACAATTGAGCGCAACGAGGGCGAAGTTGTTCTTGACGTGATTCATCGCATCCAAGCAACCGAAGCGCCAGACCTGGCCTGCCGTTGGAACTGCAAGGCCGGAAAGTGCGGAAGCTGTGCGGTCGAAGTCAACGGTAAGCCTCGACTGATGTGCATGACCCGCATGGACACGCTGCCCGAAGGTCCCGTGACGGTGACGCCAATGAAGACTTTCCCAATCATTCGTGACCTCGTCACCGACGTGTCATTCAACTACGCCCAGGCAGAAAAAGTGCCGGCTCTCTTGCCTCCACCGATGCCGGCCGATGGCTACCGGATTTACCAAGAGGACGTCGAACGTGCTCAAGAGTTCCGTAAGTGCATCGAGTGCTTTATGTGTCAAGACGTTTGCCACGTGATTCGTGACCACGAAGACAACAAGCAGCACTACGCCGGACCACGATTCTTCATCCGCTACGCCGAGCTAGAGATGCACCCCCTGGACACTAATGACCGACGCGATCTCGTGCGCGAGGACATGGGGCTGGGCTACTGCAACATCACTAAGTGCTGCACTGAGGTCTGCCCAGAGCACATCAAGATCACCGACAACGCAATCATTCCTCTCAAGGAGCGTGTAGTCGATGCTCACTACGACCCCGTCGCCTGGCTTGGTCGAAAGATTCGCCGCAAAACTAAGACCTCAGCAGCTGAGGCCGCGGTTCAGCCAGCTCCTTAATGAAGGACTTCTTGAGCGAAGAGTGGTTTGCCACCGTCAATAAAACGCTCGCCGACGCTGGTCAGGTCGAGATGCCCGAGGGCATCTCGACCTTCAGTGTTGTGTTCGTCATTGAGGATGCACCCTCGAGTGTTCCTCATGCCTTCACCATTGCGGTAAAGCCTGAAGGCGGTTCCCTACTAGCCGGCGACACTCTCGACGCCGACTCCATCATTCGTTTGAGCTACACCGATGCCGCGAGCCTGTACTCGGGAGATTTCGACTCCGGTACCGCTCTGCGTGAAGGGCGCATCAAAGTGCGCGGAAACGTCAACACCTTGGTTCCACTCATGAAGTGGTTCCAGAGTGCGTACGCGGGACAGCGTCCCGCGTAATTACATTGCGCTGAGTAGTTCGTAGAGAACGTGGCTCGCAGCAATGCCCGTAATCTCCGCGTGATCGTAGGCGGGTGCTACTTCAACCACGTCAGCGCCAACAATGTTGAGCTTGGAGAATGAGCGAATTACGGCCAACAATTCTCGGCTGGTGAGCCCTCCCGCTTCCGGCGTCCCCGTTCCTGGGGCGTGACTGGGGTCCAGTACGTCAATGTCGATTGAAACATACATTGGTCGATCCTGAACTCGAGCTGCAATTCGATCAATCGCCCCTTGTAGGCCAATCGAATCAAATTCGGTGGTTGAGAAGATGTCAAATCCTAAATCTGCGTCTTGCGAAAGGTCCTTCGAGGAGTACAGAGGTCCGCGAGTACCTACGTGCATCGATCCCTCTCGATCAATAAGGCCTTCTTCCGACGCACGGCGGAATGGGGTGCCGTGGGTGTATTGGGCGCCAAAGTATGTGTCCCAGGTGTCTAAGTGGGCATCAAAGTGCACTACCGAAATTGGGCCGTGTTTTGCGTGCATGGTGCGAAGAAGCGGTAAGGCAATTGTGTGGTCACCACCAATGGTGAGAATTCGCTTAGCGCGCTCGTGCAGCGCACGCGAGCCATATTCGATGTCCTTAATGGCCTCTTCCAAGTTGAAGGGATTCACCCCGAGGTCACCCGCGTCAGCAACTTGATACTTTTCGAAAGGGAGCACATCAACCGCTGGGTTGTATGGGCGCAGGAGACGGGAGGACTCACGAACGTGGGTTGGGCCAAATCGGGCCCCCGGTCTGTAACTCACACCTGAGTCAAATGGAACACCCATGATTGCGAGGTCAACGTCGCTTACGTCATCAATTTGGGGTAGTCGAGCAAAGGTGCCCAATCCCGCAAAACGAGGGATTTTCGTGGCGTCTACCTGTCCAACTTTTCCGTTACCGGTAATCCGTGGTGTATCTTCTCGTGACATAGTGCTCCTATTTTAAAAATGAATCAAGTGGTTCGTATCCTGGTGCGGTCAGCACCCAAGGGAATTGAGCTTCCCATTCGCGAGCGAGGGCGAGTAGCTGCCCGTCACTCCAGCGTGGTCCAGTGATCTGAATTCCGAAGGGAACGCCACAGTCGAGAATTCCCGCTGGCAGAGAAATTGCGGGTAGTCCCAAAACATTCTGAACAGCGGTGGAATACACCTCGGGAGGGAGTTGGCCCTCTGGCGCATCTTGCGTTACTCGCCCGTCGGCCAACCACCCTGCTGCAGCCACCGCGGGAGTCAGCAAGAAGGTGTCACTCCCGAGTAGTTCGTCATAGTTACGGATGTATTCAAAACGTCGGATGCGAGCAGCCATGTACTCATCGACCGATGTCTGCATCCCTTGCTCCATGAAGGCCTGCGAGGCCACGTGGAGTTGATCCCAATTCTTAGTCAGAGTGTCTCGACCGACTCGGAACATGTGCTCGGTCGAGCAAATCGTGAACCAATCCAAGTCGGGGTCACCACTCGGCGTGAAGGTCCCTGGGTTCTTCCAAGTAGCAGTCGCCGAGAATAGGGACTCCACTCGATCGACCGCTTGACGGAACTCTCGCTCCACGTCGCTCGGCAATGGTCCCAGATCTGAAGTCCGAGTTGCCGCGATGAATTTAATCGATTTTGGTTTGCGAACTGTAAGGGCAGCTTCTAGTGCAGCCGGCGATAAGGCATTGGGATCGCCCGCAACAGGTCCCGCCTGTACATTCAAAACAAGTTCCAAATCAGTAACCGTCGTCGTGAAAACTCCATCAGTTGAGCAATCAATCCAATCGGGGGCTGGCCATCGACCAATGACGCCGTTCGTGGGCTTTAATCCAACGAGGCCACAGAGTGAGGCTGGGATTCGAACCGAACCGCCACCGTCGGTAGCGGTGCCAATACCGACCGCTCCAGCGCTCACGGCGGCGGCTGAGCCACCGGAGGAGCCACCGGGTGAATAGTCCAAGTTCCATGGATTACGCGTTACCCCCGATTGGCGATTCGCGGTAAATCCTTCAATGGCGAACTCTGGCAACGTGCTCTTGCCAATAGCGACGCATCCCGCATTGAGCAAGCGCTGCACCGATGGGCTATTGCTCGCCGCGGGCTTTGCATCTTTATAGAGCAGCGAACCTTTGCGAGTGGGCCATCCCTGACGATCTTCGAGGTCCTTAACCAACAGCGGAACGCCCGCGAGGGGGCCGCTGTGGACTTCTCGCGCGTCTCGCCGACCATCTTCAAAATACTCATCTGAGAGAAAATTGAGGTTTGGGTTTATTACCGATACTCGACGAATCGCCTCTTCGGCGACTTCGGAGGCACTGACTTTTTTATCGCGGACCGCAGCCGCGATTGTAGAAATTGGAGAAGTCATTACTCAGCAGTGTAGGTCGGGTCCGGACTGAGGTGTTCGTGAACACCCAACCACCGCCCGTCACGGAGCGCAAACACGATGGTTTCGCGTTCGCCCGTTACTACTGAGCCTTCACCTTCAGCCAATGTGGTGCGTACGGTGTGAGTGAAAATCCCTACCGTCTCGCTTGCCATAGTCACCTGACCGCCTATTGATTCACAACCTAGGACGTGAAAACCCTCTTTAGTCCAGGCGTCCCACTCGGCCTCGTAGGCGGCACGACTTTCCAGAAAGGCTGGAGCGTTATAGAACATGAAAGTGCACTCGGGCGCAAAGGTGTTGAAGTACGCGTCACGGTCGTGACGTGCGAAGGCAGCAACCACCGCAGCGGCTGCTGCCTTCACATCGTCGACGGTACTTATCGGACTTCCTCGTTCTTAGCGAGAGTTGCTTCGGATTCAGCAATGGCCTTTAGTTCAGCACCCCGGTCGATGTTGCGAGACAGTGCTAGGTACAGCACGCCCGAAACGATCAGACCAATAACCCACGAGATGTCAACCAGCTGTAGCTGAGTGGCGCCCCACGAAGTGTAGAGATTTGGCAAGTACATGAACGGAACCTCTACGGCAATACCAATGAAGTACACCAGCAAACCGTTCTTGCCCCAACGTCCGTACACGCCATCAGCGCGGAACATGTCGGTAATCGCGAACTTTTCCTTGCGAACAAAGTAGAAGTCCATCAAGTTAATCGCCGTCCATGGGGACAGGATGTACAACATGATGGTCAATGCGTTGTAGACCGCTTGGCTCGGAGTTGAAATGGCAATTCCGAAGTAGAGCGAGACTGCGCCCAAAAGCACGATCGTGATGATTCGCGCCCTCGCACCAGTGGCGACGGGGCGGAAGGAGTCAATAGCCGTCACAATTGAGAGCATTCCCGAGTAAGCACCCATTCCCATCGTGGCAACCAAGGCCAGCGTTGAGAGAATCACGAGTGCAGTTCCCGTCCCACCAATGAAGTGATTACCGGCGTTGTGCAGACCACTCAACGAGTCGCCGACACCGAGGTAAATGCCCAACCATGAACCCATTGGGATCAGCCAGATTGGTGACAAGGACCCACCAAGGAACACTGACCAAATAAGGCCAGCTTGTGAGGTGGTGTTTGGCAGGTAACGGGTGTAGTCCGATACGTAGGGGGCGTAGGTGATGTTGTAGGACGCCGCCAAGGTGAACATCACGAAGAAACCAGCCCAGTTGAATCCCAGGTGAGGCACGATGTGATCAACACCAGCGTGACCGGTGGCCATTCCAATGGTGGTCAAGATCCAGAACGGCAATGAGGCCCAGAACAAAACAATGAACACGCGGTGAATCCAGTCGTGGCCATAGATGGCAATGAGCACCGTTAGAACCATCAGCCCAACAGCGGTCCAGTTCATATTCCAACCAAACAAGCTATTGATACCGACCTTCAAGATCACCGTGTCGACGACCAAGAATGCGGCGAAGGTGAAGGTTGAAGCCAGCAGGGGCACAATCACTCCGACGTATCCGAACTGAGCTCGGGACTGAATCATCTGGGGCATACCCAATCGAGGACCCTGGGCTGCGTGGGCTGCCATGAAAATGGTTCCGAACAAAACTCCGAGGACTGCCGCGACGGTCGCCCAAATCATGTTGACGCCAACCAGTGGTGCTGTTAGTCCGATTGCGACAGTAAATGGTTGAAAGTTGCCCAAGAACCAGAATGGTCCCTGACGCCAAATTTTTCCCCTACGTTCGCTGAGCGGAATGTAATCGATGTGACGAGATTCAATCTCGCCCAAGCCGCCTTGCTTTGCCATGCTTCCCCCTAAGTGGATGTTTCGTCGAGCACTTGCTCTAGGCTCAAAGTTAATTGATAACCACTCAGTAATTGGTGTCAATTATTTGTTTAGTTTTTGCGAGGAAGTGTCACATTGGAAATCGTTGATCTTTCCCATCCCCTGCACACCGGAATGCAGGTATACCCGGGTGACCCGCAAGTGGTCATTGAACCACTACTTCACGCCGAGACTGACTGGGTGAATGTCCTGTCCGTTCACATGGGCTCACAGTCTGGAACCCACGTTGACTCGCCCTTTCATGTTCTCAACGAGTTACCAACCCTGGACCAAATCCCTTTGCAAAGGTTTTTCGGAAAATGGGTTCTGATTGATGCGACTGGTCTTTCACCCAGGCAATCAATTCCCCACGAGTGCTTTACTCGAGAGAATTTTGAACCCGACTCAATCGTCCTGGTGCGAACAGATTGGTCTGAGCATTTCGGAACATCAAAATATCTAGAACACCCCTACCCCACGCTAGAGAGCCTCGTCTTCTTGTTGGAAAAGGGTGTACGAACGATTGCGCTGGACTTTCTGTCACTCGACATGACTCCTGCCAATCCCGCAGACGCCAAGTTAGATGCTCACTACCTCTGGAGTAAAGCGGGTGGCGTTATCGGCGAAAACTTTATGAATCTACGAAGTCTCACGAACGCCACACCAATCATCTCGCTCTTGCCCCTCAACATGGGCGCGAGCGACGGCGGTCCAGTTCGCGCAGTCGCACTCTCTGATATCGCGACTCACTAACCCAAAGGATTCGATCCCGCTAATCCCAGCAGGTCTGAGCTCACAAAAAGTATGGCTGGCTTGCCATGGCCACTTGAGAGGCCACCGTGCTCAACAAGGACGCCTCTAGAAACCAACTCGCGAAGCGAATCGAGCGCGGCCTTCTTGCTTACTCCCAATTCATTTTCGACCATGCTGCTCGTCAGCACTAGTTTCCGTGGCAGTAGTTCAAGCAATTGCCAGGCCAGTGAGTCTCGGCGCAACTTTGGACTGCCCTCACTTAAGGCATGCAACCAATTGGATTTAATTACTTGGAGCTCGTCAATCAAATTTCGTTGTACCCGGGCAGCCTTTTGGATTGCCGAGGCGAACCACTGAATCCACTGATCCAGGTTGCCCATTCGGTACAGAACCAGCCCCGCACCGTACGCACCTGACTCCGCGGCAAAAGAAAAACTGAATGGTGGGGCCACGGAGAGTGACAATCGCCGGCACAGGAGCCAGCCGACCAGAATTCTTCCAAGCCTTCCGTTGCCATCCCCAAAAGGGTGTATCACTTCGAACTGTCCGTGCATAATGGCTGCTTGAACAATTGGGTCAATATCGTCCCGATTGGCAAATTTGATCAAATCCGCAATCAGCTCCGGGAGAAACTGTGGTGGGGCGGTAACTAGATGGGCGTCAGTTGGATCGTTACCGCCGATCCATCCTTGTTCAGTTCGAATTACACCGACAAACCTTGCGGGAAGGGGGCTTCCCGTCATGAGTGTTCGGTGCCAATCAAGAAGAACCTGTTCGGTTAGTGGACCAACGTGTTTAAACGCAGCCTCGGTCGCGGCCAGACAGGCCGCCACCCACGCCGCAGAATTGTTTTCATCAACGAGGTCTTGCTCGGCAAGGACTACATCGATGATTGGAGCCCGAATACCTTCAATAAATGAAGAGGCTACGCCTTCGCTACGGAGCAGCAATCGGCCCAGCACTTCGAGGTCGCCGACCATCCCTTCAGCCCCGAACCCCAGCTCCGCCACGGCGGTCGCGCACTTCGCAACTGTGCGAGGCGACACATTGAATTCAGCCTCGGCCAGAAGCGTCGGCACAAAGGCCCGTGCTCGACGCCCATTCCAAATGATGGGAACCTCGGTTCCTCGTATCGGGTCGTCGCTCATGCTGTCCTTATCTTACCATTATACAATTATCGGTAAGATAAGACTACGGATTAAATCAACCCCAGCGCGCGTACTTCATCGCGCTCGGCGATCAGTTCGTCGGTGGTGACTTTTATGCGCTCGGCTGCGAAGGCGTCGATAGCGAAGTTTTCTTTTACCTTCCACCCGCCAGATCCATCGGCACTAATTGGGAAACCGAAGGTCAAACCTTCTGGAATCCCGTACTCACCAGAGCTGGTCACGGCGACCGAGGCACAGTCATCGGCGGCGGTGGGGTTCACCAAACTCACCACGGTGTCGATAGCGGCGTTAGCTGCTGATGCGGCCGAGCTCGCTCCTCGCGCTTCGATAATCGCTGCACCACGCTTTTGCACCGTCGTAATGAATTCGCTCTGGAGCCACGCGTGATCGCTAATTGCAGCTGTCACGGCCTGGCCATCAACGGTGGCGTTCGCGAAGTCAGGGAACTGTGTCGCGGAGTGGTTGCCCCAAATAGCCAGGTTCTTCACTGCACTCACTGGCGATCCAGCCTTTTTGGCGATTTGAGTTTCAGCCCGATTTTGATCGAGACGAGTCATAGCGAACCAACGGTCCGCGGGAACCTCGGGTGCGTTTGAGCGCGCAATCAGACAATTGGTGTTGCAGGGGTTCCCCACCACGAGAACGCGAACGTCGCTCGCAGCATTTTCGGCAATGGCGCGCCCTTGAGGTTTGAAGATGCCACCGTTGACGTTGAGCAAGTCGCCTCGCTCCATTCCGGCCTTGCGAGGAACCGAGCCGACCAGCAGTGACCAGTTAGTGCCGTTGAAGGCGGTCGCGAGATCACTGGTGGCTTCAATGCCCGACAAAAGCGGAAAGGCGCAGTCGTCGAGTTCCATAACCACTCCCTCGAGCGCCTTCATGGCGGGTTCGATTTCGAGCAGGCGAAGTGCGACAGGCTGGTTGGGTCCAAACAGGGCGCCCGACGCGATGCGGAACAAAAGTGAATAGCCAATTTGGCCAGCTGCACCGGTAACGGTGACGTTAATAGGGGTAGTCATGACTTGCCTTTCTTTAGAGTCGGTCAACGATCGCTGACGCGAACTCCGAACACTTAACTTCGGTTGCGCCCTCCATCAATCGAGCAAAGTCGTAGGTAACGACTTTGTCGGCAATGGTGGCTTCGAGCGCGCGGACAATGTCGGCCGCCGCTTCGGTCCAACCAAGGTGCTCAAACATCAAGACACCACTCAAAAGAACCGATCCAGGATTCACCTTGTCTTGGCCGGCGTACTTTGGTGCCGTGCCGTGGGTGGCCTCAAAAATACCGTGTCCAGTTACGTAGTTAATGTTCGCTCCCGGGGCGATGCCAATTCCACCGACCTGAGCCGCGAGAGCGTCGGAGAGATAATCACCATTCAAGTTCATCGTGGCAATGACGTCGAACTCAGCTGGACGGGTCAGAACCTGTTGCAGGGTAATGTCAGCAATCGCGTCTTTAACGAGCAGCTTGCCATTTGGCTTTCCGCCGCAGTCATCCCAACCAACCGCTCGGTCTGCGAACTCGTCCTTCACCAGTTGGTATCCCCACTTCATGAAAGCACCTTCGGTGAACTTCTGGATGTTGCCCTTGTGCACCATCGTGACCGATTCCTTCTGGTGGTCCAAGGCATACTCAATTGACGCACGAATCAGACGCTCCGAGCCTTCCTTCGAAATTGGCTTAATGCCGATGCCACTCATTTCGCGAATGTCCCAGTTGTATTCATCTTTCAAGAATGAACGAAGCTTCTCGGCGGCGGGAGTTCCCGCTTCGACTTCGAGACCGGCGTACACGTCTTCGGTGTTCTCTCGGAAGATAACCATGTCGACGAGTTCTGGGTGTTTCACCGGAGAGGGCACACCTTGGAACCAACGCACGGGGCGCAAGCATACGTAGAGGTCAAGAATTTGGCGAAGGGCAACATTGAGCGAGCGGAATCCGCCCCCAATGGGCGTCGTGAGTGGGCCCTTGATTCCGATGAGATACTCGCGGAAGTCGATGATGGTTTGCTCGGGCAGCCAGTCTCCAGTTTCGTTGAAGGCCTTCTCGCCAGCGAGAACTTCCTTCCACTCGATGGTCTTGCCGTGCTTCTTCGCGGCAGCGTCTAAAACGAGCTTCGCGGCGGGCCAGATATCAACACCAGTTCCATCACCTTCAATGAAGGGAATGATTGGGTTGTCGGGAACAGTAAGTACGCCATTGGCGTTCATCGTGATTTTTTCAGCCATAATTCCATCCTACGCCTAAGTAACCCCTTGTTTTAGGGCTGGAACTAGTTGAAAATGGCGTCGTGGATCTCTCGAGTAGCCGTTGAGCGATTCAAGGTATAGAAGTGCAGTCCTGGGGCGTGTTCAGCCAGCAGGTCTCGGCAGAGTTCCACGGCCGCAGCAATCCCCGCCTCGCGGACCGCCTCTGGCCCGCCCGCGGCGTGGGCCGCTTCAAGACGAGCCACTAGTTCAGGCGGAACCGCCGAACCCATGCGAGCCATCGAAGGAATAGAGCTCAAACTGGTGACCGGCATGATTCCGGGCAGCACCGGTTTGTGGCAGTTGCGGTCAGCGAGGTCGTTTACGAGTGCCTTCCACTCATCCACCTGAAAAAAGAATTGCGTGACGGCAAAGTCAGCGAGTTCTAATTTCAATGCCAAAAACTCTCGATCAGAGTCCAGTGTGGGGCTCTTTGGGTGTCCCAGCGGATGAGCCGCTACTCCAACAGCGAAGGCGCCGGCGTGGCGGACTTCGTTCACTAAGTCAATTGCGTAGGTGAAGTCTGAACTCGCGTCTTCGCCAACGGGAATATCGCCACCGAGCGCCATAATGTTTTCCACTCCGGCCTCGGCGTAGTTGTGAAGAATTCGAGCCACTTCATCTTGCTTGTGTCCAACGCAGATCATGTGGGCCATGGCCGTGATGTTGTGATCGCGCTCGATTCGAGAAACTAAATCGTAGGTCCGTTGCCGAGACTCATCTCCACCGCGGTAGGTGACTGAGACAAATGAGGGGTCGAGAGCCTCAAGATCGGAAAATGTGGCGTTCAGCGTCGCCGACTCTGCTTCGCTCTTCGGGGGAAAGAACTCAAATGAACGAGTTGGCCCCGATTGGAGCAATGCATCAATTCTCACGAGCGACTAGTTAGCTCGGCCGAAGTCGTCTTCTAGGCGAACAATGTCATCTTCACCAAAATAAGTCCCGGTTTGCACTTCGATAAAAACTACGGGCTCGGTGCCACGGTTCTCGCAACGGTGGGCAACGCCGAGTCCAATGTCGACGCCTTCGCCTGGGTGGCGAGTCAACTCTTCGCCGTCGAGGATCACCGTGGCGGTTCCCGAGACAATGAACCAGTGTTCGGCGCGCTTGGAGTGCTTTTGGTAACTCAAACGCTTACCTGGAGCCACCACGATTCGCTTGACCTTGTGGTCGGACATCTCGTCATCGAGAACGGTAAAGCTGCCCCACGGCCGTTCGTCGTATTCGCGACCTTTGTTATCTGTAGTACTCATCGAACCTTTTCTGCTGCTAGGACCGTGTTACGCACGAGCATCGCACGAGTCATTGGACCAACCCCACCAATTCGCGGGGTAATCCATCCTGCCAAGTTTTCCACATCGTCGGCGATATCACTGAGCAATCGGCCTTCGGAAAAGCTCGTTCCAGCCCCCACTACCGCTGCTCCGGGCTTAATCATGGCTGCTGTAACGAGCCCCGGTGATCCAGCGGCGCTGATGACGACATCGCCGCTTCGCACGATTTGAGAAAAATTTTCTACACCTCGATGCACGACGCTGACCGCTGCGTTGCAACCTCGACGAGGGAGCGCCATCAAGAGTGCGAGGGGGCGTCCAACGGTGAGTCCGCGACCAATAATTACGACGTGCTGCCCCTCCACCGGTACGCGATGTGCGAGTAGTAACTCAACAATTCCCGCCGGCGTGCAGGGAAGCGGACCAGGTTCGCCCATTACAAGCTTCCCCAAATTGAGTGGGTGTAGGCCATCGACATCTTTGTTGGGATTGATTCGCTGGAGCACCTCTTCTTGGTTCATGCCCTCAGGAAGTGGCAGTTGAACCAAGATGCCATGGATGTTGGGGTCGGCATTCATGCGATCAACGATTGCTTCGACATCGGATTGCGTCGCGGAACTGCTGAGGTGTTCGTGGAACGAGCTAATTCCGAGCGACTCGCAATCAGTGTGCTTCATTGCCACGTAGCGCGCACTCGATGGATCATCGCCAACGAGAATCGTCCCGAGACCGGCAGCACGGCCCGAAGAGAGCAGCCGAGCGACGCGGTCACCTGATTCCATATTCATGCGCCCGGCGAGTTTGGCTCCGTCAAGTAGTTCTGCGCTCATGTCATCAATCGATTCAAAATACGGAGGACGGTCACGGGCTTAGAGCGCCTTGACAATCTCAACCATCTTCTCGCCCGCCTCGGTGGGATTCAGACAAACGTGAACTCCCGCCGCTGCTAGGGCGTCCATCTTGGCCTGAGCGGTCCCCTTGGACCCAGAGATGATCGCTCCCGCGTGACCCATTTTGCGGCCCGCTGGTGCGGTGACGCCCGCAATGTAGGAAACGACTGGTTTTGTCATATTCGTCTTGATCCACTCGGCCGCGCGCTCTTCTTCTGAACCACCAATTTCGCCAATCATCATGACGGCTTTCGTCTCTGGGTCGGCTTCAAAAGCCGCGAGGCAGTCAATGAAGTTCGTGCCGGGAACGGGGTCACCACCAATGCCAACGCAGGTGGTCTGTCCAATGCCCTGCTGGGAAAGTTCGTGGAGTGCTTGATAGGTCAAGGTACCCGAACGCGAAACAATGCCGACTGGACCACCGGGCAAGGCAATATCGCCAGCGGTAATTCCAATATTGCACTTACCGGGGCTGATGATGCCGGGGCAGTTGGGACCGAGCAGACGGACGTGGGGATATTCCTCCACCAAACGGTTATAGGTAACCGCTTCGTCGTGCGCGGGGATGCCTTCGGTGATACAAACAATAAAGGCGATACCACCTTCAGCCGCTTCCAGAATTGCCGCGGGGGCGAATTTTGGAGGAACCACGATGAATGAAGCGGTAGCACCAGTAGCCGCGACCGCTTCTTTGACCGAATTGAAGACGGGAATTCCGTCGACATCTTCTCCACCTTTTCCAGGAGTAACACCACCGACAATCTTGGTGCCATAGTCGCGGTTGCGTAAGCCGTGGAACCGACCTTGTCCCCCGGTCAGACCTTGAACGAGAACCTTCGTGTTTTCATCTACAAAAATTGCCATTGTCGTTCCTTACGCGTTCGCTAATTCAACTGCACGACGGGCGGCGTCGAGCATGGTCGGTTCTGTAATCAAGGTGTCACTGACGTGAGGGGCCAAGATTGCTCGCCCCTCAACGGCATTGGTGCCATCAAGTCGCAACACGATTGGTGACGAGATGGAAACTCGCTTCAACGCTTCGAGCACTCCTTTGGCTACTTCATCGACCCGAGTGATGCCACCAAAGATGTTGACAAAAATGGCTTTGACTTTGGGGTCGGCGTTAATTACTTCGAGCGCGGAAGCCATGACATCGGCATTGGCACCGCCGCCAATGTCGAGGAAGTTTGCGGCCGTGCCGCCGACTTGGTTGACGACATCGAGGGTGGACATGGCGAGTCCCGCACCGTTGGCGATGATGCCCACGGTGCCGTCGAGACCGATGTAGTTCAGGCCCTTCTCCTTCGCCATCTTCTCGCGGGGGTCTTCAGTTTCGGTTGCACGGAACTCTTCCCACTCGGGGTGGCGGAAGGCTGCGTTTTCGTCGAGAGTTACCTTGGCGTCGAGAGCGTGAACTTTGTTGTCGGGAGTCAAAATTAAGGGGTTTATCTCCGCTAGGTCACAGTCACCCTTGGTGTAGCACTCGTAGAGCTTTACCAATAGTTCTGCGGCCTGTTCTTGGGCGACCTCATCGAGTTGAGCCTCATCAACCCACTTGCGGGCGGTGGCGAGGTCCAAGCCTCGGACCGGGTCAATTGACAGGAACGAAATGGCATCGGGATTCTCTTCGGCCACTACTTCAATCTCGACACCACCCTGGGCGCTCAACATGCCCAAGTGCGACTTGTTTGGACGGTCGAGCGTGAATGACGCGTAGTACTCCTTGGCGATGTCACTCGAGCGTTCGACCCACACGCGATGAACGATGTGACCCTTGATGTCAAGCCCCAAGATGTTCCCAGCGTGAAATCGCACCTCTTCTGCGTCATTCGCAAGCTTCACGCCGCCGGCCTTACCGCGACCACCAACTTTGACTTGAGCCTTAATCACGACTGGGTACCCCACTCGCTCCGCTACGGCTACCGCCTGATCGACGCTGTCGGCGATATCGCCGGGGGACACCGCTATGCCAAATCGGGAGAAATACTGCTTACCCTGATATTCAAATAGATCCATGACGCAACTTTCCGTTGGGGTGACGCATTTGGTCTTCTTCCAGCGTAATGACCCAGCCCGAGCCAGTGTGTAGGGGGGGCTGACATTAATTAATGAGAATCTCAAGGAACCCTGCCTAGTACCGTGGATATGTGACGAGTATCGCTCCAGCCCACCGCAATTCACTCCGCGCCCTTATTTCTGGGATGCGGGTCCACCAATGGGTTAAGAACGGTCTGCTCGTCGTTGCCCCTGTGGCCGCCGGCACTTTTTTCCACCGACAGGTCTTTGTCCACACCCTCTTGGCAATCGCCTCCTTTTCACTCGTGGCCTCCGCTCTCTACCTGCTCAATGACCTGAAGGATGTCGAAAGCGACCGCCAGCATCCCACCAAGAAGTTCCGGGCTATTGCCTACGGCGACCTCTCACCACGGGTGGCAGTGTTCGCCGCCGTTGTTCTGGCGGGGTGCGGATTTGCTATTCCAGCCGCAATCCCGAGCCCCGGTGCGCTCTACCTCGTCCTCGGAATTTACGTTGCCGAAACGCTGGCCTACGTCTATTTCTTGAAGTCGGTCGCCATAATCGAACTCGCCCTCGTAGCCTCCGGTTTCTTCCTTCGTGCCTACGGTGGAGCAGTTGCCTCACACCTGTTCGTCTCGACTTGGTTTCTCGTAGTTATCTCCTTCGGCGCACTTTTTCTCGTAGTCGGCAAGCGCTCGAGTGAATTGAAAAAAGTTGGCGCTGGCAGCACCCGAAAGGTGCTCAAGGAATACACCGCAGAGTTTTTAGATTCCGCCCTCACCATGAGCGCCACGATTGTCGTCACCGGATATTGCTTATGGGCTTTTGATACCTCTCACACCGGACTTTCTAACAAGCTCCACCATCAAGTTCCTATTCGACTTTCGGTAGTGATGGTGGTGCTTGCCATGCTGTTCATCATGAAGTCCGCGGAAGCGGGCGACGGGGCTGCGCCCGAGGATTTGATTTTGCATAACCGCACCGTACAGATACTCGTAATCCTGTGGGGCGCCCTGTTAGCGATTGGAATTTACGCATGACCCGCGAACTGCTCTACGGTTGGGGGCTAACCGCCCCCGGTAACTGCGAAGTCCACGTCGTGCACGATGAGGCCCACGTGATCGATGAGATGAACAAGGCAACTCGCACAATCGCTCGCGGGTTGGGACGCAGTTACGGAGACCCCGCACAAGTAAGTGGTGGCGTAGTACTTAACAACCGCGGGCTGTGCGACATCGGTCGGATCAGTGAAACGGGAGTCGTTACCGTCGGTGCCGGTGCCTCCATTGATGAGTTACTCCAACTCTCGACTCCGCTGGGCTGGTTTGTCCCCGTGACGCCCGGTACTCGCCAGGTGACCATTGGGGGCGCAATTGCCGCCGACGTTCACGGCAAGAATCACCACGTTGATGGATCGTTCGCTAACCACGTCCTTTCCATGCGCCTAGTCACCCCCACTGGCGCACACACCATTTCTCCCTCAAAGAATCCCGAATTGTTTTGGGGAACAGTAGGCGCCATGGGGCTTACCGGAGTTATCACCGAGGCCACAATTCAGATGACTCCTATTGCTACCGACTCGGTACTCGTAGACACCGATCGGTATTCGAACCTCGAGGCCGTTATGACTGCGATGCTCGAAGGTGACGACAACTATCGCTACTCCGTCGCATGGGTGGACTGCATGACCAAGGGCAAGAATATGGGACGTGCCATCTTGACTCGGGGTGACCACGCCACTGTCGACCAGGTTGAGAAGCCGACTCTTATTGGTCCTCAACCACCAAAACTCTCGGTGCCCTTCATGCCACCCAGTGGATTGTTAAACCG
This sequence comes from uncultured Actinomycetes bacterium, assembly GCA_903825035.1. GTDB lineage: Bacteria > Actinomycetota > Acidimicrobiia > Acidimicrobiales > RAAP-2 > RAAP-2. Next base: position 8,221 of record CAIJYV010000037.1, on the reverse strand, counting down.
AGCGAGTGTCCGGCTCTTCAACGAAGCGTGGTTCCGTTACGCTCCGCAACACCGTGAGAAGGAAGTGCAATCGCTCTCCACCTTCTTCCACCCCCTCGATGGCGTCAGTAACTGGAACCGCATGTACGGCAAGCGTGGATTCTTGCAATATCAATTTGCCGTTAGCGACGCCCACTCCGATACCGTGGTTGACGTAATTAAGCGCTTATCTGAATCTGGAGTAGCCAGCTTCCTCGCTGTTCTTAAGCGCTTTGGCGATGGGAACGCTTCGCCACTCTCCTTCCCGATACCTGGGTGGACCTTGGCCCTTGATCTCCCGATTGGATCGCCTCGTTTGCCTGGCGTTCTCGATGAACTCGATGAGATGGTCGTGGCCGCAGGCGGGCGTTTGTATTTCGCCAAGGATTCACGCCTAAGCCCTGAAAAGGCCCAGGTCATGTACCCACGGCTCGCTGAGTTCCGCAAATTGAAAGATCGCATTGACCCAGAACACAAACTCACGAGCGACCTCGCCCGTCGACTTCGCCTAGTAGGAGAATAAATATGGAAAACGCATTCGGACAACCCCAGAACGTCGTCGTCTTCGGCGGTAGCTCAGACATTGCCCGGGCCATTACCCGCAAACTCTGCGCTGCTCGCACCTCCAAGGTAATTCTCGCCGGTCGCAACCAGAAGGCCCTCGACGCGGCCGGAGACGAGGCAAAGGATTACGGCGCCACCACTGTTTCTACCGTTCTCTTTGACGCCGAAGAGCCCCAGAACGCCGCCGCCGCTGTTGATGCCGCCTTTGCCGCCGCTGGCGAGCCAGTGGACTTGGTGATCATCGCCGTTGGTCTTCTCGGCAAGCAGACCGAAGATGAGGATGACCCCGAGGCGACCTTACGTATGGCTACGGTTAACTACACCTGGCCCGTAACTGCCTTGGCGCAATTGCGCAAACTGATGGTTGCACAAGGTCACGGACGAATCTTGTTAATCAGTTCAGTCGCCTCAGTGCGCGTTCGTCGCACCATGTACAACTATGGTGCCGCGAAAGCAGGTTTAGACCGATTCGCCATTGGATACAGCCAAGGTCTTGAAGGAACCGGCGTAAAGATTCAGATTCTTCGCCCCGGTTACGTCCGCACCAAGATGATCGCCGGGCTGAAAGAGGCCCCCTTCACCACCGGCCCGAACGAGGTGGCTAATTACGTAATGCGTGGAATTGCGAACGACTCAACAGTTATTTGGTCGCCGCCGATTCTTCGTTACGTATTCTTTGTTCTGCGCCACCTGCCCACCAGTCTGTGGCGCCTAGTGATGGACCGTCAGTAACTACTTAACTAGTTGCATTACGTAGAAGTCACGATTCATCCACGTTGAGAAAAACCGTGATGGGGAGTACGACATCTGTGACAACAGGTTCGTTCCGTTACCGCCATTAATCGCCTTGCCCGCTGCCCCCTGGTAATAGGCGTATTGCACCCAGTCGGTATTGATGTCTAGTTCCATACCGCGAACCGCACCGGCGAGAACCAGCAAGTTAGCGAGCGAGCTAATGGAAAGTGCAGGACCACCCACGTACACGTAGGCGCCGGTCTTGGTAACGCCAAATCCCGAGCGCCACACGTTGAACGAGCCGCCCAGCACCTTGCCCCACTTGAGTGAATTCGTGGAGTCCAGCCCTGGTACGGCCTTGGAGTGATCAACAATTAAATCCAAGTTCTGGCGAACGGAGACCACTTGATTGGTCATAAAGGCATCTCGTCCCCACTTAGCAACCGTCATGACGCCATCTCGATACACAACGATTGACGCAGCACCCTTGCGCAAAGGCTTAACGGTAACGCCTTGGGTGTAGTAACCACCATTCGCATCCTGAATTCGGAATCCGGCGTTGAAGGCAGCCACCATAGTCTTCGAGTTAGCGGGGGTGACTGGCGCCGAGAATTGGTACTTCTTGCCACCCGGCAGTGGGCCAGGAATAAATGAGCCCGAATAGAGCTGCGCTTTCAGCAGGGTCGAGTCCATCCACGCAATCCCCGCCACCTGACTCGTGTGAACCTTGTCAACTCGAACGTGGGTAACGAGAACGGCCGGAACGCCCTTGGCGGTGAGGCGTCCGACGGGCTGCCACACACCCTCTCCCGGTAGCCAGCTCCCCACCGGAGATACCATTCTCTTCGGCCAAGGCGTGTGAACAACACCCTTAGGGATCTTGATTCGGTCGGGGTTGGTCTTAAAGGCACCGGACTGGGGCTTTCCACCCTTGGGCGCAGGATTCAATTTGTACCACTCGGTTTCGACCCAGGTCACGGCCCAGCCCATGCCATTGGTACGACCCCATTCGGCCGCTCTGGCACTGTAGGAGGCGCCGAGGCCTTGATTGCTGAGGGCAAAGCCTAACGAAATACCCAGATAGATAACGAAGAGGAAGAAGGCTAGAACTATTCCAACGATGACGCGGCGTCGAATGTACACCGACTTTCGGTGGCGTCGTGCCGCGGGTGGAGCCGGTGGACGATAGACGGGGCGGCGCGATTCCATGACTCTCTATTCTGCCACTTCAGACAAACGGTCCGAACATCGAGTTGCCCGATAAATAACAGAGTTATGAAATTCTTATGCGCGTCGCAACGGTGTCATGGCTAAAACCAATTGTTTGCGACCATGCTCGATGAAGTCAACCGTTGCTCGAGCGTGTCCACCATTGCCGTCAACTGACACAACCGTTCCGCGTCCATATCGATCATGAATGACCTCTTCACCAATCGATAGATCCAATTTTTCGGCACCGGTGGAACGTGCGGGTGGTGCCGTACCGGCGCCAAAGGCGCGGCCGGAGGTGAAGTCGCTGCCACGACCAATGAACCCGTCTTCCGATCTAAAGGTTGAGCGCCGCATCGGGGCAGTAATTGAAATGTCGTTCAACAGTTCCGACGGAATCTCCTGCAAAAATCGGCTCGGAATCCCATCCATGTGCTGACCCCACCGGGTTCGGCTCCAGGCGTGCGTCAAAGAGAGGTGTTCCATAGCCCGAGTAATGCCGACATAACACAGTCGCCGTTCCTCTTCTAGTTCCGCGTCATCTGAGAGAGCTCGTTGGTGGGGGAAGATCGACTCCTCGAGTCCGGTGATAATGACCGCGGGAAACTCGAGTCCCTTCGCGACGTGCATGGTCATCAATGAAACTGCCCCCATCTCTGAATCCAAATGATCGGACTCGGCCACCAGAGCCATCCGCTCTACGAAGTCCATCAGGGTTTCGTATTGGGCCGCCGCGGAGGCTAATTCACCGAGGTTTTCTAATCTCGAGGTGGCTTCATCGGAGTTCTCCGCCTTCAGGGCGTCACCCATGCCGGAATTTCGAACAATGTGGTCAATCATCTCTCGCGGGCTCGCCTCTTGAGACAGTTGCCGTAGGTCTTGAATCATGAGCGCGAAAGTTTGCGCTCCAGTGAGAGCCTTTCCGGTAAGTCCCGCCTCTTTCGCCCACGAAATCGCTTCGGCGAAGGACAATCCATTCTCCGCCGCGTACGCACCAATTTTGGCCTGGGCGCCATCACCAATTCCACGCTTGGGCTCGTTAATCACTCGCCGAGCTGATGCCTCGTCACGGGGATTCACAATCAGTCGTGCGTAGGCTAAGGCGTTCTTGATTTCCTTGCGGTCATAAAAGCGCATGCCCGAAATCACCTTGTACGGGATGTTGGCCCTGAGCATCTCTTCTTCCAAAACACGACTCTGGGCGTTGGTTCGATAGAAGATTGCCATCTGACCCCAGGTCAGGGACTGCTCATTTCGAAGACGTCGAACCTCACTAGCGACCCATCGACCCTCATCGTATTCATCTCCGGCACGATAGAGGCGAATCTTCTCCCCTTCGAGTCCATCGGTAAAGAGGTTCTTGGCGTGCCGCGACGCATTCTTTGCGATGACCGCGTTCGCCGCATCGAGAATTGTTTGGGTCGAACGGAAGTTCTGCTCCAACATCACCACGTCAGCATCGGGGAATCGCTCTTCAAATTCCAGGATGTTGCGCACGTCGGCGGCGCGGAATCGGTAGATCGACTGGTCCGAATCACCAACTACACAAAGGTTCCGGTGACGGTCCGCCAGCAACATCACGAGAGCATTCTGCACTCCATTGGTGTCCTGAAACTCGTCTACCAGCAGATACTTAAAACGGTCTTGGTAAGAACTCAGCACCGATTGGTCCGCGCGCAACATCGCCACCGCGTTGAGGAGCAGATCGTCAAAGTCCATAGCGTTGGCTAATTTCAGGCGCTTTTGGTACTCCCCATAGATCTGAGCGTTTCGCTTGCGGTGAGGGTCATCGCCGTAGCCACCAGCCGCGTACGCGTCGGGGCTCAGCATTTCGTTCTTCGCGCCCGAGATGGCGCCTGCAACCGAGCGCGGTGAAATGCGCTTCGTGTCGATGTTCATCTCTTTCATGATTCGCTCGACGGCGGTTTCGGCGTCACCCGCGTCGTAAATGGTGAAGCTTCGCTCGTAGCCCAAGACATGCGCGTGCGAGCGCAGCATACGTAAGCAAGCGGAGTGGAAAGTCGAGACCCACATGCGGTTGGCTTCTGGTCCCACTAGGTCCACGACCCGCCGGCGCATCTCATCGGCGGCCTTATTGGTAAAGGTAATAGCCATGATTTCGTGCGGACGGGCGTCCTCAGTTGCGAGTAGGTGCGCAATTCGACGAGTTAGGACTCGGGTCTTGCCGGATCCAGCTCCAGCCACGACCAGGAGGGGTCCGCCTCGTTGAATAACGGCGAGGCGCTGGGGCTCTGTTAAACCATCGAGCAACGAAAGTGGATCACTCTCGAGTTTTGAGCCAAGTGGTGCGTTGTCCCACAGGGAGTCATCGAAATATGAAGCAGGACTCATTCCCACTCAATCGTGCCTGGTGGTTTCGAGGTGACATCCAGGGCAACTCGGTTGACCCCGTCGACCTCTCGAATCAGGCGATTCGCAATAGTTTCAATAAGTTCATAGGGCAAGCGAGCCCAGTCGGCGGTCATCGCGTCGTCACTAGTCACGGCGCGAATAACAATCGGATACTCGTATGTGCGGCCATCTCCCATGACCCCCACCGTACGCACGGCCGGTAACACGGCAAAACTTTGCCACAGATCTCTATACAAACCGGCTTTTTTAATCTCGTCGACCACCACGGCATCGGCGTTACGCAAGATTTCCGCTCGCTCGGGGGTTACCTCGCCAATGATGCGCACGCCAAGTCCGGGACCGGGGAATGGTTGGCGCCAGATTATTGAGTCGGGTAGTCCCAATTGCGAACCTACCGCCCGCACTTCGTCTTTAAACAATGAACGGAGCGGTTCAATTAATTCAAAGGAAAGATCGTCGGGAAGTCCGCCAACGTTGTGGTGGCTCTTGATGTTGGCGGCGTGACCCTCACCCGACTCGATGACGTCGGGGTACAAGGTTCCTTGAACCAAAAATCGTGGCCCATCACCGTGCTCGGTGAGCTCTCGGGCCACCTCTTCAAAAATTCGAATAAACAGTTCGCCAATAATCTTTCGCTTGAACTCTGGTTCAGTCACGCCAGCCAAAGCATTGAAGAAGCGGTCTTGAGCCTGTACGTGAATAAGTTCAACACCAAATTGCTTCGTGAAGGTTGCTTCAATCTGCTCGCCCTCATTTAGCCGCATCAGTCCGGTGTCAACAAAAACGCAAGTTAGCTGAGTCCCGACCGCCTTGGTAACGAGTGCCGCTGCCACGGCCGAGTCAACCCCGCCACTTAACGCACAGAGCACGCGCTCGGCACCAACTCGTTCTCGGATGATCGCCACTTGGGTATCAATAATTGATTCGTTGGTCCACTCAGCACTCAGTCCAGCTTGGAGGTGGAGAAAGTTCTCCAGAAGTTGCTGCCCAAACTCCGAATGAGCCACCTCAGGATGAAACTGAACAGCAAATAGTTTTCGTTCCGGGTATTCCATTACCGCAATGGGTGCACCCGGAGTGGAGGCGCTCACGCGAAATCCCGTTGGGGCCTTGGTGATTGCGTCACCGTGACTCATCCAGCAATTCTTTTCGTTTTCCCACCCGTTAAAGAGAACCGAGTCGCCGGTCCGGGTTATCTCCGTTCGCCCGTATTCAGCGCCACCGGTCTTGGCGACCTCGCCGCCCAGTTGCTGGGCCATGAGTTGGGCGCCGTAACAGATACCAAGAATTGGGATACCGAGCTCGTAAATTGCGGGGTCGAGGGTGGGGGCCGGCGTTTCGTAGACCGACTTCGGACCGCCGGACAAGATGATTGCCCCGGGGTTCTTCGCCCGAACCTGTTCGGCACTGATGGTGGGTGGAACGATTTCAGAGAAAACGTGCGCCTCGCGAACTCGCCGAGCAATCAACTGGGCGTACTGCGCTCCAAAATCAACAACGAGAACGGTGTCGCTCAATGGCCCATGCCTACGCCCTGAGAGCGTTGCAACTGTTTTCCCTCAGTTTGAAGTGATGGAGCCAACATGATTTCGGCCTTTTGAAATTCTTTTAGTGTTTCGTAGCCGCAAGTAGCCATCGAGGTGCGAAGGGCGCCGAAGAGATTCAAGCGACCATCGTTTTCGTGAGCAGGTCCCACGAGCACTTCTTCGAGAGTTCCACGAATTTTGGTGCGAACACGAGTTCCGCGAGGAAGAGTTGGGTGGAAGGTAGCCATGCCCCAGTGAAAACCGTGGGCGGGGGCCTCGACCGCACTGGTGAGGGGTGAGCCGATCATCACCGCGTCCGCGCCACAGGCAATGGCCTTGGCGATGTCGCCGCCCTTGCTCATTCCACCGTCGGCGATGACGTGAACGTAAACACCAGTCTCGTCGAGGTGGCGCATACGAGCTCCCGCCACGTCCGCAATGGCGGTGGCTTGAGGTACACCAATGCCGAGAACAGCTCGTGAGGTACAGGCATTTCCCGGACCAACCCCAACCAACACACCGGCGGCGCCGGTGCGCATCAGGTGAAGTGCAGCCTGGTAGCTCGCGGTTCCACCAACGATGACGGGGAGTTCGAAGTCACGAATGAACTTCTTCAAGTTAAGAGGTTCCGTATTTTGCGAAACGTGCTCGGCGGAAACAACCGTTCCTTGGATAACGAGAATGTCTAGGCCCGCATCAAGAATGGTCTTGGCCATCCACTCGGTCCTTGCGGGAGTCACAGCCGCCGAGGTGCGAATGCCCGCAGCCTTCATTTGACGAATGCGCTCGCCAACGAGTTCGAGCTTGATGGGCTCAAGGTACATCTGCTGCATGCGTACCGTAGCCTTGTCATCTTCGAGCTCCATGATCTCTTCGAAGAGAGGGGTTGGGTCTTCGTAGCGCGTCCACAGGCCTTCAAGATTAAGGACGCCGAGTCCGCCCAATCGGCCCATTTCGATTGCGGTCGCAGGAGAGATCGCTCCGTCCATCGCCGAACCTAAGACCGGAAGTTCGAATTTGTAGGCGTCAATTTGCCAAGAGATATCAACATCTTCGGGGTCACGAGTCCGCCGCGAGGGCACAATCGCAATGTCGTCAAAACCGTAAGCCTGACGCGCTGACTTGAAGATTCCGATTTCTACTTCGGCCATTTTTTCCTCTCCGGGCCACCAAAAAGTGGGGATTAATCTTTCCAATCTATCGGGTCAAAACCCTGTGATTTTCATCGGATTCAACTACTCCCCCCGTAGAATGGGTAGGTCCCCTTTGGGATTTGCCCCCTAACTCTTGGAGTCCCCGTGAAATCCCTTGCCCGTTTTGCTGTGCGCCGTCGTTGGATTGTTCTTGCCCTCTGGGTGGTTGCCTTTCTCGGCTTCAACTTCGCCTCACAGTCAGTCGGCACTGCCTACTCCAACTCGTTCTCTCTACCAGGCAGCGACTCAACCCGTGGCCTCGCACTCCTAACCCAGGCCTTCCCGGGCACCAGTGGCGATATTGACCACATCGTGTATCACGCGCTCAACGGAACCACCATCGCTCAAGATCGCGCGGCCATCGAAGCCAACTTGACCATGGTGCGAGCCAAGCCACTAATTGGACAAGTCGTTTCCCCCTTCACCCCCGGCACTCATCAGATCAGTGCTGACGGCACCATTGCCTACGCCACTATTTACTTCACCAAGAGTGGCTTCTCTCTTAAGCAAAATCAGGTCCAGGCCGTTATGACGAGCGCGAGCAAGGTAGCTAGCAAGGACCTGACCGTTGACTTCGGTGGTAACGCAATCGCACAAGCCGCT
>CAIJYV010000036.1 GCA_903825035.1 uncultured Actinomycetes bacterium | reverse complement strand
ATGGCGGAGAAGGTGGGATTCGAACCCACGGAAGGTTGCCCTTCACACGCTTTCCAAGCGTGCCGGTTCGGCCGCTCTCGCACTTCTCCATCCCGAACAAAAGTCCGGAACAAGAGGTTACCGGAAACCACCGGGGCGACTTCCGGTAGCCTTATTTATCCGAGGTTGAAAGCGGTGGTCGGGTCCCGTGCGACGGCCGCTCGTGAACCGAGTCAGGGGCGGAAGCCAGCAGCTCTCAGCGGGTTGAGTCGGGTGCCACGGATCGCCTGGCCATCGCTTTGAACCTCGGAACTCACCCTGAAAATGTCAGTGGTGACCATTACGCTTGTCCTATGTCTGACGCCACCTCCCTCTATCGCCGCTTTCGTCCCGGACGATTCAGTGAACTTCGTGGCCAGGACCATATTGTTCGCGCCCTCCAAGGAGCGGTCGCTTCTAACAAGGTTCACCACGCCTATCTCTTCTCTGGTCCACGCGGAACGGGCAAGACCACGACCGCTCGGATCCTGGCTAAAGCACTTAACTGTGAAAATCCCAACGAAGGGGATGCGTGCAATGAATGCGCCAGCTGTGTCGCTATCACCCAAGGACGATCACTCGACGTCCTCGAATTGGACTCAGCTTCGAACAACGGCGTTGACGCCATACGCGACCTCACCGCTAATGCGTGGCAAACATCTCCGGGACACTGGAAGGTGTACATCCTCGACGAGGTCCACCAGCTTTCGAAGTCCGCCTCGGCAGCCTTATTGAAGACGCTCGAAGAACCTCCATCACGCGTTGTCTTCGTCCTCGCCACCACCGATCCGCACAAAGTCATTCCAACCATTCGTAGTCGTACGCAACATTTGGAGTTTCGACTCCTAAACGGAGAAACACTTAACGACTTACTCGAAGAGGTGCAAAAAGCTGCCGGTCTCGGTGTTGAGGATGGCACCATTGCCGCCGCTGTCCGTTTGGGAAAAGGCTCGGCCCGCGATGCACTCAGCGCTCTAGACCAACTAGTCGCGACTGGAGAGTCATCGGCGAGCGAGCCGGTCTTTGAAGAACTTTTTAGTTCCCTCGTCGCCAACGAAGCGGGCGACGCTATTCGCGCTCTGGCAAGGTTGCAACACGATGGTTGGGACCCTGAGCAACTCGCCGAATCCTTCGCCGCCCAAGTTCGCCAGGTGTTCTTGCTTCTGGTCGCTGCTGATGTAGCGAGTGCGGTCAATGATGAGGCCACTCGTCTGAGTGCTTGGGGACAGCAGCTCGGACTTGCCAAAACCGTACGAATTCTTGAGACCGTTGGGCGAAGTATGCGAGAGATGAAAAGCGCCCCCGACAAAATTGCCATGCTCGAGGTTGCCATGGTCCGCTTGACTCGACCAGACCTAGATAACGACGTCGCCGCCCTGGCCGAGCGCCTCACGAAGTTAGAGCGCGGTGTATCAGCCGCCCCCGCTCCCGCCCCCGCTCCAGCACCCACACTGAGCAAGATTGGTTCGAATTCAGCCACCCCAGCCATGCGCCCGAGCGCACCGGTCACCGCTAAGGCAGTTGCCCCAGCCGCGGTTGAACAAGTTGCACCCCCACAGGAACCAACCCCCACGCCAGCTCCAGCATCAACGTCAGTCACTGGAGCGAACGTGACGCTCGACGACATCAAATCAAGATTTGAAAGCAAGGTGATGGGAACCTTGCCCAAGGGCTCGCAATTGTTCTTGAAGACAACCAAGGTTGTGGCATTTGCGGCGGGAACTCTTACGCTCTCGTTGGAAAATAGTTCGTTCATGCAAAACACCGAACGAGTGGCGCCGGGCCTTCGCAAAGCGTTAGAGCACGAGTTCAAAACCAACTTTCAACTGAACTGGGTTGTTGGTGAAGGTGTGGCACCAGTTGCGCAAGCGCCAGCTCCGGCCCCAGTGGCAGTCGAAGAAGATGAAGAACTGGTGTTCGAGAGTGAAGTAGTTGAGAGCGTCCAAATTGCCAACGGCGCCGAGCACCTCATCACCTCGATATTTCCTAACGCCACCGAGGTCTAATGTCATTCCCTCCCGCGCTGCAAGGTGTCATCGACGAAATTGGTCGATTTCCCGGGGTTGGTCCAAAGTCAGCGCAACGAATTGCCTTCTGGCTGATGCGCCAACCCAATGAGGATGTCCAACGACTGGCCCAGACATTGATCGAAATGACACAGAAACTCGAGCTCTGTGAACGATGCTGCAATATTGCGGAGGTTGGAGGATTATGTGAGATCTGCTCCGATCCCAAGCGCGACCATTCGATTATTTGCGTGGTCGAAAGCCCACCGGATGTAGCGGCCTTTGAAAGTTTCTCCAATAAACACATGACGTATCACGTGCTGCACGGGGTGATGAGCCCATTGCAGGGAATTACTGCTGATCGATTGAAAATCCAAGAACTAATGAATCGACTCGACGGTTCAGTGACCGAAGTGATTTTGGGATTGAGTTCGAACGTCGAAAGCGACCACACCTTGCTCTACCTACAAGAACTACTTCGTGGCCGCGTCGCGACGATTAGTAAGTTGCGCCGAGGGCTTCCGATGGGTGGCGACATCGAATACGTCGATGGCGTTACTTTGGCGCAGGCGCTCGAAGAGCGCCAAGTCCTCGAGGACTAAGCGAAGCGCACAATACAGATTGCGCCCAAGACCAAGCAATAGATGCCGAAGGGCTTCAGAGTCTTGGTCGTGAACCACCTGGTGAGAAATCGCACTGAGATGTATGAACCCACTAGCGCGCACAGGGCGCCAATCAAAGTCTGGGTTCGAACTCCCTGACCCAATGTTCCGAGCAGCGAAGGCAACTTGTAGAGGCCCGCAAGCAGAATAACTGGCGTAGCGAGCAAGAAAGAAAAGTTCGCGGACTCTTCATGGCTTAACCCGGCGGTTAATCCAGACACCATGGTCACTCCGGATCGCGAGATGCCGGCGAACAAAGCAAGAATTTGCGAGCCGCCCACGAACAACACGTTCCGGATGCTCAATTGATTAACGGTCTTTTCTTTCACGCGACGTCCGCGGTTCGTGCGAAGGTACTCGGCGAATAACAAAATGAAGCCATTAACGGTCAGAAAAATAGCCGCATCGAGGGGTTTGGCAAACAAGGTACGAAGCTTGTGCTCGAAAACGACTCCGACTAGCCCAACGGGGATTGTGCCAATCAACAACATGACGAACAGTCGGTAATAGGGGTTGACCCCAGGGGCGTTTAAGCGCCAGAGTGAGGCGACGCCTTGGGTGCGGCTCTGGGCGAGTTGACGAATGAACCCCTGGAAGACAGAGATCCAAGTAGCACGGTAGTAATACAGAAGTCCGATGGAGGTGCCCACGTGAGTTCCCACCAAAAAGACCAAGAAGAAATTGGTGTGCGCGGCCAAGTTGTGCCAGCCGAAGAGGGCGGGGATGAGAACACCGTGGCCCAAACTCGAGACTGGGAATAACTCGGTAAAGCCCTGAACTAGTCCGAGCACAATGGCTTGAAGCAAAGTAATAGTTGCGTGCATACCTCTACGCTAAACGAGAAACACGAGCGGTCGGTGTTCTCAGGGCAGACTAGGGCCATGCGTTATCTCACTATTGTCCGCCACGCACACGCCCTTGTTGCCCCACCGGGGGCCAGCGATAAGGATCGAACGCTCAGCGAAGACGGGGTTCTCCAGTGTGAGCAGCTTCGCCGGTGGGCGAGTGACCGTGACGAGTTGGGTAAATTTGGCCCCGTCACGGCCCTCGTTTCTGGCGCCGCGCGCACTAGAGAAACGTTCGAACGCTCCTTCGCGGGAACAAAGTTTGTACAGGACGTCCACTTCAGCGAGTTGATTTACAACGGAGTACGCGAAGTCACCGGAGAGGACCTGCTCGTTGATTTGGCGGCCATTGATCCGGTATTCACCTCGCTCTTGGTGGTGGCTCACAATCCAACGGTTCACGAGCTCTTAACGCAACTCGCGGGCTCGATTCCAAGCGAAATGCTGAAAGAAGGCTTCCCACTCGCTGGCGCCTTCGTCCTAGCTTTACCCGAAGACGAACAGATTGGTTTGAAGGAATACGAGCTGGTGGCAAGTTTTGTGCCGGCCCTGGATTAAATCCCCACAATCAAACTGCCGCTGACGATTTTTCCCGTCACAATCTCTTCGGCCTCGCGGACCGCCTTGCGAAGCGGTAGTAGGTAGACCCCATCTTTTGGAAAGAGAGCCGTTGTAAAGTCGCTGCGACCAATAGTCGCGACACCTGGAATCATTCCGTATCCGAAGGTAACGGCGGGGGCGAGCTCTTTAACCTCAGCGCTTACTTCAGGCGACAGAGCCACAAAATAAAAGGGCGATGGACCGCGCCATTCGAACACCGGATTGGAAAACTCGAAGCGCACAGTTCTTAGTTGACACGCAAGATAGCGGCGTCACCTTGCCCACCACCACCACAGAGTGCCACCGCAGCCACGCCACCACCACGACGCTTGAGTTCGTAAAGGGCGGTCATCGCTAGGCGAGTGCCGGACATGCCAATGGGGTGTCCGAGAGCGACCGCGCCACCGTTGACGTTGACCTTCTCTTCGCTGATTCCTAGGTCATCCATAGAGGCCAAACCAACAGCGGCGAACGCCTCGTTGATTTCGAACAGATCGACCGAGCTCAACTCCAGCCCACTCTTGGCGAGCGCTTGTTTGATGGCACGTGATGGTTGGGTCAACAATGAGGTGTCGGGTCCAGCCACCTGTCCATAACTCACGAGTTCACCGAGCGGGGTGAGACCCAACTCACGGCACTTTTCTTCGCTCATCACCAAAATTGCTCCTGCGCCATCGGAGATTTGCGAAGCGTTTCCGGCGGTGATGGTGCCGGCTTTATCAAAGGCGGGACGCAAGTTGCCCAGCGACTCGACGGTCGTGTCCTTTCGAACTCCTTCATCGGTGACGACCACGAGTGGTTCACCCTTTCGCTGGGGCACCGAGACGGGAATGATCTCCTCGTCAAACTTTCCACTCGCCTGGGCGGCGGCGGCGAGTTGGTGCGAGCGAGCGGAGAACTCATCTTGGCGCGCGCGGCTTAGCTGGCCGTCGCTGTAGCGCTCGGTCGCGATTCCCATCGAGCAGTGGTCGAGAGCGCAGGTGAGTCCGTCGAACATCATTGAATCAATGACCGACTGGTCGCCGAGCCGATAGCCCGCCCGCGCTCCGGGCAACAGGTAGGGCGCCTGAGTCATTGACTCCATCCCACCGGCCAGCACGACCTCGGCATCGCCAGCGCGGATCATGAGATCAGCGAGGTAGATGCTCTGCAGCCCCGAAAGACAAACTTTATTAATGGTGGTGGCGTGAACTGACATCGGCACTCCACCCTTTACCGCCGCCTGGCGAGCGGTGATTTGACCTTGCCCTGCTTGCAGAACGTGGCCCATCAGTACCGCGTCGACGAGCGAAGGGTCAACGCCAGCGCGGCCCATTACTCCTTGAATAGCGATACCGCCGAGGTCCATCGCCGAAAGTGAAGCGAACTGACCGGAAAGTTTTCCAATGGCGGTGCGACCCGCGGCTACTAAGACGGACTTGGTCACTGCAAACCTCACTTAAGAAAACTCGATGAAACGAGCATAGGGCTCAAGGGCAAAATATTTTTTCTGCGTTTCCATCTGGCCGAATCTCGCTCAAAGTGCACGCAAAAACAACACGTCCCGAAATTCCTACTTGAGAGTAAGACGCGATTTTTCTTAGTGAATATCAGATGACTCTCAAGTAACTGACATTTTTCACAGTTAGACAAACTCGACCCTTGGGTAGCCTTGATTGTTATGGAGCACTCAATGGCCGACCGACTCGCCGAACTAAACAGCCGAAAAAGCGAAGCACGCGTTGCGGGTGGACAAGCCGCAATTGATCGCCATCACGCCAAGGGGCGAATGACTGCGCGCGAGCGCATCGAATATCTCCTTGACGAAGATTCCTTCCAAGAGCTCGACATGCTCAACCGCCACGTAGCTTCAGGTATGGGTCTCGAAGACAACCGTCCCTACACCGATGGGGTTATCACGGGCTTTGGCAAAATCGATGGCCGAAAGGTCTGCGTCTTCTCGCAAGACTTCACCGTCTTCGGTGGTGCGCTGGGTGAGACTCACGGTGAAAAGATCCACAAGATTATGGATCTCGCGACCACAATGGGCTTGCCGATTATTGGCCTCAACGATGGTGGAGGCGCGCGCATTCAAGAGGGCGTTTCCGCCCTGAACGCTTTCGGTGGCATCATGCGCCGCAACGCTCGAGCCTCGGGAGTGGTTCCTCAGATCTCGGTCATCCTCGGCCCAACGGCCGGTGGCGCGGTCTACTCGCCAGCGCTGACTGACTTCATCTTCATGGTTCGCGACTCGAGCCACATGTTCATTACTGGCCCCGATGTCGTTCGGGCCGTCACCGGCGAAGAGGTAACTCTCGAAGAGCTCGGTGGTGCCAACGCGCACGCCACCAAGTCGGGCGTGGCCCATTTCGTTTTGCCCGATGAGAAGAGCGTCCTCGACGAAGTTCGCTACCTCATGTCATTCTTGCCGTCGAACAACATGGAAGAGCCACCACGCATCTTGACTGGTGACGACCCCGAGCGCAGTACTGAAAAGCTTCGTGACATCCTCCCCGCGTCACCGAACCAGCCCTACGACATGAAAAAGGTCATCGCGGCGGTCGTCGACGGTGGGGACTACATGGAAGTAAACGCCAGCTACGCCCAGCAAATCACCGTGGGCTTTGCTCGCATCGACGGACACACCATCGGAATTGTGGCCAATCAGCCTCAGATTATGGCGGGGGTACTCGACATCCAGTCCAGCGAAAAGGCCGCTCGATTTGTCCGCACCTGTGACGCATTCAATATCCCCATCGTGAGTTTCGTGGACGTTCCCGGCTTCATGCCCGGAGTCGATCAAGAACACAATGGCATTATCCGCCACGGGGCCAAGTTGCTCTACGCCTTCTGTGAGGCCACGGTCCCACGTATTTCGGTGATCACCCGCAAGGCCTACGGCGGTGCGTACATCGTGATGAACTCAAAGTCAGTAGGAGCGGACCTAGCCTTTGCCTGGCCAACTGCAGAGATTGCGGTTATGGGTGCCGCAGGTGCAGTCGAGATTGTGCACCGTCGCGCCCTCGCGGGAGCCGAAGATGCAGCGACCCTTCGCACTGAGCTCACCGAAGAGTACGAAGAAAAGTACTCGAATCCCTACATTGCAGCCGAACGTGGATTCATCGACGACGTCATTGACCCCGCTGAAACTCGCCGAGTGATTGCTCGTTCGCTGGATCTCTTGCGCGGAAAGCGTGAAGAGTTGCCGAAGCGCAAGCACGGGAACATGCCTCTATGAGTCACGGTCTTGCTCCGCGTCCTGAATTGTGCGAAGAAGAACTCTTCGCCCTACAAGCCGTGAGTGAAGAGCTCTTGAAGGAACAAGAGCTACTGGCCATCGAAGAATACGAAGTTCCAATCTGGCGATTCTCCGGCCGCTGGTTTAACGCCGGCCCGTATGCGAACCGTCGTCCTTTGGCAAGTAGTCGCTAGACGGCTCACAACAAGGTTTTAGTTAAAGTTAAGGCGTGTTGTGCCGCTTGCCACACCGAAGAATTTTCTGGTGTCCGCGTTAAAAATCACTGCATCCCAGGCGGTCGGCCCCTTTATGGCTGTCAACAGCCAAGTATCGAGAGTTTCATTGGCTTTCATGACGACAATCCACAACGAAATTGTACGACCCTGAAATGCACCCAATGGCCCATTGGTTTTTAAGACAAGTGCCTGCGACTTGAACATAGTTAGAACGGGCACTCTTCCATTTGATGGAAAGTAGTTGCCTCGTACCAGATTCAGCGCAACTTGTCTAGACACTCTTGTTTTAATCGTCTGCGAGGTCGGAATAAATTCAAGCCCCATTTTTGATGAAACTGTTCTAGGTTTAACGCCCAGCACTCTGTAAAAATTTGGCCTAGCTGATTTACCTGGAAAATTACTTGCTCTAGCCAATTCCATGTTTAGATTCGAGCACGAAATTAAAACTGCAACCAAAATTGACGCACTCGCTTTGCGAATTAGGGGTACTCCTATTTCGCGCCAGAAATTATTCATCCGAATGAATGAGCGATTAAGTCGAAAGTGATCGTCGATGCGCCTTGGGTCGCTATTGTCAAGATGTTGCCCTTGACAGACGTGAAAGTAAGTTTGCCAACAGTACCGGGGGCATCAAAAACCTTAAGCGTTGGCTGAGTCGCCTGGTCATTCTCATTGGTAGGCGTTGTGAGTTCGGCGACAATTCCTTGCGAAGGGTTTTGAGCGTTAAACCCAGCAAAGTAAATTGCAGTTAGCGGCCCTTCCAAAGTTACGTACTCATTTGAAATCAAGTATTGTTCTGACGAGAAGGGGCTTGGAATTAAATCATTTATCGTGCCAAGACCCCGGGGTAAGGTGTTTTGAGCCACTGAATTAACAACAGGGGAACTTAAACCTGAAATATTTTTTGCAGCGGGGACATAGCCGAAAGGTGCAGTCCAGCAACCAGCAAATCCGGACTTTGAATCCGGGCAAAGTAGGGACGCCTTTGCGTGATTAATTCCTGTGAGGGTAATGCATAACGAAACTGCAAATACTGCAAGTACGGTAAAAAACCTTTTCATAATCTCAATTCCTCTTTCTATGTTTGTATTGTCGGCTAATTCGCTAAAAGTTTCCATCTAATGTCAGTTACATGTGGGGGTGTTTGAGCGGCACATCCAGAGCAGTTGAGGGATGTGTAGAGGGCGTTCCACACGGCAGTTGGAGTGAAGTCTTCACCAACGCAAGACGATCCTTGATCAGCACATGCTTGCCACTGAGACATCGCGCCTAAGAATTGCATGTAATTACTATTTGCGATCGCTGCCCATTCCGAGGCGGTACTCTGATTGTAAATTTCAGGTAACGGTTCCGCAGGGGCAAAGCCATATGAAATCTCATGTATGTCGGCTTGAGTCCACCCATTATTGCAGGTGCCAATTGGTGGGCATCCGGATGCGCTCCCGAAGTTCCAAAAATATGTTGTCGAGACGCTCGTATAACCGACTGCCCACTGACGTGTTGGAGGATAAGTATTCCAACCTTGCTCGGCATCGATTGCAGCACGAAGCTGAACTTGAGAAATGTATCCGTTGGTTTGAAGCCAATTATTTCCATTAGTTACCATGTTGGCCCAAGCGACACCATGTTGGAATGCGTTAGAACCTGAGGCCATCCAACTTCCGTTATTGGAAGTACCCATTGCCACAAAAACTCTTGCGGTAACATCAACCCCGGAACCGGTGTAAAAACCAAGTCCAAATTGCTCGGCAGCTGCTAGCTCGGCATTAGTAGTCTGGTATGCGCCTGAAAAAAGCGTCGTGCCACAGTTCGAAGCTGAAGAACAGTATGGCGCACCCCAATCTAGTACCACAAGCGCGGTCTGGGGAATTGTTCCAGCTAGCGCTCGAGCACCGATGGCATACCCTAAGTTATACAAACTAGTTGGTGACACGGTTTGCATCTAATAGCTGAATGTTTGCATTGGCGCACTCGGTATCGCGTTCGAAGCGGTTGACGACACCAAAACTGGGGATGAAGCAAGTGCTAAGTAACTAGCCCACTTTCCAAGTCCGCGAAATTTCATTTTTCAATGCCCCCTAACGCAATGACTACTCTAAATAAGTAGCAATACCAAAAGGTGGCGTGTTTTCTTTACTCAGACAAGGGCGATTTTAAGAAAAATAAGAGGCGAAAATGAAGCGCTTTTAATTCTCGTGAATCGTTACTGATTCAATAACGACTTGCTCGTTCGGGCGACCCGAAGCGGTGCCAATGTCGTTAATAGCCTGAACAACATCAAGTCCCTTAACCACCTTGCCGAACAGTGCATAGAGCGGAGGCAGGCGCATGCCGTCAGGACCAGAGATCACAAAGAACTGTGATCCGTTGGTGTTGGGTCCAGCGTTAGCCATGGCCAAACTACCGAGCTCGTAACGACCAGCTTTGGGAAGTTCATCATCGAAACGGTATCCAGGACCTCCCGCTCCAGTTCCGGTGGGGTCGCCGCCTTGCAAGACGAACCCAGGAATAACGCGGTGAAAGACAATGCCGTCGTAGTAGTGCCAGCGAGCCAGGAACACGAAACTGTTAACGGTTACCGGCGCTGCGGCGGCGTCGAGGACCATCTCGAGCGTTCCCTTGGAAGTCACCATCGTCGCCGAGTAGTTCTTCGCTGGGTCAATGATCATGGGGGGAGCAGCGTCGAACTTCTGGCGCTTCTCGCTCGAACCGTCGGGGTTTGGGATCAGGTCGCTCATTAGTTGTGGGTCACCGTAATCGAGAGGATGCGGTGGGTCACCACTGGTGGCATACCGTTGGATGATGAGCTGGGGTTACCAGCGTTGTTGATTGTCATGACCGCTGCGGTGCCGCTGACTACTTGACCGAAGAGGGCATAGGAGTTAGGCAGGGTCTCGCCAGTGGTGCCGGTCACGATAAAGAACTGTGAGCCACCCGAGTGAGGGGCACCAGTGTTGGCCATGGCAACTGAGAACAATGGGTATGTCGGGTTGCCAGCCTTGGGGTTCTCGTCAGCGATGGTGTACCCAGGGCCACCAGTACCCAAACCAGTGGGGTCACCGGTCTGTTCCATGAAACCAGGAATGACGCGGTGGAAGATAACGCAGTGGTAGTAATTGTGCTGAGCCAAGAACACGAAGTTGTTCACCGTCTGGGGCGCAGTCGAGGCGTTCAGTCGCACCGAGAAGTTACCCGCGGTCGTAACAAAGTTCGCGGTGTAGGTCTTCGAGCGATCGATGGTCATGGCCGGAGCGTGAGACCAAGTCAGGTTGTTGACTCGCAGTGCGGTCGAGGCGGGGCATCCTGCTTGGGTAGCCAACGCATCAGCCTGGGCCTGAGTCACCGAAGGAGCTCGCACGCCGGTGGTGGTCGTTACTGGTGCGGTGGTTGAAGTCGTGAGGGCACTCGAGGTGGTCGTAGTTGAAGCCAGAGTGGTGGTCGTTGTGCCGCCACCTTGGAAGATCAGGGCGCCTGATCCCAGCACGAGCACGGCCACGACGATGCCGATGACCGAACGGCGCAGCATCTGGCGACGCTTCGCTTCCTTATTTTCGCGCTCAATCTTGTTTCGACGAGCGGCCTTTTGACGTTGACGTTTGGTAGTTGCCATGGGTGCGACTTTACTAGCCAAATCTAAGGACAAAGTTCACTCCAGTATCCTTGGGATATGGCCCTAGTAGTGCAAAAGTACGGTGGCACCTCAGTCGGTGACGCGGAGCGCATCCGCGCCGTAGCCGAGCACGTCGCCCAAACCCGTGAACGGGGCAACCAGGTCGTGGTTGTGGTCTCGGCGATGGGCAAATTCACCGATGAACTGATCGCCCTGGCCAACGCTATTGGACCCGTTCGCCCGCCCCGGGAAATGGATATGTTGCTCACCGCCGGTGAACGAATCTCGATGGCCCTCGTTTCGATGGCCCTCGGTGCTCGTGGAGTGCAGTCAGCGAGCTTTACTGGCTCGCAAGCGGGGATTATTACCGACAACGATCACACCAAAGCCAAAATTCTTGAGATGCGACCCGACCGGATTATCGAAGCGCTCGAACAAGGACTCGTTCCAGTAGTGGCTGGATTTCAAGGAATGTCAACGGACCGCGACATCACGACCTTGGGTCGCGGTGGTTCGGACGTCACGGCCGTCGCGCTGGCGTCGGCGTTGAAAGCGGACAGCTGCGAGATTTACACCGACGTCACCGGCGTCTTTAGCGCCGACCCGCGCGTGGTGCCGAGCGCGCGCCGAATCCCTAAGGTCTCCTTCGACGAGATGATGGAGATGGCCGCAACTGGTGGGCGAGTGTTGATGCTTCGCTCGGTAGAGTTCGCGAGTCGGCACAAGGTGCCACTGCACGTGCGATCGAGCTTTACCTGGGAGCCAGGAACTTGGATAGTAGATGAGGAACCCACTATGGAAGCAGCAGTAGTTACCGCCATTACCGACGACGTGTCGGAATCAAAAATTACGGTGGCTGGCGTACCGGACAAGCCCGGTATCGCGGCCAAGCTGTTTCGGGCGCTCGCTGATGCGCGAGTGAACGTAGACATGATTGTGCAGAACACCTCAATTGAAGGTCACACGGACATTTCCTTTACGGTCGCTACCACCGATCTCGAGAGTGCGCTTGGGGTATGCAATGCGGTGGCGACGGAGATTGGTGCAACGAGTGTGGAATCCACCGAGAAGATTGGCCGAGTCTCGGTGATTGGCGCTGGTATGAAATCGAGTCCTGGCGTTACCGCTCAGATGTTTGAGACTCTGACCGCCCACGGCATCAATATTGAGATGATCTCGACCTCCTCGATTCGAATTTCTTGTGTAGTGGCCGCCGAAAAAGTCGGTGAAGCGGTGCGAGCGTTGCACACCGCCTTCGGCCTCGACGCCTAGGTCCTGTAACAACCTCTGGCTACTGTCGTCTCTATCGAGAGGTAGTAATGAGTTCTGATTCCATGACGAAGACGCAGCTAACTGCACAAATTCTCGAAGCCTTCGAAAGTTTTCCGGTCCTCACCGCCAAACAAATTGCCGCCAGTATTGGTGCGCACAAAACCGATGTGAATCCGATCCTCTACGGTAATTCGCAATTTCAGAATCTTGGCGGGACCCCACCGAAGTGGCGGCTGAACTCGAATCAGATTGCCACCGAGAATGCTCCGAAAAAAAGCGCGAGACCCAGCGATTCAGTGCGAGACGAAGTACTCAACCAGATAGTTGGGTTGTTGCTCAATCGGACCGGCCAGAGCGCCCTCGAACTCGCCGAGGAGCTTGGCCTCGAGCGCGCCCAGATAAACAGCGTTCTCTACGCCGCCATCGATACTTTCGCTCACCGCTTTAGTTCGCCTCCGCTTTGGTATCTCGTAATTGACAAGGAGATACCCGATGAAGAGATCGAGGAGGACGACGCAACAGTTGAACCCGAGCCGATTGACCCCGAGGCGCTAAAGCGATTTATCAAGCGTGATCCTCCCGATCGAGCCGTTCCGACTGAATCATCAAGTGGGGTGAGCGATCATTTTTCACTCTACGAGTGGCAGTCTCAAGCCCTGGTCAACTGGAAGGCCAACAACTATCGAGGTATTGCTAATGCCGTGACCGGAGCTGGTAAGTCTCGCCTCGCTCTCGCGGCGATTCGCGATCTACTCGCCGAAGGGGGAAAGTGCGTCGTCGTGGTGCCAACGGTGGTGCTGTTAAAACAGTGGGCGGAGCTGGTCGAAGATGCTCTGCCGCAGGTGCGTGTTGGGCGAGCGGGCAACGGTCGAGATGACGATTTAAATCGTCATGACGTCGTAGTCACTACCGTCGCCACCGCTCGCCAGAGGACCTTTGCCTTGCCGCCGCAAACGATTGGGTTACTCGTGGCTGATGAGTGCCACCGCACCGCTTCAGAGATGAACAAGCTCTCCCTCGATGAGCGATTCGCTCGTCGCCTCGGACTATCGGCCACGCACGAACGATCTGATGGAGCACACGACACAGTTCTGATGCCGTATTTCGACAAGGTGATCTACGAGTTGGGCTATGACGCTGCGATTAGCGCGGGCGTTGTCGCACAAGTTCGAGTCGCCTTCGTGGGAGTAGATTTCACCCCCGAAGAGGCTGAGCGCTACACGGTATTGGTGAAGCAACTCGCGAAGCTCCGCAAGTCCTTGATTCGAGAGTACGGATGTCGCCCCGCACCGTTCGCCGTATTTCTTGACGACGTCATTCGCCTGCGCGGCGGAACAATGAAGGCCGGCATAGCCGCGAATCGATGGCTCTCGGGTTGGCGGGAGAAGCGCAATCTCCTCGCTGAAACACCGGCCAAGATCGACGCACTCAGACACATGGCTCCAATTTTGCGAGACGCAGATCGTTCTTTGATATTTACTCAGTCGATCGCTTCGGCGACCTCGCTCAACGAGACCCTAGTGGGCGCGACCATAAGTTCTGAGGTCCATCACTCGCAGGTTGATACCGCCGAGCGCTCAGAGGTGATGGAGCGGTTCTCGGCCGGTGAAACCAAGGCCCTGGTCTCGGTGCAAACCCTCGAAGAGGGCGTGGATGTTCCAGACGCTGACCTGGCCGTAATCATTGCCGCCTCTAAACAACAACGACAAATGATTCAACGCATGGGTCGTGTCATGAGACGCAAAAGCGATGGGCGCGATGCACGCTTTGTGATTGTCTTCGTTCGCGATACCGACGAGGACCCTCGCCTAGGAGCCCACGCGGCCTTTGTCGATGATCTGGTAGCGGTGGCGCGAGAATCAGATCTCTTCGACCTTCCGGAGCAAGTTGATGAATTTCGAGAGTTTCTTCGACCCGACCGCTTCTAAGGCCATCGGGGAGTGCGCACTAGTGGCGTTGCGGTAACTTGCCCTACACTAAATCTATGAAAATTGCAGTCGTAGGCGCCACCGGTCAAGTTGGCACAGTTATTCGTGCGATTCTTCGCGAGCGTAATTTCCCCACTGACGAAATTCGCTTCTTCGGCTCGTCACGTTCAGCGGGCACCTTCTTGGATTGGAACGGGCAGCAGATCGAGGTTGAAGATGCGGCCACCGCTGACTTCACTGGCATTGACATTGCCCTGGCCTCATCGGGCGCGACCTCGTCGAGAATCCTTTCACCGAAACTCGCTGCCGCGGGTGCGATAGTGGTTGACAATTCTTCGGCCTGGCGCATGGACCCCGAGGTTCCGTTGGTTGTCTCCGAAGTGAACCCGCACGCCCTACGCAACATTCCAAAGGGAATTGTCGCCAACCCCAACTGCACCACCATGGCGGCGATGCCGATCATAAAACCATTGCACCTCGCCTATGGACTCACGGCATTGACCGTTTCGACCTACCAGGCCGTATCGGGTGCCGGTCGCGAAGGGGTCGATGAACTCGCTACCGAGCTTGAGTTGACCAAGAGTGACAATGTTCGAGTTTTAACCTTCGATGGGGCCGCGTGGCCTCTCGACCAGGGGGTGAAGTTCCCCGCAACGATTGCGCACAACGTCATTCCTCTGGCTGGTTCGCTTGTTGATGATGGATCATTCGAAACTGTCGAGGAACAAAAGTTGCGCGACGAGAGCCGCAAGATTCTCGAGATTCCCAATCTGCTGGTTGACGCGACCTGTGTGCGCGTGCCGGTCTTTACGGGGCACTCGCTCTCGATTACCGCGAGCTTCGATCGTCCCGTCTCAGTCGCGGCCGCAACGAAGATTCTGGAAGACGCCCCCGGGGTTATTGTCACCGATTTGCCGATGCCTCGTGCGGCGGCGGGTAAGGATCCCAGTTACGTCGGGCGAATCCGGAAATCCGAAGTCTTCGAACACGGACTTTCGTTCTTCATTTCCAACGACAACCTTCGCAAGGGCGCAGCGCTTAATGCGGTGCAAATCGCCGAAGAACTACTGAAAATTTTGTAATCAGTCGGCGCCGTCACGGCCGATTTGGCGACGAGCCAAATTCACGCAGTGGTCACCAAAGCGCTCGTAGAAGCGCGCCATTAGCGCCACCTCCACGGCAACGGGAACACTCATTGCCCCTGAGGTCAATTCAGCGGTGAGCGACACGTGCAGGTCATCAAGTTCGTCGTCGATGTCTTCGATGGCTCCAGCCGCTTCAATCTTCCCGTCAATGATGACGTCAGTGGCTTCACGCCAAATCATGGAGGCGACCTCGCCCATGCGTTCAATTAGCCCACGACTTCTTGGTGACATTTCGGAGCCGAGATTACGAGCGGCGCGCCGGGCGATGTGTTCGGCGAGATCGCCATTTCGTTCGACTTCGGGCAGAATGCGCATCAGGGTCAGGTAGATTCGCTTGTCCTCCACCGAAAGATTTTCCGTTAAGAGCAGAGCCGTTTCGAGCTGCTTAACGAGATCATTGACAATCTTGTCAATCTCAATGTCTTGATCAACGACCCGTTTGGCCAACTCTCGATCACCGGCCAAGAGGGCGTGGGTAGCCTCAGCGATGGCCTCTCCCACGAGGGCAAAAACCCGCACCACCTGTCGCTGGAGGTCGTCGGTGACCGTTGAGGTGGCGGGCACCGGCTGCGCTTCGCGAGCAGACTTAAAGAGCGGGGACATGGGAAACAGGCTAGTCAGTGTCACAACCGGTCCCTAAGGTGAGGGAGTCAAAAAGGTAGGTATCTATGGTCGGCATTATCGGTGCAGCGGGATTTGTTGTCGGGGTCTTACTCGCGTGGGTCTTCTTTAGCGCCCGCATGAGCGGGTTGCGCCAGAGTGAAGCGGTGGCCGTTGAGGGCAAGAAGTCGGCCGAGGCCACAATCGCCGACCTCCGGGTCGCATTAGAAACTGCTCGACAGGACTCCGCTGCCATCGTGGATCGAATAAAGGATTCGGTTTCGAGTGTCACGTTGACCTCGGTTCAAGAGGCGCTCGAGCGTCAGGCTCAAGCTGAAGCTCGCCTGAACCAGTCGCGCACCGATACCTTCCAAGCTCAAATTGACCCGATGGTCGCCCTGGCGAAGGAATACGCCCAGAAGGTTCAAGAGTTTGCCGCTCAGCAAAAGGACGCCCTGAGTGAGGTCAAATCCGCGACAGAGAATTTGACTCAAACTCAAGCACGAAGCATTGAAGAGACCGCTCGATTGAATTTGATCTT
Source organism: uncultured Actinomycetes bacterium (assembly GCA_903825035.1). Taxonomy (GTDB): domain Bacteria; phylum Actinomycetota; class Acidimicrobiia; order Acidimicrobiales; family RAAP-2; genus RAAP-2. The sequence continues at coordinate 35,807 of CAIJYV010000036.1, read as the reverse complement.
GGGTCGCAGCCAGCAGCGAGGTGAGTGGGGGGAGTTTCAGCTCGAACAGCTTTTCGAGCAAGCGGGCCTTATTAAGAACGTTCACTACACAACTCAACACTCGGGCACGAACTCTGATGACAAACGTCAGCGTCCCGACTTCGTAGTCAAACTACCGAACCGTGTTTCGATGGCCGTTGACGCGAAGTTTCCCTACAAAGCATTCGAAGAAGCAATGCAGGTTGAAGACCTCGCTAAGCGCAAAGAGATGATGAAGGCGCACGCCAAGGCTCTTCGAGATCACATCAAGACCCTGACGACCAAGGCCTATTGGAATGCCATCGAGCCATCACCCGAGGCGGTGGTGCTGTTCTTGCCCAGTGACTACATGCTGGGGGCAGCGATTGAGGTCGATCCCAATATCGTTCGTGACGCTATTGAATCCCACGTGCTCTTGGCTGGCCCCACCAACGTGATGTCGCTGCTGCTCTCGGTAGCGATGCTCACGCGTCAGGCGGAAATCGCGGTGAACGCCGAAGCGATTCGCGAGGTCGCCGAGCAGCTCTACGACCGAATCTTAAATATGGCCAAGCCGCTGCACGAGATGGGCCGCTCCATTGCGAAGACCTCTCAGGAATACAACAAGTTGCTGGGGTCAATGGAAGAGCGACTGATCCCCTTTGCCCGCTCGGTACGCGACAAGGTGGGCATTGCTAAATCCAAGGAATTGCCTCAGCTAAAGCCAGTCGATCAGCTCCCGCGAACCTTCAACGATGGTAAGTGGGACACCATTGAAGAGGGTGATGAGACCTTCGAGAATGGGTCAATCATTGAGGGCGAACTCGCCGAGGAATCTGAGGACTAAATTCTCTGAGCGTGCCCCGCTCTCGCGCTTCGCGTCGCCGTCGACTCCTGCTCTTTGTAGCCAGCCTCCTGGCGGTCAGCGTATTGAGCGCCTTCGTGAGCGATGTGAGAACTGCCGCCCACCATTCGTCCGGTCCACTTTCGAACGTCAATAAAAACTTTGGGGGCCTCGCTACTAACCTGCTTCGCTCACAGAATTTTCTGGACGGTGAATTTCAGTACCTCTTGAGCCACGGCGCTGTGATGAATCGAGCGCAAGTAGCCAGTCGACTTTCAGTATTGCAGGGAGAAGCGAACGCGTTAGTAGTGGGTTCAGCACACTTGGCCGATCCAAAAATTGCGCACGATTTAAATCTGCAACTCCAGACCATTACCGAACAGCGCGCTGGCGCTTGGTTGACTCTTATCCATGACCTTGAAGTTCGACTGCAGTTGCCGATTACCGCAAAGGTATCGGTAGCGAATCCCGAGGCGACACTTCGTAGTACCCATCTCGCTTGGAGCACGCTTCGCCACCAGCTCAACAACCAACCTGGTCACGTGAGGCTGATAAGCACCACGACGAAGACCGCTGATTATTTGCGCTCGGTGGGCTTTGCGAATCTCACTCACTCGTCGTCACTTCGACTGGTGCGCGGAACTTCGATTTCGGCGGTGCTGATCAGACCCTCGCCGCTGCCTCGGGTAGGAAGCACCTTGGTCGTTCCGGCCACCGGTTTGATGCATATGGGAGTTGTCGTCTCTAATTCGGCCTACGCCGAACAGCCCGTCAGCCTGCGCATAACCCTCACCGACCTCTCGGGACACCGCGGCGTCCAGAGCGAACTCCTGCGCGCGGTACTTGCGCCATCGGGCTCGCACGCCTTTGTTCCAGCCGATTTCAAGGTTTCCAGTAATGAGCGCGCCACACTTTCCATCACTCTCATCAATGCCCCGCACCTGCCGGGGGTTGCCACGGGGCGCACTTACGCAATCCTCACCACGCCCGGGGGATAGGGCTGATTTAGTTACCGGCCAGTTCTTCTATCATTGGCAAAGGTTCAGAAAAAGCGAGGCCTCGTGAGCGAGTCAATTTCCATCACCGATAACCGCACCGGCAATACGGTCGAAATTCCAATTGAAGATGGAGGGATTGCCTCCAAGGATTTTCTGAAGGCGGTGCCCGGTGTTTGGTTCTATGACCCTGGATTCATGGCTACGGCCGCGGCTAAGTCGTCGATTACCTACCTCGACGGTGACGCGGGCATTCTTCGTTATCGCGGTTATCCGATTGAACAGTTGGCGGAAAAAGCCTCCTACCTCGAAGTGGCCTATCTCTTGATTCATGGCGAACTCCCAACCGCCGAGCAATCCAAGGTTTGGGAAACGGAAGTTACCTTCCACACCTTCATCCATGAAAACGTTCGCAAGCGTTTCTTGGAAGGTTTCAACTACGACGCTCACCCCATGGGCATGATGGTCTCGGCAATTGGCGCACTCTCGACTTATTACAAAGACGCGAAAGACATTGAAGACCCCGAGAACCTGCACCGTCAGACGGTTCGACTCATTGCCAAGATGCCAACCTTGGCCGCGGCGGCCCACCGCTTCTCAGTCGGTATGCCCTTTATCTACCCCGACAACAACTTGGGTTACGCGGAGAACTTCCTGTCGATGATGTGGAAGGTAGCCGAGCCTCGTTACGAAGCACACCCAGTTTTGGCTCGCGCCCTCGAAGTCCTCTTTATTCTCCACGCCGACCACGAGCAAAACTGCGGAACGACCGCGATGCGCACGGTTGGTTCGGCCCACGCTGACCCCTACACCGCTACCGCTGCTGCTACCGCCGCGCTCTACGGTCCTCGCCACGGTGGGGCGAACGAAGCGGTCCTCAAGATGCTCAAGACCATCGGCACGATGGAAAACGTTCCCGCCTACATTGATCGCGTCAAGCGCGGCGAAATGTTGCTCGAGGGTTTTGGTCACCGTGTTTACAAGAACTTTGACCCCCGCGCTCAGATCATCAAAAAGACCGCCCACGACGTCTTCGCCGTGACCGGAGTGAACCCGTTGCTCGATATCGCGCTGAAACTTGAAGAGGTGGCCCTACAGGACGATTACTTCGTCTCTCGACGCCTGTATCCAAACGTGGACTTCTACTCCGGTTTGATCTATCAGGCCATGGGCTTTCCACCAGAGATGTTCACGGTGCTCTTCGCTATTCCACGTACGTCGGGCTGGTTAGCGCACTACAAGGAATTGCTCGACCAGGGAGCCAAGATTTCACGGCCTCGTCAACTCTACGTAGGTAACGAAGAGCGCGACTACGTTCCACTGGCCCAGCGCTAGACCTGAGTTTTGGCGAAGTTGAGGAGTAGTCTTCTACAGTGACTTCGCCCATCGCCAAGGCCCTCGACTGGTCTAAGACCCACCAGGGTAAAAAGCTGATTCGCTTCACCGCGGTTTCGGCCATTACGACCTCGGTCTCCTTTGTATCAATTGCCCTGCTCTACGGCCTTCGAATTGTGCCCGGTGTTATGTGGGCGACCCTCTCAGGCAACCTCATCGCCTCGGTTCCGGCGTATCAACTGAACCGAACCTGGACGTGGGGCAAAAAGGGGCGCAGCCACTTTCGCAGCGAAATTATCCCGTTCTGGTCGATGTCTTTTTTGGGAATTGGATTTAGCCAACTCGGCGCGTGGTGGGCTCGAAATCAGGTTCACTCGCACCACTGGGCGCACATTGTGAACACGGGATTGGTAGCGGGCATGAACCTCGCGAGCTTCGCAATCTTCTGGGTGTTGAAGCTGGCCGTGTTCAACAAGATTTTCCACGTGCACGTGGCCGAAGACATTGAAGCGCACCTGCTCATTGAAGAGCAGGAAGAAAAGTCAACGCCCTCCGCTTAGTCGCGGAAGTTAGTGAACTGCAACGGAGTCTCGATGTCGGACTCTTTTAACATCGCGATTGCTTGTTGTAAATCGTCACGCTGCTTGCCGGTGATACGAACTTGGTCACCTTGAATTGAAGAGGTGATGTTCTTCGCGCCCATCTCCTTGATCAGTTTGTTGATCTTCTTGCCGACCTCTTGAGTGATACCGGCCTTCAGGGCTACCTTTTGGCGAGCGGAGTTGTGGCTCGCTACCTCAATCTTGCCCGGGTCGAGAGTCTTCAGTGAAACGGAACGCTTGACCATCTTCTCTTCGAGAAGCTGGTAGAGCGCCTTGCAGCGATCTTCGGTCGAGGCGCTCAGGGTGAGCTCTTTGTCCGTTACTTCAATCTTGGCGTCCGTGCCCTTGAAGTCAAAACGGGTCGTGGCTTCGCGGTTCGCCTGGTCAACGGCGTTACGAACCTCTTGGTGGTCAATTTCGGAAACGACATCAAAACTTGGCATGGCTCAATGTTAGGGCTGACTGGGTTGGAAGGGGGTAGGGCAAACCAACTAGGCTCTTCCACGGGTCAGTGCCCGAGTGGCCAATGGGATCTGGCTGTAAACCAGACGGCTTAGCCTACGGGGGTTCAAATCCCTCCTGGCCCACCAACCAATCCAACTTCGGCTGGATTGGTCACGCCCGTAGTGCCTCGGCAAGACTGACGAGACTAAAAAGAGGGGGAGTTATGCAGCGAGTGTCGCACCTGATGCGCGCCCCCTACCGGGCCTACGTCTACGGAATTAATCATCTCGAGGCGCTCATTCAAATGGGTGAGCGTCGCTATACCCCACTCGGCCGATTCACGCCGGGCCCCTTTCAGGGTTGGCGTTTTTTGTGGGCGCCCGGTCTCTTGGGTTTCATTGCCTCTTCGATGATTCTTGCGGGATGTTCCTTTACGAACTCGCCCTTCAAACTCAACATGGACAAGACCTGGTTCTTCGGTGAGCCAGTTCAAAATCTCGGGGTCGCCCCATCCGAGACCAAATTGATCTTTGCCATTGTGCTGACCTACGCCGGCATCATTTTGTTGATGCGCGTGTGGCTTCGACTGGCCGAAATTGTGAAACTACACAAGGGCGCATCGGTGAAACAGCTGTGGTGGATGATGGTGGTGTGGGCAACGCCCATGCTGATTGCGCCGCCACTGTTTTCTCGAGACATCTTTTCCTACGCCGCGCAAGGTGAGTTGACTAGTCACCACATCAGCCCCTACATCTATGGTCCCTTCGCTATGGGGTCGAGCCCCTACGTGTCACCCGTTGATCCTCTGTGGGGCAACGCCCCCACCCCATACGGGCCATTCTTTTTATTCCTCGATGGATCTTTCGCTCGATTGACTCATCACAATCAACTCGCCACCGTGGTCTGCCTGCGACTTCTCGAGGTACTCGGCGTAGGGCTGATTGGCTGGGCGGTAACGGCTATTGCTCGTTCCCTGAAGCGAGACCCGGGTGAGGCGCTCGTACTCGGAGTCCTAAATCCTCTGGTGATCCTCACCTTGATTGCCGGTGGCCACAACGACGCGATTATGACGGGGCTGCTCTTGGTCGGCATTGCCCTCGCTCTGCGAAAGCACTTCTACTGGGCCTTTTTCTTCTGTGCCCTGGCTACCGCCATCAAGGCCCCCGCCGCTCTCGGCCTGGCCTTTATCGCCTGGAACTGGGTTCGCGACGACCAGGCCAAGAAGCGTGAGCGCTGGCGGCCCATTCTTATTGGCTCACTCATTGGTTTTGTCACCCTGAGCGTCACCTCATGGATGGCCGGCTTTGGCTTTGGCTGGGTCAGAAATCTCTTGTCCAATGGAACGGTGCGCTCGTGGGCCGCACCCGCCACCGGCATCGGGCTTTCGCTCACGAAGCTCGGCAATTCACTCGGACTTAACTGGAGTGAAGACAGTGTGTTGACGGTGACGCGTTCAGTGGGACTCGCCATCGCCGTGGCCTCTTCACTCTGGCTGCTCTGGCACTCAACCAAACGAGGCTGGTTGCGATCACTCGGGGTGGCTCTCGTGCTGTTCGTGATGCTCGGTCCCGTGGTGCAACCTTGGTACTTAGTGTGGGGCTTGCTATTGCTGGCTGCGTGTTACAAGGGACGCGAACACTTTTGGCTGCTCGCACTTTCTATCGCCAGCCCATTCATGGGACTACCGGGTGCGGGGGAGTTAGTGAATGGCTTTCGGCACGCGAGTATTTGGCTCGTGGTGTTGTCGTGCACCATCTTGTTGGTGTTCCTCGCGGCGCCCATGGGTTCGTGGACGCAGTGGAGTTGGCCCGAAGATCGACCCCTGAAAAAAGTACCGCAGCGTCGCTAGCTCTCCATGACGTACTGATACTCGACAACATCGAGCCAGACGCCGTGCTTGCGTCCCACTTCGATTTCGGTTCCCACCAAAGTGAAGCCAACCTTTTCGTGCAGGCGAATTGATCCATGATTCTCGCCAACGATTCGGGCGATTAGCGAGTGAAAGCCCATCTCCTTCGCGGTCACTAAGAGGTCACGCATGAGGAGTTCGCCGACGCCGCGACCGCGAACCTCACGGTGGACGTAGACGGAGTTCTCGACGGTGGTGTAATAGGCGGGCCGCTCGCGAAAGGGCGAGACGACCGAGAAGCCCACGACGAGTTCGCCGCGCGCCCCGGGCTCGCCAACCTGGTCTTCGTCATTGATAGCCACGAGCGCCGGGTGGGTGCCCTGGTGGATCCGAATCCACTCCTCCTGCTCGGCCAGGGTGCGCGGAACCAGGTCAAAAGTGACGGTAGTTTCAATAACTTCGGGGTTATAAATGGCCAGGAGCGCGGGAGCATCCTCGAGTTCGACCTGACGAGTTCTCATAGGTCTCAAGGGTACCGGCATCGGTTGGAAATGGCAGGGTTTCAAGCGTTAGACTTTCCCCTCGCGCCAACTAGGCGCGTTTGCCCTCTTAGCTCAGTGGTAGAGCACTTCCATGGTAAGGAAGGGGTCGTCGGTTCAATCCCGACAGAGGGCTCGCCAGGCGGCGTAGCTCAGGTGGTTAGAGCACACGGCTCATAATCGTGGTGTCGCGGGTTCGACTCCCGCCGCCGCTACCAGGCAGGACCGAAAGTCCTAGAAGTACCAGTGTTGTTAAGGAGAAATGATGGCTAAGAACGAAAAGCGAGTCCAGGTGACCTTGGCCTGCGAGGAGTGCAAGCGTCGCAATTACATCACGATGAAGAACAAGATGAACGATCGTGAGCGTATTGAGATGAAGAAGTACTGCCAGTGGGAGCGTCGCCACACGACGCACAAGGAGACTCGCTAAAAAGTAGTCCCCTTCGAGGGGTGGTAGGCTTTTCATCCCTAGTCGGGACCATGGCAAACCGTGGCTTCGACCATTAGGGCAGTGGCTCAATTGGTAGAGCACCGGTCTCCAAAACCGGTGGTTGGGGGTTCGAGTCCCTCCTGCCCTGCGGAATTAAAAACCAACGAAACAAGAAGATTGAAATGAACCGCGAACAAAAGCGCATGATGGCACGACAAGGACAAGCGCCCGCCGAGGGCGGTGCTTCGACACGTCGTGACGCAGCCGTTTCAGCTCAGCAGCGCCGCAGCCGTGAGCGCACTTCAATCAAACAGTTCTTCCGTGAAATTCGCGAAGAGATGCGCCAGGTCGCCTGGCCAACTCGCGCGGAGGTTCGCAACTACACCGGCATCGTTTTGTTCGTCTTGATCTTCATGACGCTCTTGATCTTTGGATTGGGTTACGGCTTTTCTAAGTTCGTGACCTTCCTGTACGCAAAGTAGGACTAATGAGCGATATCGAAGCAACCACCGACGAAGTACTCGACACCGAAGTTCTCGAAGAGGTCGTCGAAACCGAATTCGACGACGTCGTTATCTACGACGAAGAGGACGAGCCCGAGGTTGAGTCAGCCTTTGACCGCCCCGGACGCTGGTACATCGTTCACACCTTCGCCGGACACGAGGCCAAGGTCATATCGGCGCTGAACAACATCGTGAAGTCTCGCGAGTTGCAAGACCAGATCTACGAAATTCACGTTCCCGAAGAGGACGTTACCGAATTCAAGTCCGGCGCGAAAAAGACTGTCTCGAAGAAGATGTTCCCGAGCTACCTCTTGATTCGCTGTGAGCCAGACCCCGAAATCTTCTACGTCATTGGTTCAACCCCCGGCGTCACTGGTTTCGTCGGTGCTGAAAAGACTAAGCCCACCGCGTTAACTCGCCGTGAGGTTGACAACATCATTCGCCCCGTTATTGAGGGCGTGGAGCAGCCAGTCGCCAAGCGTCGCGCGCCCAAGCACGAGTTCGAAATCAACGACACCGTCCAGATCAAGTCCGGCCCCTTTGCCACCTTCTCTGGTCACGTTGCTGAGATCAATGATGACCAAGCCAAGGTCAAGGTCTTGGTTGACATCTTTGGTCGCGAAACCCCAGTGGAGCTTGACTTCACACAAGTTACGAAGCTTTAAGGAGAAATAGCAATGGCTAAGTCAGTTACCGCAGTAGTAAAGATTCAGCTCGAAGCGGGCGGCGCCACCCCAGCGCCACCAGTGGGTACCGCGCTCGGACCCCATGGTATTCAGACCATGGAATTCTGCAAGCAGTACAACGCAGCTACCGAATCAATGAAGGGCACGGTCATCCCGGTCGAAATCTCGATCTACGACGACCGCACCTTCACCTTTATTCTGAAGACCCCACCAACGCCAGTTCTGCTTCGTCAGGCCGCTGGCATTGAGAAGGGTGCCCACACCGCTGGTCGAGAGACCGTGGCTTCAGTCACCATGGCACAGGTTGCCGAAATCGCACAGACCAAGTTGAAGGACCTCAACACCGATGACCTCGAGCAGGCCAAGCTCCAAGTAGCGGGCACCGCTCGCTCCATGGGCATCTCGGTTCAGGGCTAAGGAGAACAAACATGAAGCACGGAAAGAACTACCGCAACGCACTCGCTAAGTTCTCGCGCGAAGAGATGTACACCGTTGCCGAGGCTGTGGCCAAGGTGAAGGAAATCTCAACCGCGAAGTTTGACGAGACCGTCGAAATTTCAATGCGCTTGGGTGTAGACCCTCGCAAGGCCGAGCAGATCGTTCGCGGCACCCTCGCGCTGCCCGCCGGTACCGGTAAGACCAACATCGTCGCAGTGTTCTGCGCCGGTGAGTACGCTCAGCAGGCTCGTGACGCAGGCGCCGACATTGTCGGCGGAGATGACCTCGTCGAAAAGGTCGCTGGCGGATTCTTGGACTTCGACGTCGCTATCGCTACCCCAGACTTCATGGGTAAGGTCGGTGGACTTGGTCGAGTACTTGGACCCCGTGGACTGATGCCTAACCCGAAGACCGGTACCGTGACCTTGGATGTGGCGAAGGCCGTTACCGAGTTCAAGGGCGGACGGGTGGAGTACCGCACCGACAAGATTGGCAATATCCAATTGCGCGTGGGCAAGGTTTCCTTCTCAGCCGATGACCTCAACAAGAACGTTCAGGCCGTTATCGACGAAATCCTTCGCGTGAAGCCAGCTTCGGCGAAGGGCCGCTACGTCCAGAGCATCACCGTGTGCTCAACGATGGGACCTGGAGTAAAGATCGACCCTCAGCGCACTAGCGACACCGAGCTCGTTAGCGCCTAGAGGTTTTGACTAGCCACCACACTGGTGGCTAGTCTGTTGTACCGCACGAAGTCTGTGCTCACGTTTTAAAGAGAACGCCGAAGACATCCGGTGTGCGAAAGCACTTAAGGAACCAGTTGGTTCGCCTGACGAGGAGTTCGAGTTACCTTCGGGTCACTCGTTCACTTTGTTGTCTCGGCCCGTTACCGGGCGGCATCCGGTGAAGGAGTTCATATGACAACCAAGGTTCGCCCCGATAAGGTCGCTGCCGTCGACGAGGTCAAGGCCAAAGTCGAATCCACCACGACCGCCGTCGTTACCGAGTACCGCGGTATGACCGTGGCCGAGATCTCCACCCTGCGCAAGCAACTGCGCACCATGGGTGCTGACTACAAGGTCTTCAAGAACACGATCGTTAAGCGCGCCATTGCTGGCACCTTGGTCGAGCCAATGGGTGAGTTCCTCGAGGGACCAACCGCCATTGCTTTTATCGACGGTGACATCTCGGCAATCGCGAAGGCGCTGAAGGACTACTCCAAGGCCACACCAACGCTCGTTATCAAAGGTGGCGTACTCGACGGCAAGGCTTTGACCGTTAAGGACGTTATTGCTCTCGCCGAACTGCCACCACGCGAAGTGCTCTTGGCACAGTTCGCTGGTTTGTTGGCTCAGCCCATGCGTCAGATGGCCGCCTTGTTCAAGGCCGTGCCACAAAACCTCGCCTACGGCCTTTCGGCCTTGATCGACTCCAAGGGTGGCCCACAAGCTGCCCCAGTCGAAGCCAAGGAAGAAGTGGTCGCCGAGACTCCGGCCGGGGTCGAGGAAGCTGCACCAGCAGCGAGCGACGACGCCGCGGCACCTGTCGCGGAGGTCGCAACTGAGGAGGCTGCCCCTGAGGTAGTTGCCGAAGTTGAAACCACCGAGGCTGTTGTAGAAGAGGCCCCGGCCTCTGAAGCACCGGCCGCAGCGCCAGAAGAAGGCGCCGCGAGCGAACCGGCCGAATAACCAACCCACGTAGCAAAGAAAGAAAGGAATCAAAACAATGGCAACTTTGACCAAGGATCAGATTCTCGACGGTATCGCTGACTTGTCAGTGATTGAACTCTCCGAGCTCCTCAAGGCGTTCGAAGAGAAGTTTGGCGTAACTGCCGCAGCTCCTGTAGCTGTTGCTGCTGCTCCTGCCGCTGGCGGAGCCGGCGCAGGTGCTGACGCTGCTGAAGAGAAGAGCGACTACGACGTCATCTTGACCGATGGTGGAGACAAGAAGATTCAGGTAATTAAGGAAGTTCGTACCTTGACCAACCTGGGTCTGAAGGAAGCTAAGGACCTCGTAGATGGTGCTCCCAAGCCCATCTTGGAGAAGGTTTCCAAGGCTGACGCCGACAAGGCTAAGGCTGCCCTCGAGGCCGCTGGCGCCACTGTAGAGCTCAAGTAGTTCATACAAACTCAAGGAATTAGCCCCCAGCCGGTAACGGCTGGGGGCTTTTTTTGGTGTGTCACACCCGTAGAGCAACATTGGGCATAAACCACTAAAGGAGTCCCATGAGCACCATTACCTGCCCCAACTGCGAGAAGTCTTTCAACCTTGAAGAGACCAAGAAGGCCGCTCTCGATGCGCTTAATTCCCAGATCCAGACCCTCGAAGAGGCCAAGAAGGCACTACTGACGGGCGAGGACACTACTGAGGCCAGTGACGTGCCTGCCGAAAACCCTTCTGAACTCAAGCGGGTAGTTCGCAAAGGCATGAGTTTCCTTGGACTTACTGACGACGAGGAAGAGGTCGATCAGGTCGGAACGGCCAAAAAGTTCGCACATTTCCTCGGGCTGACTGACCTAGAGCCAGCGAAATAGGGCAGTGGGGTCCTTGACGGACCTGCCAACTGTGCCTATTGTGGCTCCAACCGCAGAGCCGGTGAGCGATCCCTTTGGGACCGCCACTTGCTAATTCCTGCCTCGAGCCACTATTGTTTATCTACCGTGCTCTTGACCCCTATTTCGTCATCCCTTGACGCAAGTTTGCAGATGAGCCACGGCATTCTTAACCACCCACTCACACGGAGGATGACTGTTGACGTCACGGTCCACTAGCCCAGAGCGTTTTAACTTTTCGGCACTGGGTGAATCTTTCCCCCTGCCCAACCTTCTCGAGATTCAGCGAGAGAGCTTCGACCTGTTCCAGAAGGAAGGACTGCGTGACGCCTTTGCCGCCATCTCGCCGATCCAAGACTTCACCGGTCGACTGTCGCTCGAATTGGAATTCGATCCCGACGACGAAGACCTCGCTGGTCCTCCGAAGTTCAGCATCGAAGACTGTCGTCAGCGCGCGACAACTTACTCGCGTCCAATTTTCGTTCGCGCTCGCTTCTTAAACTCCGAGACCGGAGAAATTAAAGAGCAGACCGTCTTCATGGGTGACTTCCCAATCATGACCCCTGAAGGAACCTTCATCATTAACGGCACGGAGCGTGTGGTTGTTTCACAGCTCGTTCGTTCACCTGGTGTTTTGTTCCAGCCCGGTAAGGATGAGAAGGTTGCTTTCGAAGGAACCATCCACCCCAGCCGTGGTGAGTGGTTGCAGGTTGACCTCGAAGAGAAGAAGAACAAGTCCGCTAACGCTGGTGCGCGCATTGCTCGCAAGCGCCGCATTTCAATCTTCACTCTGCTGCGTGCTCTTGATCAGCGCGTCGACGAAGCATTCCTAACCAAGTTTGTCGAGCAATTCGACTTCCTCGAGGACCAGTTCCACGTGGATGGCAAGAAGGCTCAGACCGAAATGATCAAGCACATGGAGAAGTTCGGCATCGAAGATTCTCCTGAAGGTTGGGCTCGCGCCAGCCAGGAAACCGCTTGGCTCGAAATCTATCGTCGCGCCCGTCCGGGTGAAGTTCAGACCGTCGAGGCTGCTCGTCAGTACTTCGAGGGAGCTTTCTTCTCCGACAAGCGTTACGACCTGTCACGCGTTGGCCGTTACAAGCTCGACCGCAAGCTCGGTGACGAAGTCGCCAAGAACGTCGAGTTGTTTGGCGACATCTTGGACCGTCCAAACCCTGACCTCCACGTTTTGTCCAAGGCCGAAGTACTCGCTACTGCGACCTACCTCTTAAACCTGGCTCGCGACCGCACCGCCAAGGAAACCACGTATCACATCGATGACCAGGACCACTTCGCGAACCGCCGCATCCGCAGCGTTGGTGAATTGATCCAAAATGCCCTGCGTACGGGTCTGTCTCGTATGGAGCGCGTCGTTCGTGAGCGCATGAACACCCAGGACGTGGAGTCAATCCACCCTCAGGGTCTCGTGAATATTCGTCCCGTGATGTCGGCGATCAAGGAATTCTTCGCGACCTCGCAGCTCTCGCAGTTCATGGACCAGAACAACCCCTTGTCGGGTCTAACCCACAAGCGCCGTCTCTCAGCGCTGGGACCTGGTGGACTTAGCCGTGAGCGTGCCGGACTTGAAGTTCGAGACGTCCACTCCTCGCACTACGGACGTATGTGCCCAATTGAAACCCCCGAAGGTCCGAACGTAGGTCTGATTGGCTACTTGGCTTCCTACGCGCGCATTAACGGATACGGATTCATTGAGACTCCTTATCGCGTAGTTGAGAACGGTCGCGTCACCGGTGAAATTAAGTACTTCACCGCGGACGAAGAAGAGCGTTACGTTATTGCTCAGGCCAACACCGAACTCGACGAGTCGGGCAAGATTAAGGCCGACCGCGTGTTGGTCCGTCGTGGTCCAGCCGGAACTGGTCTGCGCGTTGGTTCAGCCAACAAGTCATCGTCGACCACCTCCGAAATCGACTTCGTGAAGTTTGACGAAGTCGAGTTGATGGACGTATCGACCAAGCAGGTCATCTCCGTGGCGACCTCACTGATTCCATTCGTTGAGCACGACGACGCCCAGCGCGCACTCATGGGTGCGAACATGCAAAAGCAGGCTGTGCCACTCATTATGCCCGAGGCCCCTTTCGTGGGAACCGGTATGGAAGGTCGCGCGGCCTTCGACTCCGGTGACATGCTCTTGGCTGAGGGAACCGGTGTGGTTTCGGAAGTCTCCGGTAACCGTGTCGTCGTTAAGTACGAGGCTGACCAGGTTGACCGCTACGGCAAGAGGCTCGGCACCAAGCAGTACAACCTCAACAAATTCCGCCGTTCGAACCAAGACACCTCCATCAACCAAAAGCCAGTGGCCGACGTTGATCAAAAGGTCGTCAAGGGTGACCTCTTAGCTGACGGCACCTCAACCTCGAATGGTGAGTTGGCTCTGGGTAAGAACCTGCTCGTGGCGTACATGCCATGGGAGGGTTACAACTACGAAGACGCCATTATCTTGAACGAGCGTTTGGTTCGTGACGACGTCTTGACTTCGATCCACGTTAAGGAATACGAAATCGACGCCCGTGACACCAAGCTCGGTGGCGAAGAAATCACCCGAGACATTCCGAACCTGCCCGAAGACATTTTGGCTGACCTCGATGACCGCGGAATTGTGCGCATCGGTGCCGAAGTGAACCCCGGTGACATTCTCGTTGGAAAGGTCACCCCGAAGGGTGAGACCGAGCAGAGCCCAGAAGAGCGACTGCTTCGTGCCATCTTCGGTGAAAAGGCTCGCGAAGTTCGAGACACCTCACTCAAGGTTCCTCACGGTGAGTCCGGCAAGGTCATCGACGTCAAGGTGTACAGCCGTGACGAAGATCACGAAATGCAGCCCGGTGTTAACCAGCTCGTGAAGGTCTACGTGGCCCAAAAGCGCAAAATCTCCGAAGGTGACAAGCTCGCCGGTCGCCACGGTAACAAGGGTGTTATCTCGAAGATTCTCCCTGAAGAGGACATGCCGTACATGGCTGACGGAACCCCAGTCGACATCATCTTGTCGCCACTCGGTGTACCGAGCCGTATGAACGTCGGTCAGGTACTCGAGTCACACTTGGGTTACGCCGCTCGTCACGGTTGGAAGGGTGTTGAGGTCAACCCCGCTGTGGGTACCTCGGGCCACACCGACCAGGGCAGCGCCACTCGTCCATTCCGCAAGTCTCGCCCTCGCGTCGAGCCAGCGGTCTACGTAGCGACACCTGCTTTCGACGGTGCACACTGGGACGAAAAGGACCGCGCCAAGGACAAGCCCACGATCCAAGAGACTTTCGAGACTCTGAACATCGACGGCGCCAATGGCAAGCGCCTGTTGACCGCAGAGAACAACGGTAAGGCCGTGTTGTACAACGGTCGCACCGGTGAGGCCTACGACAACCCGATCTCGGTGGGCTACGCCTACATCTTGAAGCTCGCTCACATGGTCGACGACAAGATTCACGCGCGTTCCACTGGTCCATACTCAATGATCACTGCCCAGCCACTCGGTGGTAAGGCGCAGTTCGGTGGTCAGCGCTTTGGAGAAATGGAAGTATGGGCCCTCGAGGCCTATGGTGCGGCGTACGCACTCCAGGAGCTCTTGACCGTCAAGTCAGACGACATGAAGGGTCGCGAGCGCGCCTACGAAGCAATTGTTAAGGGTCAAAACTTGCCCGAGCCCGGTATCCCCGAGTCCTTCAAGGTATTGATCAAGGAAATGCAGTCACTGTGCCTCAACGTTGAGGTCCGTGACAAGAACGCACATCGTGTTGACCTCGCCGACACCGAAGAGGACTTCTTCTCGGTGACCCGCGAACTCGGGATCGATATTTCTCGACCCGAGCGTGGATCTGACGAAGAAGACGCCCGCCGCGCTGCTGAAAGGAAGGCTGCACTATGAGCCCGCTTGACGTAAATCAGTTCAGTGAGATCAACATTGGTCTCGCCACTGCTTCAAATATTCGAAGCTGGTCCTCGGGAGAAGTTAAGAAGCCCGAGACCATCAACTACCGCACCCTCAAGCCAGAAAAGGACGGACTCTTCTGCGAGAAGATCTTCGGACCACAAAAGGCTTGGGAGTGTGCTTGTGGCAAGTACAAGCGAGTCCGCTTTAAAGGAATCGTTTGTGAGCGCTGTGGCGTTGAAGTAACCAGTGACAAGGTGCGCCGTGAGCGCATGGGTCACATCCAGCTTTCCGCTCCAGTAGTGCACATCTGGTACCTGCGCGGTACCCGTTCATGGTTGGCCTACCTCTTGATGGGTACCGCCCCTAAAGAAGAGTTGAAGGCCAAGCAGCTGGAGAAGGTCATCTACTTCGCTGCCCACATGGTCACCTACATCGACATCAACAAGCGTCATGAAGACTTGGCTGAACTTCGCCAAGCGTTGAACGAGGAAATCCTCGAAATTAACGAGCGTGAAGCGAAGGCTCTCGAGCGCAAGCTCAAGGAAATCGAAGAGCGTGCCGCAAAGCTTGAAGCCGACGGCGCCAAAGAGACTGAGCTCCGTGCCCTACAGCGCGGAACCGAAAAGGAACTCGACGGTGTTCGTTCACGTTTCACTGAAGAGCGCGAAGTAGCCAAGCAGGCCTTCGACACCTTTGAAGGCATGCACTCTCGCATGATCATCGAAGACGAAGTTCTGTACCGCGAGATGGAGTTCCGCTACGGCGAGTACTTCGAAGGCGGCATGGGTGCTGACGCGATTCTGAACTTGATTGACCGCATGGACCTGGATGAAGAAGAGGTCAAGATGCGCGAGATGATTGACGCGAAGGATGGGCGCAAGCCTCTCTCCGCGCAGCGCCACGCGAAGTTCTTGAAGCGCCTCGCCATTGTGCAGTCCTTCAACCGTCGCGACGCTGACGGCAACCGCATGAACGACCCTCGTGCGATGATTCTCGAAGCCGTTCCCGTCATCCCACCGGACTTGCGTCCAATGGTGCAGCTTGACGGTGGCCGCTTTGCGACCTCGGACTTGAACGACCTGTACCGTCGTGTCATTAACCGCAATAACCGACTGAAGCGTCTGCTCGACCTCCAGGCTCCGGACATCATCGTGAACAACGAAAAGCGCATGCTTCAAGAGGCAGTCGACGCGTTGTTTGACAATGGTCGTCGTGGACGCCCCGTGGCCGGTCAGTCTGGTCGCCCCCTCAAGTCCTTGTCGGACATGTTGAAGGGTAAGCAGGGACGTTTCCGTCAGAACTTGCTCGGAAAGCGCGTGGACTACTCCGGTCGTTCCGTAATCGTGGTTGGACCGACTCTGAAGCTCCACCAGTGTGGTCTGCCCAAGATGATGGCCCTCGAACTCTTCAAGCCTTTCGTTATGAAGCGCCTGATCGAGACTCAGATTGCGCCCAACATCAAGAGCGCCAAGCGTATGGTCGAGCGTCGCAAGACCTTCGTCTGGGACGTTCTCGAAGAGGTCATTCGCGAGCACCCGGTACTGCTTAACCGCGCTCCGACCTTGCACCGTTTGGGTATCCAGGCCTTCGAGCCAGTACTCGTAGATGGCAAGGCCATTCAAATTCACCCGCTCGTTTGTAAGGCGTTTAACGCTGACTTCGACGGTGACCAGATGGCCGTTCACGTACCACTCTCCGCTGAAGCACAGGCGGAGGCGCGCATCTTGATGTTGTCGACCAACAACATCTTCACGCCCGCTACTGGTCGTCCCATCACCGAACCTGCTCAGGACATGGTCTTTGGCGCCTACTACCTGACCCTGCCCGCAGAGTCCGAAGTAGAGAACCCACCGGTCTTCCGTCACATGTTCGAAATCGAGAACGCACTGGCCGATAAGTCAATTGGCTTACGTTCGCTCATCGAGATTCGTCCCGCCGTGGACTCATCACTTGACGCTCGACTAGAGGCTTCCGGCATCGCCGCAACTGGTGCATCACGCCGCTTGCGTACGACTACTGGTCGCGTCTTGTTCAACGAAGCACTGCCATTCGGCTTCCGTTTTGTTGACGAGCTCATTGGTAAGAACGCCACGCCAATCGGAACCATCGTCGAAGAGATTTCCGGTAACTTCAGCCGCCAAGAGGTTGCTGAAGCGCTCGACGCAATCAAGAACCTTGGCTTCAAGTACGCCACTCGTTCAGGCCTGACCATTTCGATTGATGACGTTGTCACCACATCGGACAAGGCAGAGATCTTGAACAAGTACGAGTTGCAGGCCGAAAAGGTTGAGACCAACTACCGCCGTGGTGTCATCGTCGACGACGAGCGTCGCCAGCAGCAGATTGAGATCTGGACCAACGCGAACAAGGAGGTCGGTGACGCCACCGACAAGGCCATGAACGCCGCCTTCGACAACCCCATCCGCATGATGGTGGACTCGGGTGCTCGTGGTAACTCCCAGCAGATTCGTCAGATTGGCGCTATGAAGGGCTTGGTTTCGAACCCTCGTGGTGAAATGATCCCTCGTCCGATTAAGTCTTCCTTCCGTGAAGGCCTATCGGTTCTCGAGTACTTCATTTCGACTCACGGTACCCGTAAGGGACTGGGTGACACCGCTTTGCGTACCGCTGACTCTGGTTACCTGACTCGACGTCTCGTTGACGTCGCCCAGGAGCTGATTGTTAAACAGATGGACTGTGAAACCGCTCGTGGTATGTGGATTGAGCACGTTGAGCCCGACACCCGTGGACACCGCTCACACTTGGAGACCAAGTTGTGGGGTCGCGTGACCGCTGAGGACGTCGAGACCAGCAACGGTATTCTGCCCAAGGGCACCATGTTGATGACCGAAGATGTCGAGCGCTTGCGCGATGACGCCAAGGTTTCACGCGTGCGTGTTCGGACCACTTTGACCTGTGACGCAGTACAGGGCGTTTGTGCCACCTGTTACGGACTTTCCCTCGCGACCCACCAGATGGTGGAGCTCGGTGAAGCCGTTGGTGTTATCGCCGCTCAGTCCATTGGTGAACCTGGTACTCAGCTCACCATGCGTACCTTCCACTCCGGTGGAGTATCCGAGTCGGACATTACCCACGGACTTCCTCGCGTAGTTGAGCTCTTCGAAGCTCGTACCCCAAAGGGTGCGGCGGCGGTAGCGGAGTTCTCTGGAACGGTTCGTGTGGAACTCGTGGGTCGTGAGCGCAAGCTCACCGTCGTCGGCAACGATGGCGAGATCCAAGAAGAGTCCATCTCCATTGCCCGCCACCTATTGGTCGAAGACGGCCAAGAGGTAGAAGTTGGTATGCCACTGCACGACGGTCCGCTCGACCCCAAGTTGATGATGAAGTTCCGCGGTACTCGCGAGACTCAGCAATACTTGACCGAAGAGGTCCAGAATGTATACCGCGACCAGGGAGTATCCATCCACGACAAGCACATCGAACTCATTGTTCGCCAGATGACTCGTCGTGTTCAGGTGGTTAGCGCTGGTGAATCACGTTGGTTGCCCGGTGCGATGGTTGACGCCAAGGTCTTTAACGACATGAACGTCGAACTCGAAAATGCCTCCAAGGAGCCAGCTGATGGTCGTGCCCAGTTGATGGGTATTACCAAGGCTTCGCTCGCGACCGACTCGTGGCTCTCGGCCGCTTCCTTCCAGGAAACGACCCGTGTACTCACCGAGGCCGCAATTGAAGGCAAGAGCGACAACCTCATTGGTCTGAAGGAAAACATCATTATCGGTAAGTTGATTCCTGCCGGTTCTGGCCTTGAGTACTACAACGAGCGCAACCTCCGCTGGAGCATGCCCGACGCCGAATTGCTGCCTGATTGGCTGCACTCGAGCGAAGCAGACCAGGAATTGGCCGATATTTTGGGCGAATTCACCAGCGATGACGGTTCATTTGCCCGTGAGATGGCTGATTTCCAGAACATTGGAGCCACCTACAACGCCGCAGATGTTCCCGAAGAAGAGACCCCTCTAGAGGATGGCCTCGGCGCGTAGTTCGTTAGATCCGACCCGCCTCCGGTACCCCCGGGGGCGGGTTTGCTCTTTCTAGGGGCTATGCCCTAAAGTTGTTATTCCCTGTCTCGAGGTTCCTCGAGGCAACCAGTTCGTAGTTTTAACAGAGAGGTTCCGCGTGCCAACAATTGCACAGCTAGTCCGCAAGGGCCGGCAGGACAAAGTATCCAAGACCAAGACGCCAGCACTGAAGGGTGCGCCACAGCGTCGCGGTGTTTGCACTCGCGTGCACACCGTCACACCTAAGAAGCCAAACTCGGCGTTGCGCAAAGTCGCACGTGTGCGTTTGACCTCGGGCGTGGAAGTCACCGCGTACATCCCCGGTGTGGGACACAACCTGCAAGAGCACTCCATTGTGCTCGTGCGTGGTGGTCGTGTTAAGGACCTCCCCGGTGTGCGTTACAAGATCATTCGCGGCGCACTCGACACCTCCGGTGTTCGTGACCGCAAGCAGGCCCGTAGCCGTTACGGCGCCAAGAGGGAGAAGTAAGCCATGCCTCGTAAGGGACCCGCAGTTCGACGTGAAGTACCGGTTGACCCGATCTACAAGTCGGTCATCGTTACGCAGATCACCAACAAGATTCTTGAGCGCGGCAAGCGCACCATCGCTGAGCGCATTGTCTACACCGCACTCGAGAGCGTGGAGCAAAAGACTGGCTCCGACCCCGTCGCCACGCTGAAGCGCGCGTTGGAAAACGTACGCCCCGAGCTCGAAGTTCGTTCTCGCCGCGTTGGTGGAACGACCTACCAGGTGCCCGTCGAGGTTCGTCCTCGTCGTGCCACCACTTTGGCTATTCGCTGGTTGACCGACTTCGCTAAGAAGCGTCGCGAGAAGACCATGGCCGAGCGTTTGGCTGCTGAGATCATTGACGCCGCTAATGGCGTTGGTGCAGCGGTGAAGCGTCGCGAAGACATGGCCAAGATGGCCGAATCCAACAAGGCATTCGCCCACTACCGCTGGTAAGCAAAGAGAGATCACACGCCCATGACCGCTCGCGAAATTTCGCTCGACAAAGTACGCAACATTGGCATTATGGCTCACATCGACGCGGGTAAGACCACGACGACTGAGCGCATTTTGTACTACACCGGTAAGAACTACAAAATCGGTGAAGTGCACGAAGGTGCCGCCACCATGGACTGGATGGTTCAAGAGCAAGAGCGTGGAATTACCATCACCTCCGCCGCCACCACCTGTATGTGGGATGGACACCGAATCAACATCATCGACACCCCCGGCCACGTGGACTTCACGGTGGAAGTGGAGCGCTCACTGCGCGTACTCGACGGTGCGGTTGCTGTATTCGATGCCGTAGCCGGTGTTGAGCCCCAGACTGAGACCGTGTGGCGCCAGGCCAACAAGTACAACGTTCCTCGTATCTGCTTCGTCAACAAGATGGACCGCGTTGGTGCGGACTTCTTCCGATGCGTAGAGATGATTCGTGACCGCCTGGACTGTGTTCCAGCGGTTATTCAGCTGCCCATCGGCGCTGAGGCGGAGTACCTCGGCATCATTGACCTCACGTCGATGAAGGCAACGATCTACCACGACGACAAGGGCGAGAAGCTCGAAGTTGTTGACATCCCCGCTGAGTACCAGGCTCAGGCTGACGAGTACCGCACCCGCTTGCTCGACACCTTGACCACCTTCGACGACGGTTTGATGGAGAAGGTCCTCGGAGACGAAGAGATCACTACCGCCGACGTTCGCAAGGCACTCCGCCGCGGAACGCTCGAAGGATTCTGTGTTCCAATTCTGAACGGTACGGCCTTTAAGAACAAGGGTGTTCAGCCCATGCTCGACGCCGTGGTGGACTTCCTGCCAAGCCCGCTCGACCTTCCGCCAACCCAGGGCACCAAGCCTGGCAAGGAAGATGTCCTCGAGCGCAATGCCGACGACGCCGAACCCTTCTCAGCGCTGGCTTTTAAGATCATGACCGACCCCTACGTCGGTAAGTTGACCTACCTTCGCGTGTACTCGGGCACCTTGGAAAAGGGTGACACCGTTTACAACACCACCGAAGGTAACAAGAAGGAGCGTCTTGGACGTCTCCTCTTGATGCACGCCAACGAGCGCCAAGACATCGACACCATCCGCACCGGAGACATTGTTGCTGCCGTGGGTCTCAAGCAGGTTCACACCGGTGACACCCTGTCGAGCATGGATCACCCAATTCAGTTGGAAAACCTTGTCTTCCCCGAGCCCGTTATTCACGTGGCCGTGGAGCCCAAGACCAAGGCCGACCAGGAGAAGCTCTCGAAGGCGCTGTACTCGCTTTCTGAAGAAGACCCCACCTTCCGTGTACGCACCGACGAAGAGACCGGCCAGACCGTTATCTCGGGTATGGGCGAGTTGCACCTCGAAGTGCTAGTCGACCGCATGCTTCGTGAATTCTCCGTAGACGCCAACGTGGGTAAGCCCCAGGTGGCCTACCGTGAGACGATTCGCAAGAAGGTCGAAAAGGTTGAAGAGAAGTACGTACGTCAGACCGGTGGTAAGGGTCAGTACGGACACGTTGTTCTCACCGTTGAGCCCACGGGCCCTGGTGGCGGCTACGAATTCTTGGACGAGATTTCCGGTGGTGTTATTCCCAAGGAATACATCGGACCGGTTAACCAAGGTATTACCGAGGCCTTGACCTCTGGTGTCTTGGCGGGCTATCCAATGGTGGACCTTCGCGTTCGCCTGACCTTTGGTAGCTACCACGATGTTGACTCCTCAGAAATGGCCTTCAAAATCGCGGGTTCAATCGCGATCAAGAAGGCCGCCCGCTTGGCCAGCCCGGTGCTCATGGAGCCCGTCATGGCCGTAGAGGTGGTTACTCCTGAGGACTACATGGGCGACGTAATCGGTGACCTTTCCAGTCGCCGTGGTCGTGTCGAGGGCATGGAGCAGCGCGGCAATAGCCAAGCAATTCGGGCACTTGTGCCGCTCTCTGACATGTTCGGCTACGCTACAGACCTGCGCTCGCGCACTCAAGGTCGCGCGTCGTACACCATGCAGTTCCACTCTTACGCAGAAGTACCTGAGTCGATCGCTAAGGAGATCGTCGCCAAGGCTACGGGCGCGTAAGAAAACCGCTGGGCAACCAGCACCATGGTCCAAACCGTAGTCGGGGCGGGCCGAAAAAAACCGAGGCACCCAAGGTGGGTGTCTCACAAAGAGAAAGTTAGTCCCCGACAATGGCAAAGCAGAAGTTCGAGCGCACTAAGCCGCACGTAAACATCGGAACCATGGGCCACATTGACCACGGTAAGACCACTCTTACCGCGGCAATTACCAAGGTTCTTTCAGACCGCGTACCCGGTTCAGCCTTCACCCCTTTCGACCAGATCGACAAGGCCCCTGAAGAGCGCCAACGCGGTATCACCATTTCAATTGCTCACGTTGAGTACGAGACGCCAAACCGTCACTACGCTCACGTGGACATGCCCGGTCACGCCGACTATGTGAAGAACATGATCACTGGTGCTGCTCAGGTTGACGGTGCCATCTTGGTGGTATCCGCTACTGACGGTCCCATGCCCCAGACTCGTGAGCACGTTCTGCTCGCTCGTCAGGTTGGTGTTCCATACATCGTGGTGGCCCTTAACAAGTCCGACATGGTTGACGACGAAGAGTTGCTCGACCTCGTTGAGATGGAAGTTCGCGAGCTCCTCACGAGCTACGACTTCCCAGGCGATGACACTCCAATCGTTCGCGTTTCCGCACTGAAGGCCCTCGAGGGCGACCAGGCGTGGGGCGACAAGATTATGGACCTCATGGCCGAAGTTGACCGCTACATCCCAGAGCCCGAGCGCGCTACCGACAAGCCTTTCTTGATGTCAATCGAGGACGTTATGTCAATCACCGGTCGTGGCACCGTGGTTACCGGCAAGGTAGAGCAGGGCATCGTAAAGGTCGGTGACGAAGTCGAGATCGTGGGTCTTCGTGACACCACCAAGACCACCGTTACCGGTATCGAGATGTTCCGTAAGCTCCTTGACGAAGGTCAGGCTGGAGACAACCTCGGAGCCCTGCTCCGTGGTACCAAGAAGGAAGACGTCGAGCGCGGTCAGGTACTCTGCAAGCCAGGTTCCATCACCCCTCACACCAACTTCGAGGCTTCGGTCTACGTGTTGACCAAGGAAGAAGGAGGCCGTCACAAGCCTTTCTTCACCAACTACCGTCCACAGTTCTACTTCCGCACCACTGACGTGACCGGAACCGTAGACCTGCCAGCTGGTACCGAGATGGTTATGCCCGGTGACAACACCGAAATGACCGTTACCTTGGGTAAGCCAATCGCGATGGAAGAGGGCTTGACCTTCTCAATCCGCGAGGGTGGCCGCACCGTCGGTTCAGGCCGCGTTGTAAAGATCCTGAAGTAGTCGAGTATGGCCGACAACCGTCAATCAATTCGAATCCGGCTGAAGGCCTTCGACCACGGCATCTTGGATCAGTCCACCGCGAAGATCGTTCAGACGGTCGAGCGCACGAATGCTCGGGTGCAAGGGCCAGTTCCGCTGCCCACCGAAAAGCACCGGTACACCGTGGTTCGTGGACCCCACAAGCACAAGGACTCGCGCGAGCACTTCGAAATGCGCGTGCACAAGCGTCTCTTGGACATTGTGGACCAGACCCCCAAGACGGTCGATGCGCTTCAGCGTCTTGACTTGCCAGCGGGTGTGGACATCGAGATCAAGATCCGCCAACACTAAGGCAGACTTTGCTAAAAGCCCCGCCGGCGCATTTGCGCTGGCGGGGCTTTTTGCTGTACGGTAGTTATCCCTGCTTTTTGGGGGAGAACAGATGTGTGCGGCCGCCCGAAAGGGGACACCGCACCGAAACAGTCGAGCGCTCCGTTCGGGTCTTTCAGCCCGGCGGAGCGTCTGTATGTCGGGAGAACCGACGTACAGGAATTAAGAGGAAGAGGACAACGTGGCGTTCAAAGCGATCGTCGGCGAGAAGGTGGGCATGACCCAGGTTTGGGATGACCAAAACCGGGCCGTACCAGTGACGGTAGTACGCGTCAGCCCAGCTCGAGTCGTACAAGTAAAGACTCCGGAGAAGGAGGGCTACTCAGCGCTCCAGGTGACCTGGGGTACCCGTCGCGTGTCGACTCTCACCAAGGGTGAGCTCGGACACTTCGACGCCGCAGGAGTTGCTCCTGGCAAGAAGCTCGTAGAGCTTCGCCTGGATGACATTTCGGGATACGAAGTCGGACAAGAGATTGTCGCCGACGCTTTCGAGAAGGGCGAGATGATTGACGTCACCGCCGTTTCGAAGGGTAAGGGTTTCGCTGGTGGTATGAAGCGTCACAACTTCGGTGGTCAAGGTGCCTCCCACGGTAACCACAAGCACCACCGTGCACCTGGTTCCATTGGAGCCTGCTCAACACCGGGTCGTGTCTTCAAGGGCACCAAGATGGCCGGCCGTATGGGTGGATCGCAAGTAACAACTACCAACCTGGAAGTTGTGAGCGTCGACCTCGAGCGTCAAATCGTTCTCGTCAAAGGTGCGGTTCCCGGTCCACGTGGTGGCACCGTTGTTATCCGCACGTCAGTGAAGAATCCAATGAAGGCGGGAGGTAAGCGATGACCCAGTTGCTAACACTTCGTGGTCCAGTTAAGAAGGACCGTCCAGAGCCCACTAAGCGTTCGGTAACTCGTCGCGACATCTCCGGTAAAGAACTCGGATCGGTTGCTCTCGAGCCAACCATTTTCGGTATTGAGCCCAACATGGCTGTTATGCACCAGGTTGTTAAGGCGCAGCTCGCTGCTAAGCGTGCCGGTACTCAGAGCACCAAGACCCGTAAAGAGGTTCGTGGTGGTGGACGCAAGCCGTTCAACCAAAAGGGAACTGGTGGTGCTCGTCAGGGAACCATCCGCGCGCCTCACTACCCCGGTGGTGGAATTGCGCTCGGACCTCGTCCTCGTAAGTACGACCAGAAGACGCCCAAGAAGATGATCCGTTTGGCTCTCAACTCGGCTCTGTCAGACCGTGCTTCACTCGAGCGTGTCGCGCTCATTGACAACTTCGCCACCTGGTCCGCTCCAAAGACCAAGGACGCAATCTCGGCGATCGAGAAGCTCGGCCTCAACGGCAAGGTACTCGTAGTCCTCGCAAAGGACGATGTCGTTGCCTTCCACTCTTTCCGCAACCTGCCCAACGTGAAGACCGTTGACGCTGGCGAACTCAACACCTACGACGTGTTGGACGCCGAGTGGATTCTCTTCACCGACGCCACGTTGCCCCAAGCTAAGGAGACCAACTAATGCTTGACGCAATGACCGTCCTACTGCGCCCCGTGGTGTCAGAGAAGACCTACGCCTTGATGGACAAGGGAACCTACGTCTTCGTCGTAGACCCTCGCGCCACCAAGATCGATGTGCGTAACGCCGTCGAGCAGGCCTTCAACGTGACCGTTACCAACGTGAACACGCTGAACCGCAAGGGCAAGTCAACTCGTAACCGTCGCACCGGTGTGCGCGGATCACGTCCCGACACCAAGCGCGCCATCGTCACCCTTAAGACGGGCGACACGATCAACCTCTTCGAGAACTAAAGGCTAAGAACATGGCACTTCGTCACCGTAAACCAACTAGCCCAGGCCGTCGTTTCCAGACGGTCTCGGACTTCGCCGAAATCACCAAGTCGACGCCAGAAAAGTCGTTGCTCGACTCCAAGCCCAAGACTGGTGGTCGTAACAACTATGGCCGCAAGACCTCGCGTCACCGCGGTGGTGGTCACAAGCAGCAGTACCGCATCATCGACTTCAAGCGCAACAAAGACGGCGTTCCCGCGAAGGTCCACTCGATTGAGTACGACCCGAACCGCACCTGCCGCATTGCCCTCTTGCACTACGCAGATGGCGAGAAGCGTTACATCTTGGCGCCTAACGGCCTCAAGGTAGGCGACAAGGTCGAGTCCGGTCCCAAGGCTGACATTCGTACCGGCAACGCCCTACCAATGCGTTTCATCCCCACCGGTTCCACGGTGCACAACGTCGAGCTTCGCCCTGGTGGCGGTGGCAAGATGGCCCGTTCCGCCGGTATGGGCGTGCAGCTCGTCGCTAAAGATGGCGGATACGCCACCTTGCGTCTTCCTTCGACCGAAATGCGCCGCGTGCCAATTGACTGCCGCGCCACTTTGGGCATCATCGGAAACTCCGAGCACGAACTGATCAAGATCGGTAAGGCCGGACGTAACCGTTGGAAGGGTATTCGTCCCCAGACTCGTGGTGTGGCGATGAACCCAGTCGACCACCCACTTGGTGGTGGTGAAGGTAAGACCTCCGGTGGACGTCACCCAGTATCACCATGGGGTCAGCCAGAAGGTCGTACCCGTTTGCCCAAGCAGTCGGATGCACTCATTATTCGTCGTCGCCGTGGTCGCGGATCGCGGAGGTAGGTAGAACATGTCACGTAGTTTGAAAAAAGGACCATTCATCGATGGCCACCTTCTTAAGAAGGTTGACGCGATGAACGCCGCCAACGAGAAGAAGGTCATCAAGACCTGGAGCCGTCGCTCGACGGTCATCCCCGACATGGTCGGTCACACCTTCGCCGTACACGACGGTCGCCGTCACGTACCGGTATTTGTTAACGAATCAATGGTCGGCCACAAGCTTGGCGAGTTCGCTCCAACGCGTACCTTCAAGTTTCACGCCGGACAAGAGAAGACGGGTAAGCGCTAATGACTGCTGCGAAGACCAACGAACGTCCAGGTACCCGCGCTTCGGTGCGTGGCTACCAGATGTCCGCCACCAAGGCTCGTGTTGTTTTGAACAACATCCGCGGTGAAGACATCCAGACCGCCCGTGAGATCCTGGCCGGTACCACCCGTGAGGCCGCTGACGTCATCGCCAAGGTGCTGAACTCGGCGATCGCCAACGCGGTAAACAACGACGGCATGGTTGCCGAAGAGCTGTACGTTTCGGCTTGCTACGCCGACGAGGGCATCACCATGAAGCGCTTCACCCCACGTGCTCGTGGACGCGCCGGTGCCATTCGCAAGCGTGCCTGCCACATCACCGTCATTGTTTCGAAGATGGACGATGACCGCCTAGAAATTCTCTCCAACGCCCGCAGCGCTAAGGCGCAGAGTTCACGCACCCAGCGTGTCGCGTCGTCACGTCGCCGTGCCGACCAGACCGCTTCGGTGAACAAGCGTGAAGCTGCCGCTGAGGCCGCTGCTCTCGAGGCCGAGGCCAATGAGGCCGTTGTAGAGGATCAGATCGTGACCGAGGTTGTCGCCCCGGAGACCGAGGTAGTCGCTACGGAAGTTGCCACCGAAGAGGTGTCTGCGGAAGTCGCTACCGAAGAGGTTGCAGAGGCTGCAGCTGAAGAGAAGAACGAGGAGACCAAATAATGGGTCAGAAGGTAAACCCCTACGGTTTCCGTCTCGGAATTACGACTGACTGGAAGTCGCGCTGGTTCAAAGAGCGCGGCTACAAAGAGCTCGTAATCGAAGACTGGAAGATCCGCGACTACCTAACCAAGCAGCTCGAGAGCGCCATGGTTAGCCGCATCGAGATCGAGCGCAGCTCGGACCGAATTCGCGTGGACATCCACACCGCACGCCCCGGCATCGTCATTGGTCGTCGTGGTGCTGAGGCTGAGCGCCTCAAGAAGGACCTTGAGAAGATCACCGGTCAAAAGCACATCTCGTTGAACATTCAAGAGATCAAGCAGCCCGAACTCGACGCTGCGTTGATTGCCCAGGGAATTTGCGACCAGTTGCTTCGCCGCGTGGCCTTCCGCCGTGCGATGAAGCGTGGTATCCAGACCGTTCAAAAGGCTGGCGCCTTGGGTGTCCGCATCCAGGCCTCAGGTCGTTTGGGTGGCGCTGAAATGTCACGTCGCGAGTCATACCGTGAGGGTCGCGTGCCACTGCACACCCTGCGCGCTGACATTGACTACGGCTTCCGTGAGGCTCGTACCTCAACCGGTCGTATTGGTGTCAAGGTGTGGATCTACAAGGGTGACGTCTTGCCCTACTCGGTCACCAACGACGAGAAGATCGTTCGTGAAGCGGCCATGGCCGCCGGTGATGTTGTTCCCGTAACCGCTACGCCCGCTGCACCGAAGGGTGTTGTTCGTGCCGGTGGTGGACGTCGTCGTGTTGGCGAAGCTGAGGCCACCACGACCGAGTTCGCTGATGCACCAGCCGACATCTTGGCCGTTACCCCTGAGGTCGAGGCGCAGTTGAGCGTTGAAGAGGACATCGAGCGTCGTACCGCTACGGATCACACCGACGCTCCACACTTTCGAAAGGACGCTGAGTAATCATGTTGATGCCCCGCAAGGTTAAGCACCGCAAACAACAGCGTGGTCGTATGACCGGAGAGGCCAAGGGCGGCGTTGAGCTGAACTTCGGTGACTTCGGCATCCAAGCGCTCGAGCGCGGTTGGATTACGGCTCGCCAGATTGAAGCGGCCCGTATTGCCATGACCCGTCACGTGAAGCGTGGTGGAAAGGTCTGGATCCGCATTTTCCCTGACAAGCCAGTAACCCAGAAGCCCGCGGAAACCCGCATGGGTTCGGGTAAGGGTAACCCCGAGTTCTGGGTTGCCGTGGTGAAGCCAGGTCGCGTGATGTTCGAGCTCGGTGGTGTGGACGAGGCTTTGGCCCGTGCCGCTATGGAGCGCGCCATCCAGAAATTGCCTATTAAGGCCAAGTTCATTATTCGTCCCGGAACTCACGGGACCCCGGAGGTCACAATCTAATGACAACCACGTCAGAAAAGGTTCAAGAGATGCGCGGTCTGAGCGACGCCGACTTGGTCGGTCGTTTGGCCGAAGCACGTCGCGAGTTGTTCAACTTGCGCTTCCAGCTCGCCACCGGCCAGCTGGATAACTCATCACGCCTCGGCGCTGTTCGCAAGGACATCGCCCGCCTCACCACCTTCTTGCGCGAGCGCGAGATTGCGGCGGCCGAAGCTCAGGAAGGTAACAACTAATGAGTGATGAAATGACCAACGAAGTCACCGAAACTGTCGTCGAGACTGTCGCGGCGGCTCCCGTAGTGAAGGCTGCTCCAGCAGTTGACGCTACCGAGTCACGCGAGAACCCCCGCAAGATCCGTGAGGGCATTGTGGTCTCGGACAAGATGGACTCGACCATCGTCATCGCCATCGTCGAGCGTGTTCGTCACGCCGTCTATGGCAAGACCGTACAGCGCACCAAGAAGCTCTACGTTCACGACGAGAAGAACGAGGCCAAGATCGGTGACCGTGTACGCGTCCAAGAGACTCGTCCATTGTCCAAGCTCAAGCGCTGGCGCTTGACCGAAATTGTGGAGCGTGCTCGATGATTCAGCAAGAATCCCGTCTCAAGGTTGCCGACAACTCCGGTGCAAAGGAAGTCCTTTGCATTCGCGTGTTGGGCGGTACCCGCCGTCGTTACGCATCGATTGGTGATGTTTTCATCGCCACGGTGAAAGTCGCTATTCCCGGTGCGGCCGTTAAGAAGGGTGACGTGGTTCGCTGCGTCGTCGTTCGCGTCGCCAAGGAAAAGCGTCGTCCCGACGGTTCATACATCAAGTTCGACGAGAATGCCGCCGTGTTGATCAACGACCAGTTGCAGCCCCGCGGTACCCGTATCTTTGGGCCAGTCGGACGTGAACTGCGTGACAAGAAGTTCATGCGCATTATTTCTCTAGCCCCTGAGGTGCTCTAATGAAAATTCGTAAGGGTGACGACGTGCTCGTACTAGCGGGCAAGTACCGCGGCGAGCGCGCGAAGGTTGAAGAGGCTTTGCCAGGTGCCAACAAGGTGATCCTGGAAGGTCTCAACGTAGCCAAGCGCCACACCAAGCAAACCGGTGCGACCATGCAGGCGGGAATCATCGACAAGGTGATGCCCCTGCACGTCAGCAACGTTGCACTGTGGTGTGGCAAGCACAAGGGACCAGCGAAGGTTGGTTTCAAGGTTGAAGGCGACACGAAGACTCGTGTTTGCCGCAAGTGTGGAGAGACACTATGACAACGACACAGCGTCCACGTCTAAAGGCTCGTTTCGACTCTGAGTTGCGTGAGCAGCTCAAGGCCGACTTGGGTCTCGACAACATCATGCAGGTTCCAACCCTGGAGAAGATTGTTCTTAACTCCGGTGTGGGCCGTGCCACCCAGCAGGCATCTCTGCTGGAAGGCGCGCAGCGTGACCTCGAGCTCATCACCGGCCAAAAGCCAATCGTGACTCGGGCCAAGAAGTCCATTGCTTCGTTCAAGTTGCGTGAAGAGCAGCCCATCGGCGTGAAGGTCACCTTGCGTGGCGACCGCGCCTGGGAGTTCTTTGACCGCCTCTTGAGCTTGGCGATTCCACGTATCCGTGACTTCCGTGGTTTGTCGCCCAAGTCCTTTGACGGCCGTGGCAACTACACCTTCGGTATCAATGACCAGTTGATCTTCCCCGAGATTGACTACGACAAGATTGATGCCCCTCGTGGATTCGACATCACCATTGTCACCACCGCAATATCTGACGAGCAGGGGCGCGCATTCTTGCGTGCCTACGGCTTCCCCTTCAAGCAGGAGAATCGATAGTCATGGCGAAGAAAGCACTTCGTATCAAGCAGGCCAAGACGCCTAAGTTCTCAACTCGTGCCTACACGCGTTGTGAGCGTTGTGGTCGTCCACGCTCTGTGTACCGCAAGTTCGGCCTATGCCGTATCTGCTTGCGTCAGATGGTCCACGCCGGCGAAGTTCCCGGCGTGACGAAGGCAAGTTGGTAGGAGGACTGTTATGACAATGACTGACCCAATCGCCGACATGCTTACCCGCATTCGCAACGCCAACTCGGCGATGTTCGACACCGTTTCGATGCCCTCATCGAAGCTCAAGGAGAACCTCGCCAAGCTGCTGCTCAAGGAAGGCTTCATCGCTTCCTACGTCGTCAACAAGGTTGAAGGCAAGCCCGGCAACCAGTTGGAGATCACCCTGAAGTACTCCGAGGACCGCAAAAAGACCATTATTGGTATCAAGCGCGTCTCGAAGCCAGGACTTCGCATTTACCGCAAGTCCGACCAGATGCCCAAGGTACTTGGTGGAGTCGGCGTTGCCGTCGTCTCAACCAGCCATGGTCTTATGACCGACCGCGAAGCCCGCAAGGCCAAGCTCGGTGGTGAGGTGCTTTGTTATGTCTGGTAACGCAACTCTGATGACAAAGGAAGGTCGCTAATGTCGCGCATCGGCCGTAACCCAATCACCGTCCCCAGCGGCGTCACCATTGACGTAGCTGGTGGCAAGGTCACCGTCAAGGGCCCGAACGCCACGATGGTCCGCACTCTGCCGGGTGGAATTACCTTGGCTCAAGAGGGCGACGTACTTACCGTGGACCGAGTCAGTGAAGAGACTCAGCACAAGGCTTTGCACGGACTTACCCGCACCCTGATCTCCAACATGGTGGTCGGCGTGACAACGGGTTGGACCAAGGAGCTCGAGATTCAGGGCGTGGGTTACCGCGCCGCCGCCGGTGCACCCGGTGTGCTGGACCTCTCGTTGGGCTTTTCTCACCCCGTTCAATACAAAGCACCCGAGGGTGTGACCTTTGAAGTTCCCGCGCCAACTCGCGTGATCGTCAAGGGACCAGACAAGGAAGTCGTCGGCCAGGTGGCTGCGTCTATCCGCAAGATCCGTAAGCCCGAGCCCTACAAGGGCAAGGGTGTGCGCTACCTCGGTGAACGAGTTATGCGCAAGGCTGGAAAGGCTGCGAAGTAATGGCACGTACTACTCGTGAACTGCGCATCCGTCGACACGAGCGCATTCGTCGCCGTCTCGCCGGTACCGCTGCTCGTCCTCGCGTGGCGGTAAGCCGCACGAACAAGCACATCTCCGCTCAGATCATCGACGACGAGGCGGGCCGCACGTTGGCCGCCGCTTCATCGGTGGAAGCTGGGTTGAAGGGCACCAACGGTGGAAACATCGACGGTGCGAAGGCTGTCGCGAAGCTCTTGGCGGAGCGCGCGAAGGCTGCCCAGATTTCTTCCGTGGTCTTTGACCGCGGTGGTTTCGACTACCACGGCCGTGTTGCGGCTTTTGCTGACACGCTACGTGAAGGCGGATTGGAGTTCTAATGACTACAACTGATCTCGAACAATTTGAAGAGCGCACCATCAAGGTGAACCGCGTGTCCAAGGTGGTAAAGGGTGGACGTCGTTTCTCCTTCACCGCACTCATGGTCATCGGTGACGGCAAGGGTCGTGTGGGCTTGGGATACGGCAAGGCCAAAGAAGCTGGTCTCGCCGTTCAAAAGGGTATTGAAGAGGCTCGCAAGAACCTGTTCGAAGTACCACTCGCTGGCACCACCATTGTTTACCCAGTTCTCGGCGAAGCCGGGGCTGGTCGCGTACTCATGAAGCCCGCCGCTCCCGGTACCGGTGTTATTGCCGGTGGTGCCGCTCGCGCCATTTTGGAAATGGCTGGAGTTAAGGACATCATCGCTAAGTCACTCGGTTCGGCCAACGGGATCAACGTGGCCCACGCCACGATTGAAGGTTTGAAGCAGCTTCGTACCCCCGAGCAGATCGCTGCGGCACGTGGCAAGGCCCTCGACGAGGTCACCCCATCGGGTACCTTGCGCGCCTACCGCGAGCGTCAGCGCGAGAACGACCTGTTCAAAGTGAGTGAGGAATAATCATGGCTCAGTTGAAAGTAACCCAGACTCGTTCCGGCATTGGCACCAAGCCCAAGCACCGCGCTAACTTGCGCGCGCTCGGCCTGCGTGGCATTGGCCAGAGCAATCTCTTGCCCGACCGTCCGGAAATTCGCGGCATGATTGCCCGAGTTCCGCACCTTGTAAACGTAGAAGAGGTCAACTAATGAAGTTGCACGAACTGAAGTCACCCGAAGGCTCGATTAAGCGCAAGCGCATCGTCGGTCGTGGTATCGCCGGTAAGGGCGGTAAGACCGCTGGCCGTGGTACCAAGGGTCAGAAGGCACGTCGCCAGATTCCTGCGGGTTTCGAAGGTGGACAGTTGCCCTTGATGCAGCGCATCCCCAAGCTGAAGGGTTTCACCAACCCCTTCCGCGTTGAGTACACGCCCGTCAACGTTGACGCCCTCGCCCAATTGGGCGTTTCGGAGATCACCTTCGACCTCTTGGTTTCCAAGGGCCTCGTGGGCAAGAAGGAATTCGTCAAGATCCTCGGTCGTGGAGAGCTCAGCGCCAAGCTGAACGTTTCCGCTCACGCCTTCTCAGAGTCGGCCAAGGCCGCTATTGAGAACGCTGGTGGCACCACCACTGTTTTGGACAAGCCCTTCAAGGTGCGTCCCGCCGCGTCGGGCAACCAGCACCAGAACCGGTAGGTTTTTTAAGTGTTCAGTCGTCTCGCCAATATCTTCCGTGTTGCGGATCTTCGCAACAAGGTCCTCTTCACCGTCTCGGTAATTTGTTTGTACCAGTTAGGTGCCAACTTACCGATCCCCGGAGTTAGCTGGAGCCAGGTCACGCTGTTGCAGGCCAAGGCAAGTTCGTCAGGCGTACTGGGCTTCTTGAACCTCTTCTCGGGTGGAGCGCTGACTCGCTTGGCCGTCTTCGGCCTTGGCGTGATGCCCTACATCACCTCGTCAATCGTTATCCAGCTCTTGACCGGAGTAATTCCAAAGCTCGCCGTCTGGCGTGACGAGGGCGCGACGGGTCAAAAGAAGATTACGCAAACAACGCGGTACCTCACCATTGGTTTGGCCCTGTTGCAGTCCACCGGACTGGTCTACGCCTTCCACGGTCACGACCAAGCTCTCTTGGGCTACACCATTGACCTGATTCCCAAGTTCAACCTCTGGTTGGGCCTGTTTATGGTGCTCACCATGACGGCGGGAACCGCTTTTGTTATGTGGCTCGCTGAACTCATTACCCAACGTGGAATTGGTCAGGGTATGTCCCTGCTCATTTTCGCGAACGTGGTTGCGGGAATGCCTTCTGGTGGTCACGCCGTTTGGCTCGAAGGTGGACCCGCTAAGTTCACCATCATCTTGCTCGTTTCACTTGCGCTGCTCGTACTCATTGTCTTTATGGACAATGGTCAGCGTCGAATCCCGGTCACCTTCGCTCGACGGGTAGTCGGTCGCAAGGAGATGGGTGGAAACTCCACTTACATTCCGTTGAAGGTCAACCAATCGGGTGTTATTCCGATTATCTTCGCCTCCTCGGTTCTCTACATCCCCGTTCTCTTGTCGAACATCGTGCCCTGGGCGAGCTTCACCTCTTTCGTGAACAACTCACTTCGCCCAACGAGCTTCTTCTACATCGGCACTGACTTCTTGCTCATCTTGGCCTTCACCTTCTTCTACGTCTACATCGCCTTCGAGCCTCACCAGCAGGCCGAGATGTTGCGCCAGCAAGGTGGCTTCGTCCCTGGTATCCGCCCCGGACAGCCCACCGAGCGCTACTTCGCCAAGATGCTTAGCCGCTTGACCGTCGTGGGAGCCTTCTTCTTGGCTTCCGTCGCGGTGGTGCCATCAATCCTTATGGCCCTCTGGTCGATTAATAAGTTCCCGTACTACGGAACAACCTTGTTGATCGCGGTAGGTGTCGCGCTCGAAACCATGCGTCAGATTGACTCACAACTCATGATGCGTAACTACGAAGGCTTCTTGAAGCGCTAGTTATGACGTCACGACTAAACCTCGTGATCCTTGGTATTCAAGGAGCGGGCAAGGGGACCCAGTGCAAGCGCCTGAGCGCAACCTACGGGATTCCTCACGTCTCGACCGGTGACATTCTTCGAGCCGCCATTAAGGACCAAACTCCACTGGGCCTCGAGGTAGAGGGCATCCTCGCTGAGGGTGGATTGGTCAATGACGAACTCGTGAATCGTCTCGTCGATGAACGCTTCACCCAGCCCGACGCGGCCAAGGGAGCACTCCTCGACGGCTTTCCTCGCACCATCGGTCAAGCCGAAGCTCTCGACGAGATTCTCGGTGACGATGGCATCAAGCTCTGCATCAACCTCGACGCGCCGATTGAACTTGTGACCGAGCGACTCTCACGCCGTCGCGTCTGCCAGGAATGTGGTCACATCTACAAGGACTCAGACCAGTCAGCCATCTCGGGTGAGTGTGAGAACTGTGGGGGACCGGTCATTCAGCGCTCGGATGACACCGCCGATTCCATTCGTCAACGCCTCTCGCTCTACGAGCGCGACACTGCACCACTCCTGCACTACTACGAAGAGCGAGGGCTGCTCGTTACTTTGAACGCCGACCAGAGCGTGGACGAAGTCACCGCCGAGATCGAAAAGGTCCTCGCCGAGCGAGGTCTCGCGTGAGGCGCAACGCTGACGAGCTGAACAAGATGCGCAAAGCCGGCAAGGTTGTCGCCGAAATGCACGAAGCCACCCGAGCGGCTATTCGCCCTGGCATAACAACGATGGACCTCAATAAGGTCGCCGCGGCAGTAATCGAAAAGCGCGGTGCTCGCTCAAACTTCTTGAATTATCACGGGTTCCCGGCGGTTATTTGCACGAGCCCCAATGACATGATTGTCCACGGGATTCCTGGTGACTACGTCCTCAAAGAGGGTGACATCATCTCCGTTGACTGTGGCGCCATCGTTGAGGGCTATCACGGTGACGCGGCCTATACCGCGGGCGTCGGCGAGATTTCCGCGGTAGCGAAAAAGCTCATTGAAGTAACCGAACGCTCGATGTGGGCCGGGATCGAACAACTCACCATTGGTAATCGACTTCACGAAGTGGGCCGCGCCGT
>CAIJYV010000035.1 GCA_903825035.1 uncultured Actinomycetes bacterium | reverse complement strand
ATAGAGCTCGGACAAGACCTGTTCGTTCACGACCTCATCAATCGATCCCGACTTCACCTGTCGTCGAGCTATCCAGACCACCTGGTCCACGATGCTCGACAAGGGATTGAGGTCGTGAGCCACGACAATGATCGCCATGTTGAGTTCAACACGCAACAGATTAATAAGGTCAACAATCTCTGCTTGAGCGGCGATGTCGAGGGCCGCCAGGGGCTCATCCAAGAGAAGCAATCTCGGCTTAAAGACGGTCGCCTGCGCCAAGGCAATGCGCTGGCGTTGTCCGCCAGAGAGTGAGTGCATCGGCCGGTCGGCGAAGGCCGTTGCCCCGACCTGCTTCAGGGCGTGGGTAACGGCAGCATGCTTGTCTTTTGTGCGACCCCAGCCAAATCTGACCCCGTCCATGCCGAGTCCGACGTAATCGCGGCCGGTCAATGTTGAGGTGGAGTCCGCCACCCGAGTTTGGGCGACGTATCCGACCTCGTTGTTCCCTCGGTGGGGCCTCTCGCCAAAGACCAGGAGTTCGCCCGAAGAGATGGGCAAGAGCCCAGTAATGGCCTGGAGAAGAGTTGATTTTCCTGATCCATTCGGGCCCAAAACGACTGTTACCGTTCCGGGCTCAATTGAGAAGGTGGCCCCTGACCAGATCGGGCGGTCCCCTCGGATAATTCCAACGTTATTGAGTTCTAGAACGCTCACTTGAGACACCCCTTTTTAATAAGGGCACGCTTCATCTGAGAAATGATGCCCGAAACAAAGTTGGTGTAGGGGCCGTGAGTTTCCACTTCGGGAATCTTGATGATTGGCACCTGGTGAGCCGTGGCTTGCGCCAAGAGTTGGCTGGTTAATGGCGTAACGGTTTGTGAGTTGTAAACAAGAAAAGCCGGGTGCTGGGTTAATTGATTGAGGGCGGTGGCGAGATCACTCACGCTCGGATCTACCCCATTACCAATCGCCAAGCGTAAGCCTTTAGGTGTCACAACATTCAGTTTTGCCACGCTTAGTAAATATCCAGCAATGTCTTCAGTCGCCGCGACCTTGACTCCAGCGCAACTAGCCGCCACCGTCTTCAAGGAGGTAGTCATGTTAAGAAGTGTGGTCGAGGTCTTCTTGGCGTTAGTCGCAAAATTCGCACCTAATGATGAGAACCCTTTTTGGTTATGAAGATTCTCTAATTTCTTCACCACCACTTGCGCCGCGGCGAGATTAAAAAAGAGGTGGGGGTTAGCGCCACTCGGAGTTTTCATCAAAGTTGCAACATTGATGACCGCGGTCGAAGAGTGATGGTTGGCGAGCAGACGTGTCATCCATGAGTCGTAACCGGCTCCGTTTACAAGAACCACGCGAGCCTGGGCCACCGCCATTGCGTTGCTTAACGACGCCTCGTGCTGATGCGGATCGGCGTTGGGGTCGGTCAAGAGTGACTGCACGGTTGCCTGTGTGCCCACCACCTCACGAGCGAGATAACCCCATTCACTCACCGAAGAGACAATGTGGGGTTTGGGGGCCGCTTGGGCAGCCGAAGAAGAGGTGAGCAGGAGAGCCATTGTGGCGCCTGTTGTAACCATCTTTCTTAGAACCATTCCATTTACCATACTTGGAATCATTCCAAGAAGCAACCCCAGAGCGGGTACGCTTTATTCATGGCCTCAACCCGCAATACCCAGCAGCGCCGGGACATTCTCCAAGCCCTCTCGCAGCTTGACGGCTTTGTGAGCGCCCAGGAACTCCACGCTCGTATTACCCGCGACGGGGCCACCTTGGCTCTAGCGACCGTCTACACCCAACTAAAAAAACTCGTCAGCGTGAATGAGGTCGATGTCGTAATGACCGATCGAGGCGAAGCGCTCTATCGCCGCTGCGAAGTCAACACCCACCACCACCACTTGGCCTGCCGACGCTGTGGAGCCACCGTTGAGGTGGATACCCCTGAAATTGAAAAGTGGGCAAAGTCTCTAGCGAAACGATTCAATTTCACTGATGTTCGTCACGTTCTCGAGTTGAACGGAGTGTGCGATTCATGTCAGGCGAAGTAGTACTCGAAGCTGAAGTTCGCGGAAACCTCACGGTATACCCCTTCCCTACCCTGCGAGAGATTGGCGTGGACGCCTTCTTCACTGACCGAAATGGTGGGGTAAGCACTGGTCCCTACGCATCACTCAACTTAGGAATTCATGTCAACGATGAACCAGACCACGTTCATGAAAACCGAAACCGGGTTGCATCTGCTGCCGGAGTCGAAACGCTAAGAATCGTGAATCAAGTGCATGGATGCGAAGTTGTTGATTGTGATGTCGCAGATCAAAAATCCGAAGGGGACGCCTTAACCACAACTTCACCTGGAGTAGCAATCTCAGTTTTGGTGGCTGATTGTGTTCCCTTAGTACTCGCTGACCGAGACCGTATTGCCGTGGTGCACGCGGGATGGCGTGGTCTTGCAGCACGGGTAATCGCTGAAACTGTCCCACTATTCACTGACCCCTCTCAAGTACTTGTTGGGATTGGACCTCGAATCTCACCCGAGGCCTATCAAGTCGACTTGGAGGTCGCATCAAACTTCTCGGCTATTTCCCGCGCTGTGTTCCCCGACACACCCGGACACGCTCGACTCGATCTAGCTGAGATTGCTCGCTCACAATTGCGAGAACTGGGGGTTCTTGGCACAAACATAACCACCAGTGCTCAAGTGACCGACGGAGGCGAATTCTTCTTTAGTGACCGCGCAACACGTCCCTGTGGACGCTTTGCCCTTGTCGCAAAGCGTGAGTCCTAAACTGACTTTCGTGGACTCCCCTCTTAAGCGCGCTGAGCGATTTACCTATTTGGGTTGGGACCTGGATGAGCAGACCGTCACCGGCCGGTGGTCGAGCGATGGGTTGATTTTCAGCGAATCAGT
>CAIJYV010000034.1 GCA_903825035.1 uncultured Actinomycetes bacterium | reverse complement strand
CTCGACCCCGGCTCGCAACTCTTGAGCGAAAAGGGCCCACTGACCGTAGTGACCAGCGGCGCCCACCAGGATAAGTTCCTCGTGACCTTCCAAGAGATCACTGATCGAAATGGGTCGGAACGTTGGCGCGGAACGGTCTTATCGGCTACTCGCCTCGAAGATGATGAGGCCATTTGGATTGACGAGCTCTTTAACGCCGTGGTCGTTGACCAAGAGGGTGTAGAGCGAGGTCGAGTAACCCTCGTCGAAGAGATGCCGGCGAGCGACCTCTTAGTGCTCGATACGGGCTATTTGGTTCCCCTCACCTTCGTTACGAAGGTAATCGCCAATGAGCGGGTGGAAATCGTGGCGCCCGAGGGATTATTCGAATGAGTTTGCGTATTGACGTCCTCACTCTTTTTCCCGAGGCCATCGCCAACTACGCCGAGACCTCCGTCTTGGGCCGGGCTCGTGAAAGAGGAATCTGGGAGTTACGTACCCATGATTTCCGAGAATTTACCGATGATCTGCACCACAGCGTTGACGACAGCCCCTATGGCGGCGGTGCGGGCATGGTCTTGCGAGCTGATCCCATCTTGCGCACATTGGAATCAGATCCAAGTATCCCTCGCCCGGTC
The DNA here is from genome assembly GCA_903825035.1 of uncultured Actinomycetes bacterium. GTDB lineage: Bacteria > Actinomycetota > Acidimicrobiia > Acidimicrobiales > RAAP-2 > RAAP-2. The sequence goes on along the minus strand of CAIJYV010000034.1, from coordinate 97,562 downwards.
ATTGCCCTCACTCCATCGGGCGAGCCCTTAAGCCACGCCATCGCAAAAGAACTCAGCGCGACCCCCGGCTTCACCCTGCTCTGCGGTCGCTACGAGGGGTTCGATCAGCGCGCCCTGGACCTGGGAGTTGACCGTGAAATTAGCCTTGGGGACTTTGTTCTAGCGGGGGGAGAGTTAGCAGCGCTCTGCGTGATTGAGTCGGTCGTGCGGCTCCTTCCGGGCGCACTCGGCAACGACTCCTCGAGTCAAGAAGAGTCATTTGCCGAAGGACTCCTGGAATATCCCCATTACACCAAACCAGCGGAATACCGCGGGCTGGTGGCTCCCGAAATCCTGCGCTCGGGCGATCACGCCAAAATCGCCCGGTGGCGCCTGGCCCAGGCAATTCGCCTGACCCAGACCCGCCGGCCCGATTTACTGGTTAAACGAGGGGGATTGAGCGAATCCGAGGAAAAAATCCTTCAGGAATTCCCTGCCTTGGAGCCAGAGGCCTAAAGGGGCTAAACTAAGTAACCCAGTGATCCGAAAGGGACCGCACCATGAATCCGACCGATCTAATTGACCGCGACTCGCTCCGCGACGACATTCCTGCTTTCCGCACCGGTGACACCTTGAAGGTGCACGTACGCGTTGTTGAAGGTACTCGTGAGCGCGTCCAGTTGTTCCAGGGCGTCGTTATCCGTCGCCAGGGTTCGGGCCTCCAAGAGACCTTCACCGTCCGCAAGGTCAGCTTTGGTGTTGGCGTAGAGCGAACCTTCCCACTGCACACTCCGACGATCCAGAAGATTGAAGTCGAGAGCCGCGGTGATGTTCGTCGCGCCAAGTTGTATTACCTGCGTGACTTGCGCGGTAAGGCTGCGAAGATTAAAGAACTTCGCACCGACAACGTCTAATCGCCTTGGGCGAAGAGGAACTCGACGATTACGAGTCCACGCTCGAGCTTGCGCTCGTGCAGGAATACAAAGATGTTGCGGCGATGTTTCAGTACGCTGTCGAAACCGATCGCCGCTTCTACTTAGCCAATTCAGTCGACGTCGAAGTTTTGTCCCAAGGAACCCCCACACTTGTTGAAGTGACCTTGCGTGATGCGTGGGTCTGGGACATGTATCGCACCGTTCGGTTCGTTCCCTCGGTTCGCATCCTGACCTTCCGTGATGTGAACATTGAGCATCTCGAGAAGCCAACGCCCACGATTTAGCCATGGCTCTAAATATCTTTCGCGCTCCGGTTTCGCACGTGAAGGCGTACGAGGAGTTCGCTTCATCCAACAACAGTGTTTTTCATTGCACCGATGGCTCGGTATTTGAAGCGTTAGCCTCGCTCTCGGGGCGGACCAACGCGGCCATGGGTGTGTTCGTTGAGTTAAACGATTTCTACGGTGGGAACCTCGTGGCACGCGATATCGCCAGTCTCGCTCAGTTGGTTCATATCGACAACGTGGTGCTTTCGGCTCCTCGATACGTGAAATCTCACGCTCAGGCGGTTCGCCGCTTGCTGAGCGGAGAGATCGTTCGAATGAGGAACCGCGCCGTACAGCTTGATGGCGCCTACTGCCGACCAGCCCCTCCTCGGGCCATCAAAGTATGGGTTCTTGAGGGCGATGAACTGGTGAGCGGTGAATTACGGTTTCAGCGCCAAGAGGGCGCTGAAGGATTCATTGAATCGGTAGAGAGTTATAAATAAGCCTTACGGATTGGGAAAAAGAGCCTCCAGCATTTTCTTACTCCTGGGTTTGAGGGACTCGGTGGGATAGTACCGGTCAAAGGTGTCAATTGCCTGCTGAAGTTCGGTAAATTTGCAGGCGCGAACAAGAAGGTCTATGTCTTCTGCATCACGTCCCCGCGCTGCGTGCAACTTCATTGCCAGCAGCAGTGAACAGTTGGCCACCCAAACCACTACATCCCTACGGGCAATGTGCATGCTCCAGTCTTCATTCGTATCGTGATGGCTTGCGAACATGTTGACGGCGTTATTGAGCCAATCGCCAGGCCAATTCATCTTTTGAGCGACTACTGAGATCGCGTCAACTAGTGCTGACGTTGGTGTGAAGAATGCATCTACATCACGTGAAAGCGCTTCGCGTCCAGCCTGAATCATCACAGCAGCTCCACCGACAATGTAAATAGTCGATGAAGCCCCTTTTGCTTCTAGTTCGCTGACCAGAGCCTCCAAGCCTTTACGAACATCGTCTGGCGAGAGGAAAGGGTTAGACACTGGCGAGGTCATCTTCAGAAAGCCAAACCCCATGACGGGCGAGTGCTTTGGGTACCTCTGATTGCGAATTGAATGGAGTTGCTTCCCACACTTCAGTCAAGGATCGAGCCGGCTCAAAGACCCACTCGGGTATTGGAAGGTTATCTTCGCCTAAGTAATGCTCAACCAACCCAGCGAGGGCAGCATCGAATCGCGCGTCACCACAGGGGGCCGGCCTCGCTACACAGAGAGCAACGCGAATTGGTTTTGATGCCTTCGCAAGTTCGTCGCTAAGCCCGATAAGCGCTCGAAAAGCCACTTTGTGACTTCGACGCGTGGATTTCAGCTCCCGATAAATCGAATCAGCCCAAACCGCAACCGGGTAGCTGGTCGTAGGTAGGGCACATAGTCGGTGCCCCGTAACTTCGATCAATCTTTCTAGAGACTCGGTGCCCGGATCGTGAGCGGAGCGTTCGATATCGGCCACGACACTCCCGCCAACCTGCGCTCGATTGGTCAGGGCCCGTTGACTCAGACCCCCACTTCTCCGAGTGCTTCTAAGTAATTGGGCTGCTGTTTGGGCCATAGCGAATCTCCTTTGCTACTAAATATCATAGCAAGCGTCAACTTCTCCTATCGGCAGTGTTGAACTGATGCACAACGGACGACGCAAGGGGGAAACCTGACTAGGTTTTTAGGGATGAATATTGGCGCGCACGTAAAAGGCGGCGGGAACATGATTCCGGCCCTAGAGGCGGGAGCCGCCATTGGGGCTACCTCCATTCAGATCTTTAACCAGATTCCCCGCCAGTGGCGCTTAATGAGTTATTCCGACGAGGTAATGGCGAACTTCCGTGAGGCCAACGCGAAGCACCCAACGGTCAATGAGGTATTTTGCCATGCGCAGTACTTAATCAATATGGGAAGTCCCGACAAGGAATTGTTGACCAAATCGATTGCGGCCCTCAGCCAGAACATCACGGTGGGCCGGGCCATGGGTTCGGCGGGAGTTGTAGTTCACACCGGTTCGCACATGGGCGAGGGTTTTGAAAAGCAGCTGAAGCAAGTAGCGCAGAGTTACGTCAAAGCGCTCGACAAAGCGAAGAAGTCACCCACGGGCGTGGCTGATTGCCCTCTCTTAATTGAGAACACTGCTGGAGCGGGCGGCACAATTGGTCGTAGTTTCGAAGAGATTGGCGCAATCATTGACGCGACCGGTGGCGACGAGCGTATTGGGGTTTGCATCGATACTCAACACCTGTGGGCGAGCGGATTCGATTTCTCGACTGTCGATGGCGCCCACCGCTTGGTTGCAGAGATTGATAAGGCCATTGGCCTTAAGCGATTGAAGTGCTTCCACCTGAATGATTCCATTCCTGCGCTGGGTGCGAACCGTGACCGCCACGCCAACATCGATGAAGGCACTATTGGCGCCAAGGGGCTGGCCGCCTTGATGGGCCACCCCGCCATGCGTGATCTTCCGATGATTCTTGAGGTCCCCGGTGACGGTGATGGTCCGCGAGACAGTGACGTCAAAGATGCGCTTAAGGCGTGGAAGAAGGGTGTTTCGATGTACGACAAGACGCCCGCCAAGAAAGCGCCAGCCAAAAAGATTGCCGCCGTTAAGAAAATTTCAACCAAAAAGTAGGAATGATGTCGAACGTCCGTATTGAATCAGACACCATGGGCACCATTGAGGTTCCCGCCAATCGCTACTGGGGCGCCCAGACGCAGCGCTCTCTGCACCACTTCGAAATCAGCACCGAGACCATGCCCATCGCCCTCATACGCGCCTTTGGAGTTCTAAAACTCGCTTCGGCCCAGGTCAACGCTGCTCTGGGCAAATTAGCCCCAGAAAAGGCTCAACTCATCGAGCGCGCCGCGCGCGAAGTTATTGAGGACAAACTGCACGCGGAATTCCCGTTGCGCATTTGGCAGACCGGTTCTGGCACCCAGACCAACATGAACGTAAATGAGGTCATCTCCAACCGAGCGATAGAGATCTCCGGGGGAGAGATGGGATCTAAAAAACCCATTCACCCCAATGATGATGTCAACATGTCTCAGTCTTCCAATGACACTTTCCCCACGGCGATGCACATTGCGGCGGTCATGGAAATTTCGGACCGACTAATCCCTTCGGTGAAGCGACTTCGTGATGCGCTCAACGTAAAAGCAGTGGCCTATAAGGACGTCGTAAAGATTGGCCGCACGCACCTCATGGACGCCACACCACTCACCTTGGGGCAAGAGTTCTCTGGTTACGTAGCCCAGCTCGATGCTGACCTTGAACGGTTGCGGGTAGTTCTGCCGGGACTCTACGAACTAGCAGCCGGCGGCACGGCCGTAGGCACTGGGCTCAACACCCACCCCGAATTCGGTGAGCGCGTGGCGGCAGCGATTGCCGCTCTAACGGGCAAGCCCTTCGTGACCGCGCCGAACAAGTTCGCGGCCCTGGCCGCTCACGACGCGCTGGTCTTTGCCCACGGAGCAATCAAAACCTTGGCGACTAGCTTGTTCAAAATCGCCGACGACCTCCGTTGGCTTGGTTCAGGTCCTCGCTCAGGGCTCGGTGAATTGCGCTTGCCAGAGAACGAACCGGGCTCTTCGATTATGCCCGGCAAAGTAAATCCGACTCAAAGCGAAGCCGTCATTATGGTCGCCATCCAGGTATATGGCAATGACGCGGCAGTCTCGATGGCGGGATCACGCGGAAATCTGGAATTGAATGTTTGCAAGCCGGTGATGATTCACAATGTTTGCAACTCAATTGACCTCTTAACGGACGCCTGTGACCGATTCCGTGAATTTTGTGTCGAAGGGCTCGAGCCGGATTATGAGCAGATCGAAAATCATCTAAATAATTCGCTCATGCTCGTCACTGCCCTTAACCCACTAATTGGGTACGACAAGGCGGCGCAAGTAGCAAAGAAGGCCCACAAGGAGCGCACAACCCTGAAGGAAGCGTGTCTGTCCCTGGGATTCTTGACTTCCGATGAGTTTGACGCCGCGATTGTTCCTGCGGATATGACCCACCCGTAGAAATCAGTTAACGGGCAGGCCCCAAAGGGCCATCCACCGGCTGAGGTCCTTTTCCATTGGCAGTTCGGTCTCGAGGAAGGCCTTTACGCGCAGTTCGAGTTCGTTATTGCGTTTTTCCTTCTCGGTAGGAGCAAAGGGGTACCAAGTTCCCTGTTTCAAGAGATAGATCATGCGGACATCACCTTCACCCGGTGGGGTTTTATCGACGAAGCCAAAGACTGCACAGAGCAGTCGGGGGCCAAGGCCATTTTCAACGAGTGCGGTGTTCGCCCCATGGATGCGTGTGACCAAGCTCGCGAGGTCGGGGTCTTTAACGACCAACCACTTAAATCCCATCTCATCGGTGGAGAGCGTGACGTCTTCGGCCTTCAAATCGAAGTTCAGCAGAGCCAAGATGTCTGCGTCCGCAGTGATGGAGTCTGTTCCGGAACTGGCCTTAAAGAGCAATCCGGCTTGGCCGGAGGTCACGAGGTCGAGGGATGTCTCGAGAGTGATTGCCGCTTGAGTGAGAGCAAAGAGATTGTCCAGCTTGGGCTGCACCTGTTTGGTGCGGCCCGCCAGAATGTCGCGTATACCCACTTAGCCGTTGAGCTCGCGCTCGAGCTTGTTGAGAGCATCGAGGCGAACCTGCAGAGAGGGGTGGGTCGAGAATAACGTTGCTCCCGTTCCACCAGCGAGAGCGGGGACGAAGAAGAAGGCATTGCCGTTCTCAGCCCTGCGAAGGTCGGTGCGTGGGATGCGACCCATGTCTCCGGTGATTGTTACGAGAGCTGAGGCCAACGCAGAGGGTTTGCCAATCAAGATGGCGCCCGAGCGGTCAGCCGAGAGCTCGCGGTACCGAGAGAGAGCCATGGTCAAGATGAAAGCAATGAAGTAAATCACGATTGACGCTAACCAGGCCACCATTTCGCCGGCGGCGGAGTTATTGTTGCGATCGTTCCCTCCACCGGAGAACATTGCTCCCCACATGGCCATGCGCGAGACGAGGCCGGCCAACATGCCAACTCCGGAGGCAATTGTCATCACCGCGACGTCGCGGTGAGCCACGTGACTCAATTCGTGCGCGAGGACCGCTTCGAGCTGCTCGTCATCGAGACGAGCCATAATGCCGCGAGTGGCGCACACTACGGCCGCCTTGGGATTTCGACCGGTAGCGAAGGCGTTGGGGATGTCCATTTCGGCGATGCCGACCTTGGGCTTGGGCATATCAGCCATAAGGCACAGGCGGTCGATGATTTGGTGCAGTCGAGGCTCTTCTTCAGGGGTAACTTCGTGGGCGCGCATCGAGAACATCGCGATTGGACCCGAGAAGTAGTACTGAGCGGCGAGCAGTATTGCGCCGAATCCAATAACGAGGGGCATGCCCACACCCATGCGTAAGGCCACGCCTCCCAAGATTGCGTACAACAAGACGAGTCCGAGTCCCACTAGGAACATGCGGAAGGTTAAGCCGTGATCGACTTCAATTTTGTTGCGGGCCATTCTTAGTTTCCTTCACTCTTGGGTAGTTCTGGAGCGGCGCCAGCGGCGAGCTGGGCCTTCATTGAAGCGAGTTGAGCATCGATGGCACTCTTGGCGCCGACCTTGTCCAGCTGAGCCTGGATGTCGTCGTTAGAGGTAGTCAAGTCGGTAAGCGCGCCCGAGGCGAGCAATTCGTCTAACGCTCCAGAGCGCGCCTGCATGGTGGCAACCTTGTCCTGAGCTCGTTGCAAAGCAGCTCCTGCATCGGCCATGTTGGTAGAGATTCCCGAAACCGCCTCGGCTACGTGTGCGCTTGCCTCGGCGGCGGTGTAGCTCGCCTTCATGGTTTCTTTCTTGGTGCGGAAGGCCTCAATTTGAGTTTGAAGTTTGGTGGCGGTGTCTTCAAGCTTTTCTTCCTGCTCGGCAATCGAGTTGTGCTGGCTCGAAAGGTCGGTCAACTGACCAATGATCGCTTCGCGGCGGGTTAGGGCTTCTCTGGCCAATTCTTCGTTACCCTGTGTGAGGGCGGCTTTGGCTTGACCTGCGAGCTTGTCGCCTTGGGTGGTTAATTGCTCAGCCTGGAGCTCAACTCGCTTGCGCGCAGTGGCGACATCGGCCAAGGCGCGACGAACCTTTGTGAGGTTGTCAAGCTGCTGCTGGTAGGCCAGGTCAAGAGTCTGGCGGGGGTCCTCCAACTTATCTAAGGCTGCGTTGGACTTAGCCTGGAAGATTCCGGTAATTCGTTTCATGACGCCCATTGGCAGTCTCCTTGAGTCGTTCGATATCTAGATTAGAACCCAACCGTTGCATCTCGGTCGTTTCGGGCCTTAATTACAATGCGGTTTAGGCAATTATTAACTGAAAGTACAGAAATTTTTTAACTCTCCTTCAGGTAGGCTGTTCCAGCACCAAATAAGTACCTTGGTATTCACCCCAAAACGTAATTCAGGAGTTCCATGTCGGCAGTTGCAGCACTATTCAGCCTTGCTCTCTTCATCGCTTTTGCTGGTTCAGCTATCCAGAAGTTCATCTTCTCTTCGCTAACCGCCTCAACCGCTGAGCACCTAGGTTTTTCGAAGTCTGCTTTCCAGCGCATAGGCGTCCTCGAATTGGCTGGGGCCCTGGGCCTCGTTTCCGGACTCAGTGCCACCGCCGGACTGTGGGCTGTACTCAATGAGGCGGCAGCGGGCGGGCTCACCTTGATGATGATTGGTGCAATCTTCTATCACCGTCGAGCGGGAGACAAGTTCAAGGGCTACTCGGGAGCCTTGATTATTGGTCTCGCTTGCGTCGCAGAACTCGTCTTGCGCCTGAGCGCCTAGTTAGCGAGGCACTCGGGTGTGCTTGAACTCGTTCAGGGCACTCTGCGAGCTCATGAGAGTCACCAAGGACTTTAGGAGCTCGGCTGACTTCTCGGGCGACTCTGGCCCATCCATGTAGCGAACGAAGGTGGCGTCTCCATCAATTACGAAGGTGGGCACACCAAAGGCTTCGTAACCATTGAATTCGCTGAAGGTCTGACCAATTACATCGTGCGGACGACGAGAGGCAACATCGGCTTTTACTCGTTCAATGTCGACGCCAATGGAGCTGAGGATTGGCTCGATCTCAGCCCAAGAAATTAAGCGAATGCCCTGTTCGTGACGGGCGCGAAAGAATGCCTCGTGAACCTCGAGAAAGTACTGGGGCTGCTGGTCGCGAATCGAAGTTGAGATGGCGAGTGAGAGCAACTCTGAGTCTTTTCCTTCGTCATTCCAAACATCGGGAGCGCCTTCGGCCCGGTAGTTCTGACTCATGGTCCAGGGTGAGAATTCAATCTCGAGGTCCGCGCCCCCCTTGAGAGCGGTAACGGCGTGTAGGTGGATGTTCTTGGCGAAGGGGCAGCGGTAGTCGTAGGAAAGCTTGAAGGAATTCATGCCTCCAGCCTAGGACTAGAGCTTGACCGCCACGCCACTTTCGATGCACTGGCTGGTGTAGGGACACCAGCGACAGGCGCTCGATGGGTTGGCGGCGAAGTCTCCCTCTTCGTAGAAACGATTAATTAATCGCCAGGCGGCCGCGGCTCGACCAATTTGTTGGTCAACTCGTTTCCCCTCCACCAGGACCATATCTGAGTGACCCGCTTCGACGTAGATCAATCGAATATTCACGGGGCGGACCTGGTGGGTCTCTTTGAAGAGCGCGGCGTAGATTTCCATGTTGTCGAAACGCTTGTCGTAGTACTGCCCCCGAGGCAATTTGCCGGTTTTGTAGTCCACAATGGTGAGCGAGCCGTCCTCTTCTTCGTCCAGTCGGTCGAGGATGCCAAAGAGCGGAGTTTCGGCAATGGTGGCTTTCATCTGAAATTCGACCTGCTTGACATTCACTTCAGCGGGCGCCTCAAGGCGAAAATAACCGTCCAGCGAGCTCCGGATTTCCTTGTTCAGGACCGACTCGAGCGCTTTGTCGTAGCCAATGTCGGACATCGCATCGGGGGTCAATTCAGATGCTTTCGCCTCATCGATAAAGGACTGCGCCGCTTCCATCGTTCGCTCGGCACCAACTAAACCGAAGAGCTTTTCAAGGATTGCGTGAACAATCCGACCTTTAACTAACGGATAGGCAGATTTGCTCGGAATACGGTCAATAGCCCCATACTGGTATTTGCGGTAGCAAGCCGAAAAGTCATTGAGTTTCGATGGCGATAGGTACGCGGGAAGTGGCTTGTCGAAAGGCATCTATCCAATGTAGAGGCGGGGTGTGAGGTTTGGCGAGATGCTCAACGGGAAGCATCAACGCTGTTGACCTTGCGCGAAAAGAGGAGAATGACGGTTGGTATCGAACAGATGACTGGGGACCACAACAAATAGTTCCGCGTTCCGAAGTGGCTCGCCAGAGCACCGGCAATGATTAAACCCAACGGAGTGAGGCCGAGTGAGACAAACCAGTCAACGGAACTCGCTCGACCTAGTAGTTCACGTGGCACTTCGCTCTGCATGAGTGATTCCCAAATCACGTTGCCGTACATCAAAGTTGGGGCGGTCAAGGCAACCGAAAGTAAGAGGAGCCAGTACGAGTGGGCGTAGGCCACAATCAAGATCCCTAGGGCCGCTATGAGCCAGGACGACACCATTACGCGAATTCTCTTGCGTGGCGCCTTCATACTTGTACTCAGTAGGGCCGCAACAGCAGAAATCAAGCCATAACCGCCAAAAATATATCCAATCGTTGATCTGGGCAACCGCATGTCTTGGCGCATAAGCGATGTCATCAAAACGGTGGAGGTCGAAAAGACGAGACCATTCGACAAGCTGACCGCAGAGAGAGTGGCCCACATCCAAGTTGTTCGCCGGACGTAGTTCGCTCCCTCTTTTAGATCGCCGAGAACACTCTTATTCTCGAGGCGACTAGGTGCAGGAGTTGAATCCATGAGGGCTAAGGCACCGGCGCTTACGACAAAGGTGGCTGAATCAATTCCAATGGCGAGTGCGATTGAGTGAGCGCTCAGCAACCCACCAATGGCGGGGCCAATCATGCCCCCAAATACCTGACTCGCCAAGGGACGAACGCCATTCATTGCCTGAAGGTGTTCGGCATCGACGAGTTCGGGAATGAAGGCAGTCATAGCGGGCATGAAGAGTGCGTCAAAGAACCCAAAGATGAATGCGCCAAGTAGCAAGAGCGTGAAGTTGAGGTGGTGGGTGACCAGCAAGATGGCCATTGCCGCGGTGACGATTGCTCGAATGCCATCAGAAAGGAGCAGGAGGGTGCGGCGAGAATATCTGTCGACAACAATCCCACCGAACAGGATGAAAATTACCAGTGGAATCATCCGAAAGGCCGCGAAGAGCCCTAATGCGCCCACCGAGTGCTTGAGATCGAGCACCAAAAAGGTCAGTGCGATAGTTGATACGCCATTACCGAACGAGGAGATCGCTTGCCCGCTGAGCAAAAGCCGAGCTTCACGGTTTTTGAGTACGCGCAACAGAGGCCACGAGCGCTTCATAGGGGAAAACGCTACTCCTCGGCGCTAGCACCAATAGGCTGTTTGACAAGGGGGATTGCTACTGCGAGACCACATGAAGAGCACTTCACCAGAAAACGACAAGAACTCGACCGAGAGCGACACGACCGACCTGCGAGTCGACCCAATGGAATTTGAGGTCGAGTACCGCACCGATCCGCTTAACGGTAATCGCACCGCGACTAGCGCCTACGACACGATGCAACTCGCAGCCCTGTCCGATCCGGTCACTGTGACCGTCGCTCGAACAGCGACCGAGGGACACGAGAAGGAGCTCGCCAAGGGGCTCGAGGCGCTCGCGGAACTAGCGAAGAAGGCCCCCGGCTCTCTCGGAGCGGGAGTTTTTGCGCCCGGTACCAGCGTGGGCCCCTACCAACTTGTCGTTCGCTTTGAGAATGCCGGTTACTTGCGTGAGTGGGAGGACTCACCCCAGCGTAATGAAGTCCTAAGTGCAATCGACCACACCATTGAAGAAATTGCCGTGGCGGCCACTGCTTCGCCCGACGCCTTCTTCGAAGCGCAGGTCACTCACGAGCCAGAGCGACCCGTTCATCAAATTATTGCCGACACGATGTGGTTTCTTCCCATCTCGTTAGCAATTGTCTTGGTGCTGATACCAGTGGTGCACAACGTGCCCCTCGTCCCGCGACTTTTGATCACGGGACTAAGCGCATCAATCGCCTCATTTATTGGAGTGCGTCCGCTCCGCAATGCCTGGCGTCGTCACCGAGCCAAGAAGAATCCACTCGGCTAGCTGGACCGAATCGAATCGTCACGAGCAAGTACCGAGACGAGGATTTTTGCTCAGTGCCGCGCTTGGTGACGCCACACTTTCCTACAGGGCTTTTAACAACATAGGCTCAACCCCCAAGTATCAGGGCCGTCTCGGAATTCTCGCCATCTGCAATGTGGGTGCCCAGGTTTATTGTGAGCAGAAGGGTCATCTTGCCAGCATCTTCGTAGCTCTTGAATTTTGTTGATTAGAGATGAATAGAAAAGGTGGACCGAATGGCGAGGCACAAAGGAATCAAATATGAAAGTCTCCAGCCACTGATCATGAGTAGTCGGTGGGCTACCAACCCTCCCAAGTTCGTGCCACAAGATCTCTTCGCACCGATAGTTGAAACGAGCCCGAGGCGTAGATTTCACGGTCGGGCACTCATCGCCAAGATTGCTCGCGACATCGTCCGAAACGGAGTATGACTTTCAGTATTTAGCGCCTAACTGGGCGCCGACGGAGGAGAGCGGGTGACGGGAATCGAACCCGCATGGCCAGCTTGGAAGGCTGGAGCTCTACCATTGAGCTACACCCGCAGTAAAACTGCAGAGTAGCCATTCTAGAGCAGGGAACTAGCGTGGGTGCGTGGAACAGAGCATGTACGAAGCCGTGGGTGGCGAGCCCTTTTTCGTGGATCTGGTGGAGGGCTTCTACCAAGGGGTCGAAAATGATGAAATTCTGCGCCCCATGTACCCCGAAGATCTCACCGACGCCAAGCGGCACCTAGTTCTCTTCCTCGTCCAATATTGGGGAGGTCCTAGGACGTACCTTGAGGAGCGAGGTCACCCGAGACTCCGGATGCGGCATGCGCCCTTCAAAATCAACAAACGAGCCAGGGAGGCCTGGCTAACGGCAATGATGACCTCGCTCAATGGCTTGAAGGGTCGCTTGACCGATGAACAATTTAACGAGTTTGCCGAGTACTTCGCTATGTCAGCCATGCAACTAAGAAACGCTTAGTGGCGATTGCCTCGCTCGTTACTCAAATCTTCTTTACGCTAGAGATATGAAAAAGAGCGATTGGCTAGAGGACGAAATTCACATCGTTTCGGTCAACCCCGTTCCCTTCGGGCTGACTGGACCGGCATTGAGCCTCCTTTCCTTCGCCGCTCTACTCGTAGCGGGGTACGAGTCCCTTGCGTTCGTTCGTCAGCACCTCCCTTTTATTGCACTGGTGATTCTCGGCCCATCCGCGCTGGTGATTCTCACGAGAACCTGGCGTTGGCGCGCACACCGCATTACGGTCACATCTCACCGCGTCCAAATTTCGCACGGAACACTTCGCCGCAAAACTGACTCTGTTTACTTTGATTTTGTCGTAGGCGTTTTCACTCAGCGCCGTGTGCGCGATCGACTCGTTCGACGAGGTGGGGTAACCATCGAGACTCAGCAAGGTCCTCTTTACCTCGGGACTTTCCGACACCCTGATTCTTTGGTCCGAGTGATTCAACACCAGCGGGACGCCTATTCCCGAGACGCCATTCCCTTGGACACGACCTTTGACTTCGAGATGCCCGCCCCCTATACGCCTCGGCTTGTGCGTCGTCGTTCTCACCGGAGAGCTGAAGATGAGTAGTGCGCAGACCCCGCGTAGCTTTGACCCTCCGCGTCGGCGACCGGTGCCAACGGAGTTTTTTGTGACCAATCCCGATGGGAGCGAATCTCTTCAGAAAGTAGGGGACGGAACGTTGATTGTGATCGTCAAAGACAACTGCAACGGTTGTGCTGACTTTGTGGCGAATCGGGACCAAATTTTGTCTGACTTGCTCGTGGTGACCGCCTCGCGCACCGCATCTGAAACCTATGGTGCCCTTTATGCGCCAGATTTCATCACTCAAATTGACGCTCGATTTGCCCCCGTGTATTTGCTGGCGGGTGGCTCACCCTTGGAAGTCGTAACTGAAGGCACGGTATTTAGCGCCGAACAGGTGCAGGCGGAGATTGCCCCCCTTCTGTAATTCAGATGTGACACCCCTTTGACAGGGTGGAGTCAGAAGAAAGGAATTACATGCGGCATGAAATTGAAGTTTCCATCAGTTGTAACGAGTGCGTTCGTCGCGATACTCCTGACTGCCAGGGCTGCCTAGTCAGCTTCGTGATTGGTGGAGCGCCAGATTCACTCGAGCTCACCTCGAGCGAGGCGAACCTGGTTGAGTTGCTCGCCAAAGAGCAGATGATCCCACGACTGCGCTTCAGCCCAGTCTCTGCTGAGGGCTAATTCGCCTCGATTAGATTGGTGCCTGTGACTCGGCACCTCTTAATCACTAATGATTACCTGCCGAAGACCGGCGGCATCCAGGTCTATCTGCACGAACTGTGGCGTCGGCTCGACGAAGGTGAGGCAGCAATTCTCACTGCATCCTCGGACTCTGGCGCAGCTTCATTTGACGCTCAAGCAGAAGTAGTCATTGAACGAATTCCGCAGTGCACGCTTTTCTTGCCCACGCGCAAGGTTCGCAAATTCATTGAAGCGGCCATTGCAAAGCATGACCCCGACATCGTTTTGCTCGATCCAGCCTGGCCGTTGGGCCTCGTTGGCCCTCGACTCTCTAAGCCCTATGGCGTCGTTCTGCACGGTGCCGAGGTGGCAATTCCAGGTCGCTTGCCAATTCTCGCGTCATCCCTCCGTCACGTCTTGCGTAATGCCGAAGTGGCCATCTGCGCGGGTTCATATCCCGAGGCTGAGGCGAGGCACAACGCTGGTGAATTCATGCCCGCAGTAATCCAGGTGCCACCGGGAGTGGATTTAGAGAGATTCGTTCCGCTGGACCGAATTCAACGCCAACAAGTACGCAAAGAAATGGAAATTCCAGAGAACGCTCTCGTTGTCGCCTCCTATTCACGCCTAGTTCCTCGAAAAGGCATGGACATTCTCATAAAGGCCAGCGCTCTGTTGAAGTCTGAGTTTCCCAATCTGCTGGTAATGATCGGGGGAACTGGACGCGATGCTGAGCGCCTACGCAAGATGGCAGAAAAACTCGACGCCCCGGTGAAATTCCTCGGCCGCGTACCGGACGACCAACTACCCGGCTGGTTAGGTGCCAGCGATCTGTTTGTCATGGATTGTCAGAGCCGCTGGTTCGGGCTCGAACAAGAAGGCTTTGGCATGGTCTTTGGCGAAGCTGGCGCTGCAGGTATTCCTCAAGTCGCTGGCCGATCTGGTGGTTCCCACGAGGTCGTCCGACACGGAGAAACTGGCTTGGTCGTGGATCGTCCCCAGTCGGTGAAGGATCTTGCTGCAGCCATGCGAGAGTTGTTATCCGATTTCGGAACTCGCGAACGAATGGGTAAAGAGTCGCGGCGAGTGGCGGAAGAGGATTATTCGTGGGACCACTTAGCTCGGCTGTTGAGCGATGGCCTTGCACCATTCGAAGGTGAGCCCAAGTGAAAGTAGGCATTGTCTTGCCAACCTTCAGTTCAAGTGTCGAGGCTGCACTAGCTATTGCTGCCGAAGCCGAACGAGCGGGGGTTGATGGGGTCTTTGCCTATGACCACATATGGCCAATGGGTTCGCCCGGGCGTCCGGCCATCTCGCCATTTCCCGTTTTGGCGGCGGTCGCAACCCGTCATCCGAAATTGATTGTTGCGCCATTAGTTGCGAGAGTCAGTTTGGCTGAACCTGAGCGCATCGCCGAACGGTTTGCGACTCTGGAGGCGCTTGCGCCGGGGCGCGTCATTGCGGCCCTCGGTACGGGTGATTCGCTTTCTCTTGACGAAGAGGTTGCCTTAGGACTGCCATCGTTAAATGCGAAAGCTCGACGCGATCGACTCCGCGAAGTCATCGGAATGCTTCCCGACGGAATGGAGAAGTGGTGCGGCGGTGGGGGTGAAGAAACCAACAACATTGCCCGCGAGTTCGACATGGTCCTTAATCTCTGGGATTCTTCCGCAGCCGAACTCGCTGCCGAGTCCGAAAAAGGCCCAGTCTGCTGGGCTGGACCGAAACCTGGAAATATGGCTGACGCGCTGAGGTCCTACGAAGACGCAGGCGCCACGTGGGCCGTCGTCGCGGGGACCGTGAACATGGAAGTTCTAGCGAGCCTTAAGGGATAGAGGTTGGTGGTGCTTTCACGGTGACCCTTGGAGGGTTGCCGTCGATGGTGTCCCACTCCAGATAGCCGGCGTAAGACTTCATGTGGTCGGGCAAGCGATTCGCAACACCAAATACCGGTCCAGAATTAGCTGCGATCAGGGTGCCCATCATGTCGGCGTACTGAATTGTTACGTTATTAAAAGTTGCACCGGTTAGGTCATTGAGAATAAACATCGAAGCGGTGAGATTGACATTTGTAAAAATGGCACCCCGAAAGTCGCAGTGAGTAATACTGGTATTTGAGAAATTTGCTCCCGAGAGGCTCGCTCCAGCAAAGCTCACTCGGTCAAATGTGGAGTTATCGAAATTCACACCAGCCAAATTCGCTCCAGAAAAGCTGTCGTCCTGAAATGAACTGGACTGAATGCTGCCGCCGTGAAAGTCGGAATTATCGAAACTGCTGAAGTACGCGTGAGACGTTTTTACGTCAATGCCGACAAAGGAGCAATTGGAAAAGTCGGCGTCACGATAGTCCGAGGCGCTGGCAAATTTGGCGCCCCTGCAGATTGGCGTCGTGGTTGTCGTCGATAGGGTAGTCGTGGCAACATCCGAGAGAGTTGTCGTGGTCGTGTCAACCGTGCTCGTGGTGGTTGAACTGTCGGCGTTGACAATGGTGCTGGCCCCTAAGAGGGCGCAGGTGGCTCCGAATACCAACAGGGACAGGCCCTTAATTACGGGTGTGGCGGTGAATTTGCTCATGAGACCATGCTAGGCAAACCTAGTCACAGGCCAGAGCGTTGTCGTGTCACAGCTTTGGCGTATGGTTAAAACCGTTACATCAAGAGGAGTTGAGGGACCTAGCCCTGTGAAACTCCGCCAACCGACCTTCGGGCACGGTGGCAATGCTGGGATCGATGAGGAGAAAATAATGAGTAAGAAAATTGCGGCTCGCCGCGCGAGCCTAAACAGTGTTCAGCACTGGTCCACGTTGAAAGAGGTGGTCGAGGCGCTGGCCCTGGTCGAAGGTGACTTGCGGCTCTTGTACGTAGAAAGACTCGGAAGAAAGTACCGGTGGAGTTTTGCTCACTCCGGTGGACCTTACGCTCTCTTTCGCACCGTCGAGGGTTACTTGGGAGTCGAGCCTGGTCGACTTTATGGGGGATACCGCACCCTGAGCGACGGGACAACGATTCAGTGTGAGTTTCCCGAGGGTTTTGATGAACCTGATGCGTGGATCGTCTTGTCGAGCAAGGCCGACTTAAGCACGGCAGCTATCAAAGCCGCGCTACAGGTTTAGTCGTCAGTGGGGTGACCACTGCCAGACCTGAGTTCCGGACGTAACCATGGAATTCGGGCTGGTGGTGGTTGCTTCAACAATCCAATTCGTACCTTTGTTAAAAATCCACACAGGGTTTGGAGCGTGGTAAGTCAAGGTGACGGTCGAATCGGCGGGCACTACCGGATTGGGGGTTGTCCAAAAGCCAACCGGGTGAGAACCGGAGACCATGACGAGCACGTGCGGTTCGATCGCCTGCGAGCTCGAGTTGGTGATTGTTAACTTCAATCCATTAATTTGTTGGCCGCCCGCTAAGACTTCATACCCTGAGACTCGAATAGACAGACTCGTCGGCACGAAGGCGAGCACTAGGCCTAGGACCACGAGTCCAGCCCCAAAGCCGCGAACAATTCGTAAGTTCAAAGTGGATCGCCGGAGTGTCTTTTCGTGATGGCGAATCGTCAGGGCGGCAACAATCCCGGCAGGAACAAAATCTATGTAATAAGCGGTTAGAGAACGAGCTGCGACGAAAAACACGAGGGGGAGGGCAAAGAGCCAAGCCTTGGACCAACGAACAGGATCTGACCACACCGCAGTAGCGAGGAGGGTCAAAATACCTAGGCCCGCAACACTCAACCAGTTTGGAGTAACGGAGTTGAGGAGCCCGTGCTGGATAATCGAAACCAGCCCCTGACCGTCTGGAATGAGTGGCTGAGTGAGGGGAATGAGTGTTCCATGCCACCAGGCCCGCGCGTTCCAAATAATGAATGGCAGGTTGAGTGCGAGAAAGGGGATGGTGGCGAGCGAGATGTACCTCGCACCAATCTTCCAGCGAGAAAGATCCAGGTCTCGAGCTTCGGCTATGACGACCAACAGCAAAAGAGGGGCAGCGAACCACGGAGTTTGTTTAATCGAACAGGCGAGACCTAGAGAGAGCGGCCCAATCCACCTCTGCCATCGCGGAGCGTGCGCGTCAACGAAGACCGTTGTTCGCCACGCGCCGAGAACCAAGAATGGTACGAAGAGGGCGTCGGTGCCCCCGTGAGTGAAGATGTAGGTGAACACCGAGGTGATCAGCAGCATCGGCGCGACCCATCGGTACTTAGGAGAAGCGGCGAAGTAGATGAGAAGTCCGGTGACAAGCCACGCCGCGAGGTCCAAATAGTCAGAGGTCAGGTGGGTGAATCCGAGCCACTGGAAGGGGGCCTGGAGCAAGAAGGCTCCAGCGGGATAGGAGACCTGATCAATGTGACCACCGTTGAGGGTGTAGGTCCAGAAGTTGTCGGCGTTATTAAGCGCGAGATGCGCGGGGTTGAAGTGAGCGGTGTACGGGTTGATGCCCTTCAAAATCAAACTGGTGGCCCGTTGGTTAAAGGCGGCCGAATCGGTCATGAAGTAGTTGCTGCCGTGAATGATGCCGTAACCAGCAAGGCCAACGCTAAAGACCGCAGTGCCCATTCCAATTGGATTTAAGTGCTCGTTCCACCACGGGCTATCGAGCCAGGAGAGGGTTAAACCGGTGAGTCCGATAAGGACAACGAGCGGCGCGACCCAGTTGAAGGAGGCCCACTGCCCCCACGATGCCCATTCATTACATCCCGTCGCTACGAGCGCGAAGTAGTAGATGCTCCAGATGATGCGGCGCTGAGTTTGGCCACTGGTGTCGAGGGTATTGGTCACGGAAATATCGCAGGCGAAGAGAAGTTGTTAATGGTAAGGATAACGAGCAAAACACTTGAAATTACGACTAAGCGACGATATTTCTCTCCGGAGTAACGCATAGCGAGTGCCATCACTATCGGAAAGGTGATTTCCCAAAAACGAGGTCGAAATCCCACTGGGTGCGAGGAAATAAAGAGCGCGATGAAGGCGATTCCCAGAATGCGAAGTTCGATCACGAGTTTCGACTGCCAGACGAGCCACGCCGCAACTCCAGCAAAGATGGTGCACCAAAACAACATGTGCCACTGCAAGGTGGGACGAATCGGGTCAAAGAGGAAGTTCGCTAAAACGTGGAACGGAAAGCGAAGGGACGCGTAGGCCGTCCAACCATCACGCTCAGTCCTGTTCCAGGCGAGAAACTGGCCCGTTTGGTGCCAGAGGAAAGCAATGAATCCGATGAATCCGAGTGGGACCATGGCGGTTGCCAAAAGTGGCTTCCAGTTTCGATTCTTCAGTTCCTTGAAAGCCACGTACGCAAAGGGCGCTACCAGAGGTAACGCGGCAGGTGAGGTTAGGGTCGCCAAGGCGGCAGCCACACCCGCTCGCCACCACCGCCTATCAAAGAGGGCAATCATCGATAGGACCATCAAGCTAATGAGTAGTCCTTCGCAATAGATCATCGAAAAGATGAAAGCACCGGGTGAGAGCACAAACAACATGGCTGCTCGCTCAGCGGTTTCGCGCTCGCTCAAGCGCTCGGTCAACTTCGCCACCGCCAACGTTGCGAGTAATCCGGTCGTTGCACTGAGAATCAATCCGAGCACGATTGGGTTGATAAAAGAGACCCAAGATAAATAGCGAATAATCATTGGCCACAGAGGCGAGAAGGCGCTGGTGTTCTGTTGAACCAGTCCATTGACGGTTGGCAGGACATGGGGGTAACCGTGCAGGACAATCAGGTTGTACCACTTGCCGTCCCACGAGCGAAGTACGTAGAGCGGACTGTGGCCACCAATGAGCGCGCCGACAGAAACAAAAAAGGCTGTGAGGATTCGAAAGACGAGATAGACCTCAATGGCCTTGGCGTAGGGCTTGGTGCGTAATTCTTTAATCGTGATCATCGGCAAATCCTTGTTCGAATAGTTGCGTGGCGCGACCGGTTCGAACGAAATACCAAAGTCCGCCGAGAAGAAGTGGCGCGGTGACGTAAAAGCTGTTCCCGCCAAGCATCGGCGACCCTCCGGCTCCCGCTAGGAAAGTCGCTAACCCGGCCAAGTAGGCGAGCGGGGTCCAACGCTGCAGGTGAGTCGCGGCGAGAATGGCAATGGTCCATAAGTAGTACCAAGGCCATAACGAGGGACTCAGCAGTGAGATGCCTAACAGGGCCAAGCCCGAGACAAAGAGATAGTCGTGGCGACCAAGTTTTTTCAGCAAATACAGGACGAGCAGAACGGCCGCTACGCCAAAGACTGCTTCTAGGTAGGTCACCAACGTGTGACGCGTGGCGGGCACTTGGAATAAGCGAAGAATTTGGGCGAGGAATGATCCAACCGAAATGCTCGGAGTGATGACCGTTCGAATCGAAGTGGGGATTTTGAATGCAGCGGGTGTTGCCCAGAACCAGCCAAATCCAGCCAAGAGTGTTGCCGTCACGATTGACGCCAGCGAGACGAGTCCCGCTTCAACTATTAACCAAAGTCGCTGTAGTCCACGCGAACGGATCAACTCGTGAACCAAGATGAAGCCAATGACCGCGAAAGCGGGCGCCTTAATTGTCGCGGCTAGAGCGAGGGCGCAGTAGGCACTTCGCCGGTGACCGCGGTCGGCCAGCAAAACGCCACCAATAACCAGAGCCAACATGTACACGTCGTTGTGGGCGGTTGAAACAACTGAAATCACCATTAGCGGTGACAGCGTCACGAGCCAGAGAGCGCGGACTGGATTAACGTTTCGCCGTTTGGCGAGCGGGACAAGCGCGAGGGAAAGTGCGATTACTCCTAGAACCGCTGCGGAACGGTAGACGAGAACTTGAGCGATGAGTGAGTGTCCATCGATGTAACTCAAGAGGTGTCCGTGCATCGTTAAGAGAGGGCCGTAGGGTGAAGGCGTATTGCGCCACACTTCGGCAATGGATTGCAAAACGTTGGTGTTACCTAATGAAAGCGGGGTGGACACGTAGGGGTTCAGTCCGTGACGAACAAGTTCACCTTGGGCGATGTAGCTGTAAATGTCGCGCGAAAAGACCGGTACTCCAAGAAAGAAGGGGGTGGCCCAAGCAGCGAAGGTGATCCAGACTCGGCGAATAGTTAGCCATCCTGATTCGACGCCATGACCAAGAGCCCACCAGGCGAGTGCGTAGAGCGCAATGGCGAGGTAGAGGTAGAGGTGAGCCAACGCACCGGTACCTACTGGTACCGACAAGAACCACTTGTAGGAGTGGGGGCGTGGGATTGCGCCAAGTTGGGAGCTGGCGAGAACTATGCCAAAGCCGCCGATGACGCCGAGGAAAATAGATCGCCATCCAGACAGCCAGCTTCGGAGTCGATTGATTTGCAGTTTCACCACGGGCTCCCGCAACGTGTCTCGTTAGCCGAGACCGGTCACTTCATCCTACTTAAGACGTGATGCCGTCCTGGCTTGGGGTCAGATTCCGGCGCAGACGGAGAAGTAAAGATCCACCAACCAGCGCAGTGAGCGCAGTTGCGAAGGGCCAGATATTTGAGTTACCAGTTTCAAAATATGCCGAGGTAATTACCGGGGCGAGGGTTCCTGCGATGCCCCACACAAACCCTTGAGCGGAGTTGTAGCGGCCACGGAGGTGCTCGGGGGCGAGTTCGTTGACGAGTGCACCACCGATTGGTTGGAAGAGTGTCTCACCAACGGCGAAGACCATCATTGAGACAACGAGCATGACGAGCGCTACGCCCAAGGGGAGTCCCTTGACCGATCCCAACACGACCCAGAAGAAGGCCCAGCACACCGCCACAGCAGCGAGCACCTTCATGCGAGATCGACCTTGAATCTTGTTCAGCACCACTAGCTGGGCACCAACGATGGTCATGGTGTTGAAGAACAAAATGAGTCCGATGTAGTGAATGCTCATGTGAAGATTGTTGACAACGTAGAGGCTGTAACCAGACTCCTGTGAGCCGTAGCCACCAATCATCAAGAGAACGCCGCAGAGCAAGAACCATCGGAAGGTCTTGTCTTGCCACACCTCACGCCAGCCTTCACCAGCGGTCTCGGGGTCGTGAATCTCTGGAACCGGCTTGGCGTATTGGCGAATGGTGAGGAATATTGAAGCCGACACCAGGCCTACGCAAGCATTCGTCAAGTACAAGACGGTAAAGCTGAATGGGTGGTGGATGTCCACTATCAGTGCGGCAATCAAACTGCCGACACCAATTCCTAGATTCACGAACATGAAGTTCACACCAAAGGCCCGTTGGCGATGCTCTTCGGGCACGAGGCGAGAGAGAAGAGTGGCTCCAGGACCCCAGCCACCACCAGCGAACATCGCGAGGAAGAGAGCCGAGAAGGTGAGTTGTGTTGCGCTCTTAGAGAAAGCCAAGAAGGTGAGGCCGATTGAGCCCATCACTGATGAGGTGAGCATCATGACGCCCGGTCCAAAGCGATCGGTCAAGGTCCCGGAGATGGGGTTCACCAAGATGCCGATGATTGCCCCGCCAGCCATGAGGGCTGTTGCGAAAGCAACTGAGTGGTGACGGACATTGTGTACATAAACAATGGACATCGAGAGGGTTAAGCCCATGCCGATGCAACCCGTGAAAACCATGGCGTAAAAACGCTTGATTTGCGGTGTTAACGCCTGACGAAAATCTTCTGGGATAAGAGCAAGGCGTACAGACACGGTCGTTAAGCGTACTCGGGCTTGTGCGCTGAATTCACAAGATTCGGTGTTATTTCAGGAATCTGGCGTTAGGGTTGATTGTCTCGTTGTATTGCACGAAAGGCAGTCAAATGACCGCAACCCCAGCCGGAAGTGTGAACCTCCTTGAAGAACTCAGCGGTGAAGCTGAGCGTCTCTTTAATCGTCACCTTGAGGCCCCGCGCCTGTGGTTCCCCCACGAGCAGATTGACTGGGGCTCGGGTGAAGACTTCAAGGAAAAGCCCTGGGAAGCAACTGACTACGAGCTCTCCGATGGCGTCCGCTCCGCCATTTACACCAACTTGCTGACTGAAGACAACCTTCCGTATTACACCGAATCGATTATGGGGCACGCTCCGAAAGATCACCCGTTGAACGCGTGGACTCGCCAATGGACGATGGAAGAAAACAAGCACTCGATGGTCATGCGTGACTGGGTTCACATCTCACGTTGCATTAACCCCACTTTGCTTGAAGAGGGCCGTGTTGTACAGATGAGCACCGGCATGGTGCCACAGTTCACAAATCTGGCCGACTTAATCTCGTACGTTTCAATGCAAGAACGAGCAACTCAGATTGCTCACCGTAATACTGCGTCGAAGTTGCCCAAGGAAGACAAGCAGGGCCGTAACGTTCTCGCGCTCATTGCTGGCGATGAAACCAAGCACTACATGTTCTACCGTGACTTAACTAAGGCCGCTTTTGACTTAGACCCGTCAACCATGATGGAAGCGGTAAACCGTCAAGTCGAACATTTTGCAATGCCCGGCGTAGGAATTCCTAACTTCACGAAGCACGCTGTTCGAATTGCCAAAGAAGGCATCTACGGCGTGCAGCAGTTCTTGCAAGATGTCGTCACCCCCGTGCTGGAGTTGTGGGACGTGGAGCACCTCGAAGGTCTAAGTGCAGAAGCCGAGAAGGCTCGCATTGCACTCTTTGAGATGATTGACAAGCTAAAGGCTGCCGTTGAGCGAACCGCTCAGAAGGCCGCCGCTCAAGCCGCCGCGGCAACCGCTTAGTTCATCACCATTTCGAGAACGTCACGGGCGTACTCGGCCAAGTTCAAGCGCATAGCGTCCTCTTTGCTAAACCACTGAGCCCTTGCGGTTGTGCCATCGGCCTCGTGTCGTATGTCTCCCGCGGCGTATTCGCAGGTGTAAATAATTCGAACGGTGTGCACTCGTTCACCGTTTGGCCTGGTGCGAACGTCAGCGTCAGCGTGAACCAGAACCGGCTTATGGACGGCGATCCCAGTTTCCTCGTCAAACTCTCGAATCAATGCGTCGGTAGGGGTTTCGCCGAAGTCAATTCCGCCACCGGGCAGCCACCACAGTGGTGGGTTGTAACGGGGGTTCGAAGATTGAACGAGCAGAACTTCTTCGTTGTGCACCAGCACGCCGTAGGCGCGAGCGGAACTGTATTCGCGACGTTTCCTCATCGGGTGCGAGGGAAACCCAAGTCGATTTGAGAGTCGCTCGGCTGTGGCCAGCGAGTCGTAATGACTTTGGCGCGGGTGTAGAACAAGAAACCTTCGGGCCCGTAGATGTGGGCGTGTCCAAAGAGCGAATTCTTCCAACCTCCAAATGAGTAGGAGGAGACCGGGACAGGGATTGGCACATTTATGCCAATCATGCCGACCGTTACCTGGCGAGCGAAGAGGCGAGCAGCGTTACCGTCACGCGTGAAGATTGCCACACCATTTCCGTATTTGTTGGCGTTAATGATGGCGACTGCTTCGTCGAAGGATGCGGCACGCACCACCGAGAGAACGGGGCCAAAGATCTCATCTTCGTAAGCCTTAGTTCCGGGCTTCACGTTGTCGAGCAAGCACGGGCCAACAAAGAAACCCGGCTGGCTAGTCAAGTTGGTTCCGTCGCGCACGACGGTGGCTCCTTCGCTGGGTGCGTTGTGGACATAACTCGCAACGCGGTCGCGGTGCTCCTTGGTAATTACCGGGCCAAAGTCACTCGCGGGGTCGCTACCGGCACCTACCTTCAACTTGTCGAGCCGTTCGGTAATACGCGCTACAAGATCATCGGCGATATCGCCAACGGCTACGACCACACTGATGGCCATGCAGCGCTCACCAGCGGCTCCGTAACCAGCGTTGATTGCTGCGTCGGCCGCAATGTTGAGGTCAGCATCAGGCAAGACAACCATGTGGTTCTTTGCACCACCCAAAGCCTGGACTCGCTTGCCGTGCTTGGTGCCAGTTTCGTGGACAATCTTTGCCACGGGGGTCGAACCAACGAAGCTCACTGCGTCAATGCCCGGGGTCTCTAGAAGTTGATTAACAACTTCGACGCCACCGTGCACCACGCTGAAAACACCATCAGGCAAACCGGCTTGCTTCAGCAGCTTGGCCAAGAAAACTGAGGCGCTGGGGTCTCGCTCGGACGGCTTGAGGATTACACAGTTTCCTGAAGCAAGCGCATTCGCGCTCATCCATAGCGGGACCATGATGGGGAAGTTAAAGGGAGTGATGGCAGCCACTACGCCGACGGGTTCACGCACGGAGTGAACATCGACGCCGTCAGCAACTTGGTCGGAGAATCCGCCCTTGAGGTGTTCGGTGAGTCCGCAGGCGTACTCCACGTTCTCTAAGCCACGGGCGATTTCGCCCTTCGCGTCTGCGAGAGTCTTGCCGTGCTCGTTGGTAATGATCTGGGCAAGCTCGTCAGTGTGCTCAACAATTAGTGCGCGAAGAGTGAAGAGAATATTGGTCCGCTTAGAGAGCGAGGACTGACTCCACGAGAGGGCGGCCTCTCGAGCGGTGTCGATGACGCCTTGAACGAAATCCGCGGTGGGGACTGGAACGCTGGCGGTCTGCTCGCCGGTGGCGGGGTTGAAAACGGGCGTTACTCCCGCCTGTTCGACTTCTTGACCGTTAACAAAATGGGGAATTGTGCGCATAGTTACTCTTTCCGTTACGCAAATCTACCGCTTAAGTCAGGGGGCAACGGTAGCGTTGTCTCGTGAGCGAATACTTAACTCCTCAACTGCGCCTCGCCGGCGGCGTTGATCCCGTCGGCCCGAACCTGTACTCGGCCGAACTTTCGGCCATGTTCAATGTGGTCGAACATCCCAATGGTGGCTATCTGCACGCCGTCTTGGCGAGCGGAGCGCTGGCGGCGGGCGTGGATGCGGGGGCCAAGCAACTCGACGTGACGGGCATAACGACTAACTACATGGTGGCTCCCAAACCTGGCCCGGTTGAAATTCACACAACTGTTCGAAAGATCGGAAGAAGCGCCTCCTTCGTCCACGCCGAGATGCATCAAGACGGCGTGGTCAACTGCGAGGCGCTCGCGACGCTGGGATTTTTGGAAGACTCACCGAAGATTCGCTACGAAGGAGCGGCGGCCTTTGAAGTTGCTCCCCGTGACCAATGCGTACGAGCTCCGATGCCCGACGCGCCGAACTTGCTTCGGGTTGTGGACGTAGAACTTGATCCCGCCTACTCAAAGTGGTGGCACGGCGAAACGACGGACTGGGCCGAAGTTCGAGGCTGGATTCGCTTGGCCGATGGCGATATGAACTGGAACGCGTGGAGTCTGCACTTCGCCAGCGACGTGATGCCACCTTCAGTATTCCCGATTGGTTCTTCTGGCTGGGTGCCGACTCTGCAATTGACGAGCTACGTCCGCCGCAAGCCCCAGTCGGAATGGCTCAAAGTGCGTCAATGGTCTCAAGTGATTGCCGACAACGTGATTGACGAACGGTGTGACATTTTTGATGACGAGGGACTGGTCGCCACCGCTTCGCAATTAGCGATCGCTCGGTTCTAGGTGACTTCGAAATTTCCTCTCGTTACCGACGAGGGCGATCTGCTTCTCACCCCGAGAGTCAGAATTGCGGCTGACGAAATTGATATACGAGCGACCACGTCCCAAGGTCCCGGGGGACAACACGTCAACCGGACACTTTCCAAAATTGTGGTCTCACTAAATATCGAAGACTCTTCATTAAGTGAGAGTGACAAGGCGTGGCTCACCGCCAAACTGGGTCCAGTTGTCCGGGCCAGTGCGAGCCGCTTTCGTTCGCAACGCCAAAACAAGCAGGCGGCGCTGGAACAATTAGCGCAGAAGCTGGCCGAAGGTCTGGCTCGGCCAAAAACCAGGCGAGCTACGAAGCCTTCGAAATCATCCAAGGTTAAGAGAGTTGATGCCAAACAACGCCGTGGCGAAGTCAAGCGACTCCGTCGGAATATCGAAGACTAGTAACGCTCTTCTAGGTGCTTGGCGATGATGTTCAGAGCCGCTTCGACCGTGTCGTCTAGACCAGGATCAGAATCTTCTCGTGGCCCGCGCAGGGGCGTGAGGGCCGCGTAACCAGCGTGAATGAGCGCGCCGTCGTCGTCCTCGGCCTCATCGGAAGTGTCGCCCAAGCTTGGACTAGCGGCACCGAGATTTAGTTTCAATACGCCACTCGCGCCCAGAGAATCTCCGGCGGGGTCGAGAGCGTCGTGTACGAGTGCTGCGTGAGAGACACGTCCCCGACGTACACCCTTGAGTTCAGCGCCAGGCAGATTCGGCACGTTGAGGTTTAGGAGAGTGCCGCGTGGAGCATTAGCGAGTTCTTGAAGCACCTCGACGGCGACCGCTCCGGCGGTGTCGTAGTGAACCTCATCACCCCACTGAACGGATACCGCGAGGCCCGACACGCCAAACTGGGCACCGGTAAAAACTGCACCAACGGTTCCCGAGTGCAAGATCGATCGACCTACATTCGCGCCAGCGTTGATGCCCGAGAGCACGAAGTCTGGGACGAAGTCAAAGGTTCCCACCGCTCCCAAAATGGTGCAAAGGGCGGGGGCCGCGTCAAGGCCATAGGTGGGGAGTGACTCGGCACCGTCAATGACGAAGCGTTCGTATTTCACGCCGTCCATCTCAAAAACGTCGCCAACTGCGGCGCTAAATCCGGAGTAATTGCGGTCAGGGGCGACGATCATTGCTTGGCGGGAGTCGGGATCTTCGCTGACCCAGCGCGCCACGTGTCTCGCCAAGGTGGCAATCCCGGGAGCCTTTACGCCATCGTCGTTTGTGATGAGAATTTTCATAGCGCCCTAACAAGTAAACAACTAGGAGTACCCTAATTGTCCTAAGTTACATGTACGCGAGATTGAGGAAACAAGTCCATGCTGCCCACCGGTGAACAGATTGCAATTGCCCACGGCAACCAGCGCGCGGTAATTACCGAGGTTGGCGCCAGCTTGCGCAGTTTTGTGGCCGGTGGAATAAACGTCATCGAGGGCTACGCGGCCGAAGAAATGGCTGACGGCGCTCGAGGCCAAGTGATGTTTCCCTGGCCCAACCGCCTATCGAGCGAAGACTGGACCTTCTCCAAGCGGGTGGGAACGCCACTGGTAGACAACGTCACCGAGCGAACCCTGAATCACGGGCTAATTCGCTACACCCCCTTCACAATTGACGCGGTTAATCAAAATCGCTGTTCGCTGAGCCTCGTGCTCCACCCATCGCCGACCTACCCTTTCGCGTCAGAGATCAAGGTGGATTATCACCTCGGTACCCTGGGGCTGACCTGCACAATGACGGTGACCAATATTGACTCGGTACCTTTGCCCTTTGGAGCCGGTTCGCACCCGTACTTGGCGGTGACGACGCCAAGTATTGAAGGCGCCACCTTGCACATCCCAGCCAAGTCCTTCGTCGATGTCAACGAGCGATTGCTACCCACTGGAACTATTTCACCGGTGGTGGGAACTGACCGAGATTTCCTCTCACCCAAGAGTGTTTCGGGTGTCGTGCTCGACACCACCTACACCGATTTCCTTCGTGACGATCACGGTATGGCAACTTTCAGTGTTACCGACGCTGAGGGAAGAACGGTGGAAATCGCGATGGACCGCAACTTCCCCTACGCCTGTGTCTACACCGGCGATACCCGAGACCCCGGTCGTCGCCGCACGTCAGTCGCGATTGAACCTATGACCTGCGCGGCCGACGCCTTTCACACTGGCAAGGACATCATCGTGCTCGAGCCCGGTCAGCACTGGGCCGGCAGTTGGCGGATGCGCCGACTCTAGAGAATTACGCGAGGGGTGGGTGGCACGGCCACACGCATACCCATGCAAATCAACTTGGTGAACGGGTGAATAAACACTCGGTTCAAAAAGCGGTTTGACTTGACTTCCAACATCTGGCAGGCCCAATCGGGCAGCAGTGAGTAGGAACTGCGCAGCAAGAACCAAAACACGAATCGGCGTAAACGCCCCTGTACCACCTCGTGCTGGAGGAAATTCCTCGCTCGGCGTCCATCGGCTCGGAGTTCGAGGACTGGCCTGAAGTCTTCTAATTGAAGCTGCAGTTCATTGGCATTGTGGGGGATTGGTGAGCATCCCAAATCAGAGGCGAGTTGGGACATCTCTTCGACGTACTTGTCCTCTTCGCCCGCGAATAGTGGGAGCTTTCCGAATATCTCATATGCGCGGTAGAACATCGCAATCTCGGCACAGTGCACCCAGGACAGCAGGTCGGGATCATTGGCGGCGTAGGGCTCACCTTGATCGGTTAGGCCAACGACCTGTTCGTGAACTTGCAGAACTCGCTTGATTGATTTCTGCGACGAGGACTTCGAACCATAGGTTGTCGCGCCGATGAAGTTGGCCGTTTGCAGCATGCGACCAAAGGGGTCGTCTTGATACCGCGAATGTTGAGCCACGCCGGCCATGGCACGAGGGTGGAGCATCTGCAGGAAAAGTGAAGCGAGCCCACCAACCACCATGGAAGAGAGATCTCCGTGCACCAGGCGCGCCACCGAGTCAATGGCGGTGTAAGCCTCGTTCGGGTCTTGACAGATTGGTGGTGGATTCTGAGTCAGCCCAATGGCGTCGCGGATGGCTACGTTGACGCGTTTCTTTAGACCGGTTACCTCAGGGGGAGAAGTATCCATGGATTCAGCCTAGAGATGACCCTTTCATTTCCGTGCGGGACGTGGGAAACTGGGGAGGTGACGACCTTGCAGAGAATCCAACTCTCCACCGAAGCAGATACCGACACCATTACGCGCGTAGTCACCAAGAAACCATGGAAGGTGATTGTCTGGGACGACCCCGTAACTCCCATGCGAGTGGTTGAAGTGATCTTCAAGAAGATTTTTGGCTACCCCGAGCCCAAGTGCACCCAATTGATGCTCACCGTGCACCACGAGGGTAAGGCCGTCGTCTGGGATGGGGCGCAAGACCGCGCCATTCACTTCTGCACCCAACTCCAAGCCGCTGGGCTCATGGCCTCAGTGGAAGAGGACAAGTAAGTGGCGCTCTTTAAAAAGAAGCGCGACGGTTCAATCGCGGTTCACCTAAATGACAACGCGCGAGCCTTCGTAGGCGAAATCTTTAATCAGGTAGTGGCCGCTGAGAACGACCCGAATCATGAATGGCACCTCTCGCTGAATCCACCGATTAATCCTTCGGCAAACTCCGACGATCCCCTCGCGACCTTCGCTCGACAAAAAGAGATGGCCTCAAATTCAGAGCTCGGGCAGATGACCGTTAACGAAGAGACGTTAAGTGCGGGCGAGGCCTACGCCTGGATGACCTCATTAAATCTGGCGCTTCGCGCAACTATCAGCATTAGAAATATCGCTGATGAGGCCAGTCTGCACAACACTGACCCAGAGACTCGTCAGTACATCGTTACCATCCAGAGCTTGCTCTTTGGACTGGCCGACTGTTTGTAGTGCAGGCTTTGCCTAAAAGTTCTGCGGGTGATTTCAATACAAAAAAACTGGATTAAAAATCTTAGTTTTAAGAAACCGGGAAGCACCTGGAACATGGCAGGGTGTGACAGTAGAATATTTTTATATAGCAAGAAGGTGACAAGGTGAAAAAGTCTGCAAAAATGAAAACCCCTAGAATTCTTGGCGTTCTTCTCTCAACCACGTTATTGGCAACCAATTTTACAGGGTTAGCTGAAGCTAGCGTTCCAAGTTCACCTACAACTCAACCTGGAAGTCTTCCCGCCGGATCCACTCTGACTGGGCAAGTTGACTACTCGGGAACGCTTCCTTCCTGGGCCCAACAAGGTGCATCACTTAATATCTATCAAATTTCAAATCTCAACTCGCTAAGCATAGGCGGCGCGGATTCTTTCACGTCGATTTCATCAAATCAAGTCAGCGGCCAAACTTTTGAGATCGCTCTGCCTTCCCCCGGAAATTTTCAGTTTGTCTTACAGTCTGGTTCGACCGCAGCGGAAATGTTCGCCTCCACCAGCGAAGCAGTTCAGTTTCAGGGATTAGCTAAAGATGAGAGGCGGACACCCTTAAATGGTCGTTGGGTGAAAACTTCCATAAGGTCCCTGAAATATGGCAAGACGACTGCTACTACGTCAACACCTCCAGGGCCAACGACTTGTGTTGCAACTTTGCTGAGCACCACAGAGGCTATGAGCAAGATAGGTGAAGCCCACACCGAGGCAAAAGTTTCGGCAACATTTACCTATGGCACAACCAATGCCAGCGAATTTACTTTGGGCCTAAGTGCGACTGGAGCCAGCGGAACTTTTCAAGCGAGTGGTACCTACACTATTGAAGGTGGAACGACTCTCTCATACCCCTTGCCACCGTCTGCTCATGAATACTTAACTGCGGGTTTCTATGTTGGTCTCTATCGAGAAGACTGCCCTGCTGTTAAAGGGGTCATTACGACATATTTGACTACTCCCTATGGTTTAACTGGAAAAACCGGGGATTTGGGTCAGTTTTCCGCACCCACCAACCCTCTCGGATATTGCCCAACCCCACCCGGTCAATATCTCACGCCTGGGAAATCTTTAGGTGAATCTTATGGAAGCTCCTTCTCGGTTAGCGAAGCATTCAGTCTCTTTGGGTTCAATTTTGGGGTGACACAACACTGGGGCACGAATGCCGTGATTACTTATTACGCCGGAGTTAATTCTTCGACTACCTACCTCTGTGGTCCGGGTGGAGGGTCGCCTTCCGCGAGCCCCATTGTCTACAACAGCGCCCGTAATACCCCATAATCATGGTTGATTCCGCCAATCCGAATAGCGTTTCTACTCGAGAGCAAGGAGGAAATTCACCCGCCTTAAGGATTCGAAGCCCTCGACTCATCAGATCAAGGTTCTTCAAAGTGCTCTCGAAAACCTTATTGACTTTCTCTGTTCTGGTGGCAACTTTGGCTTCGGTAGGGACGCTTGCTTTCTTAAATTGGCGAGCGCATTACCAGCCAGTTGGGCTTTCTGCTGGTGGATATGAACCAACACTCACATTGGCTGATGGAAAGAAGATTCCGGTAGACACGAAAAGTATTAAAGGGGTCGCCTCATGGCTAGTACCGTCCGGTGTTTCTTTTCTCGATTTGAACCTAAACCTAGCCAATGAGAATGTTTGGCCAGTAACAATTGTGAACTTCGGAATGCCTGCAACAACTCGGAAGATCTTTCAGGCTGAAGCGGTTCACATGGGTTGGGGTTTGGATTTCGCAACGAACCCACCTCGCAGGAATTTTTTGTTGACGAGGAATTTTGGTGGAAGTGCCTACATTCGGTTGAGGATGAAATGCGTGAAGTCACTGGAGGGGCAATCATTTGAGTTTCAGTCGATTCCGGTCTCCACGTCGTTTTTGGGACAAACTCATCAGTTGATGGTGAATACCCAATGGTTAGTTAGGCTCAAGTTTCCCGAGCACTGTTGAGCGAACCGCTCTCGATATCAAACGAGCTGATGGCTTGCCCGTTTGTTATTGATTTGAAATATTCGAAAGCTCGCGGCTTGCGCTTACCCGCTTGATGATGAGAACTGTGGCGGGCAAGAGAATTACCGCAGGTAGGTACACCGCGGGCTGGTGCAACAAGATTCCGTAGGAAAGCCAACAGACGGCCGTAACCGCGGCGAGCCAGTAACTACCAATGGAAACACCAGTGAGTTCTCCGTCTCCGAAGACCTTACGCAGCTGGGGGATGTACATCGTGATCGGGGCAGCGTCACCCATCATGCCAACTACCCACTTGGTGGAGTGGTGCATGCCAAAGAGTGTGGCGATGGTGGTCACGATGGTGACGCCAGTAAGCCCCCACCAGAAGTGCGAGATGTGCTTGTGAGCTTTGGCCGCGAGGTAGGTGACCCACAGAGCGAGGATTAAAAAGGCGCCGTTTGATTCCCACTCAGCGGGAACGGAATACAAGATGCCGTAGGAGATCCAAATCTCACCACAGAAGATTGAAAGAATCCACGTACCCAGAGCGACACCATTCGCGCCAGCGAGTCGAATGCGCTTGGCCTGGAAGATGCATTGCAGCACCGTGAGAACGGGGGCGGCTACAGCGAGAAAACCGGTCACGTCACACCTTTCTGCGAAGACGGTTGCTTGGTAGCGACCGTCTGACCAGTGCAGAACGCGAAGCTAACAACTAGTCCTAATTGGTGCGCCGACCGGGACTTGAACCCGGAACCTGTTGATTAAGAGTCAAATGCTCTGCCAATTGAGCTATCGGCGCACTCAAGAGTCTAGCCGGTTTGGGGATGTCGCCAATGGCGACCTGACTTAATGGGGTGAGCGACGGGGGTCGAACCCGCGACCTCCAGGACCACAACCTGGCGCTCTAACCAACTGAGCTACGCCCACCAAGGAGTATTAAGTATGCCACAGGTGAGAGGGTGGTGCCGGCCGGAATCGCGAATTGGGGGCTGGGGTACAATTAGAGCCGAACTCGAAGCATTCCCATCGATCTGAGAGGAAGCCCGTGGCTACCGCTAAAAAGACATCGGCCAAGAAACCAGCAGCAAAGGAGCCCGTCGCTAAGAAGGTTGCTCCCAAACCTGCTGCCAAAGCACCCGCCAAGAGCCCCGTGGCTCGAAAGGTAGCGTCCACCGCCAAGACCCCGCTAGCCAAAGCGCCAGCAAAGGTCGCACCCGCCGCGCGCAGAGGCACCGAACCACGTGCGGCAGCTTCAACTAAAAACTCACCTCAGTCGAGTGTCAGTCGTTCGAGCATCAAGCCTCAAGCGCGCAAAGTGGCTACTTTGCCTAGCCCGTCCGCATTCATTAGCGACTCGATGGCTAAAGAGAGTTCTGGGAGCTGGAGTTTTTTCCGAAAGTCTGAGCCCGACTCTTCTCCAATCTCGGGATCACGAGACCTCGAGCACATTCTTCGCCAGCGTATTCGTGACCTTGAGAGTGAGGTGAAATTTCTGCGTGAGAGCCCAATGGATTTGAGTCGTTTCGATGACTCGGAACTCACGGTGCTCGCCTCGGAATCGGCAACTCGTATCTTGCTCGTCGCTCGAGAAGATGTACGGAATAAAACACGAGAGGCCCAAACTTTTCTCGACCGTGCTCGAGGAGAATCGGAAAAGATTGTGGCACAGGCCACCAAAGAGGCCAAGTCCATGATGGATGAAGGCAAGCGTCAATACGAAGAGGCTGTCGCCGCGGCGCGCGCCGACGTAGAAGAAATTCTTTCGACCGCTCAAGCAACGGCCTCGGCGCAACTGAGCGCCGCAACCGTCATCTACGAAGAGACCATGGGTCGCGCCAAGAGCGAGTCTGAGGAGTTACTACAAAACTCCCGCCTCGAAGCGGAGGAGCTAGTTCGCTCAGCCCAAGTGGACGCTAATTCGATGCGCCAAGCGGTCGTGGGCGAGGTTCAAGCGACTCGAGACGAGGCTAACGAAATGGCCAAAGACCTCATGGACCAAACGAAAGCCAAGGCCTCGCAAATCATGGCGGACGCCACGGAACGTTCGAGCAAGTTGATTGAGCAGGCCACGGAGAAGAAGAATGCTCTGTTGCGCCAAGTCCAAGAGCAGAAGCGATACCTGCAAACGGCACTTAAGTCCGCGGCCACCGTGCAAAAGGCCTTTTCCGAGAGCTTTGACGCAATGCGCCAAACTATGGCTAATTCCATTGAGCACCTACAAAAGCCCAACACCTTGGCCCAGGATCAGATTCGCATTATTGAAGATCAGTTTGCGAGAGCCAACTACGGCATAACCTACGAAGAGTAGGTTCGCCTTCTAGCCCTTGTAGCTCAACTGGATAGAGCAGACGGTTTCTACCCGTCAGGTTGCGGGTTCGACTCCTGCCGGGGGCACTTTTAGTATCGCAGGACGCCCGAGGCTTCTTCGCGAGCAAGGACGATCTGCTCAACGGAGATGTGGCGTTCTAAGAAACCTGCTTCGCAGTATTCGAAGTAGAAGTCCCACATGCGCAAGAAACGATCGTCATAACCCAGGGCGAGTGCACGGTCACGGTGGGCAGCCAGGTTGAGTCGCCACTCACGTAAGGTTCGGGCGTACGAGTGACCAAATTCTTCGAGATGGGTAAGACGGAGCGAAGTTTTCGAACTGATGGTGGTGAGAATCGCCTGAGTGGAGGGCAGGCACCCACCGGGGAAGATGTAACGACGGATGAAGTCCTGGTGGGTTTTGTATCGTTCAAATTCGCTGTCCTTAATCACAATGGCCTGAAGGGCAATGAGACCTTCGGGGGTAATTAACGATTCAAGTTTTTGAAAAAAAGTGGTGTACTGGCGCCAGTCCACGGCCTCAATCATCTCAATCGAGGCCAGATGAGTAAATTGCCCCTGCAGGTCTCGGTAGTCCTCGAGCAAAACTGTGACCAAGTGCTCGAGACCAGCCGCCTTAATTCGTTCGGTGGCGAAGGCGAATTGCTCGCTCGAAATGGTGGTCGTTGTGACTGAGCATCCGTATTTCTGGGCCGCGTGCAAGGCAAATCCACCCCAGCCCGTTCCAATCTCTAATAGTTTTGATTCTTGGTTCAGCCCAAGTTTGCGACAGAGTCGGTCAAACTTCTCCGTCGAGGCTTCTTCGAGACTGGCCTGATCATTGAAGAAGTAGCCGCTGGAGTAGGCGAGCGTGGGATCCAAGAAGAGCTGGAAGAAGTCGTTGCCGAGGTCGTAGTGCGCCGAAATGTTCTTGCGATCGCGACGACGAGTGTCTGACGCATCACTATTTCGCCCAACTCGCCAGAGCTTTTTGAGCCACAAGGTCCGGTTGGCGAAGGCGTTCAATTTGTTGAGGTTGACCGCGAGCAGGCGAAGTACCGCCACCGTGTCAGGGCTGGTCCAGTCACCGGCGATGTAGCCCTCCGCGAGACCGACGCCACCTCGCCAGAGCAGCCGTGACCAGAAGTCATTGGAGTGAACCTCGATGGTGGCATGGAGCGGACCCTTCGAATCGCCAAGGGTTAGTTGGCGACCACCCTCAGTAATAACGAGTTGCCCGCCATGCAGATTGTGCGCGAGTCGAAGGAGTACTCCTCGCGCCACCTTCGCGGTGGGACGGGGCTGGGGCAGATTTACGGTTCGAACAGATGAGGTCATGATTTCTTCCTCGGATGAGTGTAGAACTTGGCCTTGCGAAAAGCCAAGACCAACGCCTCTCGGTAAATTCCCTCCGAGACGCGGAAGGTTTGGAAGGGGTAAGCGAGTAACGCCCAGGCCAAGGTTCGGCGGTTAAGGGGTTTGCGCTGAAGTGTCATTCCGGCGCGAAAAGCTTGTTTCTCTCCCCGAAGTACCGAAACCGAAAAGGTCGCCTTTTCCCCTGGCACGTTTAGGCGGAATCGGTAGTCAAAGTCCATGGGCAAGAAGGGGGAGACGTGCATGGACTTGACCTGTCGGGGAAGGTCCGCAACCCCGTTACGAGTATCGATAACGTAATTATGGGTTTCTCCCCAAGGAGTATTACTCACCGACGCTACGACTGCAACGAGCGAACTGAGCGACTCGTCGAAGCAGTAGTAGAGAACTATTGGATTGAAGAGCCATCCCCAGGTGCGAATATGCCCGAGCTGCGCGACAGGGCCATCGGGTTCAAATCCGGCCTCGCGAGAAACCAACTCCTTGACTACGCGCTCAAGCGATTCTTGTCCGCCAAAGAAATCTTTTCGTTGCCAGTGCATCACTGTTCCGGCGTGGGTACCGAAAAAAGGTCTGAGCTTCAGCGAGTCAAGCTCATCGAGAAAAATCATGGGCATCATGATCCGATTCTTGAATGTCCGAGCAGGCCCTTCGCTGCGTTCGTGGCTCACCTGACCCACGTACAGTGCAGATTTAGTCAAGGAGGGAGTCCTTAGGAATCAATTTCTCGGCGACTCGATAGGCACTGGACGCTCCATCTTCGTGAAAGCCGTAACCCCAATAGGCACCGAGGAAGTGGGTATTGGATACCCCGTCAATCTCCGCGTGACGTGTTTGAGCCCGAAAGGCCTTCTCGTTATAGACCGGGTGGGTGTAATGCCTTTCGGCAATGACGGTCTTGGGATCAACGTGCTGCTTGGCGTTGAGCGTGACGCAGAGGTCGACCTTAGAGTCAATTCGCTGCAGTTTGTTGGCGTAATAAGTCAAGACCGCGACCGACGAATCATCGGCGTAGGAGAGGTAGTTCCAACTGGCCCGAGCTAGGTCACGCTCGGGCAACATCGAAGAGTCGGTGTGAAGTTGCACCAAATTCTCTTGGAAGGGAAAACAGGCCAGAATTTCGCGCTCGAGTTCGCTCGGGTCGCTCAGCATGGCTAACGAGGTGTCGGCGTGGGTAGCTAGTAACACTCGATCAAATTGTTGCGGAGTCTGAAAAGCGGGTGAGGCGAGCTCGACGCCGCTGGAGTTGCGCGTAATAGAAGCAATAGGCGTCCCCAAGACAACCGGGTTCTTCAGTCTTGAGGTGATGGCTCGCACGTAGTTCTTCGATCCGCCCGTTACCGTTCGCCACTGTGGGCGGTTGCCCAACGAGAGTAAGCCGTGATTGTGAAAGAACTGGGCGAGGGGTCCGGCGGGGAAGGCATCGAAGGTCTGCGGATTCGCTGACCAAATTGACGAGCCCATTGGAATCAGATAGTCATTGATAAAGGCCGCGCCAAATCGCTTCCTCTTTACGAATTCACCAACTGAAAGCGATAGATCTTCTCGGGCTACGAGTTTTTTCGCAGCACGATTAAATCGCACGATATCAATGAGCATTTTCCAGAAGCTCAAGCGAATGAGATTTTTCCGGGTGGCAAAGAGCGCATTCAGATTGGTCCCGGCGTATTCGCTTCCCGTGCGCCGGTCAACCACGCTAAAGGTCATCTCGCTGTCTTGAGTGGCGACTCCTAATTCTTCGAGCAGGGCGCTGAAGTAGGGGTAATTGCGGTCGTTATAAACAATGAAGCCAGTGTCAACGTACACGGTCTGGTCAGCGAGCCGCACCTCGTGAGTGTCGACGTGACCCCCCACGTAGGAGTTGGCCTCGAAGACGGTTATGTCGTGGTGAGGGTCCAGCAAGTAGGCCGCGACCAGACCAGAAACTCCCGAGCCCACAATGGCGATTCGCTCTCGTTTGACCCCAGAAGACATAGCCCTAGGCTACAGGCATCAACGAAATTTCCCTTTAGGAGCCCAATGCCTCGTTATGTTGTCACCCTTGTTTCTCGTCAACCGCTCGACGAAGTCTTCGCTCGAATGGCCGAATTTACGAACGCCGAAGACTGGGATCCAGGAGTCATTAAGGCGAAGAGCGTGAGCGAAGGAGAGGTTGGTCTGGGATCGGCTTTCTTGCTCACCGTCCCCGCAGCTCGCAAGACCATGGACCTTAAGTACGTAATCACTGAATTCGAGCCAAACCGATTAGTCACCCTTCAGGCGCTGACGCCACGATTAGAGTCGCTCGACCGCCTCAGTTTCGCACCTACCGCTACTGGATGTGAGGTGACCTATGACGCGACCCTGCGGTTCAAGGGCATCGCAATCTTGGCGACGCCACTGCTCGCCCTGAGTTTCAAAAAAATTGGTGACCGAGCACGAGATTCACTCAAGCGGTATCTCGACGCCGATGTGAAGTAATGGGCTTCGCTTCCCTTGTCGACGAGACACTCGAAAAGAGCGTCGTCGGCAGCTTCTCGAAAATCGGCTTTGTGATTCGTAAGCGTCTGGCTCGCTGGACGCCACTCGATTTTGATTCAATGAAAAACCAAATCGCTATCGTGACCGGAGCTAGTTCAGGGATTGGACTTTTTCTCGCCGAACAACTTGTGGCGAATGGTGCTGATGTTCGTCTCCTGGTACGCAATCGCACCAAAGCTGAAGCGGCCGTCGCCTCGTGGAATACCAAGTACCCATCTGGAACCTGGAAGATTCATGAAGTTGACACCAGCGATTTCGCGAGCATCACCCGCTTTGTGGCCGAGATTGCCTCGGTGAAATCCATTCGCCTAATCGTTCACAACGCGGGCGCAATCACGCCGACCTATTCGGTGAACCACGATGGCATTGAGATGACCACCGCAGCCCAACTCGTTGGCCCTTATCTGATGACGAGTTTGCTGACGAAGCAGCTCGAAGTTGCACGGGGACGAGTCCTGTGGATGGCCTCGGGCGGCATGTATAGCGAACCGCTCGACCTTGGGTGGCTAGCGAACCCGGGCGCGAACTACCGAGGCGTCGCCGCCTACGCCAAAATCAAGCGTGCTCAACTGAGCTTGGTCGCTGAGATTTCACCGATCTGGGCCAAGCGAGGAATCTCTATGAGCGTCCTTCACCCTGGTTGGGTCGATACCCCGGGACTTCGCCAGAGCCTGCCCGTGTTTGGGTTCATTATGAGACCCTGGCTTCGAACCCTGGCTCAAGGGGTTGATACCGCACTGTGGCTCGCGACCGCACCCGAATCAGAGGTCGCGTCCGGTCAATTCTGGTTTGACCGTCGCAGTCGCTCCTTTTATAAAACTAAATCGAGCCGTCTGAGCGATACCGCTGGAAATCGCCAGCAGTTAGTGGAATGGTGCATCGATTCCTGCTCACAGTATTCGTAGGATTCACGGGTGAGCAAAAAACTTCAAGTCCTGATGACTGGTGCCAGTGGATACGTTGGCGGGCGGTTGGTTCCAGAGCTCATCGCTCGCAATGTTGAGGTGCGCTGTTTAGTTCGGACTCCGGCCAAGATCGCGATTGCGCCGTGGCACGATTCGGTTGAAATCGTTTCTGGCGATTTACGAGGACCGCTTGACGTGGCCCTCAAGGGAATCGACGTGGCGGTCTACTTGGTGCACGGTATTGGAGATGGACCCGACTGGGCTGCACAAGAGAGCACCGACGCTGAACATTTCCGCCTGGCTTGTGAAGCGGCGGGGGTAAAGCGAATCGTGTACCTAGGCGGTATGGGCGACGATAAGTCCGCCCTTTCAGTTCACTTGCGGAGCCGACACGATGTTGGAGCAGTACTCGCCGCCGGCCCGATACCGGTAGTTGAGTTACGGGCCGCAGTAATAATCGGTTCGGGCTCAGCAAGTTTTGAAATGCTCCGCTACCTCGTTGAGGTCCTGCCCGTTATGGTCACGCCCAAGTGGGTAAAAACGAGGTCGCAACCAATCGCCATCTCCGATGTATTGCACTACATGGTGCAAGCCATAACGGCCGACAAGCTCGAGGCTGGTGTCTACGAAATTGGGGGACCGGATGTGGTGAGTTACGCCGAGTTGATGGCGTTATACGCCGAAGAGGCTGGACTCACCAAGCGCCGACTGATTCCTGTTCCGGTCTTGACTCCGAGACTCTCGAGTCATTGGGTGGGAATTGTGACTCCGGTTCCAGCGTCGCTAGCGCGCCCGTTGATTGAATCGCTCGTCAATGAAGTAATTGTCCACGATGATAAAGCCATTAAGGCTTTTGGCCCACCCATGCGTACTTTGAGAGACGCAATTCACTTAGCCTTGGGCCGCTCGCAGGCCAACAATGTGCCAACGTCATTTACCGATGCTGACCTTCAAGTTTTTCGCCCCTACACGACTGATCCTCGCTGGGCTGGAGGCACGGTACTTGTTGACAAACGCGAACGGTCGACAAGTGCCAGCCCAAGTGAAATTTACAACACCATCTCTGGCATTGGCGGAGCCAAGGGCTGGTACTCGGGCGGCTGGCTCTGGTACATCCGCGGAGCCCTCGACCGGGTCTGGGGTGGCCCGGGGCTGCGACGAGGACGTCGAGACCCTTATTCCATAAAGGTCGGCGATTTCGTAGATTTTTGGCGCGTTACTGAAGCGGATCCTTCTCGGCGAATCGAACTTCACGCTGAAATGCGCCTACCCGGCGAAGCGTGGCTCGAGTGGGAGATTACCAGTGACGGCACTTTCACTCATGTGGTCCAGCGTGCACGCTTTAAACCTCGAGGGCTACTCGGTCGCGCCTATTGGTACAGCGTTTTACCCTTCCACCTCTTCGTGTTCCCAGGGATGCTCAAAGGCGTTATTCGAGACGCTGAAAGCAACAAATAATTCAACAAACCTTAAGAGACTGTTCGGGAGATAGGACGCCCTGCGCACCGCGAGCAAGGTTGCAGGTATTTAGCATGACGATGGCGAAGTCTCGCAGATAAATAACGTTGGGCGCTACATAATGCTTTTTGACTGAAATTCTGCTCGCCCTAGGGGGTTGGAGCAGGCTCAGATTGATCCTTCACTTCGAACTGATGATTGGGAAAGCTGCTTATTGGCCAATGGGAGGGCGAAAATGCATATTAACGTTCTGATTTGCTAAAAACCTAGTGTGCTACTAAATCAATAGAGCAGGATCGCGAATATAGAGGGATCATGAAAAAACTTGTTAGAAGTTTTGGCGCCATCTGCCTGGGTCTCGGTTTGGCTTTGGCGCCGGTTGCAGTTGTATCTGCAAAAGCAGGAGCGCTGGTGAAACTTTGAAGAAGGCTCGGAATTCAAACGTATCTCCTCATGTTGTGCCTCATCTAAGTGTCACCAACACGTTAAAGTTCTATTCTTTCTCGGCTTTCGTTGTAAATGAACACGATGGGACCTTTGAAGCTGGTGGAGATTCCCTAAATCTCAAGACTGCAATGGAATGGGCGGCAAGCCGGTCGGATTCAGTAACGGTGCGGTGGATTGATGGATCTATTACCTCGCTCAAAGCAGGAGAAAACCCATGGGTCGAGTGGACTAGCCGTTCGAGAGCGACGAAAGCCACTAACAATTTTTCAATTTGCGATTCAGGAAGAAATGAAATTGAGGCTGAGGCTGCGTCGCTTCGAGAGATGAGATTGCGAGCTGGCCTAACCATTCCCCAACTCTCGGTACTCTCCGGAGTTCCTGATCGGGTCATTCAAGGAATCGAAGAATGCAAGCCTCCCTATATCGGCGAGCTTGACGTTTGGGCAAGAATTGTAAAAGCCTTGAATGCTGACGCAAAAGGTTTGGGATTGGAGGGGGTCGGATGGGTTGTCAGAGAAGGGTCGATGCTCCTGACGGCAATGAGGCTTTACGGAGTTGAGCCCAGAAATTATGAGGGCTACCTGCCTTGACGGAAACCCGTCACGAATTCTCCATCTGAGCCCGATTGGCCCATTGCTGATAGGTGCTTGTAAGGCATCAGCCTTTTCATCCTGAATTCCTCTATATATGGCCAGCTTCTTGATTGCCTTGGCCGGGCTGCACATAAGTGCCAACTAATGTCACTATGTTGCGCTCTCAAATCGAGAGCAGGGGTGGGGAGTGTCTATGAAATTTCTGAACGGTGTCGGGTCCGAATACGACTTGACCTACAGCGATGTGTGCATAGTTCCAAATCGCACCGAGTCCGCATCTCGTATGGATGTCTCAACTGAGACCGTTGACGGCGTCGGCCATCTCCCAGTTGTGGTTGCCAACATGACGGCCGTTGCAGGAAAGCGAATGGCTGAAACCATTGCGCGCCGCGGAGGAATTGTCGTCATTCCACAAGACATTCCGATTGAGATCGTAAAGAACATTGTCGACAGCGTTGGCTCGGCACACTTGCTCTACGACACACCACTTACCCTGGGGCCGAACAACACTATTAATGAAGCGTTGGAACTCATCCACAAGCGCGCCCACGGTGCGATAATTGTCGTCGACGAGTCCAATAGTCCAATCGGCATCTTTACTGAAATAGACGCCCACGGCCAAGATCGCTTCGCCAAACTCGAGCAAGTGATGGCTCGGCAGGTTGTGAGTTTGAACGACTCGCAGGGCATCACCGCCATGTACGAATTCCTTGAGTCGAATCGACTCAGCGTGGCACCCGTCGTGAATGCCAGCGGCACTTTGGTGGGCGTAATGACGCCAAAGAGCTGCCTGCGTACTGAGCTCTACGAGCCGAACCTTGGAGCCAACGGGAAATTGCGCGTGGCGGCGGCGGTGGGAATTAACGGAGACGTTGCCGGCAAGGTTCAGCAGTTGCTTGATTTAGGCATTGAAGTACTTGTCGTCGATACCGCCCACGGACACCAGAGCAAGATGATCGAGGCCCTACGCAAGACGCGAGAGACGATTGGTTCACGCCACGTCACCGTTGTAGCAGGAAACGTAGCAACGGCCCAAGCAACTCGCGACCTCATTGAGGCCGGTGCAGACATTGTAAAAGTTGGCATTGGACCAGGTGCGATGTGCACCACTCGAGTCATGACCGGCGTAGGGCGTCCTCAGTTTTCTGCGGTTCTGGAATGTGCCACTGAAGCAAGGCGTCACGGCAAGCATGTGTGGGCCGATGGTGGCGTTCGCCACCCTCGTGATGTTGCGCTCGCAATTGCCGCTGGTGCGAGCAACGTAATGTTTGCCTCGTGGTTGGCCGGCACTTACGAAAGTGCGGCTGATGTGATGCGCGACGAAAAGGGGCGACTCTACAAGGAGAGCTTTGGTATGGCTTCTCGTCGAGCAGTAAGGAATCGCAACGCGAAGGAATCAACTCTGGATATTGCGATGAAAGAGCTGTTTGAAGAAGGCATCAGCACCTCGAGGTTCTACATAAAGGAAGCGACTCCTGGGGTGGAGGACATCGTTGACCAGATCGTGGCGGGCCTTCGTTCCGCTTGTACTTACACCGGTGCTACGAACCTTGAAGAGCTTCACGAGCACGCTGTGATTGGCATTCAATCGGCTGCTGGGTACAACGAGGGACTTCCCGTCAGCAACGGTTGGTAACTAGTTAAGGCCGGGGCACGCTGGCCGTGGCCCGGCATTGGCGTTGCCATAGCGGTGGTTCGTTATCGCAACGGATTGCTCAAGGAACCATCGAGCTGCTTCAACTTCACCGTTCTGTGCCATAGGGCGAGGGTCGACGCTTATACCTACACTCAATAGCTGCGCTTGAGGAGCGGTTTCTCTACTGAGCCAACGGATCTTCGAATATTCACCGCTACGAGCGGCTAATTCGTCCACGCTTTCGTGGCGATGGGGAAGACTTGTCTCCACGTGGTCCGAAGCACTGATCGAGATATTGACGCCACAACCATCTTGCAAGAGCTCTAGGAATCGAATCCAAGTTGCGTCGGTCGATGAATCACAACGAACGATGACTGGCTTGAGAGTCCTGCGGTATCGGAATAGGTTTCGCTCAACGCCGAGGCTGCTTGGATCAACGGCCTGTTTTCCAGAAGCCGCCCACCAGCGCTTGGCCCCAGTTATTGCTGTGTCCAAGTCGCGCAGAGGGGACCAGTCTCGCAAAGCGTTTACGTAATTTGGCCCACCGGCCTTGGCGGTGGGGCCGACGCTAGAACGCTTCCAGCCTCCAAAGGGCTGTCGTCGTACGACTGCCCCAGTGATTCCTCGATTGACGTAGACGTTGCCG
Source organism: uncultured Actinomycetes bacterium (assembly GCA_903825035.1). Lineage (GTDB taxonomy): Bacteria > Actinomycetota > Acidimicrobiia > Acidimicrobiales > RAAP-2 > RAAP-2. The sequence goes on along the minus strand of CAIJYV010000034.1, from coordinate 53,660 downwards.
GCTTGAATATTCTCGATCCACCAAGAGCATTCATTTTCGTCCATGGAGTGCAACCCAGCGGTGAGTCCGTATGGGGTGGAGTTCTGCCACGCTGTCGCAGTCTCAAAATCTGGGGCGACCATAACGCCAAGAACTGGCCCGAACCATTCGTTTTGGTGACTCCAGGACCCTGGCTGAACGCCGAGTTTGATCCCTGGTCGCCAGAGGTTGCCCGATTCATCGAGCTGCTTTGGCTCCAACAACCAGCTCTCGCCTTCGTCCAAAACATTGAATGCGCGACTGAGATTGCCTTCTGGTGAGTGGATTAAAGGACCAACAACGGTTGAGGCATCCCAACCGCGACCCACAGCGAGTGACTCAGTTGCGTCAACGAGTTGGCGTAAAAAGAGCGGGTCTTCAAAGGCACCACGCTCAACAATGGCGAGTGAGGCAGCTGAGCACTTTTGGCCGGCGTGAGAGAAGGCCGATGAGACGATGTCCTTCACCGCTAGGTCAATATCTGCACATGCGCTCACGAGGATTGCGTTCTTGCCAGAAGTTTCGGCCAGGAGGCGCAAGTCAGTTTTCCAAGAAGTAAAAAGTTCGGCGGTGGCGAATGCACCAGTCAAAATGACCGCATTCACACCTTCGTGGGTGATGAGCCGTTGGCCAGTTTCGTCATCTCGAGTTGGCACAAAGTGCAGAACCGAACGGGGAATGCCGCTCTCCCACAGTTGATTAACGAGCAACCAAGCGGTCGCAACCGTCTCGGGCGCGGGCTTTAAGACAACGGCATTGCCCGCGGCAAGCGCTGCAGCAACGCCGCCGCAGGTAATTGCGTAGGGGAAGTTCCATGGCGGAATCACGGCGACGACACCGAGTGCAGATGAGAGCGTGTCATCAGTAGCGAGACTGGCGTAGTAACTGCAGAAGTCACTCGCTTCACATACTTCAGCTTCGCCCTCGACGAAGGTCTTACCGGCGTCGTACGCCATCGTGGCAAGCGACTCGGGGGCTTCATCCATTATGCGCTGAGCCGCCGCACGCAATATCTCGGCTCGTTTCGAAGCAGGGGTGTCGCTCCAAGACTTTGCCCCTAATGATGCAGCACTCACTGCTTTATCGACGAGGTCTGACGTGGCGACTGAATACCGATACCACTGCTTGTTCTCGTTCGATGGATCGGTTCCGGGCACCGACTCTCCTGAATTAATGACTTCGCCATTAATGACCAGTGGGATCTCGAGTGGGGTATTGGAAATCGTTGCAAGTTTTTCACGGAAGCTCTCCAGTATGCCTGGGGCTGTGGAGTCGAGGCTGCTCGCATTTTCGAATACTTCACTCACGCGTGGGTGATCAACGTGCCGCCGCGAGGCCGTTGAAATTGTGTGGCGGCCTTTTAGGGCATTTTCGAAGCGAGTCTTTTGCTCCTCAAAGACTTTGGGATCTTCGCCGATGGCAAAAGCAGCTCGCAGATAATTCTCTGGTGCCGTGTTTTCATCCAATCGACGAACGAGATAAGCAACTGCGGCTCCGAAGTCCTCGGGGCGAGTGACAGGGGCGTAGAGCAAGACCTTCTGGCCGGATTTCGCGAGTAGTAGCGCTTCAGTATTAGCCATACCTTCGAGCATTTCGATGTCCATGGTTTCTCGAACACCACGTTCTTCAGCGACCGCTAATGCGAAGTTCAGATGAAAGAGGTTGTGACTCGCGATGCCCACTCGCAAGGAGTCTCCCATTTCGGGACGCAAAGCCAGGTCAACGAGACGTAAGTAGCTGGCGTCGGTGTCGGCCTTCGAGCCGTAAGGCGCAGCCGTCCAGCCGTGTATGGCGCCCTCAGTTGTTTCCATGGCCAAGTTCGCGCCCTTGACGATGCGAACCTTCAACTTGGCGCCACCTGATGCAACACGGAGTTTTGAATACTCGACAATCTCTGAGAATGCTCCGTGTGTTTCGGGTAGGTATGCCTGAAGAACTATGCCAGCGGACATCGACTTGAATTCGGGCTCAGAAAGAACATGGAAAAAGACGTCGAGGGTCAATCGGAGGTCTCGGAACTCCTCCATGTCGAGGTTTATGAAGACCCCGTGCTCTTGAGCGACTTTATAAATCGTGCGCAGTTTTGGAATGATGCGTTCTCTAGAACCAACCGGATCGGCATTCGAAAGTTGAGAAACAATTGAAGACACCTTGACCGAGAGGTATGTCACCGAAGGCCTGGACATCATTTCAAGCACTTGAGTAAGTCTCGAGTTTGCTTCAGCCTCTCCGAGTACGGCTTCGCCGAGAACGTTTACGTTGAGAGCTAAGGATTCAGAGGTTCGTTCTTTTAGATGTCTAGCTAAGGCCTCTGGTTCGGCGTTCAAGATGAGGTCTTTAGATAAGCCTCTGACGCGCCAGTGAACTGTCTCGAGGACGAGGGAAGGGGCGAGGCGAGATAATACGCCGAGTGACTTAAGGCCAAACGTGTTGAATGGGCCGAAACCTGCCACCTTGGCCTTGTGACTTGCTTCTCGGAGAAGCGCACTTCCGCGCTTCTTAGAAGAGACGCGCATCACCTGGTCGGTCAGGGTCACCGTGACATCAAGTGCCTCGGGGTCGTCAAAAAGTCGGGCTATTCGCTTCTGATTCGCCCGGTCGCCATGACTACGGAGTGACCCAGACTTCTCGATCATTGCCCTAGTCGCCGAAACCACGCCAGAGGCGAGGTAATCGAGGGCCGAATCTGTATTGCCAGCGTTTGGAATTGTCATCAAAGTGAGGTTAGTTAATCGGCGATGAAGTTCAGAAACTTCATCGCTGAGGGCGAACTCTTGAACTTAGGGAAGGCAATGCCGATTGGTCGGGAAGGGGGGATTCGAACCCCCGGCCTCCTGGTCCCAAACCAGGCGCGCTAACCAAGCTGCGCTACTTCCCGAGGTATCTACAATGCCACAAATTCACAATGCCCTTGTGCGTCCCTAGAATTTGTAGGTGAGCGACGCGTGGATTGCCGATGCCCTAGAAGAAACCTGGGGGACGATCTACTACCTCATCGAGACCTTTCCCGAAGAATTATTCGACTGGCCAACTCCGTGCCCGGGTTGGTCTATTCGAGACATTGTCTGCCACCTCCTTGGCTGGGAGCGCTACTACAACGAGGGGTTCGTCCCTGACACGAAGAGTGTTTCGGGTGATTTCATCAAAAACGAACTTGGGGTGCTCAATCAGGGCTTCATACTCTCAATGCAATCGCTCCCGGCTCGTCAACTGCCGGGGTTGTTTGGTATCGAAACCGCACGTTCACTGGTCCGGCTTCGAGACATGAAACCAGAGGGTTACGACCAAATAGTCACCACGCCCCTCGGTGAATCGGCGACCTACCGCTTTCGCATGGAAACCCGAATCTTTGATTCGTGGATTCATATGCAAGATTTACGTGACGCGATGCTTCGGCCAGAAGATGATCACACGGTCGCTGAAGAGGTCGTGATAGCTCATTTTGAGGCAACTCTGCCCTCGGTCATTAAGGGGGCGACTGAATTGCAAGGTGGCGAGCTCATTCGAATAAACCTGTCAGGTCGCCTGGCGAGGAGCATGACCTTTCGATGCTTGCCCGAGGGGGCAGTTCCGGTGGAGTACTCGAGCGAGCAGCCACTCTTGGAACTGACGACGCCCGTTTCGATGTTCTGGCGGCGCTGCGCTGGGCGTATCAGCGCGGAGGCCTTTTTGGGGGAGTCCTCCACGAAGGTTTTGGGCAATGTGGGTGTGGCCTTGGCGCTCGCCAACGGCCTCGCGACGACCCGCTAGTCACCAACAACTAGGCTGTTTTCCCTTATGCGTGCTACCACTGCCACCCTGCCCGAAAACAAAGTAAAACTGACCGTTGAGCTCGATGACGCCGAAATGAATGCGGCCATCGACAAGGCGGTCGTGACCGTTGGCCGCCAAGTCAACATCAAGGGTTTCCGTCGGGGCAAGGTTCCGCGCAATGTACTTATCGCGCACCTCGGTGGCCCGGCTGCGTTGCGCGGCGAGGCTATTCGCGAGTCGATGCCTGACTTCTACGCGCACGCCGTAGTCGAAGCGGGCATTGATCCAATCGGCCAACCTGATATTGATATCACCGCTGGTGAAGAAGAGGGCAACCTCACCTTCGAGTGCGTGGTTGAGATCCGTCCCGAAGTTAAAGTTTCGGGATACCAGAAGCTGAAGGTAACCATTCCCTCGCCGATGGTTACTCCCGATGAGGTTGACGCCCAAATCAATCGCTACTTAGAGACTGATGCAGTTCTCAAGGACGTTGATCGTCCGATCGTTACCGGCGACATGGTCACCTTGGACGTACGGGCTGAGCAAGTTGGCATGGAGGGCGTCGAGCCCTTCGAGGTGTCTGACTTTATGTACGCCGTGGGCTCAAACTCACTCGCACCAGAAACTGACGGACTCATTGTTGGCATGAAGGCGGGCGAGGAGCTCAGCTTCACTTCAACTCAGCCAGGCGGCTTAGACGTTTCCTACGTCATTCAAATCAAGGCCGTCAAAGAGCGCGAGCTTCCCGCTTTGGACGACGAGTGGGTGAAAGACAACACCGAGTGGCAGAGCGTCGAAGAGATGCGTAACACGCTTCAAGACCAGATGCAGCGCATGCGCGTAATGGAAGCGCAAATGGGTAAGCGCGAGGCCATTGCGAGCGCAGTCGCTGAATTGGTGGCAGAAAACGAAAGCCCCGCGGCGCTACTCGACGCCGAAACCAATGAGCGACTACACGAGCTGGGTCACCGCTTGTCAAATCAGAACTTCACCATCGAGACCTTCTTGCAAGCCACCGGCCAAACGGCCGAGCAACTCATCGAAGTCTTCCGTGCGGACGCCCTGCGTGCGGTTCGTTCAGACCTGGCGCTGCGCGCAATCGTAAAGGCTGAGAAGCTCGAAGCGAGTACTGAGGAAATCGAAGAAGAACTGGTCAAGACCGCCTTGTCGATGGACGTGAAGCCCGAAGTCTTGCGAACGAATTTGTACGATTCCGGTCGCCAAGTTTCTTTCCAGGCCGAGGTCGCCAAGATGAAGGCCCAGAAGTGGCTGGAAGAGCGCGTGGTCTACGTTGACCCCGAAGGAGCGGAAATCAACAAGGAATTATTAGAAGCTGACCAAACCGCTGGACTTGACCTCTAAGGTGGATTTCGTGAACGACAACTACCGCTTCCAGAACTACCTCGTACCGACGGTCGTCGAATCGTCGAACCGTGGCGAGCGTGCCTACGACCTCTACAGTCGCCTGTTGCGCGAACGAATCATCTTCATTGGTACCGGCATTGATGACACGATTGCCAACTTGGTATGTGCCCAGATGCTTTTCCTCGAGAGTGAAGATCCTGATAAGGACATCAACCTCTACATCAACTCACCCGGTGGAGACATCACTGGACTATTCGCCATTTATGACACGATGAAGTACATCAAGCCCGATGTGTCAACCTTCTGCTTCGGTCAGGCCGCTTCAGCGGCGGCAGTCTTGCTCGCCGCGGGCACCAAGGGCAAGCGCTACGCCTTGCCGCACTCGCGCGTGTTGTTGCACCAGCCCTGGGGTGGAGTGGGCGGACAAGCTTCCGACATCGAAATTCAAGCCCGTGAGATTTTGCGCATGAAAGACATTTTGAACGAGATGCTCGCTCAAGACACCGGTCAAACCGTTGAGCGAATCACCCAAGACACTGACCGCGACTTCATTCTTGAGGCCAAGGATGCCGTGGAATACGGACTAATTGATGAGGTCATCACCCAACGCCCCTAATGCCCGTTTTTTGGGTGTGGTTCTCGTAGGATGGTATACGGCGGAGGTCGTGTCGGAGGACTGAAGTGGCAAAGTTTGGCGAAAACAACGATCTCTTAAAGTGCAATTTTTGCTCTAAGGGTCAAAAGGCAGTACTCAAGTTAATTGCGGGCCCTGGGGTCTACATTTGCAACGAGTGCATTGACCTGTGCAATGAAATCATTGCTGATGAATTGGGCGATCGCCCCGAATTCGTCCTGAACGAACTCCCAACTCCTCGTGAGGTCTCTTCCTTCCTCGACGAGTTTGTTATCGGCCAAGATGAGGCCAAAAAAACCCTCGCGGTCGCGGTTTACAACCACTACAAGCGCATCCAAACCGGACCCCTGCACGATGACGACGTCGAAGTCGCTAAGTCCAACGTGCTCATGCTCGGACCCACGGGATGTGGCAAGACTTTCCTCGCCCAAACGCTTGCTCGCATGTTGAACGTACCTTTCGCCATCGCTGACGCCACCGCACTGACCGAAGCGGGTTACGTGGGTGAAGATGTTGAAAATATCCTGCTCAAGCTCCTGAGCGCCGCGGACTATGACGTTAAGCGTGCCGAGCGGGGAATCATTTACATCGACGAAATCGACAAAATCGCTCGCAAGTCCGAGAACCCTTCAATCACCCGAGACGTGTCGGGTGAGGGAGTTCAGCAAGCACTACTAAAGATTCTTGAGGGAACCGTTGCGAGCGTCCCACCACAGGGTGGTCGCAAGCATCCTCACCAGGAATTCATCACTCTCGATACCAAAAATATTCTGTTTATCTGTGGCGGTGCATTCGCTGGCCTCGAAGAGATTATCGAGCGGCGGTTGGGCAAGAAATCTATGGGTTTTAACCAGCCGGTCGAATCTAAGCGAGCTGGTGACATCGAGCTCTTCAAGAACGTTCTGCCCGAAGACCTCACCAAGTTTGGCTTGATCCCAGAGTTCATTGGTCGCTTGCCAATCGTGGCGGCGGTTCAGCAACTCGATCGCGATATGTTGATTTCTGTTCTCACCGAACCCAAGAACTCCCTCGTTCGACAGTTCCAGCAGGTTTTGGCGATGGACGGTGTCGAGTTGGTCTTTCAGCCCGATGCTCTAGAGGCAATTGCCGACCTCGCGCTCGAACGTGGCACTGGCGCTCGAGGTTTGCGTTCAATCTTGGAGCAGGTTCTCCTCGAGCCAATGTATGACGTACCTGGTCGCAGTGACGTCGCCAAGTGTGTCGTGACTGCGGCTGCGGTCCGTAGTGAGAGCTCGCCGACGTACGAGTTGCGTAAGGCCACTCGCGCGCGCCGCGCAAGCTAAATTCGTGCGATTTCGCAACTACGAGACAGCGCTCGGTTGGCTCGAAGCCCACGTTGACTTTGAACGGGTGGCGCCGAACCACGCCGATATTCCATCTCTTGAGCCAGTTCGAAAGTTCCTTGCGGTTGTTGCGGACCCTCATTTGGATTATCCAATGGTGCACATCACGGGAACCAATGGCAAGGGGACCACCACCACTTTGACCAGCGCTTTGCTACACGCCACTGGACTGCGAGTGGGTACATTTACGAGCCCCGACCTTCACGCCCTGAACGAGAGAATTGCGGTCAATGGTGAGCCCATTGGAGACCGCGAGTTGATCACCCTAATCGAGCGATTGAGCGATATTGAAGAAGCGTCTGGGATCATCCTGACTCGTTTCGAATTATTAACCGCTGGAGCACTCCTTCACTTTTCCGACGAAGGCGTCGACGTAGCGGTCATTGAAGTCGGCCTCGGCGGCACGTGGGACTCGACCAACGTTATAGATTCAGATGTTGCGGTCATTACCAACGTGGACCTCGACCATGTGGCGGTACTGGGCACGACGGTGAGTGAAATCGCGACCGACAAGGTCGGAATTTTCCGCGCAGAAGGTACAGCCATCGTTGGGACCACGAACGCGATGGTCGTAGAAGTAGCGACCGCCAAGGCGCAGTCGCTCGGAGCAACGCTCTGGCTCTTTGAAGAGAATTTCTCCTTGCTCGCCAATGACCTGGCCGTGGGCGGTCGATTGATTAGCGTGCGCACGCCCTACGAAAATTACGAAGAGGTGCTGCTGACGCTGCACGGTATTCACCAGGGCCAAAACGCCGCGAACGCGATTGCTGCTTGCGAGGCATTCCTCGGTCGTGCTTTAGGGGGCGAACTCGTCCGCACGGTCTTGGGCGAGGCAAAAATGCCCGGTCGAATGGAGCTACTCTCTCGCGCGCCAATGATCGTGATCGATGGCGCCCACAATCCAGCGGGGATGCGTGCGTTAGCGGCGACTTTGGATGGTGCCTTTCACGTAACTGGCGAGCGACGGTGTGTCATTGGCATGCTGCACGGCCGCGAGGTTGCGGACATGATTCAACCACTCTTGAATTTAGGATTCACCGAGTTCCACGTCTGCACTCCGGAGTCACCCCGAGCTATGCCGTCGGCGTTGGTCGCACAAGAACTCCGCAAGCACGGTGAAACGGTTATCGAACACACCAGCGCTTTACGTGCCTTGGCTCAAGCGCGAGAACACTCAACTGATGAGGATTTGATTGTCGTTTGTGGGTCCTTGTACCTAATCGCCGAGGTAAGGGGAGAACTGTTGTCAATCCCCTCAAGGCACGTGCGAAACAACGACTAGAATTTCTAACCGTGAATCGTACTTTTATTATTGTTAAGCCTGATGGTGTCCGTCGTGGACTCGTCGGAGAAGTTCTCAGCCGCTTCGAGCGCCGAGGAATCAAAATTGTCGCCGCCGAGCTTCGCACCATTGACGAGGTCACCGCTAAGGCCCACTATGGCGAGCACGCTGAAAAACCCTTCTTTGTTGGCCTTGTTGAGTTCATCACCTCGGGACCCGCTCTCTTGGCGGTACTCGAAGGCCCCGATGACACTTGGAAGGTGGCTCGGACGATGATTGGTGCCACCAATCCCGCCGAAAGCCTCCCGGGTACAATTCGGGGTGATTTAGGCCTCGTGATGAGCGAAAATATCATCCACGGCTCAGATTCGGCCGAATCGGCGGCGCGTGAAATCGCCCTCTTTTTTCCAAATCTGTAAGAAATTATTAGCCGGCTGAAAGTTGCCCACTTCGCCTAACCTTGTAGTGCGGAGGGTACTTCGAGTACCTAATTGAGGTTTTATGGCAGATCGTTCATTTTCATTTTTGGGTCGTGACATGGCAGTCGACCTTGGCACCGCTAATACGCTCGTCTATGTTCGCGGCCGTGGGATTGTGCTCAATGAACCCTCGGTAGTTGCTATTGACACCAAAGACAACAAGCCCATCGCTGTTGGCGCAGAGGCCAAGCGCATGGTTGGTCGCACCCCGGGAAATATCCAAGCGATTCGCCCCCTAAAAGATGGCGTAATTGCCGACTTCGACATTTGCGAAAAGATGTTGCGCTACTTCATCTTGCGAGTACACCAGCGCCGATTCGCTAAACCTCGCATGATCATTTGCGTACCGTCAGGAATTACTGGAGTAGAGCAGCGTGCGGTAATTGAAGCCGCTGAATTTGCGGGTGCTCGCAAGGCCTACATCATCGAAGAACCAATGGCCGCTGCAATCGGAGCGGGGCTTCCTATTCACGAACCTTCGGGAAATATGGTTGTTGACATTGGGGGAGGAACTACTGAAGTTGCGGTGATCTCTCTTGGTGGAATCGTGACCAGCGAATCAATCCGCGTCGGTGGTGATGAACTCGATGAAGCAATTATCAAGTACGCCAACAAAGAGTTCTCGCTTGCCATTGGTGAGCGTTCTGCCGAAGAATTGAAAATTGCCCTAGGTTCGGCCTACCCATTGCAAGAAGAGGTTCGGGCGGAAATCCGCGGACGAGACTTGCAAACCGGTCTGCCAAAGACGGTCATTGTTTCTACTGAGCAGATTCGCGAAGCTCTGGCCGTGCCGATTAACGCAATCATTGATGCGGTCAAGGCCACTCTCGACCGCACTCCGCCTGAACTGGCCTCGGACCTCGCTCAAACCGGCGTGGTCCTAACGGGCGGTGGCGCATTGCTCACCGGAATTGCCGCTCGCTTACAGGCCGAGACGGGCATGCCCTTCCGCGTCGCCGATGACCCGCTCTACTGTGTGGCCATGGGTAGTGGTGCGTGCTTGGAAGAGATGGACCTCTTCGCTCGTATGTTGAAGTCCTCACCTTCGAGGTAGTACTTCGTGCCACTTCGCCGGTCGACTCGACGCAACGTCACGCTACTTTCGGGCTTCGCCATTACCCTTGTTGCGCTTCAATTCACGGTCGGAATCGGCGCTGGACTCCGCACAATTGCGAATGGGGCAGTATCGCCCTTTGCGGCAACGATCCGATTCGTGGCAACTCCGGTGGGTCACTTTTTTTCGGGTTCGCTGAACTACTCGAGTCTCGTTCAACAGAACCAACAACTCCGTTACGAACTTGGCCAAGCCCAGTTACGCCTAAACGAATCACGCGCCTTTATCCAAAAGTTGTCCCACATGAGCACGGAGTTGAATGTGCCATTCGTCGGGACGTTGCCCACGGTTTCGGCGGAGGTATCGAGCTTTTCGCCAACCTCATTCGCAGCAACGATTGATATTTCTAAGGGTCGCGATGATGGCGTCTTGGCCGGTATGCCAGTGGTGGCGAACGGGGGACTCATCGGTACCGTGATATCAACCACCCTTCATGGCTCGACGGTCCGGTTAATTACCGACCAACGCTCCCATTTCGGATCGGTCTTTTCAAACCAAGGGACCTCGGTAATCATCGCCGGACGAGGTCTGAACAATGGATTGGCGGCCGCCAGTGTTCCAATCTCCTTTAACGTGCGTCCTGGCATGATGGTCTTCACCGATGGTTTAGAGGGTGGGCTGTATCCCGCGGGTTTGCCCATCGCTCGCGTTTCCAAAGTTCGGCTCACTCCTGGAGCAGCTACCTACGAACTGAACTTTCGCCCCACCGCCGACTTGCGTCACATTTATTATGTCGATGTCGTGTTGTGGGAGCCCTCGACGTGATTAGGGAACTCTTTCCAACTTTCGTATTCTCACTGGTCATCGTGGCATTTCAACTCGTGGTCTTCTCAAACATTCGAGTTTCTGGCGTGGTGGTCATGCTGGTATGGCTTTGGCCACTTTGCGTGGGCTTGGCTGGTTCAACAATTGCGGCATTACTAAGTGGATTTATTACGGGGATTTTCTTTGATACCCACGCGGCCACACCCTTTGGACTCACAGCGGTGGTGGCGGTGCTGATCGCGTATCTCGCCGTGCGTTTGGGCCGCGAAGGAGTTGGAGACCTCGAGTCAGCAGCGTGGTGGGTGGCCCCGGTAATTGCGGCGGTGGGCGGACTATTGGCCCCGATACTTTTCGTCATTGCCGGTTTCTTTGTGCTCGACTTTGGGCTCTGGCGCGGAAGCGTCTTGCAAGACATGGTCGTTAATTCGTTGGCATTCTTCGTGCTGGCTCGCCCCCTGACTCGAGTTGCTCGTTGGGGTAGTGGCCTAGTTAGGACTAGGCGATGAGCAAGGGCTCTTGGCGCGAACGCCCCACGGGTACGTGGTTTTCCCGCCTGTGGCGACCCTGGGAAACACTCAACCCCTTTAAAGGCCGGGGCCGCCGGATTAACGAATCTCGAGGCGTCGGATTAAAGGACCTCGTTAATTTTCCTGATGAAAATAAGGTACGTCCCGAACGTCGCTGGTATGTGATTGGTGGCTTCTTCACCTTGCTTTTGGTGATCGTTGTCTACCGTTTGTTTATGCTGCAGATTGTTGACGTGAAATCATCCATTCACACGGTTAACTCGAACTCATTCCAGGTATCGGTTATTCCAGCGACTCGCGGCTTGATACTCGACCGCAATGGACGCCCACTGGTATCAAACCAAGTCACAGTTGAAGTGCGACTCTCGCGCGCAGAATCGTACCTACATCCCGCAACGATTGGCGCATTGGCGGCATTGACCGGCACCAAGGTCAAAACCATCAAGTCTGAACTGGCGAGTGTTCAATACGACGCCTTCCAGCCAGTCCCGTTGATAGCCAACGCCACTACCGCCGAGCTCGAGTTCATCAAGCTTCATCCCGAAGAATTCCCTGGCGTGTCGGTGCTGAACGTCGCGGTCCGCTCGTACCCACAAGGCGGCGAAACCGGTGCGCAAGTCCTTGGTTACGTTGGGCCAATTACCGGTGGGGAGATTGCCGCGCACCCGTACTCGGGTTATCACCCGAACTCGCTCTATGGCAAAACCGGCATTGAGAACTTTTACGAGCACTTCTTGAAAGGCCAAGATGGCGTACAGACTCTCAAAGTAAGTGCTCAGGGGAAAATCCTCGGCACCGCCCACTCCAAACCTGGAGCGGTCGGCGATACGGTAGTGCTCAATATAGACGCCGGACTGCAAAAGGCGCTCGACAACGCCCTCGCCTCAGACATCTTGAGTGTGCGCCAGAGCGTCGACCCGGTCTCAGGCAAGCGTCCGCCAGCGATGAATGGTGCAGCAGTTGTGCTCGACCCCAATACTGGAGCGGTCCTGGCGATGAGCTCGTACCCCTCCTATAACTTGCAGAGCTTCGTTTCTGGGCTGTCTAACAGTCAGTTCAAAACCCTCTTAAACAACGGATCGTTCAACAACTTCGCCATCCAGGGTGACTACACTCCGGGATCAACCTTCAAAATGATTACCGCGACCGCAGCCCTCCAACACCATCTCATCTCACCGAATCTCTACATCAACGACACCGGTGTCTTCAAGGTACCTGGCTGTCTGCAAGGTGGTCACGGATGCCTCTTCCACGACGACACACCTTCGGGTGAGGGCAAGGTCAACATGGCGCTGGCTCTCACGAAGTCTTCGGACTATTACTTTTACAACTTGGGCTATTTGTTCTGGTCTCAGACCAAGAAGTACGGACAAACGCCAATCCAAGACGTAGCGGCCAAGTATGGCCTAGCGAGTTACACCAACATTGACTTGCCGAACGAGAATCAATCTCGAGTGGACTCGCCAGCGGTGCGAATCACTCTTCACGCCCAAGCTCCGCTGGCCTTCCCGAATACGACTTGGTACACGGGAGACAACGTGGAAATGGCCTTTGGTCAGGGCTCGACGGCCGTTACGCCAATTGGAATGGCCACCGCCTACGCAACTCTCGCCAACGGTGGCACTCGCTATTCGCCCGAAGTCGCGGCGGCGGTAATTGGGCCGCACGGCAACGTGGTGGCTCGGTATTTGCCCCGTGCCGCCGCTCACGTGAGTCTGCCGCCCTCGGTGCGCAACCCAATTATCCAGGGACTCCTCGGTGTGGTTAACAGCCCCTCGGGAACCGCCTACAGCACCTTCCACCACGTGGCTAACTTCAACCTTGGAAGTTTCTTGATTGCGGGTAAAACCGGGACCGCTTCGAACGCTCCAGGACTTGAACCCAATTCGTGGTTCGTTGGTTTTGGTCCTGTTCAGCACCCTAAATATGTCGTTTTGTGCGTCGTCGCTCAGGGCGGATACGGTGCCAATGCGGCTGCGCCTGTCGTGGCTCGAGCCTTCAACTATCTAGTGGCCCACCCAATTAAGCCCGTTACACTGCAACGAAACCTGAGCGTTACCACCACCACAAAACCCAAGGGAACCACGACCACCATTAAAAAAGGTTAAGGAACCGGAAGGCGAGTCGACTCAGGCAGTACAATAGATTTGTTGGGTGCTCGAAGCTGAGCACAAAAGGACGCTTTGAGTTTGCCCGAATGTGCGAACTCTCCCGCAGTAAGGACGAAGATGTTGGCAAGTACCAAAGACGCCTCACGCGTGGTACCTAGCGTCACCCCAGCAAAGAACTTGTCACGCACCGTGACGCCCGTGATCGGCGCTGCCGATCGCCCACTGAACTCAAGGAGTATTTGTCGTGAGCGACGAAACCAACCCCCAATCTTCCGCCCCTCGAATTGGCGACACGAGGCCCGCACCGCAAGGTGATACTCGCCCCAGCCCCGCGCCAGCCGGCAATGGTGGCGCCAGCGGCCAGGGCAGCAACAACCGAAACCGGCGCCGTCGCGGTGGGAAAGGTCGCCCGAGTGGACAAGGTCAAGGCGGGCAGAACAACCCCCAGCGCCGAACTGACGCTCCAGTAGAGGCTTCAGCCCCCGACGCCGCCCAGCGCAACGACAAGAGTGACACCAACCGATCTTCGCGTCGCCGTCGTGGGGGAGAGCGAAAGACTCGCGCCCAGGGCCGTTACTTGATGTGTGTTCACACCACCAAAGACGCCACCCACATCGCCACTCTCGAGGGACGTTCAATGGTGGAGTACACCGTTGCCAAAGCTGCCGACGAGGTCTCGCAGATTGACGGCAATATCTATGTCGGGCGCATTCAAAATGTCCTACCCGGTATGGAGTTGGCCTTCGTCGACATTGGAATCCCGAAGAATGCTGTTCTCTATCGCGCCGACATTCATCGTCAAGACGAAGACGCCGAAACCCCTTCGCCCAAGTCGGACGCCAAGATTGAAGAGTTGATCAAGTCGGGCCAGACGATCATCTGCCAGGTCACCAAAAACGCCATTGGCGCCAAGGGTGCTCGCTTAACTCAAGAGGTCTCCCTACCTGGACGCTTCGCAGTCCTGGTACCAAATTCAAGCACTATCGGAATTTCGAAGCGTTTGCCCGATGGCGAACGCCGCCGTTTGCGGCGCATCATTGACGAGGTAAAGCCCGAAAAGCACGGCATCATCATCCGTACGGCGGCTGAAGGTGTTTCCGCCGAAGATCTCGCTCGTGACGTGACTTCATTGGCCGAGAAGTGGGCGGCCATTGAAACCGAAGTGGCCAAATCCAACCAGCCACGGCTGATTTACCGAGACCTCGATTTAGCGGTCCGTGTATTGCGTGAAGAACTAAACGACGACTATCGCGGCGTCATCATCGACGACAAGGGTCTATACGAGAAGGTTCGCGAGTACGTCATGGCCGTCAACCCAGAACTCGCTGATCGCATCGAATACTACGACCGAGGTACCGAAGAGCTTCCCCTCTTCGAGCGGTACTTCGTTCACGAACAACTCCACCGAGCACTGGACCGCAAGGTCTTCTTGCCCTCGGGCGGATCATTGATTATCGAGCGAACCGAAGCCTTGACCGTGGTGGACGTAAATACCGGCAAGAACGTGGGAACGAACAACCTCGAAGAGACCGTGTTCCGAAACAACTTGGAGGCCGCCGAGGAGGTGGCTCGTCAGCTTCGCTTGCGAGACATTGGTGGCATCATCGTCATTGACTTCATTGACATGGAAATTAAGGGTAACCGTGAAGCGGTGGCCTCAGCCCTGCGAAACGCCCTGAGTCGCGATAAGACCCGCACCCAGGTCTTTGACATCTCAGAGCTCGGACTCGTGGAAATGACCCGAAAGCGCGTGAATGAGGGGCTTTTGGAGTCCGTCTCGAGCGTCTGCGCCGTCTGTGACGGGCGAGGGTTCGTCGTCGCAACGGGACTCTAATTCCAAATGATTGGCACCCCGCAGAAATCGGCTATCATTGTCAAACTATGTACGCCGTAATTCGAACAGGAACTTCCCAGCAGCGCGTTGAAGAGGGCCAAGTGGTCCGCGTCGACTTGCGCCGCGAAGAGGTCGGCTCAACCATTACCTTTGAGCCAGTATTGCTTGTAGACAACACCGATGTCGTTGCCGGTCCAGCCCTCAAGGGCGCCACCGTAACGGCCAAGCTTTTGGGTGAGGAGTTGGGCCCCAAAATCCGCGGTTTGACCTACAAGGCCAAGGCCATCCAGCGTCGCCGCTGGGGCCATCGTCAGCACTATTCGACCGTTGAAATCACCAAGATTTCAGCTAAGTAAGGAAGCTCTATGTCAAAGACTAAAGGTGGCGGTTCTACCAGGAACGGCCGCGATTCCAATGCCCAACGCCTCGGTGTCAAGGTATTTGACGGCACCGTCGTAAAAGTAGGTTCGATCATCGTTCGCCAGCGCGGAACCAAGTTCCACCCCGGCAAAAACGTTGAAAAGGGCCGTGATGACACCTTGTTCGCAGTCGCAGAGGGAACTGTAAAGTTCGGCTTCCGCGGCGGTCGAAAGCTCGTTGACGTCGTTAACTAAGCTTTTCTCCTATAGAAAAAACCCCCGGGCTTGACGCCCGGGGGTTTTTTCTTTGAAACGCAAAGGACTACTTAACGCCCTTGACTGCCTTCTTGAAGGTTGAGCCAATGGAAACCTTTGGTGCGCGTGACGCGGCAACCTGGATTGGCTCGCCGGTCTGTGGGTTGCGGGCGGTGCGAGCCTTGCGCTCAACGCGCTCAAAGCTCAAGAATCCAGCCAAAACAACCTTTTCGCCAGCAACGACGTTCTTGACGATTACGTCTTCGAATGCACGAAGTACATCTCCGACCGTGTTCTTTGCGGCACCGCTCTCAGCGGCGATTGCATCTACCAATTCGCTCTTGTTCATCGGTCGACTCCTTTTATAACTCGTGTAGTTCGGGGAATTCCTCGAACTCGTCCATCTTTATCGCCAAAAGCCCTAAAAATTGGCATTTCCAGCCACTTTTTCCGAACGCTTTGCCAAGGACTTCCTAAAACTCCTGATGAAGAGATATTTCACCAAACTGATTTTTGTCAAGAAAAACCCTACGATTGAGGGCATGAACAGCGTAAACCGTGAAAAATTGACCTCGTTACTCGCCGAAGAGACAACTCGATACGAAGTCGAGCACCCCGCTTCAAAGTCGCTCCACGAACACGCCAACCACCTGTTTGCTCGGGTTCCCATGACTTGGATGAACAAGTGGGCCGGTGGATTCCCCTTGGGCTTTAAGAGTGCCCACGGTGCGATCATTACCGATCTCGACAACCACGAATTGATTGACTTCGCCTTGGGAGATACCGGTGCCTTCGCCGGACACTCCCCAGAGCCCCTCGTTCGAGCTCTCCAGCAACGCGTCGGGGTTGACGGCGGAATTACCACCATGATGCCCAACGAGGACGCTGAGTGGGTCGGAGCCGAATTGACGCGTCGCTTTGGCCTCTCCCAGTGGTCTTTTTCGCTCTCGGCGACCGACGCCAATCGCTGGTTGCTGCGCCTCGTGCGCCTAGTGACCAAACGCCCCAAAATCTTGGTCTTTAGCTACAGTTACCACGGTTCCGTCGACGAGACCTTTGTGGTCAACGACCACGGTCAGGCCAAATCTCGGCCGGGAAATGTGGCACCAGCGGTTGACCCCTCGACCACCACTCGAGTGTGTGAATTCAATGACTTGGTGGGACTCGAGCGTGAGCTCGCTCACGGGGATGTAGCGGCTGTGTTAACCGAGCCCGCGATGACCAACATTGGGATTGTTTTGCCCGAGCCCGGTTTCTTAGAGGGCGTACGCGAATTGTGCGACAAATACGCGACATTGCTGATCATCGATGAAACGCATACCTTTTCCGAGGGACCCGGAGGATCAACCAGGCGTCGAAACTTGCGTCCCGACGCGATCACCATTGGTAAGTCCTTGGGTGGCGGGGTGCCCTGCGGCGCGTACGGCTTGAGCACCGACCTCGCGGCGCGAGTTCAAGAGGCCGTCAAGTCTGGCGCCGACATTGTGGACGTGGGTGGCGTGGGCGGAACCCTGTCGGGTAACGCCCTGTCGATGGCGGCTATGCGGGCGGTACTCGGCGAGGTCTTAACGGACGACCAGTTTCCACGGATGGAGCAACTCGCCACCACCTTCGCCGATGGCATGCGCGCGACGATTGCACGAGCGGACCTTCCCTGGTCGGTCTCGCAGTTAGGTACTCGCGCGGAATACCGATTCGCCAACCCTGCGCCGAAGAATGGCGGGGAATCGGTGGGGGCAGCTGACGAGGAGCTCGAGAACTATCTCCATCTCTTTGGCATCAATCGAGGAGTGCTTATTACTCCTTTTCACAACATGGCTCTCATGTGCCCCGCCACGACAGAGGCACACGTGGCCGCTCATCAGAGGATGTTTGATGAAGCGGTTGACCGCCTAATTGGCTAAAGAAATCGTTTCAAGGTGGGCGATTTAGACTGGGGAGATGTCCTCCTTTGTTGATCAAGCACAATTGCACGCCCGTGCTGGCGACGGGGGAGCGGGTTGCGTTTCATTCCGTCGCGAAGCCCACGTAGCCAAGGGCGGTCCCGATGGCGGTGACGGTGGTCGCGGTGGCGATGTCTGGCTCGTGGCCGACCACAATCAATCTTCCTTGCTGAGCTTTCGCGATCATCCCTTCCGTCGGGCCACTGACGGACAACACGGGACCTCCAAGCGTCAGCACGGTTCAGGCGGCAAGGACCTCATTGTGAGTGTTCCCGTTGGCACGATGGTTTTTTCGGCTGAAGGTGAATTACTAGTAGACCTCACCGGCAGCGGAGATCGTTGGCGCGCCGCCGAAGGCGGGCTCGGGGGACAGGGCAACAACCGTTTCTTGTCGAATAACCGTCGCGCCCCCGCCTTTGCTGAACAGGGTGAACACGGTGAAGAGGCCTGGTTCAATCTCGAATTGAAGCTTCAGGCTGACGTAGCCCTCATTGGATTCCCTAACGTCGGAAAGTCGACGCTGATTTCGCGAGTCTCGGCCGCCAAGCCCAAAATTGCCGACTATCCCTTCACCACCCTCGAGCCAAATCTCGGCGTCGTGCGGGTGGGTCAACGTGCGGCGAATCGCGATGCCGCCAGCGAATTCGTTATGGCCGACATTCCTGGATTGATCGAGGGCGCCGCGGAAGGAAAAGGGCTCGGACACGAGTTCTTGCGCCACGTCGAGCGCGCCCGAGTGCTCTGCGTGTTACTTGATCTCTCGCCCTTCGCTCCACAACCAGCCGAGGAGCAACTGGAAATTTTGCTGAAGGAGCTCGGTGACTACCAGCCATCACTTTTGCTGCGACCCCGAGTAATCGTGGGATCGAAGGGCGACCTCGCCGAGGACCCAAGTTTTGAAGGTCTCGTCATTTCGGCGGTAACCGGTCAAGGGCTTGAAACCTTGACGGGAGAACTCGTCCAGTTGGTCAAAGCGGCGCGCGATGAAGAAGCGGAGAATTCTGCGCACGAGATTGTGATTCACAAACCGGTTATTGATGAAATCCACGTAATTTCCGTGGGACACCGTGAATGGTCGGTCGAGGGCCGCGCCGCACGTCGAGCCGCCCGCTTTAGTGATTTGACCAATGACGAAGCACTCGCCGAAATCACCAAACGACTGAAATCGCTCGGCGTTGACCGCATGTTGATGCGAGCGGGTGTTCTCGATGGAGACTTGGTCCACGTGGGTGAGCTCTCCTTCGAGTGGTGGCGTGACGACATGGCCTCAGGGCTCGACCGCAGTCACCACCGAGCCACCCAGCGCGAACGCTTAGCGCGCTCGGGAAAACTCGGTGATGAGGATGAGGCCAATGGCCAATAGCGTCATCGTTGTCAAGGTCGGAACCTCTTCAGTCACCTCTGGCGAGGGCAAGGTTGACATCGATGCGCTCGCGAGAATCGCTCGCGATATCGCAGCGTTACGAGAAAAGGGAACCCACGCCGTCGTGGTGACCAGTGGCGCGATTACCGCTGGCTGGTCGCAGATTGGCGCAGGCAAGGCGCGTCCCACCGACACCTTATTGCTGCAAGCAGTCTCGGCCGTTGGTCAACCCCTCTTGATGGCCGCGTGGCGCGATGCGTTCGATCCCTACGGACTTCCCGTTGCCCAGGTCCTGCTCGCTCCGAGCGAGTTTCGAACTCGAGGTCTCTACCTCCAGGCCCGCGCCACTCTGGAATCGCTGGATCTGCTCGGGGCGGTCACCATCATTAATGAAAACGACGCCGTAGTGGACGAGGAAATTCGATTTGGCGATAACGATCGTTTGGCGGCGCTCGTTGCCAATATGGTCGGAGCCTCCCACTTGGTTCTCTTAACGGACACCTCGGGACTCTTGACCGCGGATCCTCGACTTGATCCCACCGCGACTTTGATTGAAGAGGTCCGCGCCGTTGAAGAGGTTGAGTCCCTCGCGGGAGAGTCTTCGTCGGGGGTTGGTTCGGGTGGCATGTCCTCGAAACTCGCCGCGGCGCGCATGGCTACCTGGTCGGGAATTGAAACCGTGATTGCCCCCGCCAAGGCGGAGTTCCCGGTGATTAGTGCGTTGAGTGCCAATGAGGGACACGGCACGACCTTCGTCGCTCGCGCTGATCGTTTGGCCGCTCGAAAGTCTTGGATTGCCTTTGCGGTGGCGAGTCACGGCCAAATCAGTGTTAATCAGGGGGCAATGCAGGCCCTCGAAAATCACGGCCGAAGTTTGCTTCGCGTGGGCACGACGGGTTTCTCGGGCAGGTTCGATGAAGGCGATGCGGTTGACATTTTGGGCCCCGAAGGCCAGTTGATTGCCAAGGGGCTTACCAGAGTCTCCTCGGAACACTTCAGCGATTCCGATGACGTTGTCGTGCACCGAGACGATTTGGTCTTGCTTCGCAAGTCTTAGCTACCACTGTTTCACCACCAACCAGTGTGAATGGGACACTAAAAAGCCAGACAACTTTGTAGGGAGATTGTTATGAATGAAGAGCAACTACTGCCCCCAGTTGGATTTCGCCAACGCGGTCCGGTTCCCACGGGATCGCGCCTGCTTATGATTCGCCACGGGGAATCTCGCGCCAACGCCGTAGGCGTGGCCGGTGGACCCATTGGAGATGGGGGCCTTACCCAACGGGGCCAGGCCCAAGCCCGAGCATTGGCCAGTCGACTCGCCGCCAGTCAAGAGCTTCACGGCGCGACCGCACTGTACTGCTCGGACCTCCCGCGGGCGCGTGAAACAGCGCACATTATTTCGAGCGGACTTCGTGAAGGACTTGAGCTACAAGAAGAGCCGGGCATCGCCGAAATTTCAGTGGGCGAGGGTGATGGTCTCACGTGGCCAGAATTTGTCGCTCGATTCGGCGCGGTCAACTGGGATGAAGACCCTACAGCGCTGAACGCACCGGGCGGAGAATCCTTAGTTGGCTTTCACTCTCGAAGCGTGGTGGCACTTGAGAAGCTAATCAAGCGCCACCCCCATGAACAAATAGTGCTGGTGACCCACGGCGGCTTCATTGAACAAGTGCTGAAGTATCTCTGGGGGGTTCGTGCGGGCGAGCGACTGATGCCCAGAATTGAGAACTGCTCGATGACTGAAGTTGAATTTGGCGTCGACAGAAATCGGCTGCTGCGTTACAACGACTTAGCACCCTTGCCAGCGTCGTAGCGCTGCAACTTTTCGCCAACCTCAAAAGCCAGATCTAATGATTGGGTTCCGTTCAAACGTGGATCACAAATCGATGTGTAGTTGTGCGCGAGGTCGGCCTCAGTCGCCACGGTCGTGCCACCTAGGCACTCGGTGACGTTTCCACCGGTGAGTTCGACGTGGATGCCTCCGGGCCAGGTGCCGAGACGCTCGTGGATGTCAAAGAATCGAGAGGTTTCGAGCATGACCTCTTCGAACTGACGAGTCTTCACACCGTTGCTCGCCTTGTAGGTATTACCGTGCATGGGGTCAATGGTCCAGAGTTCACTCCGGCCTTCGCGCTTGGTGAGTTCTACCAAGCCAGGAAGTGCTTCATTAATCCTGGCGGCACCCATTCGCGAAATGAGTGTCAGTCGACCAGGAACATTCTCGGGGTTTAAGACTTCACACAAAGCGAGAAGTTCATCGGGGCTCATCGTCGGGCCGACCTTCAGTCCAATCGGATTTCCAACGCCGCGCAGGAACTCTACGTGTGCACCATCGAGTTGACGGGTTCTTTCGCCAATCCACAACATGTGCGCTGAGCAGTCGTACCATTCGCCGGTGAGGGAATCTTGACGGGTGAGCGCCTCTTCGTAGGGGAGAATGAGTGCTTCGTGACTGGTGTAGAAGTCCACTGCCTGCAAGGTCGGATCGGCGGCCAAGTTGATGCCGCAGGCTCGCATGAATGAGAGGGCGCGTTCAATGTCGTCGGCAATCACCTCGTAACGCTTGCCCTCGATAGAGTTGGCAACGAATTCTTGGTTCCACTTGTGGACGTTATTCAACGAGGCGAAGCCTCCGGTGGTAAAGGCGCGAAGGAGGTTGAGGGTTGACACACTTTGGTGGTAGGCCGCGAGCAATCGCTCGGGGTCGGGCTGGCGAGCCTCGGCGGTGAACTCTTCGGAGTTGATGTTGTGGCCGCGAAAGGAAGGGAGGCGAACGCCATCGATTTCTTCAAAGTCCTCACTGCGAGGTTTGGCAAATTGCCCCGCGATGCGACCAATTTTCACTACCGGCACCCCTGCGGCGAAGGTGAGCACAACACTCATTTGCAAAATGACCTTTAGCTTGTCGCGAATCGCGTCAGCGGAGGATTCGTCGAAGGACTCCGCACAGTCACCCGCTTGGAGGACAAAGGCCTGACCCTGACTGGCGGTGGCGAGGTGAGCGCGAAGGTTTCGAGCCTCGCCGGCGAAAACCAGCGGTGGTTTGGCGGCTAGTTCTTGCTCGACACGGCCGAGGTGATCAGCGTCGGGCCAAGTGGGGCTTTGCAGGAGATTTTTGCTTCGCCAAGACCTTTTTGACCAATTTGGTGTCGAGGTGCTCATCTATCTATCGTAAGGGTTTCGTACTGGTTGAGCCAATCGACCTAGGCTGTAGGGGTGCAGCGCAGCCGACTCGGTCTCTTCGGGGGCACCTTTGATCCGCCCCACTTAGGTCACGTGGCCGCACTCGTAGCCGCACTCGCCACCGAACGATTTGACCGCATCCTCGTTACCGTCGCCGGCGACCCGTATCGCAAGAGCGCCGAGCATCTGGTTTCACCCGCGGCGCACCGCTTGGCGATGGCCGAAGCGGCCTTTGGGCACTTGGCGAAGGTCGAAGTTTCAAGAATCGAGATTGATCGCGTAGGACCTAGCTACACCATCGATACCGTTCGCCAACTCGGCCCCGAAGCCGGTTCGATAGACCTCATCATGGGAGCTGACCTCGCTCCAACCCTGCCCGGTTGGCACGAGGCCGAGTTGTTGGCCGAGTTGGTCTCGGTGGGAATCGTCCCTCGCCCGGGGGAAAAGGCTGAATATCCGCAAGGCTGGAATTGGTACGAAATTCCGATGGATCCAGTAGATCTCTCGAGTAGTTTTATCCGCCTCGGTACGCTAGAACCCAATGAATTAGGGAAATTTCTGCCGGAATCGGTGATTCCGCTCTACCGTGCAACCGCTCGGTAACATTTAACTAATGGCCCTTCACGCATACAGTCAATCCCACCCCAAGCGCCCGGCGCTACACGTGGTTGATTCACCTCGCCCGGTGCGTGCGCTGAGCAAAACCCAAAGTGCAGTGATTGCCCTTCTCGCCATGGGGGTGCCCTTTCTCGTAGCGGTAGTAGTACTCGGAGCGGGCCGCTGAGCGAGCTCCCACTCTCGATTGTCCCTGCGGGGAGGTCGGATTTGTTCTTGCAGAACCTCCTCGAGGCTGCGGTCACCGCGGCTGAGGAGAAACTAAGTGTGGACACGGTCGTTCTTGACGTCAGTGAACTCAATGAGAGCCTCGACGCCTACGTAGTCTGCGTGGGGCGCAATGACCGTCAGGTGCGCGCCATTGCCGATGAGGTCGAACGGCTCGTGGAACTGGCTGGTTGCGGGAAGCCCCTTCGTGTTGAGGGCCTATCGGCGGGTGAGTGGGTGGCGCTCGACTATGGCGATGTCATTGTCCACGTCTTTGACGAATTAGCTCGTGATTACTACGACCTCGAGCACCTGTGGAGCACCGCGCCCGCAACTCGTAGAGCCGCCACTCGCTAGATCAGGCGATAGCCCCGACTTCGCAAGGTCACGAGGTGGGTCGGCTGGGAGGGGTCGAGCTCAATCTTTTCACGTAACCGTCGAACGTGAACGTCAAGGCGCATCGAAGTGGCTTCGGAGACCTCTTGCCATAAGGCTTCTTGGATCACTTCACGTTCAATGAGTCGACCACGCTTATCAAAGAGCACCGAAAGAATCTTGGCCTCGACCTTGGTCAAAGTAGCCGCCACCCCGTCGTCGCGCAAGAACGTGGACTCGGCTGAGTTAAAGCCGCTTCGATCGGCGAGCCCCAGTCGCCACAACTCTTGGAGGGCGACAATCATGGCCATCAAGGCTTGGTAGGAGTGCTCGTCTCGACGAAGTTTGATTAGCGGCACTTTGGCGTAATCGCTGGGAATAACCCCCTCGTCGTCGTGGAATTGCACCACCAGGTCAAGCTCTCGGGTGGTCTCGCTCATT
Source organism: uncultured Actinomycetes bacterium (assembly GCA_903825035.1). Classification (GTDB taxonomy): domain Bacteria; phylum Actinomycetota; class Acidimicrobiia; order Acidimicrobiales; family RAAP-2; genus RAAP-2. The sequence continues at coordinate 29,670 of CAIJYV010000034.1, read as the reverse complement.
ACAACGAGTGACACCCCTTCGGGTACGAGCGGACGCAGCCGCTGCGCTTCATCTCGAGAGGTGACCCCGACGCCTAGTGCCGTTGAGTCCATGTACTTGAGGTTAGTAAGGCGCTCGTAAGGAAAGGGGGATAACTAGGCTCTGACCATGTCGGAATTACCCTCGAGACCAGCCCCGTGGAAACTCGACGAATACGCCGAGTCACTAGTGGCGAGCAATAGATCGCCCGCCACCCGCCGCGCCTATTTGGGTGACGCCCTGGCCTTTGTTGACTTCGCAATTGAGCATCGTGCCACTAAGCCCGCCAAGGTGGACTTGGCGCTCGTGCGCTCGTACCTCGCCTTGATGACCGAGCGCGGTGATCAGCGCAGTTCAATCTCACGGCGTCGCGCGGCGGTGCGGGCCTATTTCGATTTCCTCGTTGATCGCGGGTATCTCAAGGCCTCGCCGGCCAGCCGAGTCGGTGCGCCCAAACCCGAATCCAAACTGCCCCAGTTGGCGGTACGCGAACAGCTCGACACCTTGCTCGACTCCGACTGGGGACAAGAGCCCTTCGACCTGCTCGACCGGGCGGTCTGTGAGGTCTTGTACGGCGCGGGGTTGCGAGTATCCGAGCTCTGTGGGTTGAGCTTTGCGCGAGTGGACTTTGGCGCTAATACCTTGCGCGTCTTGGGTAAGGGAAATAAAGAACGCATGGTGCCGCTTCACCCCACGGCCATGGCCGCGGTGCAGCGCTGGATCGAGCAAGGTCGACCGCAAGTCCATGCACCTGGTACCGATGAATCGGTACTTTTCCTCAATCGACGAGGCCGCCCTCTTGGGCCACGTGACGTTCGTCGAATCCTTGACCATCGGGTGGGCTCGGGGCATCTCCACCCCCACGCGCTTCGCCACACCTACGCCACCCATCTGCTCGAAGGGGGAGCGGACCTGCGGGTCGTTCAAGAACTCTTGGGCCACGAGAGCCTCACCACCACCCAGATCTATACCCACGTCTCAAAATCTCGCCTCCAGCAGGTTCATTCCAAGTCCCACCCCCGCGGATAGCTCGGAGTTTGGACTAACATGGTCGAGCCCTCTCAAGGTGAGTGGGCGTAAGAATCACCCGCAGTTTCGTACGGTCGCCCTCTGGGTGCACTGCGGGGGTGAATAACCGAACGGAAGGAAAAATATCGTGGCACTCGTCACTCTGCAAGAACTCCTCGACTCGGGCGTCCACTTCGGTCACCAGACTCGTCGTTGGAATCCCAAAATGCGTCGCTTCATCCTCGGTGAGCGCAACGGCATTTACCTCATTGACCTTCGCAAGACCCTCGCGGGCATCGAAGAGTCCTACGCCTACGTACGCGACCTCGTCGCTAACGGTGGCACCATCTTGTTCGTCGGAACCAAGAAGCAGACCCAGGGCCCCATCGCCGAGTACTCCGCCGCTTGCGGTATGCCCCACGTGAATGAGCGCTGGCTCGGTGGCATGCTCACCAACTTCCAGACCATCTCGGGACGCGTCAAGCGCATGGCGGACCTGCGTCGTATGCAGCGCGCCGGCGACTTCGAGGGCATGCCAAAGCGCGAAGCCCTTCGTCACACTCGCGAGCTCGAAAAACTCGAGCGCAACCTTTCGGGCATTGTCAACATGGAAAAGGCGCCCGACGCCATTTTCGTTATTGACACCAAGAAAGAGCACATTGCCGTAACGGAAGCTCGCAAGTTGGGTCTTCCAGTCGTCGCCGTAGTTGATACCAACTGCGACCCCGACGTCATTGACTTCGTGATCCCAGGAAACGACGACGCAATTCGCGCCGGTGCTTTGATGTGCCGCCTGATCGCTGACGCAGTAACCGAAGGTCGCTACATTCGCAACAACCGCCCTGCGGTCGCCGCTGCGACCGTCTCGGCCTAATACAAGGAGACATGACGGTGATTACCGCCAAGGACGTACAAACGCTTCGCCAAGCCACCGGCGTTGGCATGATGGACGCGAAGAAGGCCCTCGAGGCCAACAACGGAGACATGGAAGCCGCTACCCAGTGGCTCCGAGTTCAAGGACTTGCCTCAGCCGCTAAGCGCGCTGAGCGTGACGCCTCAGAAGGTGCAGTTTCAGTCGTGCGCAACGGAAACGTGGCCGCGATGGTCGAGCTACGTTGTGAGACCGACTTCGTCGCTAAGTCAGAGGAGTTCACCGCTCTGGTGGACGAAATTGCCGCCAAGGTTTGTGAGAGCGGCGAATCTGCCGTGAGCGAATTCCAGGGTCGAATCGAAACCATGCTCACCACCTTGAAGGAGAACATCTCCATCGGTCGCGTGTACCGACTTGAGGCCGGGGCCGACGAAGTCGTCGAAACCTACCTGCACCAGCAGTCTGGCCGCGGCGTCAACGCCGTGGCAGTTGTTGTGAAGGGTGGCAACGCCGAGATCGCACACGAGATATGCGTACACGTCGCTTTCTCCAAGCCTTCATACTTGAAGCGTGAAGACGTTCCTCAGGCCGAGGTTGACGCCGAGCGCGCCACCGTTGAAGAGATTTCTCGCAACGAAGGTAAGCCCGACGCGGCGTTGCCCAAGATCATTGAGGGCCGCTTGAATGGCTGGTTTAAAGAGCGCGTTTTGCTCGAACAGCCCTTTGTTCGCGACGAAAAGCAAACAATCGAACAATATTTGGGTTCCGCGACGATTACTGCCTACGCGCAGGTCGTCATCGGAGGCTAGATTCGTTACGTGCGTCGACTCGTTCTAAAACTCTCGGGTGAGGCTCTCGCCTCAGCGGCTTCAGACGAGACGATCGATGCCTCCACCGTTGACTTTCTCGCGCGCGAGATCTCCCAGGCCATGGCCAAGGGCGGTCTCGAATTAGCGGTAGTAGTCGGCGGAGGAAACATTTGGCGCGGCGCCACGGGCGCGATGGCCGGCATGAATCGTGCGAACTCAGACTTGATGGGCATGCTCGGAACGGTCATTAATTCGCTCGCACTCCAAGACGCCATTGAATCTCACGGACGCGCCACGCGCGTGATGTCCGCCATTGGCATGGATCAGGTCGCCGAGCCCTATATTCGCCGTCGCGCTGTTCGCCACCTGGAAAAGGGTCGAGTTGTGATCTTCGCCGCGGGAATGGGCAATCCCTATTTCACCACCGACACCCCCGCCGCGCAGCGTGCTGCTGAGATTGAAGCCCAGTACGTTCTGAAGGGAACGCACGGGGGAGTAGACGGCGTCTATTCGGCCGATCCCCGCAAGGATCCTTCGGCCACGAAGTTCGAAGAAATCTCATTCGATGAGGTCATCCGCCAAGACTTGCGAGTTATGGACATGACCGCAATCACATTCTGCAAGGACAACCACCTGCCGCTACGGGTCTTCGACCTGATGCAGCCGGGTAATTTAGGACGTGCTCTAGATGGCGAAGCTGTCGGTACGCTGGTGAAGTAATGGAAAAAGACGAATTTCTCGAATACGTGCTCGAAGACTCCAAAGAGCGCATGGTGAAGGCGCTCGACCACGTCAAGAGTGAGTTCGCCGCGGTTCGTACCGGGCGCGCTTCATCGAGCCTCGTCGAAGGACTCATGGTCGACTATTACGGTTCCGAAACCCCGCTCAAGCAGCTGGCTAACTTTTCAGTGCCCGAGCCACGGACGCTCGTGGTTTCGCCCTTTGACAAAGGGGCGATGGCCGCAATCGAAAAGGCGATCCAAAACGCCGATCTCGGACTCAACCCTTCCAACGATGGCCAGGTCATACGCCTCAACTTCCCCTCGCTGACTGAAGAGCGCCGTAAGTCCTTCGTCAAAGTTGTCAAGACTAAGGCTGAAGATGGCAAGGTCGCTGTTCGCGGCGTTCGTCGCCACGCTCGCCAAGAGCTTGAAGGCGGAGAAAAGGAACACGGTCTGTCGAAAGATGACATCGAGCGCATTGAAAAGGTGCTCGACAAGATGACTCAAGATGAGGTGGCCATGATTGACCAACTCCTCGCGCACAAGGAACAAGAGCTCCTTGAGGTCTGACGGTCGCTTCTACGATGACGAGCCCACGGGCGAGTTGCCAGTTACTGGAGTAACGATCTCCGGGGCCGACCAAGCCGCCGACCTTGTCGATCAGATTCCCGCAGTCGACCCGGACACTTTGCTGCCGCACTGGACTGAGCAGCCCACGGGCGCAGTTCCGCTCGTTGTTGCGCGCGAAATTGCAGACGATGACCCCTGGGCAAACATCCCCGCTCCCGCATGGCGCGAAGGAGAAGCGGACTGGGTGGCTCACGAAGAACAGTTCGACGCCTCGGTATTGGCAGAGCGTGACCCCGTCGAAGATGCTCGTAGTTGGCAGATGCCCCCTGCGCGTGACCGGTACGTCGTTGAAGAACTCGACCCTGAGACCTTCGCTCGTCCCGAACCCGTAGTTGCGCCGTTGGTGCGCCACACCGCTGACGCCCCACGCGACCCTCTGGCTGGTCGAGCGGTTCGCCAAGCACAAACTTCCACTGTTGGTCGTGCCACCGCCACGGGTATCGGCCTCGCTTTGGCTCTCTTTGGCGTCTTCTATTTAGGTTCGACTATCACGGCCATCGTTGTCTTGCTGGTACTAGGAACTGCCAGTGCTGAGGTTTTCGAAGGATTTAGAGCGTCGGGATATCACCCCGCCAGCGGACTCGGCATCGCGGGCGTTGTTTCCTTGGGAACCTATAGCTATCTGTACGGAAACTTTTCTGGCTACGCGGCAACGTCAGTGATGATGATCATCCTGGGATTTATCTGGTACGCCCTCTCACCGCAAAAGCTCGACGTTATGGAAGGGCTTGGTTCCACCGTTTTCGTGTTCATTTGGGTCGGTGGACTTGGCTCTTTTGCTCTGCTTCTCCTCTCTTCGCACACCTTTGCCGGTCGTCACGGAATTGCCTTCCTTTGGGGAACGGTCATGCTCACTATGGCCAATGACACGGGCGCCCTCTTTACTGGTCGCTGGTTTGGAAAGCGTCCGTTAAACCCGACCCTTTCACCCAATAAGACGGTGGGCGGACTCATCGGTGGAAGCGCAATTACCCTCTTGGTTGGATACTTCCTTCTTCCCCAAATGTCTCCGTGGACTGCTCGACACGGCTTGGAGCTCGCGATGATCATTGCCTTGGTCGTGCCAATGGGGGACCTCTTCGAATCAATGGTTAAGCGCTCTCTTGGGGTTAAGGACATGGGCAAGTTGTTGCCTGGGCACGGAGGGCTCATCGACCGGGTTGATGGACTCCTCTTCGCCTTACCGGCGGTGTTCTATTTCACTCACTTCGCGCACCTGAGTTAGGCCATGAGCCGTACCTCCGTTGCGTTACTTGGTGCAACTGGTTCCATTGGAACCCAAACGCTCGAAGTGCTTCGTCGTGAACCGGAGCGATTTGAACTCACATCTATCGCTGGCGGAAGTGGAAATCTCGAGCGGCTAATCGAAATCGCCAAGGAGTTTGGCGTCAATCGCATCGGGGTCCCTACGAATGCGTGTCGCGATCTCGTCATGACCGCCATGCCGGGAGTCTCGGTGCTCGTCGGAGACGAAGGACTGAGCGAACTTGCGAGCTCCGCTGACACGGTTGTAAATGCGGTCGTGGGTTTTGCGGGACTTCCCGTTACCTTGTCGGCATTGGAAGCGGGTAAGCGCTTGGCCCTCGCTAACAAAGAATCCTTGATAGCAGCAGCGCCGCTAGTCGAACGTGTTCGCCATACCCCCGGCGCAGAGTTGTTACCAATTGATTCTGAGCACTGTGCGATTCATCAAGCCCTCGCTGGCGCCTCGAAGGCGGAAGGGTTTCCCGATGTGCGCCGCCTTGTCCTCACCGCTTCCGGGGGACCATTTCGCGGCTGGGCGAGTGAAGCGCTCGACCAGGTCACGAAGGCGCAAGCGTTGGCTCATCCCACCTGGGCAATGGGTCCAAAGATCACCATCGACTCATCGACATTGATGAATAAGGGTTTAGAGGTTCTCGAAGCCGCCGCTTTGTTCGGAATTGAAGTCGATCGCGTTGACGTTGTGGTGCACCCACAATCAATTGTGCATTCAATGGTCGAATACGTAGACGGTTCAGTGATTGCGCAGCTCTCCAAACCCGACATGCGCCTACCGATTGCGTATTGCTTGGGGATGCCTGAGAGGCTCGATCACTCCTGGGGCGCGATGGATTTTCAGACACCCTTCTCTCTGGAATTTTTGCCACCCGATACGCAAAACTTTCCGGCACTCACTATTGCGTATGAGGCCGCTCGTCTGGGCGGAGCAGCGCCGGCGTGGTTGAGCGCGGCCAATGAAGTAGCTGTCGCGGCATTCTTGAATGATCAGATTTCGTGGCGACAAATTGTTGAAACGGTCGCTGAAACTCTGGCCCTCTATGAGCCAGTAACCCTCACCTCTCTTACGGAACTCTTAGCCGCCGATAAGCGTGCTCGAGAGGTCGCCACCGCTAACCTGCCCAGATAGGTATGAATACGTCAACACGCCAATCTCCGTGGGTTTTGCTCGTTGGGCTGATCGCATTTGGGTCCATCCTCACTGCAATCGCGGGCTGGACACTGCCACTAATTATTTTGGCGATCATCTTCATGGTGATGGCTCACGAATTTGGGCATTACATCACCGCGAAACGATCGGGAATGCTGGTAACTGATTTCTTCGTGGGATTTGGACCCGTCTTGTGGTCTAAGCAAATCGGCGAGACACGCTACGGAGTGCGGGCTCTTTTGTTGGGTGGATACGTCAAAGTGCCGGGCATGACTTGGAATGATGAGGTCGACCCCGCCATTGAGTCTCGGACTTACCGGCAGGCGAGCTTTCCGCGCAAGGTGCTCTTTGCCTCCGCGGGATCGTTCATGCACGTTGTGATGGCCTTGCTTTTGGTCTGGTCTTCGTTGCTGTTCATTGGCCAGTCCAGCCCTTCGCACGTTGGCATAACCGGATTTGCGCAATGGGATGGTCACCCCAAAACGGCCGCTCAACAGGCGGGACTTCGAAGTGGCGACCGCATTGTTTCGGTTGATGGAGCAAAGGTCACCGATCCCACGATGTTGACTACGGCAATACATTCCAAGGCAGGACAGCTCGTAATCTTGCGCGTCGAGCGAAATGGCTCTTACTTCACTGTGCGAGTTACCCCCGTCGATGGTCGAACGCTCAAGAGCGGTGGCGCGCCAATCACCGTTGGTAATCAGCCCGTTGGCTACCTCGGAATTGCCGTTGGCGAACAGATTGTTCCGGTCGGAGTGACATCGGCAATACCAAACGGGTTCCACATCGTGGGCAGCACCATTACGTCAGCGGTCAAGGCTATTGGCCACGTGTTCTCGCCAGGAATGTTTGCGAGCCTCTTCCACCAGGTCTCTTCACCGACTGCGGCTAACTCGCCCCAGAACCAGCAGCAACGCCCGCAATCAATCGTTGGGGTGGTCCGTATCGCCACCCAGGCAGCTAACGCCGGATGGGCGCCGTTGCTTGGGGTGCTGATGACGGTGAATATTTTTATTGGGGTCCTCAACATGATGCCGCTCTTGCCCTTGGATGGGGGATATGTGGCAATCGCCACCTACGAGCGTCTGCGTTCTCGTAAAGGCCGTCGTTATAAATTTGATCTGGCCAAATTGAATTTATTGACCGTGGGTTTCGTTGGAGTTTTGTTAGTCCTCTTCGTCTGCACGTTATATCTAGACATTGCCCACCCGATGGTGAACCCATTCAAGTAGTTTCACCTCGCGTCCGGACCTTGGAAATCAAGGTGACCCGAAAATTTCCCGCAAAATCTGGTTACGGTCAGTTCAAAAAGCGGGCAGAATAGAACCGTGGATGTAACTGCCAATCCCTTAACGCCTCGTCGCACGACTCGTCAGATTTCTGTCGGTTCGGTCAAAGTTGGTGGGGACGCTCCAATTTCAGTGCAGTCCATGACCACCACCAAGACCGCTGATGTTGAGGGCACCCTGCAGCAGATTTACGCGCTCACCGCGGCTGGGGCGGACATCGTTCGCTGTACCTGTAATGAGCAGGCCGCCGCTGAGGGACTCGCTCAGATTGTCCCACGCTCACCAGTTCCCATCGTGGCCGACATTCACTTCCACGTCGAGATGGCCCTCGCCGCTCTTGAAGCGGGTGTGCACGGACTGCGCTTGAATCCCGGAAACCTGCGAAAGCCCGAAGAGATCAAACTCGTGGCTCGTGAGGCAAAAGACCGCGGCGTACCAATTCGAATTGGGGTTAACGCCGGCTCTCTCCACCCCGATATCTACGAAAAGTTCGGAGGAGCTACACCTGAGGCGCTGGTCGAGTCGGCTCGTATTGAGCTGGCGTACTTCCAAGAGGTTGATTTTTCGGACGTGAAGATTTCGGTGAAGGCTTCATCGGTAGCGCTGATGATTGCGGCCTACCGCTTGGCCTCGGAAACATTTGACCACCCCCTGCACCTCGGGGTCACCGAAGCCGGCCCACTGCCCGGTGGGTTGATCAAGGGCACCGCCGGAATTGCCACGTTGTTGAGCGAAGGCATTGGCGATACGCTTCGCTATTCGCTCACCGCCGATCCGGTGGAGGAGGCTCGTGCCGGACGTCAGTTGCTCGAATCGCTAGGACTGCGTGAGAGAAAAGGGTTGGACCTCATTGCGTGCCCCTCGTGCGGACGAAGCGAAGTTGACGTCATCAAGATTGCTAACGAAGCCCAGGCGGCCCTTAGCGAATTACAGATTCCTATTCAAGTCGCGGTGATGGGCTGTGTCGTTAATGGTCCCGGCGAAGCACGGCACGCGGATCTCGGGATTGCGGCGGGTAAGAAGCGCGGGCACCTCTTCATTCAAGGTCAAATTATTCGAGTGGTGCCCGAAGACGAAATGGTCGAAGCGCTGGTGGCGGAGGCTAAGAAAATTGCTGAAGAAGGCGTGGCTGCTCGACTCGCTAAGCGTGACTTGGGAGCCGAAGCCGAAGCCGAGGCGGACCGGGCCCAGCTGCTCGACGCCAAGGGCGCTGACGCGAATAATGCCGGCGAGCGTATTGAACTCATTCGCAAGCGCACTCAGAACTAGCGCCTGAGTATCCTTTACTAGAACGCAATTAAGGAGCACCGTGGCTGAGCCAATCTTGACCCCCCAGGCAGAAGACTTTCCGAAGTGGTATCAAGATGTGGTGGCCAAGGCTGAGATGGCTGACAACGGACCCGTTCGTGGCACCATGGTGATTCGGCCCTACGGCTACGCCATTTGGGAGCGCATTCAGAGCGCAGTGGACCAACGGATTAAGGCCGCCGGAGCCAAAAACGTTTACTTCCCGCTCTTTATTCCCGAGAGTTACCTGCAGCGCGAAGCCGAGCACGTTGAGGGCTTCAGCCCCGAACTCGCCATTGTCACTATTGCCGGAGGCGAAGAGTTGGCTGAACCAATTGTCGTTCGACCAACGTCGGAAACTGTTTTTGGTGAGTACATGGCCAAGTGGGTGCAAAGTCACCGAGACCTTCCGTTGTTGTTGAACCAGTGGGCCAACGTTGTTCGCTGGGAGATGCGCCCACGGTTGTTCTTGCGTACGTCAGAATTCTTGTGGCAAGAGGGTCACTGTGCACACGCGAGCTACGAAGATGCCTCGGCCTACGCCACCAAAATTCACCTCGAGGTGTACAACGACTTTTTGCAAAAGGTTTTGGCAGTCCCCACCTATGTTGGTATCAAGCCCAAGAGCGAGCGTTTCGCTGGTGCGATTAATTCAATGACCTGTGAAGGCATGATGAAAGACGGCAAAGCGCTTCAAATGGCCACGAGCCACGAACTCGGCACAAATTTCGCCAAGGCCTTCAATATCACCTTCCAAAGCGAAGCTGGATCGTCAGAATTTTGCCACACCACTTCATGGGGCATCTCTACTCGCACCATTGGCGGGTTAATCATGGCTCACGGAGACGATAAGGGTCTCGTCGTCCCTCCAGTCGTGGCACCAATTCAAGCCGTGGTTATGGCGGTCCGTGATGATGAGGCGGTGCACGCAGCTTGTCGCGAATTGGTTTTGCGCCTCCAAGATTCTGGTATCCGAGCCGAGCTCGATATTTCCTCGGGCAGCTTTGGACGCCGAGCGACCGACTGGGAGATCAAGGGAGTGCCCCTTCGTATTGAGATTGGGCCTCGAGACTTGGCCGTCGGTGAAGTAACCGTGGCTCGTCGAGACACCAGCGAGAAGGCGCAGGTCCAGCTCAACACGGTGGTCGCCCACGCGCAGATCTTGCTCGAGGACATGCAACGCCTGCTCTACAGCGCCGCGACCGGTCATCGAGATTCAAATACCCATGACGTGTCGACCGTTGAAGAGGCAATCACCGCAGCCCAAACCGGATTCGCCCGTCTCGACTGGAAGACCGTTGATGGAGCGGGGGAGACGGTTTTGAAGAAGGAGGCCATTACGGTCCGCTGCCTCCAACGCCGCGATGGAACCATGCCGATTTCCGACCAGGAGCCCGACCTGGTGGCAATTGTCGCAAAATCCTATTAATCCCTATTTTTTAACTATTTAGGGTATCTTTCGAACTTCCCTTGAGGATTATCGGGGGCGCTGATAAACTGGACGCCGATAGTCCGCATAGGACGTTTGACTCGTGGACGCGGGCTGAAGGCCCGCGTTTTTCGTTGTCTGCGTCCATTTATAGAAAGGAGAGGCATGGATCTCGAAACACCCGTGACCACCATCCTCTCTAATTTGGGACTCGACCTATACGACCTCGAATTTCACGGGGGCAATCTCGAAATCGTCGTCAGCAAAGCTGGTGGCGTAACGCTCGACGAAGTAACCAAGGCGAATCGAGAAATTGGTGAGTGGCTCGACGCCAATGACCCAATCTCTAATCGCTACACCCTGGACGTTTCGTCACCGGGGCTGGAGCGCAAGCTTCGCACGCCGAAGCATTTCTCCACGACCGTGGGCGAAGTCGTGACCTTGCGTGAATTGCGCGACGCCGAACCAACCCGCCGACTCGAAGGCGTAGTCGTGAATGTTGACAACGACACGGTCACCATCAGAGATGAGTCGCTTGGCGAAGTACGCGTGGACTTGACGAAGGTTGAGCGAGCGCGCACAGTTTTTAAATGGGGAGCAGAGGCAAAACCCTCTCCCTCCAAAGGCAAGAAAACCGCGGGTAGTTCCGTGAAGGAGAAGTAGACATGGCGAACTTTGAATTTCTAGAGGCACTCGGACAGATTGCACGCGATCAGAACATTGATGAGGGCGAGCTCCTTGTCGCGCTCGCTAACGCGTTGCTGGCCGCGTACAAGCGCCGTCCCGACTCTGCCGAAGACGCGGAAGTTGAAATTAACCCTGAGAGTGGCGAAATCAAGGTTTGGGGTCTCGAGCTCGACCTGGACGGAAACGTCATTCGCGAATGGGACGCGACACCAGAAGACTTTGGTCGAATCGCCGCCCAAACTGCGAAGCAAGTGTTGATGCAGCTAATTCGCGACATTCAGCGTCGTCAAATGTACGAAGAGTTCGCTAACCGTGAAGGAGACATTGTCTCTGGAACCGTTCAGCAAAAGGACGACCGCTACACCTTGTTGGATCTTGGTCGGGTCGAAGCGTTGCTGCCCCAGACCGAGCAGATCGTCGGCGAGTCATCGCGCAACCCGGCTGGTTCACGGCTCAAGGTCTACATTGTTGAGGTTCGAAAGACCAATAAGGGCCCTCAAATCGTGGTTTCTCGCACCCACCCCGCCCTGATCGCGAAGCTCTTTGAAATTGAAGTACCGGAGATCGCTTCAGGCATCGTCGAGATCAAGGCCATCGCGCGCGAACCCGGTCACCGCACCAAGATTGCCGTGGCTTCTAATGACCAAATGGTCGACCCCGTCGGAGCCTGCGTTGGATCTCGTGGTTCACGGGTGCGCAACATCACTAATGAACTAAACGTCGAGCGTATTGATGTGGTTCCTTACTCGGATGACCCCGCTCAGTTCATCGAAGCTGCCTTGCAGCCCGCGCGAGTTCGCGAAGTGATTTTGAATCACGAAGAGGGCAGCGCCACCGTTATGGTTCACGACCAGCAATTGTCGCTCGCCATTGGCAAGGAAGGGCAGAACGCACGCCTCGCCGCTCGTTTAACCGGCTGGCGAATTGACATTCGCTCCGACAATGAAAACGACGAAATCGTCGAAGAGGTCTGGACCGACGGTGATGTTGTAGTTGACGAAGTCGTCGCCGAGGCTGAGGGCGAAGTTGTCGTTGACACTGTCGTGACCGACGCCGAAGGAAATGAAGCCGAAGTTCTCGAGGTCGTAGTAGAAGAGGCAGAGGCGGAAGCCGATGTCGAGCTTGCCGTGGAGGGCGAAGCATAAGCCCGGAACGGACGTGCGTCGTGTGTCACACGCGACGTGCGGACTCGGACTTGCTTCGAGTCGGACGTGGCGCGCAGGGTGCGTGGCAGGTCGGACGCGGCGTAGGACGAGGAGTATGGCTCTGTGGAGTCGGCGAGTGCCAAGGGCAACTCGGCGTACATCACATTGCGCGTGCTCTAAAGAGCGAGGTGCACGCAAGTGACCTCGCTGCAGTGCAAGAGTTGCTGGTGAAATTCCACCAGTAGTTGTGGGATAATTGAACGTTGTATCCACGTAAGTGGGTTGAAAAGGAAAGTTTTGGCAAAGAAGATCCGGGTTCACGAGCTCTCTAAAGAGCTAGGGCTCACGAGCAAAGAGGTTCTAGAGCTAGCCGTGACGCTGCACATTGGTGCAAGCTCACCGTCGGCCTCTATTGAGGACGCTCAAGCCGACCGCATCCGTCGCAAGGTGGACGCCGAGGGATTGCGTCGTGAAGTACAACCAGAAGAGCCCAAGCCAGTCAAGGCCGCTAAGGCAGTCAAGGCCACTACGGCGGCCCCGACGCAAACCCCGACACCCGTCGTGACTGAAAAAGTCGAAGCAGCGCCAGCACCCGTTGCCGCCCCGGTTGAAGAGGCCCCTGCAGCACCGACCCCATCGGTAGAGGCCGCTGCCCCCGAAGCGCCAAAGGGAGTTCGCTCGCGCACCGCCCCGACTAAGCCAGTGGCACCGCGCACGCCAGCCCCAGGCGGCCCACAAACGATTCGCCCAACTCAACGCCCAGGTGAGGCCGGAGGTCCAGCGCAGCCAATGTCGCCGACGGGCCGCCCAATTCCACCGCCCCCCGGTCGCCCCATGTCTCCGACTGGTCGCCCAATTCCGCCGCCCCCCGGTGCCCGTCGCCCAGTACCCGGTACCGCTCCAGGTCGTCCTGGTCAAGGCGGACCTCGTCCCGGTGGCGCACCTCGTCCCGGCGGTCCACCTCGTCCCGGTGGCGCGCGGCCAGGTTTTAGCGCTCCTCGAACTGGCGGTCCCGCCGGTGCCGGTGGCGCACCCGCAGCTGGCGGACGTCCCGCTGGTCGTCCCGGTGGTGGAGCCCCAGGCGGTCCACGTGGATCACAGCGCAAGAAGACTGCACGTCGTCGCCGCAATGTAGAAGAGCTCGAGCCAACTCAGATGACCACCTGGCAGCCCTCTTCGGCTCCAGTTCCAGATGGCGAAATCATTATCGAGCGCGGCTCAACGGCGAAAGACGTTGGTCCAAAGTTGAACCGCAGTGCCGCTGACATAGTGCGCTTCTTGTTCTTGCAAGGCGAGATGGTCACGGCCGTTCAGACTTTGACCGACGACATGATCGAACTGTATGCCGCTGAAGTTGGTGCGGACGTTCGCTTGGTGGACGCCGGAGAGCAACACGAAGCTGAACTCATGGCTAAGTACTTCGATGAAGATGACAACGATGATGAGTTACCAGTCGAACCTCGCCCACCAGTGGTAACTGTTATGGGTCACGTCGACCACGGTAAGACCACGGTCTTGGACCGAATTCGTAAAACCAATGTTGTTGCGGGCGAAGCCGGTGGAATCACTCAGCACATTGGTGCGTATCAGGTGAATTGGAATGGCAAGACCATTGCGTTCTTGGACACTCCAGGTCACGAAGCCTTTACCGCTATGCGTATGCGCGGAGCTCAAGTAACTGACATTGTCATCTTGGTAGTGGCCGCTGACGACGGAGTGATGCCTCAGACCATCGAGGCGATTAATCACGCGAAGGCCTCCAACGTGCCAATCATCGTTGCGGTTAACAAGATGGACAAGCCGGACGCCAACCCCGACCGAGTGCTACAACAGCTCTCTGAGCACGGTCTCGTGCCGGAAAAGTGGGGAGGCGACACCATCGTGGTGGAAATCTCCGCGCTGCAGGGTACGGGTATTGACAACCTGCTAGAGCAAGTCTTGCTCGTCGCCGAAATCTCAGAACTCACCGCTCGCCTCAGTGGGCGTGCCGTGGGTACAGTTCTCGAAGCGAACCTTGAACCCGGACGTGGTCCGGTCGCCACCGTTATGGTCCAACAGGGACTACTCAGTGTCGGAGACATCGTCGTGGCCGGTCCGGCGTACGGAAAGGTCAAGGCGCTCATTAACGACCAGGGCAAGCAGATCAAGTCGGCTGGCCCTTCGACCCCCGTTCAGATTCTCGGATTCTCCGAACCGCCATTTGCCGGTGACGAGATGCGCGTAGCACGAGACCTTGGTCATGCTCGTACCTTGGCGGAAGCTCGTGCCCACCGTGCGCGAGTTACCTCTCAGATGCCCGCCGCTAACGCAGGAACCCGTCTGGAAGACCTTTTCGAACAGATTCAACGTGGCGAATCAGCCACGCTCAATGTTGTTCTTAAAGCTGACGTGCAGGGTTCGCTCGAAGCGGTGAGCGAGTCACTACGCAAGTTAGAGCGCGATGACGTCAAGCTCGCCATTGTCCACCGTGGCGTTGGTGGAGTGACCGAAAATGACGTGCAGCTAGCTAAGGCCTCAAACGCGACCATCATTGGATTCAATGTTCGTCCCGACAAGCGCAGCCGTGAATTGGCTGAGGCTGAAGGCGTTCAGATTAGAACTTACGAAATCATCTACAAACTTATTGAAGAGATCGAGGCGGCCATGCTTGGCATGCTCGCCCCGGTTTACGAAGAGGTTGTTACTGGTGAAGCGGAAGTTCGTGAAATCTTCCGCGTGCCAAAGATTGGGGCGATCGCTGGATGCTTCGTGCGCGACGGTGTCATCACTCGTGGGTCCAAGGTTCGATTCTTGCGTGATGGTGCGATTATCTGGAAGGGCTCGATCACCAGTCTGCGCCGCTTCAAGGATGACGCTCGTGAAGTAGCCACTGGCTTCGAATGTGGAATCGGTCTCTCTGATTACCAAGACTTGAAGCCCGGCGACATCATCGAAACCTTCGAAGAGCGCGAAATCCCAAGAACGGCTTAGGTCATGGCCCGCGATAAGGCCAATCATCACCCATATCCTCGTTCGGCACGGTTGAACGAAACTCTTCGCCAGATTATCTCCGAAGAGCTCGTTCGCCTGGCCGATACTGATGATCGGATTGGTTTCGTAACAGTCACCGGCGTCGAAACGACAGAAGACTTGCGCGCAGCCATAGTGTTTCTCGACTCGCTCGACGACGAAACCAAAGAGGCGCTCGACGAACGCCGCGCTCAGATTCAGGGTTCGGTTAACGCCCAAACTCGAATGAAGCGGACACCGAAACTTTCGTTTATGGCCGACCCGGCTATTGCGGCCGGAGACGCCGTGGAAGAGGTGCTCCGCCGTTCACATCATGACGAAGAGTAGCGGATTACTCCTTATTGATAAGGCTCAGGGAGTCACGAGTCACGATGTGGTGGCTCGAGTTCGAAAGTTGCTGAATGAGCGAGCGGTTGGACACGCCGGAACGCTCGACCCGATGGCCACGGGCCTATTGGTTTTGGGGGTGGGTACTGCAACTCGGCTCCTTCGATTCGCCACCGGCGAGAGAAAGACATACACCGGACGAGTCAAGTTCGGCGTTGCCACCGACTCGCTCGACGCCGATGGAGCGGTGGTTGAATGTGCAGAGGTTCCGCTCCTGACGCACGTTGAGGTCAACCAGGTGGCTCAACGATTTCTCGGTGCTCAATCGCAGATTCCACCTATGGTCTCGGCGATTCGTCAGGGAGGTCAACGGCTCCACTCACTCGCTCGTCAAGGTATTGAAGTTGAGCGAGAGCCTCGCTCAATCGAAATCTTTCATTTTTCACTCACGCCCACTTCGGACCCGACCGAATGGGACTTTTCAGTCGAAGTCTCTCCTGGCACTTACGTGCGAGTTCTGCTCGCAGACTTAGCAGAGCAACTCAATACGTTGGGTCATTTGATCGTGCTTCGTCGAGTCGCCAGCGGTCCCCACGATGTGTCGGACGCACTCACACTCGATCAATTAGGTGAATGTATTGAGAATGGACAGGAAGTCCTGTCTCCGCCAAAGGCTTTCATGACTGGTCTCGTGGGCATTACCCTCACGGATCCAGAAATTTTGAGGGTCCGCATGGGCCAGCGTCTCGCCCGAGAGGTTCCTGGTGAGGAGTATGAAATCGCGGTTTATAGCGAATCGGGAGACTTTGTCGCGGTGCTTCGGCGAAGTAAGGATTTATGGAAGCCTGAGATTGTCTTGGATGGCGCTCACGGGTCTGAACAGTAAATTAAGAACATGCTCGTTTTTACCGACACCAGCGACCTGAGCAAAATTCAGCGGCCCTCGGCGGTGGCCATTGGGGTTTTTGATGGACTGCACCGCGGGCATGAAGTTGTTTTGGCCACTTTGTTCGACAACGCCAACGGTTGCGCCACCACTGTTTTAACCTTCGACCCTCACCCCGCCAACGTCCTCTCGCCTAATCGAGACTTTAAGTTGCTGCAAACTGTTGATCAGCGCCTCGAGCAACTCGCAAAGCACGACCTAGACCAAGCGCGAGTCGTGACCTTTGATGATCAGCGGGCGAATCAAAGTGCCGAGGAGTTCATTGAAGAGGTGCTGGTCGAACAGCTGGGCGCGGAGGTTGTCGTGGTCGGCGAGGACTTCTGTTTTGGGCGAAATCGCTCGGGCACGGTCGAGACCTTGCGCGAGGCGGGGGAGCGCTGGGGTTTTACCGTCATAGCCTGCTCTGCCTATGGCGAAGGAGTGGAGGGGCGGTTTTCTTCCACTCTCGCTCGTAAGTTCCTGCGAGAGGGAAACGTCGAAGGTTGCCAGAACGTTTTGGGTCGGTGTTGGCAGATTCGTGGTCTAGTGGTCGAAGGAGATAAGCGGGGTCGAGAGCTTGGATTTCCCACGGCCAACCTACTGATCGATGCTCACCAAGTCGTGCCCGGTGATGGCGTGTACGCCGGAGCCACTCGAATCAATGGAGAATGGCTCCCTTCGGCAATTTCGGTTGGCACGCGTCCTCAGTTTTACGAGAACGGGGCCGTATTGGTTGAAGACCACTTGACCGATTTTGATGGCGACCTCTACGGTCAATACCTCGACGTGGCCTTCATTGAACGCCTGCGAGGGCAGGAAAAATATGACTCGCTGGAGGCCCTCATCACCCAAATCACCACCGATGTCCAGCAATCTCGCCAGATATTCAAAAACTTTGCCCCGTTCGGCGAAATCCTGCTAGGGTAGAAGTTCGGTCAGCGACGCTGATCGTGTGGGTCGTCACGTTGGCGGCTTGCAACGGGACACCCGATTATTGAGGCTATACCTTTATGACTGAGAAGCAGCAGATCATCTCCGAATACCGCGCACACGAGACAGACACCGGCTCGTCCGAAGTCCAGATCGCGCTGTTAACCGAGCGGATCAGCCACCTCACTGAGCACTTGAAGATGCACAAGGGTGATCACCACACCCGCCGCGGACTCATGAAGCTCATTGGTCAACGCCGCCGTCTGCTCGATTACGTGCAGAAGGGCAACGTGGAGCAGTATCGCACCTTGATTGGTCGTCTCGGCATTCGTCGCTAGCCGAGCTGCGTCGAAAATCGACGCCGCGTAACACTTCCGTTTTCTTCGGAGCCAGTGGAGAATTTTCGTACCACGAAGATTGCCCACTGGGATCCGGGCGGAATGTTACACACCACATAAGGAGTACATCCATGACTGACGCGATTCGCGTAAGTAGCCCAATCACGGGCACCGACAAGACCATAACGTTTGAGGCTGGTCACCTCGCACAACTCGCCGACGGAGCAGTCCTTGCTCGAATCGGTGACACAATGTTGCTCGCAACCGTTGCTGCAAACCGCAACGTTCGCGAAGGCACCGACTTCTTCCCACTTACCGTGGACATTGAAGAGCGCGCCTACGCAGCGGGAAAAATTCCCGGATCATTCTTCCGTCGTGAAGGCAAGCTTTCGGACCAAGCGATTTTGATCTGTCGTCTCATTGACCGACCATTGCGTCCTTCTTTCCCGAAGGGATTCCGCAACGAAGTTCAGGTTGTGGGGACCGTTTTCAGTGCGGACCAGGAAAACCCGCACGACATTCTCGCTATCAACGCGGCTTCAGCCGCTTTGATGCTCTCGGGCATTCCCTTCGACGGACCAATTGGTGCCGTTCGTTTGGCATTCACCACCGATGGCGAGTGGATTGCACACCCCACCTTCCAAGAGGGCGATGACTCAGTCTTTGAACTCGTGGTAGCGGGCCGTGCGTTGTCCGATTCGGTCGAAACCGACATCGCCATCATGATGGTTGAAGCTGGTGGAACTGAAGGTTCCTTCGAGAAGTACGCCGATGGCGCCCCGAAGGTCACTGAAGAGGTTCTAGCTCAAGGACTCGAAAAGTCCAAGCTCTGGATCCGCGAAGCAATCAACTTGCAGCGCGAACTCGTTAAGAACTTCGTTGCTTCTCGTGGCGCTATTGAGCCCATTGAGTTCAACACCTTCAGCGAGTATCAGGACGATGTCATGGAGCGCGTGGTAGCCGTTGGCAAGGCCAAGGTTACTGCCGCTAATAGCCACACCGTCAAGGCTGAGCGTGCTGCCGCCCTCGATGCCGCTACGAAGGAAATCATCGCCGAGCTCGAATCCGAGTTCGCCGATCGAATTAGCGAAATCAAGGCTGCCGTCAAGTCACTAACCAAGAAAATTGTGCGTGCGCGCATTGTTGAAGAGGGAATGCGAATCGACGGGCGTGGAATTACCGACATCCGTCCGCTTTCGGCGGCTTTGGACCTATTCCCAATGACTCACGGTTCGGCGCTCTTCCAGCGCGGAGAAACTCAGGTGGTTAACGTTACGACCCTGGGCATGCCACGCATGAAGCAGCAAATCGACACCATCACCCCTGATGAGTTCCGTCGGTACATGCACCACTACAACTTCCCTCCATACTCAACTGGTGAAACCGGTCGTGTGGGAGCGCCTAAGCGTCGCGAAGTTGGACACGGAATGCTCGCTGAGCGCGCCCTCGTCCCCGTTCTGCCCAGCGAAGAGGACTTTGCGTACACCTTGCGTGTCGTCTCGGACGTCATGCAGTCCAACGGTTCAACCTCAATGGCTTCGGTCTGTGGTTCGACCTTGTCACTGATGGCTGCTGGTGTACCTCTTAAGGCGCCTGTAGCTGGAATTGCCATGGGACTCGTTTACGAAGAAGGCAAGTACGTCACCTTGACCGACATCCTCGGAGCCGAAGATGCATTCGGTGACATGGACTTCAAGGTGGCTGGTACCGCAGATGCCGTAACGGCCCTGCAGCTTGACACCAAGATTGATGGATTGCCCGCTGATGTATTGGCCGGAGCGCTGCTTCAGGCCAAGGAAGCTCGCTTGGCAATCTTGAAGGTCATTACCGACACGATCCCAGAGCCCCGTAGCGAAGTCGCCGCGGTGGCACCAAAGATTGTTTCCCTGGAGATTCCAATCGACAAGATTGGTGAGGTTATCGGGCCAAAGGGCAAGGTTATTAACACTCTCCAGCAAGAGACCGGTGCAGAGATCACTGTTGACGATGATGGTGTCGTTGGTACCGTAACAATCGGAGCCAAGGACGGCCGTGCCGTAGAAGAGGCTCGTCGTCGAATCGCCCTGATCTTGGACCCACCGACCGCTGAAGTTGGGGCTGTCTACCAAGGTCGAGTTGTGAACATCGCGAAGTTTGGTGCGTTTGTTTCAATCTTGCCTGGCCGAGACGGGTTGCTACACATTTCCAAGCTCTCTCCACTTAATGGTGGAAAGCGAATTGGACAGGTGGAAGACGTCCTGGAGTTGGGCCAAGCCATCGAAGTGAAGGTCGACGACATCGACCCGCAGGGCAAGGTTTCACTTTCCCTCGTCGGCGACTTCCCAGAATCCGAAGGTGGTTCAGAGCGCGAAGAGCGTTCCGAGCGCCGCGAAGAGCGTTCCGAGCGACCAGAGCGCCGCGAAGAGCGAGGTGAGCGTCGCAACGATTCAAGTCGCGCGAACTCCTTCGAAGCAAGCTTTGAGGCTGAACTCGCTGACGAAATCGGCGACCTCGGTCCTGGCGGACCATCTTTCGGTGGCGGTGACGCTCGTCGCGGCGGCGGACGTCCACGTCGTCGTTAATTAGTTCTGTCGAAATCCCGCCACTTGTTGATATTCAGCAGGTGGCGGGTTTTCGCGCATAATTATTGAAATGAAAAAAACTCCCACCTTGAATACGACTGCCATTGAGCGGTGGGCGCCAGAGTGGTACCGCCCCTTCGAGCGCAGCGACAAGGTGTTCATCGCACTCCTCGCGATTCTGCCCTGGTTGTTATTCGGTATTCCAACTCTCTTGGGTCACCCAGCGCTAGCGGGGGACAACCTCATCCAGAACTACCCGTTGCGAGTTCTCTCGGGTCAAATTCTGCGAACTGGCCATCTACCGTTGCTCAATGTTTACGCAAATTCAGGAACTCCGTTACTCGGGGCGATGAACGCGGGAGCGATGTATCCGCTAACGGTTATTTTCGCCTTTCTGCCCGGGCCGTTGGCTTGGCTAATCAATCTCTTTGCCGTATATTTCGCGGCCGGTTTGGGCATGTATTCGCTTGCTCGCTGGTTTGGCTTCAGTTCAGCCCCTTCATTTGTGTCCGCCCTTTTCTACGCGTATGCCGGAGCGATGATGGGCCAGATGGTCCATCTTGGGGTGGTCCAGGGCTACAGCTTCTTGCCATGGCTGGTGCTCGTGATGTTGGCGTGGCAACGTAATCTTTCGGCCTATCTCGAGCCAACCTGGCGCCTGTTGATGCAGGTGAGCGCTAAGTGGATCATCGCTCTTTCAGGAATTTGGGGTCTGACATTTTTAACCGGCGAACCTCGTGCCATCGCTGAAATTGAATTGGTGTTCCTACTTCTGTTGGCGTGCGCAATGGTTCTGCGCTCAGATTGGGCACTCCCTTCACTCAAACATCGGGCCGCTCTCGCACTGGGCAGTGCGGTGGCATTGGGTTGGGGCGTCGGCATCGGCCTAATCCAGATGCTGCCGGGATGGGACTTTATTGGCCTGTCGCAGCGAGCGAGTCTGAACTATTGGTTCTTTGGCTCTGGCTCATTGGTGGTTCGCTGGACGGGGCTTTTGTGGTTTCCGACCTTACTTGGCGGAAACGGAAGTTTCGGCCAACCCGGCTACTACGCCAACTACAACTTGCCCGAAGTCACGAGTTATGTTGGATTGTTAGCCTTGTTCGCGGCAGCCGTGTTCTTTTCGCGCCGGCGTTGGCGGGGGTGGCGAGATGGTGAGCAAAATTTCGTGGTCTTCGCCATTCTTGGAATCGTTGGGCTATTCGCCACTTGGGGGAGCTTTACGCCACTGGGACACCTATTCCGCCACATTCCACTGTTTGGCTCGACCAGGCTGCAGAGTCGAAACATCGTCATTGTTGATCTGTCGCTGAGTTTCTTTTTGGCCTGGCTGCTAGAAGAAGTTAAGCAGGGACGATGGAAGACAGAAGAGCTGTCGCGCCGAACGAAGGTGTCGATTATTGCCGTCTGTACGATTATCGTTGGCACCGTAGTGGGCCTGTGGTTGGGCGGTACCCGTGCAGCGCTCTGGCTCGGTGCAGTTCCCCGGTCGGCACACCTCATCAACGAGCAGTGGCCGGTCTTCATTATTTTCGGAGTCCTGGCACTCCTTTTTGCAGCCCTGTTACTAGTCAAGAACTTCCCTCAGCGTTTTCGCCTTCTCGTGTCTCTGGCAACTGTTGACTTAGTTCTGTTCCTCGCCTTGGGCCAAACCAGCGTGTACTTGACTACCGGAACGGTCGCCAATCATCCAATTACCGCTGAGCCATCGCGCACGACAATATCCAAACTCATGGGCCCCGTTACGGGACGCACCGCCATTCTCGACCGATTTGGCGCGAACGAAACTGAAGTCGAGCAGATTGGCCTGCCGAACTTGAACGTATTCACGGGATTTCCGAGCGTGCAAGGTTATGGATCGCTGATCAATGAGCATTACTCGCTGCTAACCGGAACCCACCCGCGAGCCATGTTTGATGTCTGCGCGTTCAAACGCGGTGTTTTCAAGCAACTGGACCTCTCTACGGTCATCGTCAACACCGCATCGCTTGCTGACCACAACAGTGCGCAACACAAGCCCGAACCAGTCTGTGGCGTGAATCCCTATTCCTCCTCGGCCTATCGGTACTGGGGTCAAGCGCTCGATGTGAGTGAATTTGACCTCATCGCTTCCGAAGCGCCATCGCTGTTCGGTGGCACGGAGTTTTATGGTCAGCTGCTCGATTCCGGGGCCCACCTGACCGGTAAATCGGTCCTCGGAGTTAGGTCTGGGGCGACTTTCAAATTCAACTTCGGGGGACAGCAAATTTCGTCTTACGGGATTCTGGTGACATCCTTGTCCCCATTCCGAGTTAGCGACGCCAAGGTGTTTGATCCAAACCGTGGTTCGTATGACTTGGTCACGCCATTTCAAGATGCGATTACTACGCTCTCGAGCGAATGGTCCTTATCGGGCACCGTCGGGGGGCTGAGCGTCTTTCACTATCTGGCTAAATTCCAACCCACTCAACTGGTTGGCAATGTTGGCAACTCCAGATTGGTTTCCACACAAGGCTCGGCGTGGGGTGATGAACTAGACGTCGTTCACGCCACAAAGTACGTAACTCTGACGCGCTCTATGGCATATTTACCTGGATGGCGAGCGACCGCGCAAAATCTTCAAACTCGCAAAGTCCAAAACTTGCCAGTATTTCGACACGGACTAATTCTCTCGACTCGGGTCCCAACTGGCAGGTGGAGAATCCATTGGCACTACCACGCACCGTATATCGAACTCGGGGCGATAGCTTCACTCCTGACGGGAATCGTTTGGTTCTTCGCCGCTCTCTATTTCCTAACCGGAGTTTTGAGCAAGCGCAGAACTAGGGTGGAGTTATGATTCGTCTCGCAATCAACGGTGGCGCTGGTCGCATGGGCCAAGCAATGGCCGAGGGCTTAAGCGCATTTGATGACATATCGCTGGTCGCGCTCGTCGACTCCCATGAGCCTCGTGAACTCTTCGGCGCACGTTGGGCACGGTCCGTCGATGAACTCTCCGATACTTCGATCTCTCATGTGGTGGATTTTTCGAATTCCGACGCAATCCCTTCGTTGAGCCTGTGGTGCGCTGCGAACAAGGTCTCACTCGTAACGGGCACGACTGGTCTGAATGCTGATCAGAGGGCCCAACTCGCCAAGGCCGGAACGGTCACCAGTGTTGTGCTGGCCTCCAATTTCTCCCTTGGTGCGGTGCTCTCTGAGCGCTTCGCCGCCATGGCGGCTCCGTACTTTCCTCGGGCAGAGATTATCGAGTTGCACCACGACAAAAAGCTTGATGCTCCATCTGGAACCTCACTGACTACCGCGAAGGCAATCGACGACGCTCGAGCAGTGGCTGGACTCCCAAGATTCGATGACATGACCGAGCGCCAGACGATACCTGGTGCACGTGGCGCGCAGAGCGCGGGTGGCGTGCACATCCATTCGGTTCGTTTACCTGGGCTCGTGGCTCACCAAGAGGTAATTTTCGGCGGACCTGGTGAAGGGTTGACGATTCGTCACGATTCGTTCGATCGCACCTCATTTGTCCAAGGAGTGGCTCTCGCACTCAGGGGAGTGAATGGGTCTCCACAGTTCATTCACGGCATTGAATCTTTTCTGGCCTAGCGCGAAGATTTCACCTTTGGCTGGTAACTTAGGCACATGAGTTCGCCGCGATTTGGACATGTCCTAACGGCAATGGTGACGCCCTTTAGCCCTGAGGGGAAGGTCGACCTGGACGTTGCGACCGAACTCGCTCGCTACCTAGTTGCTAATGGTTCTGATGGACTCGTGGTCGCTGGCTCCACGGGCGAAGGACCAGCACTGAGCGACGACGAAAAATTTGAACTCTTCGCCCAGATCGCGAATGCGGTCACCGTTCCGGTACTCGCGGGCTCGACCTTTGCGAATACTCAGCAATCGGTGGAGCTAACCAAACGGTTAAAGGGAACCGCGGTCGCTGGCGTGCTCGCCACGACTCCGGCTTACTCTCGCCCCAATCAAGCAGGCATTAAAGGGCACCTAAGTGCCATTGCAGCAGCCACGGAACTTCCCGTGATGCTCTACGACATTCCATCGCGCACTGGGCGAAAAATTGCCGGAGAAACTACTATCGCCTTGGTCCAAGAACATACGAATGTGGTGGCGCTCAAAGACGCTTCGGGGGATCTGAATACTGCGCGGCACGTCAAGCAGACTTTAGGCGAGCGCATTGACCTGTACAGCGGCGATGACGGTCTGCTCCTAGATTTTCTGGCCGAGGGCGCAGTGGGAATTGTTTCGGTTGCGTCGCACTGGGCTGGACCTGAATTCCAAAGCTTGATTGGATCCTTTGAGCAAGGAGATTTAACTACCGCTCAACAATTCGCCGAGCAATTGGCGCCGAGCTGCATATTCGAGGGAAATGAAACCTATCCAAACCCAATGCCCTCTAAAGCCATGATGCGAGTCATTGGTATTCCAGTTGGACAGTGTCGACTCCCGCACGCTCCGAGCGACGAGGTTTTAGATGCCCAGGCCGCAGTGCTGTGGAGCGAAGTTTGTAGTTCTCGTGGCTGATCAAGTACGCGTAACCTTCCTTGGTGGACTCGGTGAAATTGGACGCAACTGTGCGGCGATAGAGCAAGATGGTCGAATTGTTGTCGTCGACGCAGGGCTGATGTTTCCAGAGCCCAATATGTATGGGGTAGACCTCATCCTTCCGGACTTCCGTTGGTTAATTGAGCGTAAAGACAAGATTGATGGCATCGCCTTGACTCACGGACATGAAGACCACACCGGCGCACTTCGGTATTTGGTGAAAGACGTAAATGTTCCGATTTATGGCTCTGCTTTGACGGTTGGATTCGCGAAGCACCGATTGAGCGAAGCAAAGGTCAATTCAGATTTGACCTTCATTGAAGTCGAAGACCGCGAGCGACGCCGAATTGGACCGTTCGAAGTGGAATTTATTCCCGTTACGCACTCGGTGCCGAGTGCCCACGCCTTGGCCTTTCATACCAAGGCTGGGGTGATCGTACACTCGGGCGACTTCAAGTTGGACTTAACGCCAATAGATGGTCGCCGCACTGATGTTTCTCGGCTCGCTCAACTGGGAGACGAGGGAGTTGCTCTCTTGCTGTGCGACTCCACTAACGCAGAAGAACCAGGCTTCACCGCTTCGGAGTCGAGTGTCGGCGCTTCGCTTCGCCGATTGTTCTTAGAGCGCTCCGATCGGCGCATGGTGGTTGCTTGCTTCTCGTCCCACATTCACCGGGTGCAGCAAATTATTAACATCGCACTCGAGCAGAATCGCAAAGTGTGCTTAATGGGTCGGTCCATGGAGGCGAACGCCAAACTGGCTCGCAAACTCAATCTGCTCCATGTCGACAAAGCAGACTTCATTGCGGTTGAGAATATTGATCGTTATGAGCCGGGTGAAGTCTGTGTCATCTGTACGGGAGCTCAGGGCGAGCCTATGGCGGCACTCTCTAAGTTGGCCCGAGGCGACAACCGCTACCTGAAGGTGGGGCCAGAAGACACAATTATCCTGAGCTCGCATCCAATTCCGGGCAATGAGTGGAGCGTAGGCCGAGTAATAGATGACTTGACTCGCACGGGAACCGAAGTGATTCACTCGGGTCAAGAACCGGTACACGCCTCCGGCCACGCTCGCCAGGGAGAGCTGCGCACCTATCACCAGTTGCTGCGTCCGAAGAATTTCATCCCCGTGCACGGCGAATACCGCCACATGATTCACCACGCGGCACTAGCGGAGTCCATGGGCCTTGAGCGTTCACACATTTTGGTTTGTGAAGATGGGGACCAGGTCGAGGTCAGCGAAAAGGGAATTCGTCGCGCGGGACAGATCCCCGCTGGATTTCACTACATCGATGGTGGCGCAGGCGACCTCGATGAACGCCCACTCGAAGAGCGTCGGATGCTCGCGGAGTTCGGCGTTTTGATGATTTCTGCGGGTATTGATGGTGAACGCGGTGAGATCGTGCATGAGGTGAGTGTCACTGCTCGCGGCTGGTTCGAAGGAGAGGGGGATCGAAGCGTTCAGCAGGTGATTGCCCATGAAGTTCGGGCCGCTCTGACTGAAGCCTTGCGCGAAGGTGAACGCAACGCCGAGGTTCTCAACCGAGTGGCCCAGCGGTGTGCGGGACGCCTGTTAGGTCAGCGATTTAGGCGTCAGCCAGTTTTGCTGCCGGCGGTAGTCGTCTTCTAAAGCTCGGGAGTTTTGTCGGGTTCGCCGTGGTCTTGATTGGCCTTGCCTTGGCGCCAAAACGCCTTCATTGATAGTTGCTCGGTCGTCAGCCCACGGTCGAGCAGAGCAATCTTTACAGCATTGATTTGCTTGAACTCTCCGAAGAGGTACGCGTGTCCTTCGCCCTCGGGGAATTCGAAGGCAGCTAAGCCCCGTAATAATCCTTCTGGATCATTCGGTTCTCGTCCTTGGCGTTCTACGAAGATTCCAGTGACGCCGAGCCCCTCGTCAAACGAAGCGGTGACGATGTCTTGCGCGCTCGGAACTTCGACGATGAATATCGCCTTGCCGGGCAGTTCAATGGCTTCAGCCAAGTTGTAAAAGGCCCCCAGGGCGGAAATGTCGCCCACGAAGAGGTACCAATCGGCCAGAGGTGCGAGCTGAATCTTTCCGCGTGGCCCCACGAGGTCCGTAACAGAACCGGGTTTCGCACTGCGCAGCCACTCTGAAGCGAGACCGTCGTGGTGAGTGGTAATCCAAAAGCTAACGGTGTTCTGCTCGGGGTCGAAACTGCGAATCGAGAATCGTCGTCGAGCCAACCCGCCATCTGGTTTTGGAACGGCGATCATCACGTCATTGCCCGGTGCACCGCCAATTGCAATATCTGGAACATCCAAGGTCACCTCTGACAGCGACGGGGACATGGCCTCGACTGAGCGAACCGTGGCGGTCATGGCGAGAACACCTAGGCGCTCGGCGAGGGAGAGGGTGCTGGCGTCTGGCTGGTTAGTCACACCACAAGATTAGGACTAAAGGTCAGATTTCGAACAAAAATTAGGTAAATTGGATACCCGTGGCTACTTCCCGAGGCAAAAAGGCGCCGGCCAAAAAGAGCGCACCAAAAAAGAAACCTGCTCGGGAGCGATCCGAGCGTGAGAGCCTGTGGGCTCGCCACCAACGCGATATCTGGATTGTGGTCCTGTTTGTCATTGGAATTTTCGCTCTGCTCGCGCAATTCTCCGTTCTTGGACCTGTAGGTCAAGGCCTCTCGCGTGTTCTAGCTGACGCCATTGGGATATCGAAGCTCGTGGTTCCGTTGGTTCTGCTGGTGCTCGGCGTGCTCTTGGTCTGGAACAAAATTGAAATTGACGGCGCGCGCCTGAGTTGGGGGATTGGACTCGGCATGGCGGGGGTCAGTGGCCTCGGAGATCTATCGGCCGGACACCCCTCATTTTCCGCGCCACTCACCGCGATAGCGGATGCGGGTGGTTTTCTTGGCGTGCTGATTGGAAATTCGCTAGTACAGACCGTCGGAGTCATTGGCGGTTACGTAACGCTGGTGGCAATCATGGTGGTCGCCTCGATGGTCCTAACCGGAATTGGGCTTCGCACACTTCTGTTCTCGATCGGTAGAGGTTTTCGATTTTTCTGGCGCTCATTCAGAAGCACCCTTGCGGCTCGTGCCGACAAGGTCGATGACGAAGAGGAATACGAAGAGGAAGACACCTACGAAGATTCCTTCCTAGACGAGCCCGATTACGTAGAGGAACCTGAAGAAGACGATGAAGAAGAGGCCGAAGAAGAGATTGAGGAAGAGCCAGTTTCCGAAAGCTTTATTTTCAATAGAGACGATGAGGTCGAGGACGATTCAGACCTGGTGACTCCACCGCCCGCTCCAAAAGCGAAGGTTCCAACTCGACCAGAAATCTGGGAGCTGCCGCCCCTTTCGTTACTCACGAAGACCAAAGACACTAAAACCGATAGGTCAGCGACTGATGAGTCGGGAGAGGCACTCGTTGAGGCCCTTAACGCCCACGGGGTCGAGACCACACTGGTGGGTTACACCGTCGGACCAGCGGTAACTCGATTTGAACTGGAAATTGGACCAGGGGTGAAGGTCGCCAAGATCACATCGCTGAACAAAGACATCGCCTACGCAATGGCTTCGCCCGATGTCCGTATCCTGGCTCCAATTCCAGGGCGTTCCGCAATCGGTATTGAAGTTCCGAACCGAAATCGTTCACTGGTAGCGCTTGGTGACGTAATGACTTCACCCGAGGCGCTAGCGGCCCACCACCCGCTCGACGTGCCACTCGGACGTGACATTTCGGGAAAGACCGTCATGGTCAATCTTGGAGAAATGCCTCACGTTTTGATTTCGGGTGCGACTGGCGCAGGAAAGAGCTCTTGCATTAACTCTTTGATTACCGGTCTGGTCATGCGTGCAACCCCTGATCAACTCCGATTGGTGCTCATTGACCCCAAACGAGTCGAACTTGGTCAATATAACGATCTTCCACACTTGCTTTCTCCAGTAGTTGTAGATCCGCGCAAGGCGGCGAACATCTTGAACTGGGCCGTTAAGGAAATGGAGAGTCGTTACGACCTATTGGCCGAACATGGTGCCCGAGACATAACCAGCTATCACCAGATGATTGAGCGTGGCGAAATTGCTCCGAAGCGCACCTCCGCTCACCAGGTTGGCGACATCATTGAAAGTGTTACGGGCCTTGAATCGGACGTGCCTGAGCCGGAGGCCGCAACTGAGCTCCCGTACATTGTTATCGTCGTCGACGAGTTGAATGACCTAATGATGGTGGCGGCCCGAGACGTAGAAGACTCTGTAGTGCGCATCGCCCAGATGGCTCGTGCCGTTGGAATTCACTTAGTGCTCGCCACGCAGCGTCCATCGGTTGACGTAATTACGGGCGTAATTAAAGCCAACGTCCCATCTCGCATGGCCTTCGCGGTTTCTTCGCTGGCGGACTCTCGAGTGATTCTGGACCAAGCTGGAGCCGAGCGGCTTATTGGTAAAGGCGACATGCTGCTACTGACGGCCTCGTCGAATGTGGCACGTCGCATCCAGTCGCCGTGGGTTTCAGAAGAAGAGGTGCGAAAGGTTGTCGGCGCTTGGAAATCTCAAGGGGGTAGGCCGGAGACGATTGTGGCGGCCGATCTGCCCACCGAGAAGCAGGGAATAACTGTGAGCGGCGCGATTGCCGACAGCGACGATGAGGTGATGTTGCAAAAGGCTCGTGAGTTGGTGCTTTCAACACAATCGGGCTCAACGTCGATGCTGCAGCGAAAGCTCCGTATTGGTTTTGCGCGCGCTGGGCGAATTATG
>CAIJYV010000033.1 GCA_903825035.1 uncultured Actinomycetes bacterium | reverse complement strand
GGCGGCTAGTTGTGCTGGAGTGGTACCAGGGGTGATCACGTAAGTCCCCGAACCAATTAAGCCGTCAAGATTCGATTGAGTCGTCCAGCCACTCGTGGCAGCTAGGTTCTGCGTCGCACTCAAGAATGTCGCGGCCCACGTGCCTGACAACTCAGTACTCAAGGTAGTTGCAATTTCGCGAACGGTTAGCCCTGGTCGAGCATTGATGGCCACAACGTTTGGCGCCCCGTTGAGAATCGAGCGAACTGTTGAAAATGATGAGCCCTGGCGGAATTGGTAGTTGCCAGGGACCGCAGTGGGATTTCCCTCAACCAATGAATCCAGCCTAAAAGCAAAAGGGGAACCGATCACGCCCTGTGAGTGCAGCTTGGAGGCGATTGTCGCTACCGAATCCCCGGGATTAACTTGAACAATCACGTATGTGCTCGCACTTGAGAAAATCGGATAGGCCTGCAAGGCAAACCAGAGAACTCCAAGGACGAATAGACCAACTACTGCGGAAATCGTAAGCCGAATGGGTCTAATCACGAGGTAACCCTTCTAAGTAACTTTCCAGCAAAATAACAGCCGCTGCGCTATCAACGAGGTTTCGTTGATTCTCTATTTTATGTCCCGCCTGACCGAGTTGATACTCTGCCTGCTTCGTGGTCAAACGCTCATCGAACTGGATAACGGGCAATTCTGGGAAAAAAGCGCAGACCTCCTCGAAAAATTCAGTCGCATTCCTTGTGCTTTGGGTCTCTGATCCACTCAGCGCTCGGGGCAAACCGATTACTACCCCAGCAACAAATTCTTCTTCAATGAGCTTCGCCAGATTGACAAGCAAATCTGGCCCCACCGCGAGAGCCTGACGAGGAAAAGCCATGCGTTGTTCCGAGTCGGTGATGGCCACGCCACAACGTTTGGTACCTGGATCTAGTCCCAGTAATCGCGCCATGAGCTAAAGCGCCTGGGCCGCCTGCAATAACGCGCCGATTCCCTCGGCGTTTCTTCCACCAGCGAGTGCAACTTCGCGCGATCCTCCACCGCCACCACCCACCAGTTCCGCCAACTGCTTTACCGTTGCAGCAGCATCAACAGAACCGTCCGTGGCAACCGCCACCGCAACCTTGTCGCCATCCACACCGGCCAAAACAACGACTCTCCTTCCCCGTCGCTGCAGGTCTTGGGAGAGAATTCGTAGTTGTTCACCAGCAAATCCATCAACGCGCGCCACCACGACATCGCCTTGAGTCTTTTGGTCCAGGGCATCGGCGAAGGAGGACAATTGCGCTTGCTTAAGCGCCGACAGTTCCTTTTCAACCGTCCGCTGCTTTTCAAAAATGCGCTCCAAGGAAGGAACGACATCATCCATAGAACTCTTAAGAAGGGTGGCAACAGCGCCTAAGGTGCGTTCCATCTCTTGGCTGCGCTCAAGCGCACCAAGTCCCGTAACTGCCTCGAGACGCCTTGTGTTCGCGCCAATCGAGGCTTCCGAAACAATCTGGATCTGTCCGATGTCACCGAGTCGCTCTACGTGGGTACCTCCGCAAAATTCCAAGCTGTGCTCGCCCGCACGTACTACTCGGACCACGTCACCGTATTTGTCTCCGAAGAACATCATGGCGCCCATGGCCTCGGCTTCAGACTTTGAGGTCTGAATTGTTTCAACCATCCCATTAGCGACAACGTCTTCATTCGCCATCATCAAGATGGCGTTCGCCTCTTCAGGCGCGAGTCCCTGGCCGTGCGAAAAGTCAAAGCGGAGACGATCTGGACCAACGTACGAACCTTGTTGGCGTATGTGGTCGCCCAAGACGACGCGTAAGCCAGCGTGCAGAAGGTGAGTTGCCGTGTGGTTTCTCGAATTGGCTTCGCGTCGCACCGGATCAATGGTCGCCACTGCGACCTGACCGGGCAAAATCTCACCTGTCGATTTCCCGCGGTGCGCGAATAAGCCTCCCGCCACGTTCACCACGTCATTAACAACGAATCTGCCTGTTTCAGTGACAATGGTTCCCGTGTCCGCTAGTTGACCGCCTGACTCGGCGTAAAAAGGTGAGGCTTCGAGAAACAGTTCTTGGCCGCCTTCGGAATCGCCCAAAAGAGCCAATACCGAAGTCTCAACCGTGAACCGGCTGACTTCGCGCCCTACGAACTCGGTAGAACCATGTGATTCAATCAGCGCTTTGTACTGGGTTTCGTCCGCAATGCGAAGAGTCTTCGCGCCAGCTCGAGCACGCTCTTTCTGCTCTTTCATCTCCTGGTCGAAACCAGCTCGGTCTACGTCCAAGCCAGATTCAGCAAGGACCTCTTGAGTCAATTCAATAGGAAAGCCGTGGGTGTCGTGCAGTTTGAAGGCAACGGAGCCCGAAACTGTTTTAGTTCCCAGTGAGATCACTTCTTGTTTGGCTTCATCGAGAAAGTTCATGCCGTTCCGGAGAGTTCTTGCGAAACCAACCTCTTCACGCTCAACGACAGACTTTATTAGTTCTCGGTCTTTCAGAAGTACTGGATAGGCCGATCCCATCTTTTCAATAGCCGCGTCAACGAGGTCAGCGACGAGTGGGCTTTCCGTGCCAGCACGGCGGGCGGCAAGTATCGCGCGTCGAATGATTCGACGCAACACGTAACCCCTGCCTTCGTTCGACGGAATAACCCCATCAGAGACCAACATCGTCATCGCGCGACCGTGTTCGGCTACTCGACGAATGAGGATATCTGTTGACTCATCCTTGCCGTATGGCGATTTGAGGGCTCTTGACGCCGTCTCTAGGAGCGGGGCAAACAGGTCTGTTGCGAAAACCGATTCCACTCCGTTGAGAATTGAGAGTACTCGTTCAAATCCAGCACCGGTATCGATATTCTTCTTCGGGAGTTCGATCATTCCTTGGTTCGGAATCTTTTCGTACTGCATAAACACGAGATTCCAAAATTCGATGAAGCGATCATCTCCACCAAATGCGGGACCACCATCCGCTCCGAACTGAACTCCCTTATCAAAGAAGATCTCCGAACACGGGCCACATGGCCCAGCTTCACCCATCGACCAAAAATTGTCCTCGTCGAGGCGTTGGATGCGCTCTGGGCGTATGCCAATTGTGTCTCGCCAAATGTCAGCGGCATCGTCATCCGAATTGTGGACGGTAATCCACAAACGTTCTGGGTCAAGTCCAAAGCCTTCGGTAATCAATCCCCAGGCGTATTTAATTGCCCCTTCTTTGAAGTAGTCCCCGAAGGAAAAATTTCCCATCATTTCAAAAAAAGTCAGGTGGCGTTGAGTCGTACCAATGATGTCGATATCTGGAGCGCGGAAGCACTTCTGAACAGATACAGCTCGGCTAAATGAAGGCTTCTCTTCTTCTGTGAAATACGGCTTGAACGGAACCATTCCCGCCACGGTGAATAACAAAGACGGGTCGTGAGGAATCAAGCTCGCCGAAGGGACAACCGTGTGTCCGTTCTGGGCGAAATAATCAAGGAATATGGACCGTAGTTCTGCTGCTTCCATAGGAACAGCCTAGTTAAGAAGCCTCACCATTTTGGTCGTGTTGCTGGCTTCGTTGGCGCCACAGGTCCACCGTCATGCCTTCTCGACCTTCAGTTCCTGGGGTGAAGATATCGCCCATCGCAACCCCCTCGGGGAGGTACTGCTGGGAGACCCAGTGATTCGGGAAGTCGTGCGGATACAGGTAATGGGTCCCCGCTCCTAGCTGCGATGCCCCGGGATAGTGGGCGTCACGCAAATGCGAGGGAACCTCGAGCGCTCCCCCTTCCTTAACCGCCTTCAGCGCCGCGGCGAGTCCTGCCGTCGCTGTATTGCTCTTCGGCGCCAGCGCCAGGGCAAGCGTCGTGTGCGCGAGAGTGAGTCGGCATTCTGGTAATCCAATAAATTCAACCGCTCGCGCGCACGCCTCGGCGAGCAGTAGGGCGGTGGGGTCAGCCAACCCAATGTCCTCACTTGCGGCAATCACGAGTCGGCGTGCAATGAATCGTGGGGTCTCGCCACTCTCGAGAAGCGCAGCCATCCAAAAAAGTGCAGCGTCGGGGTCAGATCCTCTGATGGACTTAATGAACGCACTAACTTGGTCGTAGTGTGAGTCCTCTGACTGGTGAAAGAGTCGACCATCACGGGCCTTGGACACATCTTCGAGAAGCACTTCGGTTCGATTATCGGCCTTCGCCAGAATAATTGCCGTGTCCAGAGTCGTTAACGCTGACCGCGCGTCTCCATCAGCCGACGCCACAAGCGCCTTGGCCACCGCGTCATCTACTGCCACTCCACGCAGGGTCACTCCTCGGCTCACGAGGGTTGCCAAGTTCTCCGATGAGAGCGGATGCAACCGCCACAACGAAGTCCGACTCATGAGCGCGGCGTTGACTTCGAAGAAGGGGTTTTCCGTCGTGGCCCCTATCAGGACAATTTCGCCAGATTCGGTGACTGGCAGCAACAGGTCTTGTTGTGACTTGTTAAAGCGATGGACCTCGTCGATGAAGAGAACGGTTCTTTCACCTCGCTCCCCTAAACGTTGACGAGCCCGTTCAATAGCCTCTCGAACGTCCTTGACGCCGCTAGATACTGCCGAAAGCGTCTCGGTGACATAACCAGCTGAATTCGCCAAGATTCGAGCCAGGGTCGTCTTGCCGGTGCCCGCGGGTCCCCACAAGATCATCGAGGTCAATTGCTGGGCCTCCAAAAACCGTCTCAGTGAGCCATTGGGCCCAACAAGATGTTCTTGCCCAACTACATCGGAAATATCTTTAGGTCGCAGAAGCTCAGCCAGTGGCGCACTCTGACGAAGGCGCTCGGCTGCGGCTTGATCAAATAGAGACGTACTAAACCTTTGGCTGGAACTTAAGACGTAGGTCGCGGACTTGGCGTTCGGTAATGCTCTTGGGAGCTCCGGTCATCACATCAGTTCCCGATTGCGTCTTGGGGTAAGCGATCACTTCTCGGATATTGTCCTCACCGGCGAAGATTGCCACCAAGCGGTCAATGCCAAAAGCGAAACCGGCGTGCGGAGGTGCGCCGTATTTGAAGGCACCCATCAAGAAGCCAAATCGACTTTCCGCTTCTTCGTCTGAAATACCCAGCGCAGAAAAAATACGAGCTTGGATATCGGAACGGTGGATACGAACTGAACCGCTACCCAATTCCCAACCGTTTAGAACTAGGTCATAGGCCTGTGACCGAACCTTCAATGGGTCAGTCTCAATTAGGTCGAGGTCATCGTGGTGGGGCATCGTAAAGGGGTGGTGAGCCGCCTGCAGGTTGCCCTCTTCATCAACACCCTCGAACATTGGGAACTCGGTGACCCAGAGGTATTTAGGCTCCCCTTCGCTGACCGGTGGGGATCCGAGTGTTACGCGCAGTGCACCGAGCGTTCGGCAAGCCTGAGCATGCTCATCGGCCACGCAGAGAATGAGGTCGCCAGGTGTTGCGCCATCGCACTGGGCAATCGCCGCCTTTTCCTCGTCGTTCAAGAATCTCTCAAGTGGTGAGTCAAGACCCTCGGCGGTTACACGGAACCAAGCTAAGCCCTTTGCCCCCAGCCCCTTTGCTTGTTCGGTCAAGGCGTCTAGCTTCGAGCGAGAGAAATCGGCGCCCCCTGGAACTCGCATCGCCTTCACAACGGGAGCCGAGAAGGCTTTCACTTCGGTTGCAGCAAACACCGGAGACAGGTCCTGCAGCACCATGCCAAAGCGAAGGTCCGGCTTGTCAGTGCCGTAGAGGTCGAGAGCTTGCGCCCAGGTCATTGAAGCAATGGTCGTTGGCCGGGTCCCAGTAGCCGCTTCGGCTGCATCGAGAACCGCCGATGAGATGAAAGCCATGATGTCTTCTTGGGTTACGAAGCTGGCTTCGATGTCCAATTGCGTGAATTCAAACTGGCGGTCCGCGCGCAAGTCCTCGTCACGCAAACACCGTGCAACTTGGTAGTAACGATCGAATCCACCTACCATCAATAATTGCTTTGCAATCTGAGGACTCTGTGGAAGAACATAAAACTCGCCAGGGTGCAGTCGTGAAGGTACGACAAACTCGCGGGCTCCCTCGGGCGTCGGGGCCCAAAGCAACGGAGTCTCAACTTCGCAGAATCCTTGGGCGTCCATGGCCTTACGCAGCGAAGCGTTCACCGAGGCTCGGAGGCGCAAGTTTCGTTGCATCTTTTCACGACGCAGGTCCAGGTAGCGATAACGGAGACGAACCTGCTCATCAATCTCGACTCGGTCATCCAACTGGAATGGAGGCGGCTCAGCCGCGGAGAGAACTTCGACAGTACAGTCGGTTAGCTCGACCCGGCCGGTTGCCAACTTGTCATTCACGGTGCCCTCGGGGCGGTTAGTGACCGTGCCAGTTACTCGAATAACGTACTCGCTACGCACATCCACCGAGCCGTCAACGACTGCCTGAACAACACCGGACCGGTCCCTGATGTCAACGAATGCGAGGTGCTCACCGTGTTCACGGCGCTTAGCGACCCAACCACAAACGGTGAGGGTCTGACCTAGGTGGTTTTCATTAACGGAGCCGCACAATAGATCGCGAAGGCTCGTAGATTCAATGTTTGATGTCATGCTTCTCTTCACTTTCCAAGGCGCGAAAGCACCTCGGCTAAAACTTTTTCGCGTGGGATCGAAATTTGTTCAATCTTTTCTTCGCTACGCAGGTCTCTAATCGTAATCTGTCCCGCAGCCAATTCTTGGGGACCTACGAGAAGTGCGAATCGAGCTCCGGACTTGTCGGCAACCTTCATTTGGGCCTTCATCGAGCGATTGTCGTAGGCGCGGACGGTGGCAATTCCGGCCGATCGCAGTTCATGGCAAATTAGTGAGGCTGCGTCAGTTTCTGTCGTGTCGACTACGAATACCGCCGGTGTTCGGTTGATGAGGGGCTCGGTTTGACCCTCTGCCTCCAGAGCCAAGAGCAACCGCTCGACCCCCGAGCCAAATCCGATCCCTGGAGTTGGGTTGCCGCCGAGTTGCTCAGCAAGTTTGTCGTAGCGACCCCCGCCCCCGATGGCGTTTTGGGCACCGTCGAGAGCATCGGAGACGAATTCGAAGGTCGTGCGGGTGTAGTAGTCAAAACCCCGCACCAGCCTAGGCGTGCGTTCGCATGACACCCCAAGCGCTTCGAGCCCGCTCTTCACCGCTGTGAAATGTGCCTCGCACTCAGTGCACAGGTGATCGGGCAATTGAGGCCCAGCGTCGGTAATCGCAACACATTCGACCTTTTTACAGTCCAGCAGACGCAAAGTATTCTGATCCCAAACTTTCTGGTGCTCTTCGCACAGTTGGTCAACTCGATCGGCCAAGTAGGCCCGAAGCGTTTCGACATACTTAGAGCGGCATTCTTCGTGGCCCATTGAGTTGATCAGGATTCGGAACTGCTTCAGTCCGACCGCCTTAAAGTAATCATTGAGTAGCGAAATCACCTCAACGTCAATCGCCGGGTCCTCGCTTCCCAGTACCTCTACACCGAGCTGGTGGTGTTCGCGATAGCGACCCTTTTGTGGGCGCTCGTAACGAAAGGCCGGGGTGAAATACCAGGCCTTGAACGGCAGGGTGGGATTGTGCTGAACGAAAGCGCGGACAACGGGGGCGGTTCCCTCAGGGCGAAGGGCGTAGGTTCGTCCACCCCTATCTTCGAAAACGTACATCTCTTTGGTCGCGACTTCGCTCTTTTCGCCAATGCCGCGATTGAATACCCCAACCTCTTCAAAGACCGGCGTGACTATCATCGAGAAACCGTACCGGTACGCCAATTGGGCGAAGGTCGCAATGACGCCCTCCCATTGAGCCGCCTCGGCGCCAAGCACATCATGGGTGCCAACTGGTGCTTGAAATGCTTCGCTCATGATCCTTTGTGGTGTCCAGGTAGCTGGCGATAAGCGTCAAAAACGCCATCGGTGTTCTTTAATGAACCAATCAAACTCGACAAATGCGTTGGGTCTGCCAATTCAATATCGAACACCATTCGAACAATTCGAGTGCCAGATGTTGATGAAGAGTTTGACACAATATTGAGCTGTTGCTCGGCAAATACTTTGGCCACATCCATAAGTAGTCGTGGCCGATCAAAGCCCATTACCTCGATTACTACGCGATATTGGTTTCGCTGCGAACCATCCCATTCGACATCAATAATTCGCTCACCGAGCCGGTGAGCCAGCGCGACCGCATTAGAGCAATCGTCACGGTGAACCGACACCCCTCGACCTTGAGTTACGAAGCCCATAATGGGGTCCCCCGGCACCGGCGAACAGCACCGAGCGAGTGTGATCATGACGTCATCGAGCCCTTCGACGTATACCCCCGCACCACGTCCGGCCTCAACTGAACTCCGTGGCACCTTGGTGACAGTCGTGGGCATCTGCTCGGCTTGTCCGCCATGCAACTCTCTCTCGAGTCTCTGAACAACCGCAAGTGCCGAAATTACATCAGAATCAATGGCCATCAGCAGGGCATCGAAGTCATCCAAGCCCAATGACCTAATCACGTTCTCCATTGCCGCCGAGGTCATGGTCGTATTGATTGGTAACCCTTCGCGGCGAAGCATCTTGATCAGTTCTTCGCGTCCACCCTCAATGGCATCTTCTCTGCGCTCGCGCTGGAACCACTGTCGAATTTTTGACTTAGCGCGCGAGGACTGGACAATACTGAGCCAATCACGACTTGGACCATTGTCCTCATTCTTCGATGTGACAATTTCCACCACATCGGCACTCCGCAATTTCGTGTCCAGTGGGACTAAACGCCCATTGACCTTGGCACCAACACAATGGTGACCAACTTCGGTGTGTACCGCGTACGCAAAATCAAGGGGCGTGGCGCCCTCTACGAGGGGAATTACACGACCTTTAGGGGTGAAGATGTAGACCTCATCTTGACCAAGGTCAAGTTTCAGTGCCTCCAAGAATGCGATCGGGTCGGCCTCTTCTTCATGGACATCATTAATTCGCTGCATCCAGGCGACCTCTTGTTGGGTCGCTCCCTCTTTATAACCCCAGTGGGCCGCCACGCCGAACTCTGCACGACGGTGCATATCTTGGGTCCGGATTTGCACCTCGATTGACTTGCCACGCGGTCCAATCACTGTCGTGTGCAACGACTGGTACAGATTGAATTTTGGGCTGTTGATGTAGTCCTTAAAGCGACCTTGCACTGGCGACCAGAGTGCGTGGATGGCCCCCAGGGCCGCCCAGCAATCTCTCTCTTCGTCGACAATGATTCTCATGCCGACTAGGTCAAAAATCTCGTCAAAGTCCTTCCCCCCGACGACCATCTTTTCGTAGATACTCCAGAGGTGCTTAGGCCTTCCGCGAACCTCGGCTTCAATGTGGAACTCGCTCAACTTTGAACGTAGGAGGTCCATCACCTCAACCAAATAGGCTTCTCGCTCTGGCTGGCGCGCCGCCACCATTTGCTCAATCTCGGCGTAACGCTTTGGGTGCAAGGTGGCAAACGACAGGTCTTCGAGTTGCCACTTCACCGATTGCACACCAAGGCGGTGGGCTAAGGGCGCATACACATCCAGCGTTTCTTGCGCGATTGCCCGCTGTCGCGCCATGGGCATTACCGAAATAGTTCGCATATTGTGCAATCGATCGGCAAGTTTGATTATGAGGACTCGCCAATCCTGAGCCATGGCGATGAACATCTTGCGAATGGTTGCCGCTTGCTGGGCTTCTTTCGAGTCGAATTCCAACCGATCGAGTTTGGTGACGCCATCGACCACGCTGGCCACTTGGTGTCCGAAATGTTCTTCCAGGAATTCTCCCGTCATTCCGGTGTCCTCGACTGCATCGTGCAGCAAAGCTGCCGCGAGAGTTGGTGCATCCAGCCCAAGGTTGGCCACGATTTCCGCCACAGCAATGGGGTGAGTCACGTAGGGTTCGCCAGAACGACGGAGTTGTCCCGAGTGAGCGTCAATCGCAGCTAATCCCGCCTGCCTAACTAATTCCGCGTC
The DNA here is from genome assembly GCA_903825035.1 of uncultured Actinomycetes bacterium. Classification (GTDB taxonomy): domain Bacteria; phylum Actinomycetota; class Acidimicrobiia; order Acidimicrobiales; family RAAP-2; genus RAAP-2. Next base: position 43,227 of record CAIJYV010000033.1, on the reverse strand, counting down.
ACCGTCGGAGTGGTGAGAGAGGTAATTCTCGACCAAGCGCTCGATAGAGCTGGCCAGGACTGGGTCGGCATCTGGGCGCGAAGTGAGACTGACCATTTAGTCAGCCTACCGGCACCCTATCGACGCTTTTGCTTACGAGCACGAGCAGCGATAACCCCACGATGGGCGCTAGCGCTTAACGGCGCTCCCGCCGGCAGAACTTCACCGGTGGCGGACGCCCGAGCGACACCAGCGGCCGTTAGGTTGCGCTTCTCACGCAGAGCCACCTTGGCTTTGAGGTCACGGAACCGAGGTTCGCGTTCTTTCATGACAGCCAAAAGAGGGCTAGCGATGAAGATTGAGGAGTACGCACCGGACAGGAGTCCAATAAAGAGAGCCAAACCATACGTTTTCAAGGTGGTCGCCCCGAGTATGTACGCACCTACTACCAGCACTGAAAGTACGGGGAGAATCGCCACCAACGATGTATTGATTGAGCGAGCCAAGGTCTGGTTCATTGACAGATTCACCATGTCGCCGTAACTAACGTCACCGGTATTTAGGATTCCAGACGAGTTGTCACGAACTCGGTCGAAAACCACGACAGTGTCGTACAAGGAGTAACCCAGAATCGTCAGAACGGCAATAACGGTGTCAGGCGTAATTTGGAAATTCAAGAGCGAGTAAACGCCAACGACAACGAGAAGGTCGTGCAACATCGCCACGAACGCAGCAACGGCCATCTTCATCTCGAAGCGGAATGAAATGTACAGTCCCACCGCGATGAAGAAGACGATCAGTGCCTGGAGGGCCTTACTCGTGACCCCACTACCCCACGAAGGGCCAATGGTTGAAGTAGAAACTTGCGTCTGATTGACTCCGGCGACCTTTGCCATGGCGGCGATCACGGAGTTGGTCACTGAAGCCTGCTTGCTCGTACTCAGTCCGTTGAGGTCAGCTGTGACCTGGTAGGTATCGGCACCGAGCTTGGTAACCGTTGGGTTTATCAGTCCGGCATTAGTAACCGCAGTGGTCATACTGGCTACCGAAGTATGTGGAGCGAGAATCTCGAAGGAGCTGCCACCTCGGAAGTCAATTCCTAAATTGAATCCGCGTACTGAGAGTGAGCCAATTCCCAAAACGATAATCACGGTTGAAATCGTGAACCATACTTTTTTTCGACCAACAAAATTGATAGTGGTCAGGCCATGGTACAGCCGTCCAAACCGTCCGTATTGTTTGGTTTCGTTACTCATTGTCAACCGCCTGAACTCCCGCCGCAACGGATAGCTTCGAATTTGACTTGCCGGAGCGACGTCCCAGAAGAATCACCACCGGACGAGTGAAATACCACGTAATCGCAACATCCAAAATCGTGGAGAGTCCGAGGAAGAAGGCGAAGCCTCGCACGCTTCCAACCGCAATGACATACAGAACGACGGCCGCCAAGAGGGATACAAAGTCTGCGGCCAAAACCGTGCGCCAGGCTGACTTAAAACCCCGGTCAACCGAGGATCGGACGGTTCGTCCCGCTCGAGCCTCGTCCTTTAATCGTTCGAAATACACAATGTATGAGTCAACGGTGATACCAATCGACACAATTAGGCCCGTCACTCCCGCGAGATCGAAACTCGGTGCGAATGATGTGTGGCCGAGCGCAGAGATGATCGCCCACAAGAGTGCCGCAGTCAATCCAAGTCCGAGGAAGATGACGAAACCAAGAGCTCGGTAGTACAGAATTACGTACAGCATGACGAGCGCCAAGCCGGCAAGACCAGCCCCGAGACCAGCAACCAAGGAAGAGTGACCCAAAGTAGGCGACACGGCTTGGGTGCTCAATGGGTGTAACCGAAGTGGCAGCGCACCGTAGTTCATTGCGAGAGCGAGAGTGGTAGCTGACTGATGCGTGAAGCTTCCAGAGATTTGACCCTGGCCGGCAAAAGAGGTGAAGGTGGCACTGGCGGGAAGAATCAGCGGTGCAGATTGAATGACACCGTCCAATTCAATGGCCACCATTGCATGGAAATTCGCTCGAGCCACTTGATCCCACAGAGGCGAGCCCGAAGCGGTGAGGCTGTAGCTAACAACCCAGGCTCCGGCTTGGTCGAGCTGGGCGGTGGCTTTACCGATCGACGTACCGGTCATCTCGGCAGGGCCGAGAAGGTAGCGCAGTCCTGGCGAACCTAGGACTGGAAGCAAAACGTTGTTCTTAGCGATGTCGTTGCCTGGACTCGTTGACTTGTATCCCTGGTAGTTCGGGTACGGCGTAACAGAGGCCATGCTGTAACCCTGAACAGAGTTGTTAGGCGTCACCGCCAGGTTCTGAGCTGTCATTTGGTACTTCGACGGGCAAACCGGAAGCGAGGTTGAGCCAATTGGACTTTGCTTTTTTTGGTCTAGAACTTCACACAGCACTGGACGGAAGAGTAACTGCGCGGTTTGTCCGACTGCTGCGAGAACTGAACGCGCATCTTTCACACCAGGCACAGAAACAACCACATCCTTTCCCTGCAGGTTTACCTTGGCTCCAGAAACTCCGAGACCATCAACACGGTTCGTAAGGATGGACACAACTTCATTCAAGTTCGCTTGTGTTACGTTGCCACTTGGCTTATAGACAACCGACAAGCCACCCGCTAGGTCTAGACCTAACTTCGGGCCCCAGCCCAAGGCCAAGGTCGCTGCGAGCGACCCCGTGGAGATAAAAAGAACGAGAAGAAAGCTGACGACGAAATTACGTCGCGAGCCAACCTTGCGTGAAGCCATGGCTAGTTTTTGCCCTTCTTAGGCTTCTCGACTGCTGGAGGGGCAGGATTCCACTTACCTGCAATTGCGCGAGATTCAAAATCGAGGACTACGCCAGAATCGGTCTTGACCGACACGATGCCGTCGGCGGTAGCGGTCACTGTAGCGATTAAGCCACCGATAGTTTTGACCTTGTCTCCAACCTCAACATTGCGACCCTGCAGGCGCGCTTCTTTGTTGCGCTTCGAACGCGGGCGAATAAAAAAGTACCAAATAGCGGCGTATGCGGCCAGTAGAACGAACAGAAAGGGCGAGCCACCGGACTTGGTTGCTGCAACAAAATTAAGCATAGTTTCCTCCGAAAATCAACAAAGGAACTCTAGTCCAGGCTGGAGCCCACCTGGTGCCGCCTAGTTCTGAGGTTTAACGAGCCCTAAGTGACGATAGGCCTTTTCGGTTGCCACTCGCCCACGATTGCTTCTAGAGAGAAGTCCTTCACGGAGTAAGAACGGCTCATAGGATTCCTCAACGGTGTGAGCCTCTTCGCCAATTACGTGGGCCAAAGTCGCAACGCCAACGGGCTGGCTGGCGAACTGCCGGCATAATGCCTCCAAGATTCGTCGGTCGACCTTGTCGAGACCGAGCGTGTCAATGCCAAATGTCGTGAGAGCATCCTCGGCCGTCGCTGAATCGATCTGGGGCCGCTGATGAACATTCGCGAAGTCACGTACCCGGCGTAAAAGACGGTTGGCAATTCGTGGGGTTCCTCGAGAACGAGACGAGATAAGTTGAGCAGCGGGAGTGGAAATTCCAATTTCTAGAATCTTGGCCGAGCGTTCAATAACCTGGGTCAATTCTTCGATGGTATAGAAATCCAACTGTCCGACGAAACCGAATCGATCACGAAGCGGTGCCGCCACTAAACCGGTACGTGTCGTCGCGCCCACCAAAGTGAAGTGTGGCAGCTCCAAACGAATTGATCGAGCCGAAGGGCCGCGGCCAATCATCACGTCGAGCCGACGATCTTCCATCGCTGGGTAGAGGACCTCTTCAACCGTACGACTTAAGCGATGAATCTCATCAATAAATAGAACTTCGTTATCAGAGAGATCGGTAAGGAGCGCGGCAACGTCACCAGGGCGCGTCAAAACCGGCCCAGAGGTAATCCGTAAACTAACCCCGAGCTCACTCGCGACGATTCCAGCGAGTGAGGTCTTGCCAAGACCTGGCGGGCCGGAGAGCAGAATGTGATCTGGCGGTTGGTTGCGCGCTTTCGCCGACTGCAAAACGATGCTCAAGTGGTTAACGAGCTCGGTCTGTCCAATAAATTCACCGAGATCGACCGGTCGTAATGAACCCTCGTTAGCCCGGTCCGTTGAGCTCGCCACCGGATCTGCGATGTGCACCACTAACTCATCAACGTTTATTTCCTTGCGTGTCATGATGAGGCCATTTTGGCTAGGGCTACCTTCAGCGCTTCCCCGTCCTCATCAGGTAATTCGAGGTTGGCCATTGACTTGACGACTTCCTTTCGCGCAAATCCGAGCGAAACGAGTCCCTCAATTACGGTCTCACGAGTCGTACCGGTCGAAACTGCAACATCGGAATCTGGCAGTTTTCCACGAAGTTCAAGAATCATCCGACTGGCCGTTTTTGGACCAATACCTGGGATGGTGGCAATTAGCTTTTGATCCCCGGCTCTAATTGCAGCTTCGAGTTTCGCGACTGGCATTGATCGAACTGCGCCAAGGGCGGTACTGGGTCCCACGCCCGGCGTCTCAATCAGCATCTCAAATATTGCCCGCTCTTTTGCGCTTTGGAATCCAAATAGGACAATAGCGTCGGGGCGAACTGAAGTGTGAATAAACAATGCCAACTCGACTCCGACTTCGGCTCCGGCAGCGTTGGCAATCGTGACGTCATAACCCACACCCTGCACATCCAACAAGATGTGTCCGGGGCGAAAGGCGTCCAGCACCGTTCCGCGAAGAAAACCAATCACGTCGTGGCTCTTTCACGAAAACGAAGTTCGGTTCGCTCCGTCATGAAATAAGTCATCGCGAGGCCAATGGCGTCAGCGGCATCGGCAGTCGCCGGAATGTGCTCCAGACCACATAATCTCGCCACCATATCTTGCACTTGAGATTTACTAGCAGCTCCATATCCAGTCACCGCTAACTTGACCTGCTGAGCGGTGAACTGGCGAACGGGGAGACCCGACTCGCCGGCCAGAGCAATAGCGACGCCACTCGCCTGCGCCACCGGAATCGCTGTTTTGGCATTGCGCTGATAGAAGACACGTTCCACAACTACTGCGTCAGGCGTGCAGTCAGCGTACAAAGAACGAAGGTCAATCAGAATTTGAGCCAAGCGAAGCTCAACACTTAACTCCGGAGAGGTTTCTAACGTGCCCGCACGAAGAACCCGAAACTTCTCGGTTCCCTCTAGTGAGCCCTCGACCAATCCAAAGCCACAGCGCGTGAGACCTGGGTCAATTCCTAATACGAACATACGTTCGATACTAGTAAAACCAGAGCAAAAAAGCGAGGATTTTGGAGAGCTAGCCCTCGTAGCTATTCAGAATTTCTTCGGAAACGTCAAAATTAGCGTAGACATTCTGAACGTCATCGTGGTCGTCAATGGCGTCCATAAGCCGCAAGATCTTGTGGGCCTCCGCCTTGTCTTCCACCAAAATTTGGTTCTGCGGAACCAGGGTGAGATCTGCTGACAAAACCTTGACGCCATGCGCCTCGAGTGCATCGCGGACCGAGCCGACTTCGTGAGGCTCGGTAGTGACGAGATAGTTGTCACCGCTGGCCACGTAGTTGTCCGCACCCGCCTCCATTGTCCACTCGAGCAAGTCATCCTCATTCAAAGGTCCCGCAATCTCCAATATTCCCTTGCGGTCAAACTGCCAGGAAACTGCGCCGGGTTCGGCGATAGAGCCGCCATTCTTTGAGAGCAGGTGCTTGATTTCGGCGCTCGTACGGTTTCGGTTGTCAGTCAGAGTTTCGATGATCACCGCAATACCCCCGGGGCCATATCCTTCGTAGCTAATTGCCTCGTAGCGAACTCCTTCGAGCTCTCCGGTACCGCGCTTGATTGCGCGCTCGATTGTGTCCAACGGCACCGAGTTTTCTCGAGCCTTCGCGTACATCGTACGAAGTGAGGCGTTCGTCTCTAAGTCCCCACCGCCCTCTCGAGCGGCAACTTCAACCAAGCGAATCAGTTTTGCGAATACCTTTGCGCGCGCTGCGTCCTTCGCGCCTTTACGGTGTTTCGTTGTGGCCCATTTGGAGTGACCTGACATATTTCCTCCTGCCCAACTAAGGGTAATTAATCGTATCTAATTACAGCGACTGAACGAATGCGTCGTGAATCCGAGAATCGGTCGTTAGCTCGGGATGGAATGAGCAACCCCAGAGATTCCCCTGACGAATCAAAACTGGATGCTCGCCATCTTTGTCCAAACTGGCAAGGACCGACACTTCTTTTGAAACCCGCTCAATTCTTGGCGCTCGAATAAAGACCGCCTCATACTCACCAATTCCCGAGACGCTCACCGGCACCTCGAAACTAGCGATCTGTCTCCCATACCCATTTCGCCGAACCGCCACGTCGAGCGCCCCGAAGCTCCACTGTTGTGCTCGACCATCGAGGATTTCGCTCGAAAGCAGAATTAAGCCAGCGCAGGTTCCAAATACTGGAAAGTCATCGTTGATTAGCTCCCCGAGAGCTTCAGCCAATCCCGAACTTTTCAATAAGTGGGCAATTGCGGTTGATTCTCCCCCAGGAAAGACAATCCCCTGAAGCCCTTGCAAATCTGCTGGCGTTCGTACCGGCACCGTTTCGACATCGAGGTGCTCGAGCATGGCTCGGTGTTCGCGTACGTCGCCCTGCAGGGCAAGTACGCCGACTCGAGTCATTACCAACCGCGCTCAGCGAGGCGAGTTTCGAGGGTCGCGGTTTCCCAGCCCTTCATTGCCTCTCCCAGACCAGTGGAAACTTTGGCAACAACCTTCGCATCCTGGTAGTGAGTCGTGGCTTCTACGATCGCCGAGGCCATGCGAACTGGGTCCTGACTCTTAAAGATGCCTGAGCCAACGAATACCGCTTGAGCGCCCAGCTGCAGCACCAGTGCGGCGTCGGCGGGAGTAGAGATTCCACCCGCACAGAAAAGCGGAACTGGAAGCTCTCCACGCTCGGCGACCTCTTGGACGAGCGGCAATGGAGCCTGCAAGTCTTTGGCCAATGCGTATAACTCACTCGCGTCCGCAGTTTGCAGCCGGCGAATTTGTTGATTGATGGTGCGAAGGTGACGTACCGCCTCGACAACGTTGCCGGTTCCTGCTTCACCCTTAGAGCGAATCATGCAAGCACCTTCGGCGATCCGTCGAAGCGCCTCACCTAGGTTCGTCGCGCCGCATACGAAGGGAACGGTAAAGGCCCACTTGTCGATGTGGTTTGCCTCGTCCGCTGGAGTAAGCACCTCTGATTCGTCGATGTAGTCGACGTCTAAAGCCTGGAGAATCTGCGCTTCGGCGAAGTGCCCGATACGAGCCTTGGCCATGACTGGAATTGTCACGGTCGCTTGGATCTCTTGAATCATCTGGGGGTCACTCATGCGAGCGACTCCACCGTCTCGACGGATGTCGCTCGGTACGCGCTCGAGGGCCATTACGGCTACAGCACCAGAGTCTTCGGCAATTTTTGCCTGCTCGGGATTGACTACGTCCATAATGACGCCCCCGCGGAGCATGTCCGCTAGGCCTCTCTTGACGAGGGTGGAACCGGTCTGTGCGCTGTTACTCATGGCTTACAGCCTAATGCGAGTAACTACCATTCCTTCAGAGCTAGCGCCCGCAAAGCCACATCGTCGGTATCTGAAAAGTCCGGCTCGCCACGATCGGCGTGAACATCAAAGAAAACCCAGCGGGTCTGGTCATAGAGAGGGGATGAAATGAAGGAGCCCTTGACATTTCGATGCCTCGCGCAACGCTCAAGAGCCGCCGCCAAACCGAGGGGGTACCGAATTGCTGCGGCCGCGACCTCGTCAGCCCGATAGGTACTGCCGATACCAGCCAGCGCTGCTCGCTCGGCTGGCGCTAACGACTCAACCCCTGAAAGCCCCTGACGGAGGTTAAGACCCAGTCGGACTCGGGCCAGTAGGTGCGCAATTACCGCTTCAACTTCAATGAGTTCGAAATTCCCCATCATCGATGCGGTGATGAACAAGGAGTAGTTTTCGCCGTTGGGCACCAAGCAGGCGTTGTAACCCGGGTCATCGACAATGAATGCACTTACGTTATCCACGCCAAAAGTGGCGGTGAGCCGTTCAAGTACAGTAACGAGGCGCAGGCGATCCTTAGTGGTACCACCGGCTTTAAATTCACCGAGCAGCACCGAGCCCAGTGTTCCGGCCCGCTGCTCAATCTTCTGCTCCACCTTGCGAAGGTCAAAGAGATAGAGAGCAGCGACCGCGACCGCGAAGATGGCCGAGTAGGGGGACACCGCAATTCCCGCGAGCAGACCAACCACTACGACTCCGACCGCGATTGTTTGGGGGGTGCGTTTACGAATTGCGTACTTCAGTGCAGCTCGCTCATTCGCATGGCGTTCGTGCGCTGAGGGTGCATAGGGGCTATGCCAATTTGGGTCAAGGACAGGCGCGACGTAGCGAGGCCCGCGCTCACGACTTGCTGGGCGTCTCGATCGGTTGCGGTTTTTCGTGGCCATCAATCCCAGCCTACTAAATGGCTTGAAAATCCTTCGTCGCCTGCTCGTAGATATCCAAGTAATTATCCATGAGCGATTCCACGGACCATCGCTGCACGTAGTCGCTCACTCGCGCCCGGCGTTCAGATCCATCTTCTTTTAGCGTCTGGCGCATCGCTGCCAAGAGATCATTGGGATTACCGGGCGTGAAGAGGGTCACTTGCCCACCGCCTGCTTGGCGGTACCCGTCAATATTGCTCGCAATAACAGGAATTTCACTCGCCAAGCCCTCAATAAGAATTAACCCGAAGCTCTCACCGTGGAGCGCCGGGGCAACGAGTGCTGAGGCAGAACGAATTTCCGCCCTCTTTACTTCATCACTCACTCGACCCAAAAACGTGATTAGTGGATCACCATTTGCGAGTTGCTCCAGGCGAGAACGTTCCGGGCCATCACCCACCACTCGCAGTCGCCACTTATTGGGGCTACTCGCATTGTGATTAAGAATCGCTGTCACCGCGGTCGCAACGCCTTTTCGCTCTTCCAATCTGCCAACGACAACGAATGTTGGCTCATCGGGCTCGACTCTGGGCATCTCTCGAAAACGCTCGATCTCGAAGCCGTTGAAAAGGACGATTGGCTTGCGGTCGAGAGATGCGGCGTAAGTCAACGCAGCCATCTCGCTAACTGCGACTACTCGGTCTAGTCTGTGGCCAAGCCACTTGAGTAGTGGCCGAGTCAGGCGAATAGCGGGCCCGCCTCCGCTTCGGTGAATCGTGCCGACCGACGCAAACTCGTGCGACGAGAGTGAAGCCCACCCAATGATCGGAGCGAAGGGCTCGTGATAATGAATCACATCGGGAGAAAACTCTCGAACAATCTCGCGGGCCTTCTTGGCTGCGGACCACGACAGGGTCAACGGTGCCTTCGAACCATTAGCGGGAAGAGAAAGCAGGGGACCTAGATGAAAAATTCGTGCGGGCGTCTCATATTTAGTCGAATCATTCGCATCTGGCGCCAGCACCACTACTTCGATCTGTCGCTTGCTGAGTTCGCGACTCATCGACAACACTTGCTCTTGCACTCCCCCTGGCACGCTCAGTGCGTAGGGGGAAACGAGTACAACCCTCTTAATCATTCGCAAACCTAGGTTGCAGGTCGTGCCATTGCTCAGGGGCTCGACGGATCAAGCCCTCCAACTCCGTCGCAATAACTTGCGTCAGGGCTGCTACGTCAGCACGAAACTTTCCCGACCGCTCAAAGGCGATGGGAGGATTGATAACGGCGTGGTGCCCATCGAGCGGTCCTGAATAGCAAGCCACAGTGAGGAGAGGTGCTCCGGTCCGCAGAGCCATAACCGCTGGGCCAGCCGGCAAAGTAGTTCGCTCACCAAAAAAGGTCACTTCAATTCCGTTATTTTGAATATCTCGATCACTCAAGAGCGCAACTGTTTTGTTAGCGGCCAGAGTGTCCAGCAAAGCCGAACCCGCTTGATCGTTTAAGCCAATAACTGAGATGCCCATCGCCTCACGCTTTTTCTTAAACCATTCGAACAGCTCTGGCGGTTCCAATTCTTCGGCGACTGCGGTCAAACCGAATCCAATGGCGTCCAAATACGCGCCGCCCCACTCCCACGATCCAATGTGTGGGAGAACGACGATCACCCCCTTGCCTTGCGCTTGGGCCTCATCGAGGTGTTCGCGGCCTTCGGACAGGCTGAAGCGTTTGGCAATCTCAACTTTGTCGAGGGCTGGCAACTTCGCGCCTTCAGCCCAGTATTTTGAGTATTCGATAAGGACTCGATCACGAAACCCCGTCAACACATCAATCGAAACCTCTTCAGGGTGATTTGCCAATACGTGACGCATGTTGCGAGCCACATTGGCCTTAACCGTTTTATTTCGGCCAGTAGTAGCACGCGAAACCGTTTTGGTAATCCACATGTCAATGCGCAACGGCAGGTGTTCGAGCACCCAGCCAACCGACTTAACAATGACTACCTTCAAGGTTGCCTACAACTGGGAGGCGCGTGAAAGTGCGCGACGTTGGCGACGAGCTTGGGTTCGAGTTCGCAACGAAGGAGTCGTCGACGGCGCTGGCTTCACTGCCACCTTCCAAACCCGGCGGAACCGTCCGAAGGCGGTCATCCAGGTGAGCACCAACATGACCCACAACACCGGCAGAAAGGTGGCGTTGGTCAAAAGTGCAACGCCCAACAAAATCATGCGCTCCGCTCGTTCCATCAGCCCACCTTTAGCGGCCAGGCCTAGCGATTCGGCCTTGGAGCGTTGGTAGGAGATCATAAAGCTCGCCGTCAAGATTGCGAAGGGCAGAAGAACCATCTCCCCGTGGTGGTGGGACACGAGGACAAACGCCACCCCACCCATGAATGCAGCGTCAGAGACTCGGTCGACCACTGAGTCGAAGAAGCTTCCGCGCTGCGAACTGCGTTGCGAAGCTTTGGCCACCGCACCATCCAACATGTCGTGGATTCCAGTAATTGTTAACAACACGATTGCTTGCCAATGGGTTCCCGCCCCAATTGCGTACATCGTGGCGAAGGAAAAAACCAGGCCGGAAAGGGTGAGAACGTCGGCAGAAAAGCCAACCTTGACGAGTCCGCGCCCTACTGGGGCGATAAATGCGTCAGCTGATGTACGGAACTTGCCGTCGAACATGAATCCTCCGGACTCTCGTCTAAAGCCTAGCGAAGGTGTTCATGCACTTTGCTCCACGTCGAACTCAATGATTCGGGTAGTACTCGCGTCTCACCAATGCTCGTCATAAAATTTGTGTCGCCGCTCCACCGAGGCAATGCGTGCGCGTGGAGGTGCTTTGGAATTCCCGCCCCTGCGGCCTTCCCTAAATTCAGACCAACGTTCATACCGTCTGCGCCATAGGCGGCGTCGAGCGCTTCGATCACTCGACGGAGGAGGTCGGTGAAGTCTCGGTATTCTTCAGCCGACAATTCCTTCACATCCGCCAAGTGCCGACGAGGTAAGACCAAGAGGTGGCCCGACCCGTAGGGAAAGGCATTGAGGACCGCAAAGGAATGTTCCGTTTGAGCCAATACGCCAGACTCCTCTGAGATCTCAGTTGCGGCAAGCGTGCAAAAGACACAGCCTCCGTCACTTCGGGAGTTTTCTTTGGCGGCTTCACTGGAAACGTAGCCCTCGCGCCACGCCGCTGAGAAGCGCTCAAGCGCCATGGAGCTCCGGCGAACCGTGGTCGGCAACTTCTTTGACTACCCGCTCGATAAAAGCGTCGAGGCGAACACCTCGTTCTGGGTCGTTACTTCCCCTAGCGTTTACGCCGACAGAACGCGCAGTGACATCTTCGTCTCCCACCACCAGAATGTAAGGGATCTTCTCCTGCTTAGCGTTGCGGATCCGTCCGCCTAAGGGCTCGTTGGCGTAGTCGATGCTGGCGCGAATACCTCGCGCCTTCAGTGCCGTGACGATCTCGAAGGCGTACTCATCGTGATCGTTTCGAACGCCAAGCACTCGTACCTGCTCTGGGTTTAGCCAGGTCGGCAGATTTCCTGCGTAGTGCTCAATGAGGATGGCCATGAAGCGCTCGACTGAGCCAAAGAGGGCACGGTGAATCATGATGGGCCGTGTGCGATCGTTGCTCGTGGCCACGTATTCGAGTTCAAAACGTTGGGGAAGCTGAAAGTCCAGTTGAATCGTGGACATCTGATGGGTTCGGCCAATCGCATCGCGAGCTTGGACTGAAATCTTCGGCCCATAGAACGCTCCACCACCTGGGTCCATCACGAGTTCCAGGCCAGCCTCATTCGCGACGCGAGCGAGCGTACTCTCGGCCTCTTCCCATTCCTCGAGAGTGCCGACGGCCTTTTCTTCGGGGCGCGTTGAGAGTTCCAAATAGAAGTCGTTGAGACCAAAGTCTCGCAAGAGTGACAGCACGAACGTCAGCAAGCTCGTTAGCTCTTCGCCCATCTGTTCGCGCGTGCAGAAGATGTGTGCGTCATCTTGCGTCATGCCGCGAACCCGAGTCAGCCCGTGGACTACTCCAGATTTCTCGTACCGATAGACCGAGCCAAACTCAAACATGCGCAGGGGAAGTTCACGGAAGCTACGGGGGTTTGACTTGAAAATCAAGACGTGAAATGGGCAGTTCATTGGCTTGAGGTAGTACTTCTGACCCTCATCTAATTCCATTGGCGGGTACATGCCATCGGCGTACCAGTCCAAGTGCCCAGAACGTTCAAATAGTTCTGACTTGGTGATGTGGGGAGTGTAAACAAATTCATACCCCGCCGCTTCGTGACGTTGGCGCGAATACTCTTCCATCACTCGACGCATCGTTCCGCCCTTGGGGTGAAAGACCGCCAGCCCCGGCCCAAGCTCGGGCGGGAATGAGAAGAGATCAAGTTCGCGGCCGAGTTTGCGATGGTCACGAGCAATTGCTTGTTCCAGCTGTTCCAAGTGAGCGGCGAGAGCTTTGTCGCTCTCCCAAGCCGTACCGTAGATGCGCTGCAGCATCGGATTCTTCTCGCTGCCACGCCAGTAGGCACCGGCAACTCGCATCAATTTGAAGTGTCCCAGTCGCGAAGTGCGCGGAACGTGCGGACCACGACACAAGTCGACGAAGTTCGGGTTGTTCGAGTATGCCGACACGCTGCTGCTGCTACCCGCCTCGAGCTGATCTTCCTCGCTACCGCCAGCCTGTACTGCTTTAATAATCTCGACCTTGTATGGCTGAGACTTGAAGAGTTCTAGACCTTCGGCAAAAGAATGCTCACTCCGAGTGAAGGGTTGATCTTCATCAATGATCTTTCGCATCTCAGCCTCGATGCGAGGCAGGTCGTCGTCAGAAAATGAAGCATTTCCAGGAAGTTCGAAGTCATAGTAAAAGCCATCTTTAATGGCTGGTCCGATCGCGAAATGAGCACCAGGCCACAACCGAGTCACCGCCTGCGCCAATACGTGTGCGGTGGAGTGACGTAGGACATCGCGACCCGCGTCGCTCGCTGGGGTAACCAAGGACACTTGAGCCCCAGATTCGAGGGGTCGATCAAGGTCCGTCAACTCGCCATTTACCGATGCCGCCAAAGCGTCTTTCGCTAGACGAGCGCCAATAGCTGCGGCCAAGTCGAGTGAAGTTGCACCCGCTTCGAGATTCCGTTGAGAACCATCTGGGAGGGTTACTACTACTTCGCTCATAAATGCCTTTCCTTGCCCTACAGCGTAATGCCCAGAAGCGCCGCCGCTGGGCCAACGTCATAGCCCTTGTGTGCCGCTTCGTCTAGCGCCCTAAGCGCCTCTGGCGAGTTCAGGTCCTCGTCCAGTGCCGCTCGAACTTCCTCGATCACCAGGGATTCGCGTCCGCCAATACTCGTTGATCTCCAAGTTGCCAAACGTGAGACCGCCTTAGTCAAGAGTTCATCTCTCCACTCCCAGTCGGTACGGTAGTGCTGGTCGAGCAACGCCAGTCGCACAGCGGTTGGCTCGGCCTTGGCCGCAAGCTGCTCAACGAAGACGAGATTGCCAAGTGACTTGCTCATCTTGATTCCGTCAAGGCCCACGAGCCCGACGTGCATCCAAAACTTGACGAAGGGTTTGCCCGTTGCGACCTCGCTTTGAGCGGCCTCGCATTCGTGGTGTGGGTACGCCAGGTCTCGCCCGCCACCGTGAACATCGAGAGTCGGACCAAGGTCTCGCATCGCCAGCGCGGAGCACTCAATGTGCCAGCCTGGGCGCCCTGCGCCCCAACGTGATTCCCACGAAGGCTCATCTTCAAGCGATGGCTGCCAGAGCACAAAATCCAATGGGTCTCTCTTGCGAGAATCGGTCGGGTTTCCGCCGTGAATCGCGGCGAGTTCGATCATCGACTCTCTGGACTCGTGGCTGACTTGACCCAGTCGAGGAAACTTCGATACCTCGTAATAAACCCAGCCGTCGACTTCGTAGGCGACGCCAGCTTCGAAGAGTTGACCAATCAGGGTCAAAATTTCCGATATCGCTCCGGTGGCCCGTGGTTCTTTGTAAACGGGAAGAAGATTAATCAGCGCCATGTCGCGGTCAAACTTGGCCATCTCTTGCGCTGCCAGGTCGAGATAGTGCACACCCAGCTCTCGAGCCTTTCGCAACATGTCATCATCCACGTCAGTCACATTGCGCACCAGACGCGTCTCGTGCCCTGCGTCGCGAAGTCTGCGCTGCAACACGTCAAAGGAAAGGTACACGAAAGCGTGACCTAGGTGCGCCGCATCGTAGGGGGTGATGCCACAGCTGTACATCGAAACATGTGGCCCCGGCTCAAGATCAAAAATTCCTCGGCGTGCGGTGTCGTATAAACGCATCAGCGCGCAATACCTTCGAGCTTCACGTAACTGTGGGCCTTGTTGCGAATGTTCACCGAAATGCAGACCGAAGTAAAGGCTTCAATGGTTCCCGCGAGCGCGAGAGAACCAGCCTCGATGGCGTGCAGACCGGGCATGGCCGAGACCATTACGGCAACCTCAGCCATGGCCTCATTGTCCGAGCCCGACAAAATTACATCCGCATCGAGTCCAGAGTCCAGGTCTTCCATTTGAGCGGCCGGTAAGTGATTGAAGGCGGTGACAATTTTTGACGTTGGCAGCACCGCAGCGATTTCTTGAGCGCAAGAACCTGCCGCTGGAAACACTGGCTGCATTTCACGACCCTGCTTTTGCATTGCGTTGACCATTGAAACCACAATTTTGTTTTCAAGGTCGCCCGCAATTTCACGCAAAGTTTCGAGCGTCGACTCCCAGGGAGTGGCCACAATAACGACATCACACTTTGCCGCATCACTGTTTGAAACGCCACGAACCTTGCCAGTCCCTCTCGGCTCCAAGCGACTGGCAATTTCATACGCTCGCTCTGCATCACGCGATCCGACCGCTACCTCGTAGCCCGCACTCGCGAGTCGCACTGCGACTCCTCGTCCGGCTGGGCCGGTTCCGCCAAGAATTCCCACTGTTGTCATGTTGCCCTCAATTACTGGATTATGAGAACTACGCTACTAATCATGGGATTGCTATCGAACCACAAAATTCTCGTCACCGGCGTTCTAACCGATGACTCCATTGCCTTTGGCATCGCCCAACGGGCCATCGAAGAGGGCGCCGAGGTCATCCTCTCCGGGGCCGGCAGGGGTCTTAACCTGACCAAGCGAATTGCCAAGAAATTGGGCGATTCGGTCGGTGAGGTCATCGAAATGGACGTAACCGAACCCGATCAGATCGCGGCAGCAGTGGCGTCAGTGGAGGAAAGATTTGGGCGCCTGGACGGATTAGTCCACGCCATTGGATACGCCCCGCAGAGTTGCTTGGGTTCGGGCATGTTTGTGGCTCCTTTTGATGACGTCAAGGTTGCGATGCAGATTTCTACCTATTCGCTCGCCGCTCTTGTTGGCGCCTTTCGGCCACTGCTGGTAAAGAGCACGGCTCTTGGTGGCGCATCGGTTATTGCGCTGGACTTTGATGGTTCTCGTGCCTATCCAATGTATGACTGGATGGGAGTAATGAAAGCGGGACTTGAGTCCCTCGGCCGTTACCTGGCCTTCGAAGTTGGTCCCGACAAGATTCGAGTGAACATGATTGCCGCTGGGCCAATTCGCACCATGGCCGCCAAATCAATTCCAGGCTTTCAGAACTTTGAAGACACTTGGGCTGATCGCGCCCCACTCGGCTGGGACGTCAATGATTCCAGTTCAGTGGCTGATACCTCGATTGCCTACTTGTCACCACTTCTTCGCGGCACCACCGGCGGCATTGTCCACGTCGACGGTGGACACCACGCAGTCGGCTAAAAACTCTCTGAACTAATAACCGCTTGTCCCCGCCTCTGCTCGGCGAAGTCGTCAAACCCCTACAATCCCAATGCGCTACCGGCGACAAGCAATCCCAGGGTGGTCATAACGCAGGCGCCTACTAAGCGCATCGCGATCAATCGCTTGGGATCTGCACTCAACCACTCTCGTGCCGTGCCGGCAATAAAGCCCCAGGTCCCATCGGATAAAAAGGCCATGATCGAGAAGACGGTTCCAAAGAGAAGAAGCTGTAACGTCACCTTCCCTCGAGCGCGGTCGACGAAATGTGGAAATACGGCCGTGAAAAAGATTAGCGATTTGGGGTTGAGCACTCCAACCACAAAGCCTTGACGAATAGTCGCGAGCACTCGAGGACGCGCGCCAACATTACTCACCATGGCGTTGGCGTGTTCGCGACGGTGTCGAAACGCGTCATAGCCGAGGTAGATGAGATAGGTGCCTCCGGCGAGTTGGAGCAGTGTGGCAGCTAATGCCGAACGAGAGATGAGTGGCCCTAGTCCGACCGCTACGAGAATCGCGAGCAAGTACGTGCCAAGCGTATTGCCAAGGGTTGTTAGGACAGCGGTAGCTCTACCCCAGGCGATCCCGCGCGCCACGGTGAACAGCACGCTTGGGCCGGGAACGATGATAATTATCGCTGATGCAATGAAGAACGCCACGAAGTTCTGCGACGAAACCATCTGATTATCCTTCCACCAGCTCCGCGACGATACTCAAAGAAGCCCCAATGCTGTAGCCAATAAGTGCAGCGAAGATTGCCGTTCCAAACCCTACAGTTCCGCCCAATAACCAACCAACAAACAAAACGGTTGCCTCAATCGACAGACGAACGTACACGATTGACACCTGAAAATGCCGGTGTAACGAGGTCATTAGTCCATCCCGCGGACCTGGCCCTAAGCCCGTGGTCAGGTACAACGCCGAACCAACTCCAACTGCTCCCACACCTGCCAGTACGTATATCGAGCGAAGCAACAATGCGTGTTGCACCGGTAAGTATTCAACGGACAGGTTCAAGACCTCAGCAATAATCAAAATATTTGAAATTGTGCCGAGGCCCGGTTTCTCTCGCAGCGGAATCCACAGCAGCATCACCGTCAAGGAAATCAACCCCGTTGCTGTTCCTATGGAGATCCCCAAAAGGTGACCCAGGCCTTCGGCAAACACGGTCCAGGGGCTAGCGCCTAGGCGCGACTGCACCAAAAGTCCTTCCCCAAACCCGAAGAGCGAGAGGCCGCCAGCCAGCGGCAGAACCATCCGTGGACGAAGGTGCCAGGTGGATGCAGCCCGCCACGGCGTAAGGGGAATTGAATGGTGAAACTTCACTTGGCAATCTCTTAACTATCTGGGAAATAAAAAACCCGCCGCACCCAAGTCTGAGTGCGGCGGGCAATTAGAAACTCTTAACGCTTAGAGGTTTTCTTTACGGCCTTCTTTGCGACCTTCTTGGCAGGAGCCTTCTTGGCTACCTTCTTGGCAGCGGACTTCTTAGCTGGAGCCTTCTTAGCAGGAGCCTTCTTAGCAGGAGCCTTTTTGGCAACCTTCTTAGCAGCGGACTTCTTGGCTGGAGCCTTTTTGCTTGACGACTTCACTACGACGCTCTTCTTAGCGAAAACAAAGTTCTTAGCGGGCATCAAGTCTTCAGCCCAGTTCTCCAAGAGGTTCTCGGTGTGGGCGAGCTTGCTGGCAAGGTCGTCCTTTTCCTGGCGCTTGACCTGAGACTTCGAAGCGTTGTTGACGTTCTTCTCGCCGCCAATGTAGGCGACAACACCCAAGACAACGAGTGCGATAAGTACTAGAACTGCGATTAACATATTTCTCCAAATTATTGGGTCTCAACCGTTATTCGAGACTGAAGAAATTGTACTCAACTGAGGAGTGGCAATTTGCGATAGCAAATAGCCGACCATCGGCTGAATGAAATCCTGTTCCAGTTAGTAGCCTCGGATTCGTGTTTAGTCGAAAAAATCGAGCCCGCGGGCTGCTCCGATTCACTCTTTTAGGCCTGATTCTTGGCTCTTTTATTAGTGTTTTACTGATTTCCGAACTAATAGTGGCTACTAACCCTCCGGTCAAACCTCCACTCGGCCTCAGCTACGTGAACACTAATGGGTACCAAACGCGGTTCCAACAATGGGGCGCATCCTCGAAACGTCCAATTGTTCTCATTCATGGTGCCTTCGAGTCAAGCGACTCCTGGGTGCCAGTCGCCACTCTGCTCGCCAGGTCAAACCATGTTGAGGCGTACGATCTGAAGGGCTACGGATATACCTCGCACGTTGGGCCCTACACCGCCGAGGCACTCGCCCAGCAACTCTATGCCTACCTGCTGGCACGAAAGCTTTCACACCCAATCTTGGTTGGACATTCATTAGGCGCGGGCGTAATCGCTCGCTTCGTACTTGACCATCCGCACGTTGCTGCTGGAATCGTGTTTCTTGATGGCGATGGGCTCCAACTCACTTACCCGGGAAAATTTTTCACCGATCTCATTCCGTCCCTCTACCTGTCGGCGCTCTATCAAACCGCCATTCACAGCGGGTTCCTCATCCGCACAATCTTTAGTGCTGCCTGTGGACGCCACTGTCGGCCTTTGAGTAGCCAAGCTCTCGCTGCGATACAACGCCCACTTGAAGTCGTCGGTGCCGAAGCCGCGCTACTCGCCTACGCTCAGCACCCAATAGTTGGCGTCACCGTGCCCCAATTGAGAAGACTCCGATCGGTTGGCATACCGTCGGTTGTCATTTTCGGTTCCAAGGACTCAGAATTTTCCGCACGCTCCGCCTATCAAACTGCGACGCGCATTGGAGCCCCCTCGCCCACAATCATCCGGGGTGCTGGTCATCTCTCGATGTGGTCAAATCCAGTTCAGGTCGCCAACGCCATCGATCGTTTTATTGGGCGCTTGAACTAATTCTGCTCCGCTCAGACGAACGCTATCCGTTAAGCGATTTCATCGACGCTTCGGCGTAACGCTCGCCTGCCACCGCATCTCGCGGAAAGGCAACTTCGATTGCCGCGAGATCCGAATCGGTCAGTTGTATCTCGCTCGCCGCGATGTTCTCGGCGAGCCACTTGCGCCGCTTGGTCCCGGGAATTGGTACCACGTCACTGCCTCGCGTGAGGACCCAGGCGAGCGCTATTTGGGCCACGGTGGCGTTCTTGGAGCTTGCAATCTCCTGCAAACTATCAACGAGGGCAAGGTTCTGGGCCCCGGCCTCCCCGGCGAATCGGGGATGAGCCTTTCGATAATCAGACGCAGCGAGCGCATCGTTGCTTTCTTGTTCACCGGTGATTACCTGACGCATAGTGGTTGCTTCGTTAGTCAAAAAACCACGACCTAGGGGGCTGTAGGCGACGAAACCAATGCCCAAGCGTCGACAGGTTTCGAGGACGCCATCTTCTGGATCACGGGTCCACAGGGAGTATTCGCTTTGGACTGCCGTCATCGGGTGAACGGCGTGTGCACGTTCAATCGTTGCAGGTGAAGCCTCAGAAATTCCAAGGTGGCGAACCTTTCCCGCCTCCACGAGAGACTTCATCGCGCCCCAGGTCTCTTCAATCGGAACAGTGCGGTCAACTCGGTGCTGGTAGTAAAGATCGATGTACTCAACTCCCAAGCGCTTCAGCGACGCGTCGCAGGCCGCGATGACGTACTCGGGCTCACCGTTAATTCGGATCATTGAGCCATCTTCCGCTCGTTGATTTCCAAACTTGGTGGCTAACACCACTTCATCTCGACGGCCCTTGATTGCCTCACCTACTAGGACCTCGTTCTTGAACGGCCCGTACATATCTGCCGTATCAAGAAAGTTCACACCCCGGTCCAATGCTTCATGAATAGTCGCGATTGACTCGGTGTCGTTGGCTTCGCCGTAGAAATCGCTCATACCCATGCAGCCGAGCCCTTGCTCGGATACTTCAAGACCTTGACCCAGTGTGCGCCGCTTCATTATGTATCTCCCGAATTGATTGCCTCTTCAGAGTATCGGGCGGTCGGCAGTACTAAGCCGGCGGGTCATCGCCCTCGGAGTGGGCGCTAGAGGACTCGAACCTCTGACCTCTGCCGTGTGAAGGCAGCGCTCTAACCAACTGAGCTAAGCGCCCGAGGTAACGAGGCTACCTCTCTTAAATGCCGAGAGTGAATGGCTCTCGGGGTAGCCTTGCAAGAGAGGAATCCCCTCGGTTACGTGAGAAATGAGTTCAGATGTCTAAAAGGGTTTCGGTTGCTCCCCGCGAAGCGGTTATCGGAGTTGACCCCCTAGAGCGCAAAATCACCCTTTTCGGTGTTGGTATTGCGTTCGTCATGTCCTTGGGCTCGGTCTACGGATGGGTAAAGAACTCGCCCAACCTCTTGACCGTTAAGAAAGTCGCTCATGAAGCCTGCAAGGTTGGCTACCACCAAGTAGCGAGCCTTTGTGAAAAGAGCGTGCCTGGTTCTCGGGCTGATTGGGCCATTCAGTTCGGATACATCTTCGTTTGCGCCGTCTTGATGCTCATCTTCGCTCTCCGTCGCAGTCGCACCGGAATTATCTTCTCTTCTCTCATGCTCGGCCTAAAGCTCGGCATGGCCGGAATCGTCTTCCTCTACGTCGGTGTGTGGTTGCTTATTCGGGCCTATCGACTTCAGAAGTACGGCGACCCATCCCTCTTTGGCTCGAGCCGAATTCAGCGTGAGATGAGCCAAGCCCGCCGCGCCGGCAAAGCGATTACCGCTACCGAAGCTGCCGAGAAGGCCAAGGTTGAGGTCAACACTGCTCGACCGGTTGTTCGCGAATCTTCACGGTACACGCCAAAGCGCAAATCTCAGAGACGGCGCAAATAATCCCAATGGCCCAATTAGGTCTTGACTACCCGACCCAATGGGGACGAGGGTACGCGGCGCGTATCTTTCGCGAGATCTTCCACTCCTACGTCCTCTCGCCGGTTATTCGCTACCTCTCAACGCTCACGGTCATTGGAGATGAAAACATCAAGGGCCCCGGGCCGTTTATCTTCGTAGCCAACCACGCGAGTCACCTCGACACCGCACTGTTGCTGACCGCCATGCCCGACCCACAGCGGCGCAGAACGGTCGTGGCTGCGGCGATGGATAACTTCTTCATGGAGTCTGGCCGCGCCTTTCGTACCGTCTTGTTCTTCAACGCCGTGCCGGTAGACCGACAAAAGGTAAATCGGCGCAGCGCCCAGTTACTCCAAGAATTAGTCGAAGATGGCTGGAATTTGGTTATTTTTCCCGAGGGTGGGCGAACTCCCGATGGCGACCTCCAGGAGTTCAAGGGTGGCGCCGCTTTCTTAGCCCAAAAAGCCAACGCGACCGTGATTCCTACCTACATTCACGAGGCTGGCAAGTTACAGGGCGCGCGCTTTGCCAAGGCGCCCGCATTCAAAAAGTTTGACAAGTGGCGTCACCCAGTCGTTGTTTCCTTTGGCGAAGGCATCCGATCTGAGGTTGATGAGAACGTCCGTGCCTACTCCGCACGGATTGAAGAAGCCGTCTTAAATATCGCTCGAGACGTTTCGCAAGATCCCACTATGGAGATCACCCGAGAAGACGATTCCGAAGGCGGACTTCCCGATTAGAGCCCCAGGGAAGTAAGGCGACCTTCGTAAAGATGGTCGGCGACGGTTTTAAGTGGAGCTAATTCTCGCCCACTCACCACGCTCAAGATGTGATCGGCAAACCAAGGATTCAACGCGAGCACCGGGCCGTGTGCGTAGGTGGCCCAGATTTGCTCGGTTTCATAGCCATCAACGTGGCCGTCGTTACCAAAGCCCCGCAGCACTGAACCGAGAGCCTCAACCCGAGCCCCGAGCCTTGTCTCGCCGCCGTGATTTTCAAATCCGACTAGTACCCGTTCGCCAATTTGGACCGCCATGTTCCCGACTCTTCGTTCCCCGCCCCTCACCGTTGCCGCGTCAACGAGTCCTAATCCTTCGTATTGCAGGTCGCCTTCGACAGCGAAGCTCTCACCGAGAATCTGAAGTCCCGCACAGACCGCCAGCACGAGCGCACCACCTTTAACGGTGCGAGCAAAGCCATTCTTGCGCAGAGTCTCGGTCGCCAAACGCTGCGGGCCGTCTTCGCCACCACCGAGCAGATAGAGGTCGGCGGGCGGAATGGATTCGCCGAGACTGACCTGTTGGACCGTCACTCGCTGACCCCGCAATTGCATGCGTTGTTGCAAGACAAGGGCGTTTCCGCCATCACCGTACGTGCCTAAGAGCTCGGGGTACAAAACGGCAATTCTCACAGGGGGCTCGATTCTCTCAGCCACTCTTGGAAAACGGTGTAGTTACCAACGGCAACTACGTTGCTTCGACCTCGAGGAACCTGTTCGACGCGATCGACAAGCCGAGGTTGTGCACCGGCATAAAAGAGCCTTGTGGCTAAGTCCAATCGCCGGGTTCCAAAACAATAAATCTGCCGATTGCTCAACTTCTCAAACGGAACGTCATAGAGCCACGAGGGATCTCGCCCGTCTGCGACCTCGGCGTTAATGCCTATCCATAGTTCGCGTGAATCATTGGGGAGAGATTCCAACAACGCGCTAAAACCCGCAGGGTTCTTTGCCAGCAGGAGGGTTGCTCGTCGTCCCCACAGTGAGCGATCGGAGAATCGGCCCGCCACAGAAGTAAGCGAACTGATTCGCACGCTCGCCACTATCGGCGAGTCAGTGCCCAGAGTTTGAATTGCGGTCAAGGCCATGGCGGCGTTTACTCGGTTGAAATCTCCCGGCAAATTTAGCTGTAGCGGAATTCGCCGACCTAGGATTTTTAACTCTGCCCCCAACACGGTCATAATCGATTCTGGTTTAGCGAAGCCACACTTGCACCGCCAAGTATTTTTTCCAAAGGAAATGGTTCCATTGCAACGTGGACAGGCCGCGGAGTCAGAGCGCCACTCCGTAGGTACATCACACCACGAGACGCCTCGCACTGACTCGAGGGCGTAGACAATTAGAGGGTCGTTAGCATTCGCGACGAACTTTGTTTTGTGCAAGCCAGCGAACGCCTTCTTCCATCGCTCCGCGATTTGACGTACTTCATTTGCGCGGTCCAATTGGTCGCGCGACAAGTTCAACAACACGATTACTTCAGGATCCATGTCTGTCGCAACCGAAGAGAGCCACGCCTCATCAACTTCTAGAACAGCGCAGTCTCGGGCTTGACCCGACAGCGCTGCGGCAATGCCAGCTGGCATGTTGGCGCCTGTACTGTTCGTGGTCGCGTGAACGCCCAAACCTTCAACGACCATTGCTGTGGTCGTCGTCTTTCCATTGGTTCCACTCACCAGCACCACTTTGGCTGGTCGAAGGTGTATTAGAAGTGCGGGATCAATTCGCAGTCCCACTCGGCCTCCCACGACCGTTCCCGAACCTCGCCCAGATAGACGCGAAAGGTCGTTCAAGAGCCGACAGGACCAACGTCCAATCTCAGCTCGAAGGGTAGAAGGCATACGAAGACGCTAACAAGTTAGGAAAAGCAAAAGGACCAGCCAGGGGGGCGGCTGGTCCTTCTGCGAAACCTTCGCTGAACCTGACTAAGGGGGGAATGTCAGGCACAGCGGATTGCATCCAGTATGGAGTATTTGAGCCTTATCAAGCAAGCGAATACGAGAGATAGTTCTCATCTATAATCGCGATAATGGAACTAAGGCAACTTGAAGCACTTATTGGCATTGCCGACCACCACTCCTTTTCTAACGCTGCTGACATTCTCGGAACGGTCCAATCCAATATTTCCAGTCGCATCTCGAAACTTGAACACGAACTCGGTTCTGAACTCGTTGACCGCACCACGGGGAAGCTAACTG
This sequence comes from uncultured Actinomycetes bacterium, assembly GCA_903825035.1. Lineage (GTDB taxonomy): Bacteria > Actinomycetota > Acidimicrobiia > Acidimicrobiales > RAAP-2 > RAAP-2. The sequence goes on along the minus strand of CAIJYV010000033.1, from coordinate 19,151 downwards.
AGTCGGGTGAGGTCGTTGTTCAGCGAGCGAGGAGAATTTTTACCGAGATTCGCGGTATCGGGGCCGATGTATCCGAACTGACCTCGGAGGTGCGTGGCGAAGTTCATCTGGGCATGATTGGCACCGCTGGTCGTTGGATAGTCCCGCTCCTCTTGGAATTACAGCGCGAACGTTACCCGCACGTTGCACTCAAAATTTCCGAAGGCACCAATTCTTCGATCGAACCAAGAATAGTTTCGGGCCAGTTGGATCTGGCAGTTCTGGCGTGGCCGATCACGGCGCCAGAACTCACTGATACTCAACTCTTCACCGAAGACCTCGTCTTGATTGTCCCAAAGGACCATCCTCTCACCAAAGAGAAGTTGCCCTTGCCCTTCGCCTTGGTAGCGGCGCAAGAACTGTTACTACCGATGATTGGAACTCCGATTCGAAAAGAGATTGACGAAGCGGCCGCAAAGGCTCGCGTGACCCTTCACCCGTTAGTCGAATTGGATGGTCTTCGCACCATTGCATCATTGACTTTCGATGGTTACGGTTTGGCGATTCTGCCGGCGACCATGTTGGCGAAATATCCCCGTGTCAATTTTGAAGGCTTGCCTATTGACGGCATTGAACGGCGCCGAGCGGTTCTCGCAATGAGACGCTTCGGATTTCCTTCCGCTCCAGTTCGCGCAGTACAGGGGCTGTTACAACAAATCATGGACAATCACAGCACTCCAGACGGCGTGTACGTGCCTGCCAGCACCGAGAAACAAGTGAAGGCTTAGCGATGCTGCAGCGCCACTGGCCGGCATGGATAGCTCGCTCGTTGACGATTTCCGGTGTCATTGCCACCATTGCGTTCGCCTATTGCGTGGTCAATCCTCACGTTTTCGCGCCGTGGCTCTACTCCTCGCACTACAACGTTTCCTTTCTTGATCTTCTAGGGCGGATAAACAACCTGAAACAGCTGCACCAGATGGGAAATATTTACGTCTGGAATGGGCCCGAAGCCTTCACCTATCCCCCTGGCGCAATTCTCTTCTTTTGGCCACTTCAATTTCTTAGCCTTCGGTTTTGGGAATACTTTTCGGTCCTGGCTAGTTTGTGGGCAATGTCGGTGTCTTTTGCCATTGTTCTTCACAAGCTCCGCCAAGTGGCTTGGAGAAACGCTCTGGCCGTAGGTTTCTGGATGTCGATCATCTTCGCCGCTGTCTACCCGCCAATGATGTCGGACTTGGTGTGGGGAAATATTTCCACGGTGGTGCTGGCCGCAACGGTAATTGACTTTTTCGTCATACCTCAGAAATATCGTGGCGCAGTAACCGGACTGATGGCTGCGGTGAAGATTTATCCGGTCATCTTCATTATCTGGTGGGCGTGGCGCAAGCGATGGACAGAGGTGCGTTCGGCCTTAATCGCTTGTCTCTCGCTTACCGCTGTAGCTGGTGCGCTTTGGTGGAATAGCGCCTACCGATTTTTCGCCACTCAGGTGTTTGGCGGCGGGATTACCCAACGTTTCCGTGGTCCGAGTCTCAACTCATCCAGCATTTTCACCTTTTTCACTCGCCCTCCATTTCACGGTGGTGATGCCCCACTTTGGTTAGTCGGCGTGATTTCAGTTTGCCTTCTGGTTCTTGCCTTTCGTGGTGCCGCCCGCTTAGTGAACGACCGAAAGATGATGTCAGCGTTCATTATTTTGTCTGCGATCATGAGAATTATCATGCCAGTCGCGTGGGATCACTACTTCGTCTTCATCCCCTTCTTGATTTTTGTCATACTCGAACTTGGCTGGGAGCAATTGCTTTCGAAGGTAAGCGCAATCGGGATGGCGTTACTTGTCATGCCGTGGGTCTTCTTAAGGGTCAGCCACCCAACGCCTCACGGTCCCATCCAGGCGTTAAACAACTTTCTTGAACAAAATGTGATTTTGGCAATCATGGTCGCCTTGGTGATCGCGAGCAATTTCTATCGAAGCGACTCCGAAGCAATAATGGAGCCACAGGGAATTGACCAGTAATGGCGGCCAAACTAAGTCCCGAGGAAATTGCGAAAACCGTCGTCAAGTGTGACCGCGCATTCGCCGCCACCGTCAGGCACGTTGGGCCTCCCCCGGTGCGACGTAACGCGCCCGCCCAAAAGCGTTTCGCCTCCCTAATTGAGTCGATCACCTCTCAACTCGTGTCCATAAAGGCCGCTGACACCATTTACAGTCGAATCATGGAGTCTTGTGGTGGTGTGGTCACCCCCCAATCAATTCTCAACGCTGGCTTCGATCCACTTCGTGCAGCCGGACTCTCTGGAACCAAGACTCAGGCGATGCTGGACTTGGCTCAAAGGGCACTAGACGGAAGACTCAACCTCGCAAATCACCCAAAGATGTCGAGTGCTGAAGTCTCACGAGAGTTGACATCCGTAAAGGGAATCGGACCTTGGACCGCCGAAATGTATCTCTTGTTTTCGCTCGCTCGTCACGATGTCTGGCCTCACCTCGATTTTGGGGTGCGAGCGGGATGGAGCATCATCCACGATCTGCCCGAGATGATCAGCGTTAGAGACCTGAAAGCAATGGGAGAAAGATTTCCTGAGGTTCAGTCCGAGGCGGCATGGTACTGCTGGCGAGCTCTCGAGCACAGTCGAAACCAAGGCCGTTAAGCGATAACCTCGCTTTATGGCTTCTCTTTCTCTCACTGATTTTGAGCGCGATGCTCTACCAACTCTTACTGAATACGCAACCATTCCCTGCTTATCGCCTGCATTTGATGCGAATTGGCAGGAACATGGCCATATAGATGCGGCTACGGAACTGCTGGCCAACTGGATTCGTGAGCGCCAATTCAACGATATCGAGATTGAAATCCACCGGCTCGAGGGACGGACCCCGGTTTTAGTTGCCACCATTGGTGCAACAACTGATGTACCAGGAACCTGTGTTCTCTACGGCCACCTAGACAAGCAACCCCCACTCGGCAACTGGTCCGAAGGCCTTAACCCCTATATTCCGGTACGCAAAGGCGATCGTCTCTACGCTCGTGGCGTTGCCGACGACGGCTACTCAACATTTTCGGCAATTTTGGCGGTCGAAGCCATGGAGCGCGATGGGATTGGTCACGCACGCTGCGTCGTCCTGATTGAAGCGAGCGAAGAGTCCGGAAGCCCCGATCTCGACGCCTACCTCGACTTATTGGCCCCCCACCTAGGCGATGTCCAGCTGATGATTTGCCTCGACTCCGGTGCGCTCACCTATGACCGTCTCTGGGTAACAACTTCGCTGCGAGGAATCATCAACGTTGAAATCACCGTTTCTGTCCTCGAACACGGACAGCACTCAGGTTCAGCGAGCGGGGTCATCCCCTCCTCTTTTAGAATCCTTCGCCAACTCATCGAAAGGGTTGAGGATTCGGCTACCGGCGACATTTTGCTGACCGAGCTACATGGTCAGATCCCCTCATACGTGATTGAGAGTTCACAGTCAGTAGCGGCCGAGTTCGGTGATGTCATTGCCGAAGAACTCCCATCGATTGACGGTCTCGAGTTGATGGGTGCATCCGCCGCCGACCGCATCGTGCGACGTACGTGGTTTCCGACTTTGTCGGTAGTCGGAATGGCTGGTATTCCGGATCCCTCGATTGCCGGAAATGTTCTACGCCCGAGTACCACGGCTGTCCTGTCTTTTCGCGTACCGCCAAATGTTGACGCAAGCAAAGCGGCGCAGGCTCTGAAAACTCTTCTCACCGAAAATGTGCCATCGTCCGCACGAGTGCAGGCGGACTTCACTACTGGCGAGGGCTGGGTTGCGCCAGAGTTGTCGCCGTGGCTTAGCGATGCATTGGACAAAGCTTCCAACGACGCATTCGGTCGTAAACCTGGGTTCACCGGTGAAGGCGGCTCAATTCCTTTTCTAGGAGAGTTGGCCAACCGATACCCAGACGTTCAGTTTGTTGCTACCGGCGTACTCGGACCGCAATCAAATGCTCACGCCATTGATGAGATGTTGGACATCCCGACCGCAGTCGCGGTTTCTAATGCGGTCATGACAATCGTTGCAGCTCACGCAAAATCAAAGGAGAATTAGGATGAAACAGTCAGTAGATCTTTGGGTGTGCCCGCTTTGCCCATGGGCCTGGATTGCCTCACGCTGGCTCCTTGAAGCCGAGAAGGTGCGAGACATCGAAACCAAATTCCACGTTATGAGCCTTTCGGTTCTAAATGAGGGTCGAGACCTACCAGAAGAATACGTCGAACTCATCAAACGCGGTTGGGAGCCGGCTCGAGTTTTAATCGCTGCCGAACAGCGGTATGGCAACGAGGTTGTTAAACCTCTCTACTCGGAGATGGGGGAAAGATTCCACGTTCAAGGTAATAAGGAATGGTCCGAAGTCATCCCCGAATCGCTACAAGCATGCGACCTTGACCCGGCGCTCGCCGAGGCGGCCTTCGATTCAAATTTTGACGCTCCTCTGCGCGTTAGCCACCACCGAGGCATGGATCCGGTCGGCTTCGACGTTGGCACGCCAGTCATTCACGTGGGCGACATTGCATTCTTCGGTCCAGTTGTTACCCCTGCGCCAAAGGGCGAGCAAGCAGGTCGTCTCTTCGATGGTGTCGTAGCGGTTGCGGGAACACCAGGTTTCTTCGAGCTCAAACGTACGCGCGACGTCAGTCCATCGTTCGAATAAGAATCATTCAAGTAAAAGGTGAGTAAGCACTCAACTTGTTCCAAAAGTGTGTGGTGATGTTTACTTTTGCGATATAAAAATCGCAACTCACAAATTTTCAGGTCATAATTTTTCGATTGATAATTAGCATTTCAGTTAAACAGCGCTCGCAATTATTCCAACCTCGTTAAGATGTTTGCTATCAAATGAATTTGTGTTGCTGCAATCAACACATTCCAAAATCGATAGAGGGCAGGAATCTAGGTTGAAATTTAAGAGCGATAACTTCGGCTTACGAATTCGTGAGGCTCGCAAGGTTCTTGACCTCAGTCAAGAAGAACTCGGCGCGCGCTGCGGGCTACACCGTACTTACATCGGTCACCTCGAGCGCAGCGAAGTAAATCCCTCACTTACCAACATTCTGAGGGTCGCTGAAGCCCTCAAGATGGACGGCGGAGCACTAATCGCTGGCCTAAAGGCTCCTGGCCGCAAACCCGTCAAAAAAGCGGTTCGCAAGCGCGCTACTCGATAGTTTGGTTCACCCCCGGTTGGGCTTTACTCGGATTCGTTCTATTCCTGCAGGCCAACTGACTATTGAAATCTTGTTGACTGCCCTGGTTAAGGCCACGTAGAGCTCCGCATTTTCCAACCGCGCATCGAGCACTAGCACGACGTAGTTGAATTCCAGGCCCTTGGAGCGGTGTGGCGTCTCACAAACAATTCGACCAGCTCCCCGATCTTCATAGGCCACCAACCCAAGCTTGAGACGCAGATTGTCTCGCAGCGTGGCCGAACTTGCAATGACGAGTATCTCGTTTGTGGCGCAACCAGCATCCACCATCTCTTGTATCGCCAAATTAGTCTCCGGCCACAAATCAGCACCGGACGGCACGGCACGAGCAACAACGGCGCCCTCGGCCTCGGGCGACTCGACCGCCTTCGCTCCCTTAAAGAATCGATACGCCAAAGTGGCGATGGCACGCACGTTTCGCACATTGCGAGGTAATGTCACCAACACCCAACCCTCTTCGCGAGTTGGGGCTACGAACCCTCTCGAAATTAAGGCCTGGTTCGCATCACCCATTAAGTAGAGCTCATTATCTCCGTCAGCATCCAGGAGCGACTCAAGTGCCGCTAGCCATGCTGGAGAGAAGTCCTGACACTCATCAACAATGATTCGATCAAACTTTAAGTTCACCTTCCCCAAGTGGCTGAGAATGTGCCGCTCGTACTCTTGCCAGTAGCTAGGTTCCGTTGGACTCAAACCAAAAGGCGGCATTCCCGGCAGACTAGCCATCAACGAATAAAAGGAGCCAACTTTGAGAACGCGTCCCTCCTCTTCTGTTGGGTCGAACAGCCCCATCTCCTCGCGAAGTTTTGCAGCCAACGGCTCGTTATAACAAGTGAGCAACACCCGCTTGGGCTCTTCTTCGTGCAATGCACTGTAGGCCCAGCGTACCGCTAAAGCGGTCTTCCCCGTACCGGCACCGCCTTGAACGAAAACACGTTTGTGCTTTTCTAGCGAGGCCACTGCATCAAGTTGCGATTTGAGAATTGTTTCTAGTCGCTCGCGAACTCGCCTAGCCTCGAATTGCGGGTCGTACACAAAATTCACCGAGGGGCAAAGAGTGTTAATCACCTTTTCCAGGTCCGTCCCTGGCAGCTTATAGACAGGTGCGCTTTCATTAAAAAACTCTTGAACCGAGAAGAGATCTGGGTCAACTTCCGCTCCAAGAATCAACTGCTCCCTACTCAAACCCGCCGGCAGGAATCCCTCGTAGCTTTTGGCATTAGGCAACCATATTGCCCACGCCACCTTGATTTTCAGTCCAATCGCTTTGGCAATCAGTTCGGCGACGCGATAGGAATTTGAAACAGCTTGCGTGACGGGGTCGCTGCCATCGGGCGTGTTGACCCAACGACCTGCGTCAATGTGAATATTGCCACCTTTGACCTCGACGATGCCGACACCGTAATGAGGGCTTACCAGCAGGATGTCCGACTCAAAGTCCTGTTGGTGCTCTCGCATGCGAAAGCCTGGGTAGAGATACCACGAGTCATCGAGGGCCTCAAGTAAAAACTCAACAACCAATCGCTCTTCGCGATTCGAGACTGAATTAAGGGATGAGGCTAAAGGGAGCAGATTGGCCACCGCTATGTTTTAGCAGCCTCTCTTGGTTCGCTACCGCACCTTTTTTCCCGCAGAAGTTCGCCCGGCCTTGGTGACCCGACGGGTCGTGGTCTGGGTCTTCGAGTACTTCAAGTAGAGATCTGGTCGCGCAGCCTTAAAGGCGGTTCGGCTGAATTCTTCCTTTTCCTTGGCAACTCGTACCCACGTACAAATTCCTTCGATACCGGCATTGTTCGCGCAGAGCAAGCGAAGTTGATTAATGGCCTTTTCGCGCTCCCACTCAGCTCGGGCGACCTGGCCTTTGATGAACGAATATTTAGCCTTGGCAACATCGAGGACTTTGGGGTTTTTCTTCAATTGCTCAATTGTGCCGTAGAACCCTGAGATGAAACTCTCCAGCTTGGGCGAGATCACATTAAGAGAAAAGTTATAGCCCTTGTTGGGAACAATTCGAAAGGTGCCGCTCACGCTCGTTGTCGTCACCAGGTACTTTTTGTAGACACTCGGCTGCGCCACTTGTAGCGCCTTCACATCAAAGAGTGAACGGCTCACTTGCTTTTGGCTACGGGCATCGTCGATATCTTCGCCTTCACCCGCCTTTTCGTCTAGTCGCTTCTCATACTTTTCTATGACCGACTTCAATTCGCGAAGCAAAAAGTCGGACTTAAAATATTCCTTGTGAAGGGCAAGCGCCTGCTTGCTCGCAGCAATTGTGGCTTTCTTGGATCGTTTCGTCTTGAACGCTTCGGCCGCAGCAAAAATACTTTCTTGCTTCTTAACATCGGCCACCAGATCTTTCGCAGCCTCCATGCAGGAATTCAGCTCTGATTCCGTAAAAATAAACCATTCACCACCCGTGATGCGATTTTCAGCAAACATCTGATGGAGCATTCGCTCGACAAAGGACACTGCGGGCGTCTGGAGCAGTTTTGTCTCTTTCAGCGCTCGCGGATTACCTGTCTGGTGCTCTTTGATTCGCTGTGCCGTAGTACGACCATCGCGGACTAGCCCAATTTTCACGTACTTGGTCGGACGTGCGGTTTGCGGGTCATACTCTTGAATAAAGTAGATTTCGCCGGCGTTAAACCTCATTGGTGCTCACATTTCTTTCGGCCTGTGATAAGGATAGACCGAGGTGCGATTGCTTTTACAACACTCTCGCGCCTCGCAGAACTGGGGAAATCGCCAGTTACTCGCCTTTGAAAAAGGGCGACATTTCATCAAATGGAGCCCAGACCAATCCTCGAGCCTCGAAAATCCCCTCTAAGAGCCCCAGTGCGGACTCTGGGCCCGATACCTGGATCATGATGTTGTCAAACTCCTTTGCCGCTTGCGCCAACTTCGCCACGGCAGTTTCATCGGCTTCTTCGAGCCAGACTAAGCCATCTGCCGACAAGGCGCTTGGAGCTGGTTCGCGGAGTAAATGCATACCGATCATCGCCAATAGGGCTTGCCCGGCCAGTTCGGGACCGGCGGCGCGCCAGCGCACGGTTGGCTTATCTAACTGCTTTAGATCAATCATCTCCCACGCCATGCCGTCTCCCTCGTGGAGTAGAAATACGTGGGTTTGGTACATCCCGCTGTCGTAACGACCCGGCTCGCCTACCAAAGCTGAAACTGAAACTGTGCTCATGTGTCTCCTTTCGACGTAAACGATGGTGCCACAGGCCTGTGACAGGTCGATATCAAGGGGCTATTTCTAGTAAAAAAGACGCATGGTTACTAAACTCATTCTCGCAACTTCTGGCGGGTTTATCCCCGGGCCCATCCAGCAGAGCGTCCGCATTGGCGACATGCTCACTGACGCTCTCGCCCTGACCGGCAAGACGAGGCCGCGAGTGTGCCTAGTCCTGACCGCTAGTGGCGACGACATCAGTTACTACGCCATGCTGTACGAGGCCTTCAACGCGGCGGGCTGTGATGTCACTGAGCTCAAGCTATTTCCACAACCAAGCGCGGACCCGGAAGAGCGGCTGACTACGTGCGATCTGGTGTGGGTCGGCGGTGGTTCGGTTGCGAACCTGCTCGAGCTCTGGCGCTTGCACAAAGTAGATGTGGGAATGCGTGCCGCGTGGGAACAGGGTGTGATTCTTGGTGGGGTTTCGGCGGGAAGTATTTGCTGGCACACTGGTGGAACGACCGACTCCTACGGGCCCACTCTTCAGCCCGCGACAAATGCGTTGGGCTTTCTCCCCTACGCCAATGGTGTTCATTACGATTCGGAGGCACAACGCCGCCCACTACTCCAGGAATTAGTCGGCGACGGGATCCTCTCGTCAGAAGCATTCGCTACCGACGACCACGTAGGCATCTGGTACGAAGGCGAAACGCCGGTGTCAGTCGTGAGTGACTCGACCAGCAAATGGCCCAAGGCCCGAGCCTATTTCGTATCCACTGGTGCCGACGGGGTACGCGAGGTTGAATTACCTATTGGACTTGTCAACGAAAAGTCCCTTTTGAGGCCCGCATAGTTCAATAGAGCTAAATAGTTGGCGATAAACCGCAGTAAGCCTGCTCGAAAGTTCGCGGTACCGAGACCGGAGAATGATGATAGGGTCGAATCGTTAAACAGATTCTAGGAGTTTCTGTTTACGTTGGGCTCTTGCGCATCGTACGCAAAAAGTTCGCTTACAAGCGAGTTGGCACCGGCGATAATGTCGAGCAAAGCACCCTCTTTATTTTTGGCACTTTTTGCTGAAGAGACTGCAGACCCTTTCTCCGTGAGAAACACGCCGACAATGTGCAAAACACTGCACTTGATAACTATTCTCCGCAACTCTCACTAGAAAGTTTTTCTATGAAAACCATAATTCAGGGCAAGCTCGCTACCGCAGTAGCCACCATCTCTCTCGTAATGATGCTGGGCGGACTCGCCTACGCCTACTTCACGGCGACCGGTTCGGGTCAGGGTGACACGTCAGTCGGCACAAGCGTGCCGCTCACAATCACCCAAATTCCTGACGGCAGCACCCTCGGAGACGCTTCGTTCAGCTCGGTCACACTAGTCCCAGGCGGACCCGCCGACTACTTGGCCATCTCGATTTCCAATCCATCACAGGCCAGCCAAGGTATTCATGCGGTCACAGTTAGTGCGTCCACTGCTTCACTGAGCGCTGTGGCGACATACAACGCTTCACATCTTTCGCCGGAAATCCAGGCGACTACGGGCGATGTGACAAATAATGGCGTACCGGTTCCAGGATGTCTTGCCGCATGGTTCGAGGGAACCAGTTGGGTTGCAGTCGAAGGCAATCTGCTTGTTGGTGGCAACGCCAGCGTCACCCTAGGAAACGCTTCGAATGGAACGCCTGACGCAACCAGCACTTTGTCCGTTGCGCTCAAGTCTGAAGGGGTGAATCAAGACTCCTGTAAGAACGCAACTGTTGATTTAGTTTTTGTATCGAGCTAAAAGACAGGTCGAAACGAAGATGAATGAACCGGCGAGGGATAAAGGGGTGTCCGCGCAGACTCCAACCAGGGCTTTCAGGCTTTCCTGATGGCTTGGGTTGTGTGGATGAGGACCACCCTTTCGGTCAAAAGCGCTTCACTCGAATGAGGCACTTCGGATCGAAGAATTGCTTGACCGCAAAGGGCATTGCCGGAGCGATATTGCTCGTACTGTCCAGTCTTGCGCCAGGAGTAGCACTCGCGTACTTCACTACCACCGGTGCAGGAACTGGCGGAACTCCGGTGGGTTGGGATTTCGCTCTAACACGAGCGGTAGATAGATTGACAGCTCCGGCCATCCTTGGAGCGGTCGTCAACTATTCAACACTGGCACAATCGATTACCGAGACGTCCTCAACGATGAACGGCGTCAGCGGCATTAGCGCGATCGAGAATCCATCGGGACAAGAATCTACGAGTTCAACATATTTGCTCGGCATACTTAGGTCTGCGTACAACGAGATGATGGCGCTTCCGAGCAACGCCCTAATCTCAGGAGATATAAACGGGATGACGCTATTTCCAGGGGTGTACTTCGACTCCGGAGCCCTGAATATGGCCGCTAGCGGAGTCTTGACTTTAGATGGGCGGGGGGACCCCAAGTCACTTTTTGTCTTCCAAGTGACCGGAGCGGTTGGTATTGGCGCTGGCTCCCTCATCAATCTTTCGAATGGCGCTCAGGCAAATAACGTTTACTGGATCTCAACTGGGGCATTCGGTGGCGGAGCAGGCTCCACACTGGTTGGAAACGTAATCGCCCAAGGGGCGGCAGACCCAGGAGCCGGTTCTTCGCTGATCGGACGATTGCTCTCCCTCGCTGCCATTACGATCACGAGCGTAACTATCACCACGCCAGACCAGCCCTGAAAGTACGAGCAGGTACTCGGGTGAAGGACCAACTTTTCTTTCCCCCACTGGAAAGTCTCTGCTCAGAATATGTTTTAGTGGGCGGTACAGGACTTGAACCTGTGACCCCTTCCATGTCAAGGAAGTGCGCTACCAGACTGCGCCAACCGCCCGTTGGGTACCAAACCCTACCACTTCCAGCATTCCGATTAATCCTTGTGGGAGACCATATTTCTAAGCCGGCTCAAGAACTCGGCATCTGGAAAAACAAAGTCGAAGCCAGACTGCCCGTTGAGATTTCTCTCAACTTGCTTGACGAATACTTCTACGGCCGCACGTGCGTCTTCTAGCGCATCGTGTCCGCCGGGCTTCACCCCGTAGTACTCACAGAGCGCCGACAGTCCTCGCCGCCGCGGATTGGATTCACGTGGTTCAATTTTGACATCGTGGGCTACTACGTCAATTGTCCGTAACCCAGAGAGGAATTTGGTCGAAACTTCCGCTGATTCATCCAGAAATTTCCGAGCGCTAAATCGCAGCATCGCAATGTCGAAACCGGTGACGTTGGCTCCGACAACATGAGCTCCCCTGTTATGGAATTCTTCGAGAATTGTTATCGACCTCTCGAGCCCTTCAGCCACGCTCAAGATGCCACCTTCGGCTCGACTCTCGAGATCACTCACGGACATACCGTGAACCTTCCTGGCACCCTCTTCAATTTCTCGTTCGGGACGGACAAAAAACTGAGTACTCCAGACCGGAATTCCCAATTGATAGAAAACAAATCCGTAGGAAATCGCCTGCTCGACCTCGACATCGAGACCTGTGGTTTCGGTGTCGAAGCCCAAGAGAAGTTCGGGCACATGGGTGTATTTCTTACTAGCTTCCATGCGTCCCACTCTGGCACCCCCTGGTCACATCACCTTGGGGGCTATGCCCCCAATTTGGAGGCGGCGTCCGGATTCGAACCGGAGTGGAGGGCTTTGCAGGCCCCTGCCTAACCGCTCGGCCACGCCGCCAGAATAGACCAGCCTACTTGGCTTTTGTCTGCCCGCGCTTCTGGTGGTACACAAATACGCCGTACGCCACGATTACGAGATAGACAACTTTCAAGAGCCAAATCACGATGTGTGAGGCCAAGTCAATCAAGCCCAGTCCCAAAAGGACGGCCGCGACAATCACCAGAACTTCAAGTACAACCTTTTGCTTGGTCATGGGTATATCTCTCTTTGTGCCTAGGTCACTAGTCTAGAAGCATGCGTGGTAAAAGATTCGGCGTCGCCCTGACCGGAGTGCTCATTTCGTCTGGCCTATGTTGGCCCCTCAGCGCGGCAAGCGCTTCCGTGGCCCCCATCAAGTCAATCACCGCTCCGTCGCTTGCGGTGAATGCCCCTCTCGTCCGGCTCAGCTTCGCGGCACCGGTCGATGCCACCCAACTACCAAAGATTACGACGACACCTGCCATCAAGAGTTCGTGGGTGCAGGTTGGGCCCTCGACAGTCCAGGCTGTTGTGTCCGGAATTCTTCCCGCCGCGACCTCCTTTGAAGTAAAGATCCCCACGGGAGTTTCCTGCTCGGGTTCTTGCAGTTTTTCTTCGACGCGAACAGTCCGTATGTTTTCCCTAGCTCGAATGACATACGAGGCACAGCTGTTAGCTGAGCTCAACTACTTGCCAGTCAAGTTCACGCCCGCCAACCCTGGTGCTGATTTAACTCAGCCCACCCTTGGCACCTTTACTTGGCGCTTTCCCAATCTGCCCCAGACTCTCAAGTCACAATGGAATGCGGGGATTAATAATCCAATTCTCCGAGGCGCCGTTATGTCCTTCGAGGACGTCCACCACTTAACCACCAATGGTCTAATGGATGGAACGGTGCTCCTCGCTCTACAAAAGGACGTGAAAGCCGGCAAGGCCGGCCTCTCTCCTCGACCTTGGAATTACGTAGATGTCTCCATGTCCGGATACGGCGGAACTAGAGCAGAGTTGCTCACGTTGTACCTAGATGGGCAGATCGCCACACCACCTCACTGCTCGAGCTGCTGGAACTCGGGGAATTACATCAAAGTGAATACGGGAATCTCGCTCGCACCAACAGCAACTGGCACGTATCCCGTCTACTACCGCTACCGAGTTCAAACCATGAGTGGTACTAACCCCGATGGCTCTCACTACTCTGATTCAGGAATTCAGTGGGTCTCGTACTTCAACGGCGGGGACGCACTTCATGAGTTTCCCCGATACTCATACGGATCTCCGCAATCCTTGGGCTGCGTGGAGATGAGCATGCTGGATGCCAAATTCGTCTGGCCCCACACCCCAATCGGCACGATAGTAAGCGTTCACGCCTAATCCACTGTCACAAGGGCTCACTACCTTTGATGGCAAATGGAAAATCAGCGACGCCTACGAGCGGTACCCTCTGGCCTTACCCCCGAACAGCTAGTTCAGTGGATCTCCGAGGGTCTTGCACCGTCTCCGGTTAGTCCTCACAATTTCGCTGAAAGTTTCACGGTGATGGGTCAGTTGAATGGCAAAACGAGGGAGTTCGTAATCGAGGCATTGACGTCAACAGAGGCCGCCGTAGTCGCGCTCCAACTGATTCGCACCTACTACTCGTCTCGTAATGGAATCATCTCCCGAGAAATTTGGCAAAAAGGCGAGGTGTACCTGCGCGACTCACGGGGAAGAAAGTACGCCCTCTACTCAAATGGCCTCCCGGGGAAGCCTTCTGTCACCCTTTCGCCAGAGCGCTCGAAAACCAAGCGCCCAACTCGGTAGCTATTCCGCCCGACGATCTTTCGGACCGAAGGCATGAGACCCGCGCTGTCGTTCAATCTCTATTCCCTCCTCTCCGAGTTCGCTCAGTGTACCTACGCTCGAGTTTCCAAATTTTTCCCGCACCTCATCGACGGCATCTCGCAACGCCTCCATCGAAACCTGCCGCTCTTGGCTTAGTTGAGCAACCTTCGCCTTCCCTTCGATGGAGTCGGCATCAATGTCAAAGCTCAATTGAACAGCGTTCTTGCCTCGCTCAAGGAAGTTTGAGAGGTGGACGCCCACGAGGCGCACCGATTGCTTAAGGGGCACCGACTCCATTAGGGCGCTCACAATGGCGGCAATGGCCGTCTCGTCATCGATTCCGAAAGGAAGGGTTTGGCTTCTCGATAAGCCAGTTTGGTCGTCGAATCGCAACGTCATCGATACGGTCCGAGCTACTAAGTCTTTAGACCGGATTGCGCGCGCCACAATCGCGCTATGGAACTTTGCGACTTCGAACAGTTCGTTAAGTGATGGGATTGACGTAGCGAAAGTTTGATCATGACCAACCGACTTCAGCTCTCGATTCGCCTCCACCGGGCGTTCGTCATCGCCCCTGGCGTAATCAGCCAAGCTCCGAGCCATGGCCGAACCCACATGTGCGGCCAAGGTCTCTTCGCCGACTCGAGAGAGCTCGCGGACGAAACGGATACCCAAATTCTCTAACTTGGCCGCGGTGGCTGGACCTACCCCCCACAGTGCGCGAATGGGAAGTTCCTCCAGCCACTTCGCCTCCATAGCGCGATCGACGAGCACTACCCCGGGCCCGTCAACCAATTTTCCGTTCACCACGCGAGGCTTTGACCGCTTGGACGCCAACTTTGCCCACAATTTATTGCGACCTAGCCCAACGCCACTCAGCAACCCGAGTTCATCGTTGATTCGCCTCTTCAGCTCCCAGGCCGATGCCACTGGGTCTGGAGTGATGAGGGCCAGGCTGCGTAGATCACAGAAGACCTCATCGAGCCCCAATGGTTCATAGTCCGGAGTTAGATCATTGACGATTTCGTGAAATTTTTGAGAGTAGTACTCGTAGCGATCGAATCGACCCGGCAAAATAATTAATTGGGGGCATATTCGTTGGGCCATCAGCGAGGGCATGGCACTCTTCACCCCATAGCGACGTGCTTCATAACTCGCTGAAGCAATCACGCTTCTCGCTCCCGCTCCACCCACCGCTACGGGCTTGCCTTTCAGAGACGGGTCATCTAAGACCTCTACCGAAGCGAAGAAGGCGTCGAGGTCAATATGGAGGATTGGCGCTTCGTGGACCGACGGGTGTTCAGCTGGCAAGGTCGATCCTGCGAAAGGCCTCTCCGTAGTTCAGCCCCACCGCGGCCCCCGCTTGGGCCGCACGCTCGACAACGACCTCACGAATCGCCGAGCTTTCGCCTCCGAGTTGGGAGCTGTGTGCGAGTATCGCTTCGATCTTTACCTCGAGCGAACTCGCAATGTTGCTAACCGAATCGGGCTCGAGCGAGCCGCTAAACAACATGGTTTTGACCTGGTGAATTGGGCCGGCATTGGGATAGTAGAGAGGCATCGCGGATGCTGGCGCACAGGCATCGAGTACTGCCCAACCCGTTTCTCGGTGGTCGCGGTGATTGACGTAAACGCCACCGAAAAAGACCGCAGTCGGATCTGGCGCTACGACTACCTCGGGCTGTAGCTGACGAATAATCTCGACGAGTCGTTCACGAACCTGGTCGCTGTTAGTGAGCTCACCATCAACGAACCCCAAGTTCTGAGCACTCGCAAGCCCCATCACCGCGGCAGCTCGGTCGAGCTCTGCGCGCCGGTGTCCTGAAAGAACTGAGACGTTCTCAACGGAGTGGTGTGCACCCTTAGAGCCGTCACAGAGAACCACTAGGTGGACTTCGCGACCGTCCTGGGCCCACGCCGCCAGTGTTCCGCCGGCAGCCACATCGGCGTCATCGGGGTGGGCGTAGAGTGCCAGAGCGACTCGGGGGTTCAAGTTAAGAATGTTCACTAGCGCCTGGTCTTTGGAGCCGTTGTTTTCTCTAGATTTCGAATTTCACGGGCAAAATCTTGCGCGTCGTCATATCCTCGGTACACCGAGGCAAAACGCAAAAAGGCCACTTCGTCGAGCGCCTTCAGGGCCTCGAGCGTCGCGAGTCCGACCTCTTCGCTCTGTACATCTCGGTTAAGGACTCGCATCGCCTCTTCCACCGACACGACCAGCGCGACCAGGGCATCTTCACTAATTTCGCGGTTCTTCGCTGCCGAACGAACACCTCGCAAGAGCTTTTCTCGATCGAAGGGCTCTCGGTCCCCGGAGCGCTTCGCTACGAATAACGCGGTCTCTTCAACTCGCTCGTAGGTGGTGTAACGCTGGGAGCAGTGTCCACATTCACGGCGTCGACGAATAGCAGCGCCATCTTCGGCGAGTCTCGAATCAACTACGCGATCATCGTCGGTCGCGCAAAACGGGCACTTCATGCCCATAAGCCTAGCCACCAAAGCCTACGAAAACTAAGGAATTAGGAGGTGTTCCCCTGGGATGACGACGGTGGAACCAATTTCTCTTTGAAGAGCTGAATAGGCGATGGACGGGTGCTCGGGGTTAACAAGACGTGCAATCGTGCTCAACGTCTCTCCCCCCTGCACCACGTAGGTTTGTCCAGCGCTGAGCGCTGACGAACTAGACAGAATCCCAGATCCCGCAGAAGCAGATGGGGCCGGCGAGAGGAGGAGAAAGGTGGCCACCAAACCCAGGATTGCGCTCGCGGCAATTCGGCGGCGGCGCTGAAGCACCCTCAGGCGCTGTGCCCTGCGAACTGCGATAGTTGGACCGATTCGGAAGTTCGAGGTTGAATAGCCAACTGGGACGAGCCGGAGGTGGTCACGGCGACGTGGCAATTCTCGAACTTCACTGAGGGCTTCTAAGGCAACCATTTGACTCTCCTAGATAGGCGAACACTTGTTCGTTATCTTAGCGAACAGTTGTTCGTATTGCAAGAGAATCTTTTCGTTATATTTCTAGGATTTTCGCAGAATTGCTCCGATTCGTCCAAAGTTCCCCAAATCAACCTGTGTTCGCCTACCCCTCGCGAGCGTGTCTCGAACCTCGCTGAGGCTGCGCACCAAGCGAATACCGTGAGTCCTCACCAGAGCCGCCACCTCGCCACTCAGGGCGGGATCGGGGTGGTCGTTGCTATCAGTGACCTGACCGTCACAGACCCAAATCAACGGCTCGCTGCCGCGACGGACTTTCAATGCGTACCGAAGTACTGGGCCATCTACCCCATTGCCAATATTGCCCGCTGGAGGGTCGATCGCGACTCGACCGTTTTGGGCCAAAATCCAAGCATTCGGAGTTGCCCCGAGGTCCCCCGGTTTATGCGAATACCCAATCACCAGCGCCCCGGGGGCACCGAAGATAAGCCGCCGCAGGTCCTCAGAATCGATATCCATAGAGCCCGATTGATCAATCACCACAATGCCACCCCCGCCAGCGCGCTTCTGAGCGAAAACGCGTCGGTAGTCGTCGGTCAACCACCTATTGGGATAGCGCAGGGTGGTGCCGACCTGCGAAGGCCTACCGCGTCTGACCGATTTACCCTCTCGAACCTGGGTGGTAGGAATATCCATCAACCACTTCAACTCGGCAAAACGCCCACTGGGTGCGCGTCGAGCTCCTGGCTTAATTGACCGCTCGAAGAGTCGTGACTCGATCTTGTCTCGCGGTGCACGACTCTGAGTTGCGCGCGTCACCAGTCGCGCCACCGGCAAAACAGCAGCCTCGTAGCCTCGGGGCAAGCCAGCGTCACTCAGGGCAGTGTCGCTAATCAAACTTGTCTCTATCGGGTCAATGAGCACAAGAATCTCTTTTCTCAGTGCCTTCAGCGCCGATACCCATTCCTTGCGAGCCGCCCGAACGCCCGCGAAATAGTCCAACTCCGCGCCAGTACCAATAACGGCGACCAGGAAGTGAACCGCCTCGCCCCACTCTCCCATCTCGGCGATGATCTTCATCCCAGGTTTTTCGGTACCGTCTCGCAGCAACGTCGTGTCAAAGCCAATGCGCCCCAACAAATAGTTCACCCGAAACTCGTCGGCTACCGTGAGCGCCCGTGTGTCGAATTCACGAAGGTAGTCGGGTAGTTCTTCGAAATATGGCGAGACGCGCGCGTGCATGAGTTCATGAGCTCTCACCACGCGCGCCGTGGGCGAATCTTCCAGAGGCACCTCCAGAACACGGTCGCGTAGGTTGCAACTCGCCTGGCCACGACGTGTTGTGCCGCCTTCAACCAGCCACCTCCCCGATGGCAATTTGTCCTGACGCCCCGCAATCAATTCGGGAAAGACGTTGCCCCTCATCCGGACACCGCACTTATTTTTAGGGCATCAAGAATGCCTTCGGCGCTGTGCTCACCAAAGACAAGGTGCGCCGCCCGCTCGGGGCCCAAAGTCGCGCGAAGTTGATCAAAGGCGTAGAAAGAGCGCAGCGAGACTCGACGCTCATCGGGTCCGAGACTTCCGGCCAATGCACTGGCGTGTAGGTCAGGGCTAAGGCGACGAAGTGATTTGGGATGGGGCCGATCAATGCGAATCGCTACGGGAAACCGGTCAAGTAGCGCACTAGGGATTTCATCCAAGTGTTCAACATTCGAGGTCATCACAACCGAGAACTCTGGACCAGGGCGAACCCAGTCGAGGGTGTCGGGATGACGCCATCGAGCCGACTCAACTGAATCGGTAATCGCCAGCAAGGTTGAGAGCGCATCGCCCGATGCCCGGTCGACTTCGTCGACCACCAGTCTCGAACCTCGCCCGTCGATGCCTCGCCACGCCCGGATGGCCGGACCTTCACGCCATTCAAAAACCCCTCGGTTGGTGGGCAACCAAGTGCCCATAATTTCGCCCGCCGTTAACTCCTCGGTGCAGACCAGCCGTTCAGCCGGAACGGGCCCTACGCCCGAATAAAGCGCCGCGAAGGTCTTTCCGGTACCCGGTGGGCCGTAAAGGAGCACCCGCGCAACGCCGTTGGACATAACGTCCTGCAAGTCACGCCAACACTGTCCAAGTTCATTGTCTTCCATGAGAGTCCTTTCAATCGGACTCCCAACGGTCGCTCACGGCGAAAAATAACTAGTCTGATTCTCCGAGATAAACGGCGCGAACCCTGGGGTCCACCAGCAGGTTCGGTGCAGTGTCGCCAAAAACAATCTTTCCGTTTTCCATAACGTACCCGCGGTCAGCTAGCTGCAGTGCCTGGGTGGCATTTTGTTCCACAACAAAAACCGTTGT
>CAIJYV010000032.1 GCA_903825035.1 uncultured Actinomycetes bacterium | reverse complement strand
CGCTGACCAGAATATCCCTGGCGATGGCGCCCGGTTACGGCTAACCCAATGGATTCGGCGCATTCTCTAAGGGGGGCAAGGAGGTCGGTCACGTGTTCAAGGCTACCGTGGCCAACCGCTAATCTGAGTGCCAATGGCCGCTATCGATGTTGCCGGTTTTGTCGCCGACCTAAAAGACCACGCCGTAACGCACGGCTTCCACGTGCACGACGAGCGGCACTTTGTCGAAACCTATTCCCTGCGCCAGGCGTGGGAGGTGGATGTTCACCCCGAAGACTCCTGTGGCGGACCCATCGATCTGCACATTGAATTAGACGTCGACCCCCGGACCCTTTTGGCCTTTGAAGACGCGGTCTTAGTTCTTCCCGAAGATGTTGACCCGCCCGATGACTTCCACTTCCCCTTGCTACTAACTTGGACGCTGCCCCCAATGCCCCACGGGCCAGATCTACTCCGCCTCGCCATCGACCTCGCTCCGATTGGCGGAGTTGAGATGCCCTTAGAGATCACCGCTGCCGATTCATACTCCTCGCCCACCGAGAGTTCGGAGCGAAGAATTTCGATTGTGGCTCGTCACGCAATATCGCTGTCGCAGGTGGCTAAGGGCGAGGACCCCCTCTGCGAAATTTTTGACCGCTCCCGAAATGTCAGCGACTTTTTAACCGGCGCCTCCGAGTCGTGGCTCGCCTAAGGAGTCGCGCAGCACTCTGCGTGGCTGTACTTTTGAGCGGAGTGCTCATTGCGGGTTGTGGCACGGGAGCTGGAGTGAGTGAAGCTCGCAAGGCGTGCGGCTTCGTGGGTGAAGCTCTCAAGATTTCGAAACAGGCTCAGGCCGCCACGGGCGCCGAGCAAACACGTTTGGCGAACAATGCCATGGCGACATTGATTCGCGCCACGCCCTTCGCGGCTCGTGCCACCTCGGCCGATGGTCAGTGGAATGCCCTCCAGACAACAATTGGCGAGGCGCAACGGGTTCCAATTACCGACTTGGCGCCGTCACTTCGACGTATTTGTCAAGTAGCGAACTCGGCGAGTCCGTATCTGTAAGGCCTAATTAAAACGAGAGTGGAGCCAGCTCAAAGAGTTGTCCTCCACCATTGCCTGCTCCCAGCCCTTGATCTTGTCTTCGAGAGCAGCGAGCGATGGCACAATGCCCACGATCGCAATCGTGAGGTCGTCAACTTCGCCATCGACAACGAAGTCTCCAAAAATGTCCTCCGTGATGACAGCATCTGGCTCCACCATTAGGTAAAGCTCACCGGTGGCTTCAACCCAGGAGAGTTCGTACTCGTTGCCTTCGGCGTCGTTCCACTCAGATCCAAATTCGAACTCAGCACTCTCACGGCGCGCCTCGTTCTGTTCGTAGAAGTCATCAATGTCCATGTTTTAAGCCTAGGTGAGAAGAGCACAAAAAGAAAGTGGTTTCTGTGAATGAAAAATGGAGTTCCCGAATGAATGGTTCAGTGACCCACCCAGCCAATTGTGTCTCCCATGACACACAACACCGATTATTTAGGACAACTTCGGCGCGATTGGCTTCGCACCGGACACACCCCCAGTTCACAGCGCGCCTTTGGGATGCTTGCGAGCCGATGGCCCGCACTCCCCCTGGCGGGGATGAGTGATTTGGGCGACGTCGTCGAATCACTGGAAAGGCGATCCGGGCTGGGCATGTTGGAAAAAGCAGAAGTCTTAAAGGCCCTGCTCATCGAAGCGCACGACCGCGAAGTCGCTCGAGCCCTGCTCCAAACCCTCCTGCCCGGCATCATCTCTACCTGTCGACAACTGAAATTTGGCGACGGCGTGTGCGCTGATCCGAGTGAGATGCTGGCCATGGCCATTTCGAGTTGCGCCGAGCTCATTCACGACTGGGCGGGAGAATCCCGCCAATACTGCGCGCCCGATCTCCTCTCGGCGCTTCGCGGGCGACTCCGTCGATGGATGCTGAAGGAAAAAGAGGCCGCCCAGAGCGTGCAGGCGGCTCAGAACCAGCCCGAGCCGACTTCAATTCCGTCGCCCTTGCTCACTCGACTCGAGACCATGGCGAGTGGACCGCACGAGCGATTAGTTCGTCTCACCTTCCAACGGGTTTTCGAGGGCCGGAGCTTGCGAGAACTTGCACAGGCTGACCGCAGTGCACCCCAAGCGTTGCAGATGGAACTCCAAAACTTCGCTCGAAAATACCTGCTCTAGGGACTTAGTGCCCTAGAGGGGAAGTTCGGGTAGCGCTAATCCCTCGCTACGTTGTCTCTCATGGCCAAGGCACCTCGGAACCTAAACGGCCTCGTGATCTGGTCGATACCGCTGTTGCTGGTTCTGCTCCTCGTAAGTCTCACGACCGCTCGATCACAGAGTCATAAATTGCCTTCCACGACAACGGAGCCTTATATCCTTCCCACCTCACCCGGGGCCTCCCTAAATCAAAACGTACTTATTGGTGTTTTGAATAACCTCAATCCCCAGCTCATGATTCCTGTGCCGCACCCTGGTCGTTGGTACCTCGAAAGCTCTAACTCGCTCTCCGCGGATCTAGTGTGTCCTGACTATCGAGAGGTGATCAAGCAAGCCTTCGTCGAATCGGCCACTCTGCAGTGCCAAGTTGTCCTCGTCGCGCTGCACCTGCCCGTCGAAACACAGTGGAAATTGGCCTCAGGGTGAAAAATCGTTCGGCCCCCGCGCAAGGGTTGGCGCTCGCCCTCTACGCCCTCATTCTTCCAATTGTCGCGATCTGGCAATGGTTCAGCGCTAACTCGAGTTCTCACCCGACAATTATTCGACTAGTTGTCGTTACTCTAATTCTCTTGTGGTTGCTGTTCTTATGGCAACTCAAGTCGGCCCTCAGGAATATTCGACGGGGCTTAGTAGTTCCCGGTAGTGGGTACCAGTGGTTGGCGACTGCCCTCGTGGCGCTGTTGCCAATACTTGGATCGCAGCAGCACCGTCACGCTCCCGCCACTCACTCCTCGGTTTCTTGGCCCTCGCCTGAACTTCGGAGCTCGAATTTTGCCGTAGCCCCGTGGGTGAACCTTGCCCCGTTCGCGCTCGCCGCCAAAAGGGTGTCCGACAGTCTGCGCGAACAGCCCTCGGTGGATCCCAATCTCGTTATCACTCAGCTCCAACAGCGCGACCCGGCGACCGAAGCACACATTCTCGCTGCCATCGGTAAGGGTCGAGATGGATACGTGACCATTGACTCAGCTCCGCCCGAAACCGCGAGCCCGCCGAGAAACTTCTCGCCGATCGCGGCCTACATTGCCTCAGCGAGTACCGACTCGCTGACTATTTCATTTGTCAAAAACGGCGGAGTGCTGCAGATTCCCTCGAGTTGGACGCTGGGCGATCTCGAGCAATCCATTGTTGCTCTCCACGATGGACGACTCGTCATCACCTCCAGCGAACACGAATTGTTGCGCGCGCTCGCTCTTACTTCGAGAGGTAAGACGCTTATTCTCCACCTCACCACACCAGACCGAGTGGATTCAGAACTAGCGGACCTGTGCGCTACTCTCTCTCATCCACTGATCAGTTCGGGCGTAGTTGGCGACATCTCGCCGCGAGTTCGCTTGCTGCAAGCCAACCCTGATATCGAAAACCTCGTTCACCCTCTCGAACCCTCGCTGCGTCGTCGAATAATTGAGATGGCGAGTTATCTCACTTTGCACCCAGGCGAACCGGTAACTGGAGAGCGACTTCGTTCTCGTGTCTTAGTTCACGCCGGAGTCGACGCCTCTGCGCGCGTTCTCGCGAATGTCGCCTCAGCCCTGCGCCGTTCGCTCGGGAGTGATGGCAGTGGAAATCGCCTGCACAGTGTTAGCGCCGCAGGGCTCTACCAAGCCCACGGTCTGAGAAGCGATATTCAAGATTTTCACCGCCTTATTAATGTGGCTCGCTCCAGCGTTGGCCTGAACCAGGAGCAGCCATTGCGCTCCGCGCTGGAATTGGTATTGAGCGAACCGCTCTCGAGCTCCTTGCGAGGTTTTGAATGGTTCATCGCCGAGGGCCACCAAGCAAAACTCTCCCGCGATGGTGAATGGGCTGCTCTTGCTCTATCGGATTTAGCCCTGAGAAATGGCGATGTGGAGTTGGCCTTTTGGGCGATTCGACAAGGTCTCTTGCTCGACCCCTACAGCGACGAACTAGCCGAAGCGCTCACCGCCATTCCTCGCTTACGCGAGTTTCGACGCGATCGAGCCGGCACTGCGCAACACCAAACCGTCGGCGCCAGCGGCGCTATAGCGGTGCGCTGGGCGCTCACGAGCCTCACGCAACAAGTCCCCCAGTAATTGACTGAAGGGCAGCGGCGGCTCAACGAAAAGGTGCTTAGAGAGCGATCCGGGAATGGTGTTGATTTCGTTGATGAACAATTCGTGATCATTGGCCAGGAAGTCGATTCGAGCCACTCCACGTACTCCCGCAATTCGAGCTACCTCAGTCGCGTACTTGCGCACCGCATCACCCTGGTTGCCCGGCAGAGTTGCCGGTAATTCACGCGGGGCCGAGACCATTCCCTCGCCACCAACGTACTTATCTTTGTAGTCGAGAATTTCTGCTCGATCATTTCGACGAATCGGTTTTTCGATAGCTGACAAATCGAGCTCGGGATAGGTGCGAAGAGCGATCTGAATGTCAAAGAGATCCGCGCGATAGGGCTCAACTACACAACCCAGAGCAAAGTGTGGGTTCGCACTCAGTCGAGCCTTGGCGGTCGCGAGGTCAGCCACCACGTCGATGCCAATTGACGAACCCCCAAAGCGAGGCTTCAGAATGTAGGGGCCCGCGAAAGGGATCTCTACGGTGTCTGGACCCAGCAACAATCGAGGCAGGGTTGGCAATCCGGCGTTCGCGACCATGGAGCCAAAGGCCCACTTGTCCATACCCAACGAAGCCCCCGCCACCGTTGGCCCGGTGTAGTTAATTCCCGCGAGGTCCAACGCTGCTTGCAAGGAGCCGTCTTCTCCTGGTCCGCCGTGAGTGGCGAGCACGACCGCATCGAGCTCGAGAGCTTTGTCCTTACCCAAGCGTGAACCGGTGGCGTAAAAACCACCGTCGCGGCCTAACCGCAACGTTAACTCCGCCGCTCCCTTTGGTAGGCCCTCGAGAAAGTGTTCTGGTTCCACCGATGCGGGAACCTCATAAAAGTCTCCGGTCTTGGACCAGTAAATAGCAATGGTGCTGGGCTCTGTGCGCTGGAGTTCGTGCAAGGCCAGCAAGCCCGTCAGAATCGAAATGTCGTGTTCGGGCGCTGGGCCACCAAAAAGTACCGCGTTTGTCATTCGTCCACCTTGAGTCCTATCAAGGGTAGTGGTCGGGCAGGTCGTTGAGGTACAACACCGCATCATTCGCGTGAAGGTTGGCCTTCACCCACTCGACCGCCTCGGGGCGGGTGTCAAAGCGGAGCGGCCTGTCAACGAAGCCCTCCATGAGGGCCCTGGCGTTAGTGCGGCCCACGACACAGAGTTCGAATTCGAGATTCCGGCAACCTTCACCCAGGCGAAAGTTGTACCCATATTGTTCATCGCCCAATTCAATGAGGCCGGGAGTCACGACGACCTTGCGGCCACTGTTATCCATTGAATCAAGCAGAAGCAGTGAGGCATTAGCACTCGCGGGATTCGCATTAAAGGTGTCATCAATGACCACGACTCCCGATGGAGCGGTAAGGACATTGGCTCGATTGGCGATGGCCTGGAGTCGAGCAATTCGTTCGAGTACTACTTGGGGAGCAGAACCCAACTCAATGGCCGCCGCCGCCGCGCACGCTACGTTCGTTGCTTGCAGGCTCTGGGGAGCGGGCACCGAACCGATAGATTCTCCTCGAACAATCAGTGTCCACTGATCATTGGACTCACTGATCACTACATCAGCGTTTGCGGTACCGGCGGTAATGACCTTCTTCTTATCTGCGACGAGTGCCTGAACCCAGCGTTCGAGTCGAGGTTCATCAACATTCAAGATCACCACCGACGCCCGCTCGGTAATCTCCCGCTTGGCCATGTCAATTACTTCAATTGATCCCATGCGCTCTAGGTGCACGGGTCCGATGGCGGTCACGATTGAAATCTCTGGCGGACACCATTCACAGAGGGCGCGAATTTCGCCCGGGCCGTAGGTTCCCATCTCGGCGATAAAGACTTGCGTACCGTCACTGAGTTGCTCATTTATCGCTCGCGATAGGCCAGCGCGATTGTTGAAACTCTTCGGTGTCGCTACTACCTGTAAATCGGAACTGAGTAGTTCACGTAGGTGACTCTTCGTAGAAGTTTT
Source organism: uncultured Actinomycetes bacterium (assembly GCA_903825035.1). Classification (GTDB taxonomy): domain Bacteria; phylum Actinomycetota; class Acidimicrobiia; order Acidimicrobiales; family RAAP-2; genus RAAP-2. Next base: position 24,115 of record CAIJYV010000032.1, on the reverse strand, counting down.
ACCGAACGAACCGGTGATACCCACGACGCGTGGGTCTACTCGCTCCAGGCGCTGCTTGGCTTGAGTGATGAAGCCTCGAGCCTCTCGTTCAGAAAGTGGCGTCAGGGCCATGACCGAGCTGGCCAATAACAGTGGGGTCGCCCAAACGACAGCCATTGCCAATAGGTACGTTGGATGCACGAGCAACCCCACCAGGCCAATGGCGATGGCCTCTAGTGAACAAAGGGTCACAATTTGACGTAGGCGCTTGGTCCACGACAGCGCCGAGGTACGGCCCTTGATGCTGAGCCCCATCGGACAGAAGAGTCCGTAGATCACGGTCGCGCCCAGAGAGACCGCGTTCACTTTGGTGACCACACCGAGCAAAACAAGTACGAGGGTCACGTGAGAAAGCGTTACCGGTCGCTTGGTCGAAAAACGCTCAGGTGATTTCGCGCCCGAAATCGCCGGCGAACTCCAACGCTCAAGGAAGCGACGCATCGAAGCTGCTTCGTAGTGTTCGCGTTGCAAGACTCGGGCCCAGCGCAAGAGCTGCGCGCTAAAGGCTCCCGCTAGGAGTGAGAAAATCAAAACGGAGATGAGGTATTTCATTTCAGCATCGATTCAGCCGCCGCGGCCAGTTCATTCGGCGATGTCGTGGGCACTAGGTGTCCCACACCTTGGAGAATTTGGAGTTGAGTCTCACCGGAAACGAGTGCGAGGGCTCGCTCAGCAACGCTCGTGGGAACATCTCGATCTTCACTCCCCCACAACGCGAGTACCGGTTGGTGAATAGTTGCTAGTTCGGCTTCGTACGACTCGTTCACCGTCGCCACGAGGACCTCGCGCATAACTCCCTGAGCGGCGCGGTAATCAGCAGAGCCGTACTTTTGTCTTGCTCGCTCAAGCTTCGCCTCACTCACGAGTCCAAGGGCTCGGGCCGTTTTTACCAGTCGATAGCCCACCGGTGATTTAGTGCCCGACTGAAGCTTGACCAGTGGCGCGCCGATAAATAACACTCCCGCCACGCGGTCTGGCACCTCAGTGGCGAGCACGCTCGCGATTCTCCCGCCGAAGGAATGGCCAACCAGGATGACGGGTGCTGACCCCATCTCCTTGAGTATCGGAATCAGCAGCTGGGCGTAGTGGCGTGCGCCACCCGCTTGCAACGGAATGGGCGACGAGCCAAATCCTGGGAGATCGAGCGAAAGCGAGGCAAAGCCGTGGGCGGCCAGTTGCCCAGCGCTGCTGGCGAAATCTGATCCACTGCGGCCCCATCCGTGGAGCCAAATGACCCGACAATCACCCTCGCCGTAGGTCTCTCCGAAGATTGTTCCATTGGCGTAGGCGTGAAGCACGCTCTCTAGGCTACCCAGCGATTTCACCCATAAAGTGGCAAAGGTAAGCGCCAAGATTTGGCTGATTGAGTGGAGTTTTCGTGACAACTGTCCTAGTAACCGGCGCCAGTGGCTACATCGCTAAGCACATTGTGCTGCAGCTTCTAAATCAAGGGTACGAAGTTCGCGCCTCGGTGCGAAGCCTCGAAAAATCAAGCGAGGTTCTCGATGCCGTGAAGCCTCACCTTTTGGACCCAGCGAAGCTCGAGAGTCGAATCAAATTTGTCAAACTCGACCTCGAACAAGATTCGGGCTGGCACGAAGCCCTTGGTGGTGTCGACGTGCTGATGCACACTGCTTCCCCGTTTCCGATTGCTTCACCCAAGGATGAGAACGACCTCATCCGTCCCGCAGTTGAGGGAACCCTCCGAGCGCTTCGAGCTGCTCAAGCACAAGGGGTCACGAGGGTCATCTTGACCTCTTCTAATGCCGCAATCTACGGTTCCGATTTGCCATTCGGAAAGACCGAGTTCGACGAGACGATGTGGACCGATGTCAATCACCCCATTGGCAAGATTGCGTACACCAAATCAAAAACCTTGGCCGAGCGGGCCGCTTGGGATTTCGTTGCCAAACACCCGGCAATTTCCCTAACAACCATCAATCCCGTGCTTGTACTCGGTGCACCATTGGATACAAACTTCGGCTCATCCATTTCCGTAATCGAACGTATTCTGAGTGGCAAGGACCCACTACTGCCCGACCTCCAATTTGCCGTCGTCGACGTGCGTGACGTGGCCAAAATGCACGTCATAGCCATTGAGAATGAAAAGACCATTGGCGAGCGTTTCTTGGCCGTTGCCGGAACGCGTTCGTTTGTTGAGATCGCGAAATACTTGAAGTCGATCTACCCTCAGAGCAAGGTAAAGACCGGATTGGCTCCCACCTTCCTCATTAAAGCCCTGTCACTATTTGACAAGGACATCAAATCAATTATTCCGATGTTGGGAAAACCGGCCAACGCCAGCGGGGCCAAAGCTCAACGCGTCCTGGGTATTGATTTCATACCCGTCGAGGTAACGGTCAGCGAATCGGCCGATTTCCTCATCCGCAATGGATTCGCTAAGGCGTAGCACCAGATTTCCCATCATTCCTGCCTTTTGGGCGTGTGAGCACCTCCCGATAGCCTCTATGCACGATGAGTGACGAAGCCTTTTCCGAACAGATGCTCGTGGGGCTCACCCCCGAACAACGTGAGGCCGTCACTAGTCACGCCCGTCGCCTCATGGTTCGAGCAACTGCCGGATCGGGAAAGACCCACGTCTTAACTTTGCGTATCCAACGACGCATTCTCCAAGGCGAACTCACCCCCGATCAAGTTCTCGCCATGACCTTCACCCGCAAAGCCGGTGATGAACTGCGCAAGCGTCTCTTCAGGGCCGGAATCCGCGATGTGCGAGCGGGAACATTCCACCGCGCGGCGCTCACCATCGTTGCTCGGTATCGCGAGGACCACAGCCTGCGCCCCTTTACCCTCGAGTCGCACCGGGCCCGATTGGTCACCTCGCTCGTGGCGCAATTGAATACCGATGGCGAAATGGCCATCGCCGACTGGCAAATTCCACGAGTTGAGCAAGAACTCGGATGGGCCCTGTCGCAGGGATTTACGGGAGTCACTTATTCGAAGAGCGCCAAGAAGTTAAAGCGCGACACACCACTTCCCATACCGGTCTTCGCCGAATTTATCGATCGATACATCGGCATGTGTCAGGCCCGCCACGTGCTTGACTTCGACTTGTTGTTGCGCGAGGCAATCAACTTGTTGCAAACCGATAAGGCGGTACGCGATGGATTCCGTCACACGACTCCCGCGCTCTTCGTCGACGAAACGCAAGATATGAACCCACTTCAGTTCTCGCTACTTCGAGAGATGGCGGGCGACGACCCAGACTTGTTCTGCGTCGGTGACCCGAACCAGTCAATCTACGGATTTAACGGCGCTAACCCCCAACTGATGTCCGAAGTACTCGCCACATGGCCCGACACCCAAATTCTCGACTTAACGAGAAACCATCGTTCTACCGCGAGCATCATTGCCGTCGCCTCCACCTTGCTCGAAGCGGGGGCGAAGGGAATCGAACCCGCCCGTGAAGATGGTGTGGTGCCACTCGTCCGTGCCTACGACACCGATGTCGATGAGGCCAACGCTGTCGCCACGTGGCTCGCCAACCACCACAGCGCCGCGAGTCCGTGGCGCAGCATGGCGGTACTCGCACGTACCAACAGAGAGCTCGAGCGGATCGCCGCGGCTCTGGAATTTGCCGACATCCCCTTTGAGCGCCGGGGGGCCGAGCACTCGCCCGCCTCTGACCTCGTGGGGCCACGTGAGGTCAACCGACGGATTGTCGATGTGGAGCATCCCGATGCGGTCGCCCTCTCTACGATTCACCGCGCTAAGGGCTTAGAGTTTCAGCACGTCGCCTGCATTGGTTGGGCCGAGGGTGTATTGCCGAACTACAACGCGAAAACTGACGACGAAATTTCCGAGGAGCAGCGCTTGGCCTACGTTGCGTTATCCCGTGCCGAGCAGTCACTCTTCGTCAGCTACTCCAAAGCGAAGGACGATCCCAAGTTCCCCAATCGTCAGCCCTCTCGATTCCTAACTCCGGTGCTCGAAAAGGTTAAACAGCTTGAGAAGATTCAGGCTCCGTTGACCGGTGACGTTGTGAAGAACCGACTAGAGGAACTTCGAGCGACGCTCAAAGCGAATTCACCCAAGCCGTAAATCGAACTCACCGACCACCGGCGCATGGTCACTGGGTTTTTCGGCCTTGCGCGCTTCTCGGTCAACGTAGCTGGCGGTAGCCGATCCCAGGAGCTGTTCGTCGACGAGCAGCAAGTCAATTCGCAGACCCCAGCCACGCCGGAATGAACCGTTGCGGTAATCCCACCAAGAGAAGTTGGGCTCCTCTGGGTGCAGGTGTCGCGTGAGATCGGTCAGGCCCGTTTCGCCAAGTGCCGCCAGTGCCTCGCGCTCTACCGGGGTTACGTGGGTGGCGCCTTCGAAGGCCAAGGGATCATATACATCAAGGTCGCTGGGAGCAATATTGAAGTCACCACCCACCAGGGTTGGTACCGACCGATCACGAGCATCGAGAATTTTGCGCAGCGTTTCTAGCCAGCGCAGTTTGTACTCAAAGTGGGGGTTGTCGAGTGCTCGACCATTCGGCACGTAACAGGAGAAAACTCGAACGCCGCCACAGAGCGCACTGATAACCCGTGCTTCTTCTTCGGGTTCGCCGAAGCCTCGCGTTACGTCTTCGAGTCCGACCTTGGAAAGAATTGCCACCCCGTTCCATTGAACTTGACCGAAGTGCGCCGATTCGTATCCCAATTCGGCGAATCCTTCGAAGGGAAATTTTGCGTCAGTCTGTTTGGTTTCTTGAATCAGTAAAACATCCGGCTGGGCAGATTCGAGCCATTCGCTCACCCTCGGCCAACGCGCCGTGAGTGAATTCACATTCCAGGTAGCGATTTTCACTCGGTGGAGACAAAGACAAAGAACATTTCAGCTTCGGCTGCGACTTTCCCCTCAACGGTGGCACGGCCAACCGCCTTGCCGCCTCGCGAAGTGACCTGATTCATAGTGACCTCGAGCAAGACAGTGTCGCCTGGAACTACCTGTCGACGAAATTTCGCGCTCTGAATTCCGCCAAAGAGTGCCAAGCGACCTTGATAGGCGGGGTCAGCCATTACTGACACTCCCGCGCACTGCGCCAATGCTTCGACCAACAAAACACCGGGAAGGGTCGGACGCCCTGGGAAGTGACCCGGAAAGAAGTACTCATCTCCAGTGAGTGTCCACTGGCCAACGGCCGAAACGCCCGGCTCGATAGAAACCATCTCGTCCACCAGGAGAAAAGGTGGGCGGTGGGGGATGTAATCACTGGGGATCATTGACAGTTCGCTCATGGCAAGGACAGCTCCGCAATTCGACGTTCGGCATCTACGCTAACCAATTTGAAGTTTCTAATGTCGCCACGCTTCACCACATCGCGCGCTCGTGCGGGAGCCGGCTTGGCCAACGAGGCCGTCGGGGCGTAGCATTCCATGGTTTTTGAACCTTTGAGGGCCACCTTAACGACCGCACCATGGCTCGTGAAAGCGGTCACTTCGCCCTCGACGCGTTGTCCGATCCGGTAGGCGGCTCGAAATAACGCGAATTCGGTCTCGGGATTCACCGGTTGGCGCCCTCGGCGCATCACCACGGGAGCCTCACCGACGCTTGCCGCAACCTTCTTGACGGCCTTAATCGGCTTTTTGACTGGCTTCGCTTCAACCTTCTTTGGGGCTTTCTTAGCCGGTTTAGCATCGGCCTTCTTCGCCGCCGCCTTCACCGCTTTCTTGGCGACCTTGACTGGAGTCAGCGTTGTGCCTACCGAGGGCTTCGCTCCGCCTGGCAAGGCCACGGCCAACTTCTTCACCGGAGCTTGGGCCTTGGTCGCTCGAACAGGAATTCGAGGAGTGAAAATCCAGCCGACTCCACGAACGGGCTTGCCACCAATTAATCGATTTTCGTCGAATAGCCACCGGTAATCATTTTGGAACTCTTGAAACGAGTCGTTGCTCAGTATCACCCCATCAATTCGATCGGCAATTGTCAAGATGAATCCATCGCCACGCCCAACGGCGCCGGCAGGTGGAGTCGTTACATCCCCATTGGTGAGCGCCTCGTTAAAGGCTGGACGTTCGCTAGCGGCGATTCGGTGCTCAAAGCTGGCGTCGACCACCACAATGACTTCGGCCTTCGGGTACTCAACTTTGAAGGCCTCAACCGCTTCGTTCAACTGCGCCCAACTAGGAACGGAGCGACCCTCTGTCGCAAAGTTTGAGCCGTCAACAACTACTCGCAGAGATTTAGTCTTCAAACTCATCCAAGTGCTCGCTTCAACAAGTCGGCCTGTTCAGCGGCGTGAACCAAGCTAGATCCGGTGGCTGGTGAAGCTGACTCGGCGCGCGCTACGTGGCGCACATTCTTTCCACGGAACTGGTGATGCATTTGGAGGTGAACAAATGGCCACGCTCCCATATTCTCTGGCTCTTCTTGCAGCCACACAATTTCGTCAAGGTTTGAATAGGTTGAAAGAATCCGGTCCAGGTCTTCAGCGGGCCAGGGATACAGCTGCTCGACTCGGACAACAGCCACTGACTGGCGCTGGTTTTCCTCGCGGTAACCCAAAGCCTCATGCGCAACTTTGCCACTGGCCAGCACCACACTGGTGACGGAGTCTTTGTTCGCCCCACCATCGTCGAGGACGCGCTGGAATGAGCCCTGCACAAATTCGCTCAGCTTGGAACGAGTCTGGACGGCACGCAAAAGTGACTTCGGGGTGAAGACGATGAGTGGGGTTTGGCGCTCGCGGCGAACCTGGGAGCGTAAAAGGTGGAAATACTGAGCCGAGGTAGTGGGTATGGCGACGCGGATGTTGTTGCGAGCGCTCAAACTCAAGAAGCGCTCGATGCGACCACTCGAGTGCTCGGGACCTTGACCTTCGTAGCCGTGGGGAAGCAACATTACGAGCGAGGCATGCTGCCCCCATTTGTCTTCGGCTGCAACAAGGAAGTTGTCAATAATAATTTCTGCCCCATTGACGAAGTCGCCGAATTGTGCCTCCCACGCCACCAGCGCGTTCTTTGACTCGACGCTGTAGCCGTATTCGAAACCGAGCGCCGCGTACTCGCTCAAGAATGAGTCGCGTACCGTGAAGAACCCTGGAGCATCCAGACTCGAAAGCGGAATGAACTGGTTGCCGTTTTCGTAATCAATGAGTGCGGCGTGACGGTGCGAGAAGGTGCCTCGACGAGAGTCTTGCCCCACGAGCCGAACATTCGAGCCTTCTTGCACGAGCGTGCCAAACGCGAAGGCTTCGCCCAAGGCCCAATCCACTTCTCCCTCTTCGAGAAGTTGCGTGCGCTGAGCAAATTGGCGCTCAAGCTTTGGGTGGATCGTAAAACCCTCGGGTGCGCTGACCGTCGCCACTGCCACCTCGCGCAACTTCGCTTCCGAAACTCCGGTCTCTGGCGCTGGTGGGTCGGCGGGAACCGCCGCGTGCGGAACACCTTTGAGTTCAGGAACCGGGACAGTTCGAACCTCGTCGAGGACACTCTGCAAGCGATTGTTGAACTCGTTGAGCGTTTCTTCGGCCGCTTCAATGGAGATGTCGCCTCGACGAATCAAGGTTTCGGTGTAACCCTTGCGGACTGAACGCATCTGGTCGATGATCTTGTACATCTGCGGTTGGGTGTAGCTGGGGTCGTCACCTTCATTGTGTCCGTGACGTCGGTAGCAAACAATGTCCAGCACTACGTCGCGGTGAAAGGTTTCGCGATAGTCAAAGGCAAGCTTCGCGGCTACCGCACATGCTTCGGGGTCGTCACCGTTGACGTGAAAGATGGGGGCTTGGATCATCTTCGCAACATCGGTTGGGTAGAAACTGGAGCGTGCCGACTCGGGTGCTGTTGTAAATCCCACTTGGTTGTTGATCACTATGTGAATCGAACCACCGATGTGATACGCCGACAATTGCGACATGTTTAGGGTTTCCGCGACAACGCCCTGGCCCGCGAAGGCGGCGTCACCGTGAATCAGCAAGGACAAGTAGGGATAGCGTTCGAGAACATCAACACCGTGCGTTCCGTCAGACGGGCGAATTGCGAGGTCTTGTTTGGCGCGGACGATTCCCTCGACCACTGGACTAACGGTTTCCAAGTGCGAAGGGTTGGCTGACATCGAAACCTCAACGGTGACTCCGTTTTGATTCGTGAATACGCCTCGTGCACCCTTGTGATATTTCACGTCACCACTACCCTGCACGCTTTCGGGATCCAGGTTTCCCTCAAATTCCGAGAAAATATCCGAATAGGACTTGCCAACAATGTTGGCGAGGATGTTCAGTCGTCCGCGGTGAGCCATTCCAATAACGGCCTCTTTGGTTCCCGTATCGGCTGCGGCATCCAAAATGGTCTGCAGGGCAACGATGGTCGACTCTCCACCTTCAAGTCCAAAGCGCTTTTGCCCGACATAACGCGAGTGCAAGAAGCGTTCAAATACTTCCGCTTCGCTCAACGCGTTAAGGACACGACGCTGCTGGTCACTAGAGAAGCTTCTTTGAACCCCTTCGACCCGCTCTTGAATCCAGCGCTTTTGTGCCGGGTCCATGATGTGGCCGTATTCAATTCCAATGGTGCGACAATAGGCCTCTCGAAGAATTGACAAAATCTCTTCCAGAGTGGCCTCGGTACGTCCGGCCAATCCATCGACGACGAAAGAACGTTGAAGGTCCCACATGGTGAGCCCGTAGGTCGCGAGGTCCAACTCGGCGTGCATAACCGGGGGCTTCGAACTCAAGGGGTCCAGGTGTGCGTTTAGGTGTCCGCGCATGCGGTACATATTGATTAGCTCTTGTACACGAATCTGCTTGAGAATCTTCTCGTTGTCAGCTTCGTCGGTAGGGTTCGTGTCCTTGGCGAAACGCTGCGGCTCGTAGGGGATCCCCAGAGCAGTGAACACCTCGTCGTAGAAACCATGCCCACCCGTTAAACATTCGGCGACGTACTTGAGGAAGATTCCTGATTCGGCACCTTGAATAATGCGGTGATCGTAGGTTGAAGTCAAGGTCATGACCTTGCCCACTCCAAGTTCGGCCAGGGCGCGCGGATCGGCTGATTCAAATCCGGCGGGCCAGGCCAAAGCGCCAACACCAAAGATCGCTCCTTGGCCGGGCATGAGTCGGGGAACCGACTGAACGGTGCCCAAGGTTCCTGGATTAGTCAACGAGACGGTCGCACCGGCGAAGTCGTCTGCGCCGAATGAGGAGTTGTGAACCTTGCGAACGAGTTCTTCGTACGCCAACAAGAATCCACGGAAGTCAACCGTGTCGGCATCTTTAATGACGGGGACGAGTAGGTTGCGAGTGCCGTCGGATTTTTCAACGTCAACCGCTAAACCCAGACCGACGTGTTCGTGGTGACGAACGCCCGGTGTGCCCTTGGCATCGACCGCGTCGACAAAGGTTGAATTCATCGAAGGGACTTTCTTAAGTCCCTTCACAATGGCGAAAGCAATAAGGTGCGTAAATGAGACTTTGGCCCCGGTGGTACGCGAAAGCGACTCATTAAGGGCGGCTCGGTTGATTTCGAGCAGGCGAGCTGGTACCTGGCGAACACTCGTAGCGGTAGGAACCGCGAGACTTGCTTCCATATTGGAGACAATTCGCGCTGCAGCACCCTTTAGAGGCGTCGCTTCAGCGTCAATGGCTGCTGCGGGTGTACTTTTACCGCTAGTCGAAGCCGTCGCCACATTGGTTGAAGTGCCAACACTCGGAACGGCCGAGGGCTTGTAGCCGGCGAAGAATTCTCTCCACGATTCAGCGACTGAACTAGGGTCGGCCAAAAAACGCTCGTACATATCGTCGACGAGCCATGCGTTGGGGCCAAATGACCCATTTCCAGTAGAGGTGGTTTCGGGGGGCGTCACCTCTCCAGCCTAGGGCTGAAAATGGTCTCCTCAATGGGATTTTTGTTGAGAGCCCCTCGAAATACCGGTAGTTTGCACAGGTGGCATCAACCGTTCCCGCGCGACTCCAGCCTCGCGAGCAATCCCCCGTTCCTGGGCTGCGTATTTTGTCCATGGCGAGCGAGTCTCCACTGGGCACCATTATCTGTTCTCACGGGGGACTAGACCGCGGCGCATCATTCTCACGAATGGCCCGACGGCTGACAAATTTCGAGGTTTGGAGTTACGACCGGCGGGGCTATCAGGGCTCGCGAGCCCTCGCCCCCTTCACTCTCGCCCACCACATCGAAGACCTAGCGGCCCTGGCCGCTGATGCGAAGCAACGTGGCCCGGTAATTTTGTTCGGACATAGTTTTGGTGGACTTGTGGCATTCGGGGTTGCTGTTACGCACCCCGAGCTGGTTGATCTGGTTGTGGCCTATGAGCCTCCTTTTCCTTGGATTAAACGATTAGGACAAGCCGGCCCGCCTCGGAGTAACAATCACGGAGAAGAGGTCGAGCGTTTTTTTCGAAGTGTCGTCTCTCCCGAAGCGTGGGACCGATTGAGCGAGGAAGAAAGAGATTCTCGGCGTGCAGACGGGCCTGCTCTCTTGCAAGATCTCACTGACCTCTATCACTCCGAGGTGCAGTTTGATTTAGAAAATCTTCGCGTACCCGCGGCTTTCGTATTTGGCGATGGCCCCTTTCAATCGCACTATCTCGAAATCGCTGAAGTACTCGCTCAGAGCGATCCTAAAATTGAAATCATTCAATTACCCCATGCACCGCACGGCGCTCATCTCTCAAATCCCAATCAGCTCGCTGATACCCTCAACCAACTTTGGAGCAACGTATGCGAATCGCACTAGCGGGAGCCTCAGGTCTAATTGGACAAGCCCTGATTAAGGAACTGGAGCGTGTGGGTCACGATACGGTCGTCTTCGTGCGCCCTGGTGCGGCCGCGCAGCCTCGGCCCACCATTGCGTGGAGTCCGAACAAAGGGATGGTTAGCGAATCTGACTTAGAGAAGGCGGGCCCACTTGACGTAGTGGTCAATCTTTCGGGGGCCGGGATCGGTGACCGTCGGTGGAGCGCCAAGCGCAAGGCTCTAATTCTCGGCTCGCGTCTTGATACGACCAATCTCTTGGTTTCGACTCTCGAAAAGGTCAATGGCGGCACGGCTCACCTCATTAATGCTTCGGCTGTTGGCTACTACGGAACGAGAGGTAGCGAAGAATTGACTGAGGATTCGGCTCGAGGCGAAGGCTTCCTCTCTGATGTCTGCGTGGCCTGGGAATCGGCCGCTCAGAGCAAGACACTCCGGGTGGCGGTCGTGCGAACCGGGATCGTGATGACGAAACAAGGTGGTGCACTCGCCAAGCAACTTCCCTTGTTCAAGCTCGGGCTCGGCGGGCCATTGGGAACGGGAACGCAGTGGTTGAGCCCCATCTCTCTCGAGGATGAAATTCGAGCCTTGTTGCACATAATCGACAAGGAGCTGACTGGCCCCATCAACCTGTCGGCGCCGATGCCTGTTACCAATTCTGAATTCACGAAAACCTTGGCCGAGGTTCTCAGGCGACCCGCCATTCTCCGCGCACCTCAATTCGCCCTGAAGATTGCGCTGGGCGAGGAGATGGCCAAGGAGCTGTTGCTCATCTCTCAGCGAGTACTGCCCACTCGGCTTTTAGCCTCTGGCTTTACCTTTAATCACCCAGAACTTCGCCCGTTATTGGAGTGGGCCGTTCGCAATTAGTCGGCTCGTAAGATGAATACATCGTGCAACGCACTCCATCACTTCGACAAAACTTTCGCCGACTCCTAACCGGATTCGCGGGCGTTGCACTGGGCGCAACCTTACTCACGGCCACTGCTCACTCGGCTACTACTTTGCGGGTGGCCGAACAGCCCGGGGCAATTCCAAGCTTCATCTTTCCGATCAATAGTTGTTCGACATATTCGACCACCAATGTTCAGCAATTCCAAATTCTGCAGTACCGCCCACTTTATTTCTACGGTGCCGGAAGTAGTTCTACTCTGAACCCCCTCCTGAGTCTGGCCACTGCCCCAGTACTTAGTCATGACCAAAAGACGGTTTCAATAACCCTCAAGAACTGGCACTTCGCCAATCATGCCGTGGTGACCGCGGCCTCGGCCCTCTTCTATCTAAACCTCTACCGTTCGAATCCCACGTCGGTGTGCGGCTACACGCAACACCTGGGCCTGCCCGATCAAATCACTAGTGCCGTGGCTACCGGACAGGTACTGCGCATCACCTTCGCCTCAACCGTAAATTTGGCATGGCTTCAGGCAAATTACTTGAGTCAAATTGTCCCCCTCTCGCTTACCTGGTCAACCAACGGCACCGCTGCTGTCCCGAGCTGTGCGACCGGAACCTTTGGTGCGGCCGGAACCATCAGTGCGTGCCAAAGCGTGCTGACGTACTTGGATACGCACGGTGCCGACAGCTCCACTTTCGCCTCTCCTTTTTGGCAACAAGGCGTGGACGGACCATATCGACTTTCGAGCTTCCGAAACGATGGCACTGCCACTTTCGTCGCGAACACTAGCTATTCCGGCGCTGTGAAGCCTCATATTGGTACTTTCACTGAAGTACCAATGCATTCGTACCTACAAGAGGTAGCGGCCCTGCGTTCGGGCAGCCTTGATCTTGGCTACATCTCGCCCGTTGACCTTCCGATTCATACGTCATCGTCTGGGAATTCAGCAACTCTCAAAAGTTTCCGCCTTACGGAATCGACACCGAATCAATCAAACTTTCTCGTTATCAACCGAATGACAACTAACGATCACGCGGCAATCCTCAATCAGCTCTACATCCGTCAAGCCCTTCAACAATCACTCAACCAAGCGGCCCTGGCGCGCGCTGGTTGGAAGGGCTACGCCCTGGCGACTACTTCGCCGCTGCCTCCAAGTACTCCCGTTGCCCTGGGAACAGCGGGGGCCAACCCACTTAGCTTTAACCTCGCCAAGGCTCGAACGTTGCTGACGTCGCACGGTTGGGTTTTGAGCAATGGCACCTACGTCTGCACTGCACCTGGCTCAGGCGCAACCGATTGTGGCACGGGAATCGCGAATCAGACCCCGCTGAGTTTCAATCTGGTTGAAGCTTCGGGCCAACTGCAGTTAATCCCCCTAGCCGACAGCCTGATTTCTCAGTGGCACGCCATCGGAATCACGGTAACCAAAAGCTTCGATACCGTCAACAACACTTTGGCAAGGTGTCACACCGACAACACAATCCAGTTCTGCCTCGCGGGTGGGGGTTGGAACTATTCACCGCAGGTCTGGCCCAGTGGCGAACAGCTATTTGGCACGACCAGCCAATTCAATTTGGGTCGCTACAGCGATGCCCACATGAATGATCTCCTGAGCGCGATTGGTTCGACTCAAGTCAACTTGAGTGCCTTTGCGGCCTACGCCCAAATTCAAATCCCGGTTATCTACTTGCCCGTTCCGCTCTTGTTGCAAGAAACTCGAGCGACCCTGAAATCCGTGGTGGGAGTGGGCCCGAGTCCACTCGGGTCTTTTACCCCCGAATACTTTAAATAGAGAGACTCTCGGGCAATTTCCAACTTTGGCGATGCTGGTCACACGCGCCAAATTCCCTGATCGCCTGCATGTGAGATTCCGTACCGTACCCCTTATTGCGTTCCCACCCGTAGTTGGGATAGCGGGTCGAAAGTTCACGCATAAATCTGTCTCGCGCGACCTTGGCGAGTACTGAAGCGGCGGCGATGGCCCCACTCTTGCGGTCACCTTTAATCAACGTGCTCACCGGCATTGACCCGTACGGGAGTTCCGGAATTTCTAGCTCCGACTCACGTTGGATAGGTGAAATCAGCAGGTTCAAATTTCCGTCGATCAGAGCCACCGTGGGCTTTTCCGTCAACTCATTAAGCGCCCTCGTCGCCGCCACCGCCAATGCCGTGCGCATGCCCCATTCATCGATTTCTCTCGCGCTGGCCCAGCCAATCCCCCACGATTGGCACCACGCTTTAATTGGATCTTCGAGAGCGGTTCTGCGAACCGCCGACAATAGCTTCGAGTCGGTTAAGCCCTCGGGGATCGGATTGAATTCGCTCAGCAAAACCGCGCCAACAACCAATGGGCCTGCGAGTGCTCCACGGCCCACCTCGTCAATGCCCACAACGCGTTCCCCACGCTCGAGGAGGGGTGCTTCAAACTCCAAACTCGGCTTGTTGCGCTTTCCCATAGGTAAAGGATAGTGGGGCAGGCTCGTAACATAGAGTGATGCGCCACTGCTTCGCGGTTCCAATAAAGGATTTCGCACTCGCAAAATCTCGCCTGCGCAACAACCACGTCTCAGAGGTTTCCGAGTTGGCCCGCACCCTCGCTACCGGAGTCATCGCCGAACTCGGCGGTGACCAGGTGACAGTCATATGTGAGAGTGCGGTCGTTTCGCAATTCGCCTTGGAGCTGGGTTGCACTGTCGCTTTTTCAAAATCAAGTGGACTCAATGAGAGTGTCCAAGGTTTCTACGACTCGGTTACCGAAATGTACGAACGCATAACCGTCGTACACGCCGACCTAGCCAACCCGAAGGGACTTCGCGAGTACCGACCAAGCCGCGAGGTAGGAATCGTCACCGATCAACAGCGACTGGGCACCAATGTCTTGTCGATACCGACTGGCGCACGCTTTCAGTTTCAATTCGGCGAAAACTCGCTTCGCTTACACGAGCTCGAAGCAGCTCGGCGGGGACTGGACTGCGAGGTGCTCGACCAGGGTCCCTGGACTCGAGATGTCGACCTGCCCGAGGATCTTCCCTAGAAAGCACAAATGGGGGCCCGAAGGCCCCCACGGGTGCACAGTGCCCGAAGGCAGCTGGTAAGACTATGCAGCCTTCTTCGCAACGCGACGACGGGCAGTGGTCTTCTTGACAGCCTTCTTAGGAGCAGCCTTGCGGACTACCTTCTTGACAGTCTTCTTTGCAGCCTTCTTAGGAGCAGCCTTGCGGACTACCTTCTTGACAGTCTTCTTTGCAGCCTTCTTAGGAGCAGCCTTCTTGACGGTCTTCTTGGCAACAGTCTTCTTTGCAGCAGTCTTCTTAACGGTCTTCTTAACAGCCTTCTTAGGGGCAGCCTTGCGGACGGTCTTCTTTACAGCCTTCTTGGCAGCCTTCTTAGGGGCAGCCTTCTTCTTCGTAGCTACAGCCACTTTCCCTCCTAGGGATTCAACGTTGTTTCGATGCTCCTCTCATTCACCACCGTGGTAACTGAGATATGGACACATCGATACTTCTCGCGTACTCGACCAAGTGAAGCCCAGCCTCTCGGCTGTGCAACCACTACTCGCAGTGCACGGCCAACTTTGGAGAAGAGCAAGTCCAAGAGATACTGCACTCTTGTACTGCTTTGGTCTCCTCCGCAGAAGACAACTTAAAGTTCACTCGTTTTGGAGACATAAGTCAAGCATTTCGGCAAAATATTTTCGACCGTTGTGAGCTATGAATTTTGATCCAGGTATCTATTTAGGTCGCGCAAAAAATGCGAATGCATTCAGTGGTTCGCAACGCTCAACGTTGGTGTTAGGACCGAGTAGAAGTGGAAAAACTTCGTCCCTTATCATTCCGAATCTCCTGATGAAGGGGCATTCTTCTGTCAGTACATCAACCAAAGATGATGTACTGCGAGTGATGAGTGAACGACCTCACCGCGGCTCACTTTTACTCTTTGATCCTTCGGGAACCGTACCCGAACTGCCCAATGTCAGCCGAATTGGTTACTCCCCCGTAAGAAAATCTTTAACCTGGGACGGCGCAATTCTCGTTTCTCGCACTCTCACGAACATTTCTCGCCCCGGCATTTCCGACAACCACTGGAGCGAACGAGCGGCCGCCTTGCTGGCCCCACTCTTGCACGCTGCCGCTCTTCGAGAGCAATCCTTGGCGGATTTCTGCTCACTGGTAGATGCGCGTGACACAACGGGAGTCCTCGAATTGCTAATTGAGCGATACGGTTCCCAGCACGCGAGTAGTTCACTACTCGGAGGAATTCTCGCCACCGAAGAACGAGAGTTATCAGGTATCTGGTCGAGCGCATCGGGTCTCCTGGCGGGCATGCGAACCGACGCCGCTCGACTCGCGGCCAGTCAGCCTTCACTTGATCTGGACAAATTCTTCGCCTCACCAAACCAGTTGCACATTGTCGCACCATCACGGTTTCAGGCGGTTACGACCCCACTCGTCGTTGGGCTTATCGATTTCTTGGTTCACGCCACGTACGAACGAAGCCACCAAGGGGCCCGACTGTTATTAGCTCTCGACGAACTCGCCAACGTTGCGCCACTTCATAATTTGGCCTCCATAGTCTCCGAAGGTGGTGGCCAGGGAGTATTGACTTTGGCTTGTCTGCAAGACCTTTCTCAAGCCCGTGCTCGATGGGGTGAACAGGCCCAAGGGTTCCTCTCTCTCTTTGCCAGCTCGGTCATTTTGCCTGGCATCGCCGATCGAGCCACCCTCGAGATGATTCGTAATCTTGGTGGGCTACATTTTCAACTCGAAAGCACCCTGCACCGCGCTCGCAAGGGTGGCGGGCGAACCCAAACCATATCTTGGCGCGAGCGAAGCAAACTAAGCCTCGCCGATAGTGCGACCGGTCGAAAGGGATACGCCCTCGGGCTCAATAGTTCGAAGATGCCCCAGTGGATCCAACTCACGCCCTGGTTCAACGACCCTCGCTTTTGTCACGGGCGCTTCGTTGATCCACTCGGCGAGGCGGGTCAAATCGAGGGAACGCGGACCCAGCTCACGGACTCTCGCCAACTGCAGAAGTGATCCTCGAGAAATTTCGACCTCTTGAACGCCCACGCCCTGGCTCGGCCCGCCGAGGTGGAGGTCAATCGCTTGGTTGATTCGCCACGCCCTTTCACCAAATGTGGCCGCGTTGGCGAACGCGGTGATGGCCGTGCGGCGATACACCGAGTGCTTGCGGGAGAGTTCCGCGCCAAAAGTGTGTTCTTGAAATATCACGCTCGGGATTGCCTCTCTTTCACCGAACAGTTGAAGTTTTTCTAAGTCCTTGGCCCACTGGGCAAGAATCTCTTCTCGGCGCCACAGCTTCTTTTCTTGGCGAACGCGAGACCGTCCACTCCACAGGGCCCGATAGCCATTATCGACTCCAAGCACCAACTCGTTGCCCGAGAAAGAGCGCCACGGTACGTATGTGGTGTGCTCTCCCACTCGCTGACGTAGTTCACTTCGATAGAGCGCATCGGCCGCCTCAAGATGAGCAAAGAGGCCTCGGCTATCAATCGCTCGATCTCCCCTACTCGGCGTTGCCCCAACTAAGACATGATCGTGAAGGTGGGGCTCACCCATTCGATTTACGCCGTGCGTGAACGACGCGACCTCGCGCCAGCGCACCGGTATTACTTCGGTCTCACCCGCAATGGAGCGTCTGGTTCCTAGGGCGTAGGTCTCCAGATACTCAACCGCAGCTTTCACCGCTAGTCGGTGGCTACGGATCACCTCAACGGCCGCAATTAGATCAAGTGCGAGCAGAACAGAAATAGTCCTCGGGGCCGAGAAAATGAGGTCGTAACCAACTGTCGAAGCTCGCGTGGATCCACCAAACACTTTGGCTACTCGATCAGGGTCGGATAGCTCTCCTTCACCCCTCAGCCACCAACCGGCTCCGCCATCGCGTAACTCGTCAAGTTCCAGAGCCGAGTCGTTGGTGAAATATGTAACGTCATCGCTCTTGCGAGCAAATATGTGCAGCACGGTTGGGCCTCTTTCGAGAACCCAATGGTTGGACTACAGGTTCGCTTGAATCAATTTCGCTAACTCGTGCCCAGCAGTTAACTGTTCTGGCGTCCCACGAGCGACTACCGCACCCTTGCCCGCACTGACCATCAGGCTTTCCAGGAAGTTGTCGCCAATCAGACGAAATTCCACTGCGTGGCGACCATCTTTTACGCGGCCCCATCGAGCGTTTGGAATTGATTCGAAGTGAAAGCGCAAAAAGGCATCCATCACAACAACCACCGGCTCGCCCAATTCGGCAAAGGTGGTTAGCCAATCGGGCTTCGGGTCCAGCTCAATCAGACCAGCTGGGGCGGCGTCCTTAACCCACTCGATACGGTCTACGCGGAAGGTGCGCCAGCGATCGCGCAAATAACACCACGCACGCACGTAGGAGTGTCCGTTCAGCATCTTCAACTCCGTTGGCACAATTATTCGCTCAGTAGCACTGTCGGCCTCATTGGTGAAGTAGCTAATGGTGACCTGCTGATTCTTCGCAATGGCGTCTCGAATAGCCGCGACTTGAGTTTCTTGATCAGCCATCTCAAAACGAACAAAGTCTTCACACGCTTCTTCAATCTTTGCGATAGCGCTAGCCATCACCTCGTCTTGATAGACACGATTGGCTTCGTGCAGCGCCAGGTTTACTTCGAAGAGATCACGCCACATCATTTGCGAGGCGTCATCAAAAGATCCGAGATCTGAGGTGGGGACGTAAAGCGAGTCGTCAGTCTCTTCGTTTTCCCACTCGTCACATTCCTTGATGACGTAGGCCGGATAGGTCGCGGCGGAATTTCCCGGCAGAAAGATACAGGCGAGTCGGCCCATTATTTCCCTAACCTGGTCCTCTTCAATTTCGGCACGTTGGGCCAGTTCGCTGATGCGAAGCCCTTCGGGATTCTGGTGCACCATGTGGAGCAACTTAAACGCGAGCGCGAGATTTGACCCCTTGGTCGCTGGAGGAAAGGTGATTTCAGCGGACTTCGGCACCGCTCCCTTGTTCACCTCCGAGAGCCATCGCTTGGCGCCTTCGATTACGACCTCGGGTCCGATAACTTGAATTCGCAGTCCCGCACCAATAACAAACCGAATGGCGTCGTTTAAGGCGGTGAAGGGCACGGAGAACTCAACGGTCTCGTCATCGAGTTCCTTGATGGTCGTCTCTTCAAACTGCATCTTGAGTCGAGGGGCAAAGGTCTTTTTTGTTGTTCCGACCACAAAGATGGCCTCTTCTTCGGGCTCGTACTTCGGCGTCCAGTGGTTAGCGCCCTCTTTCATCTCCGCGGTCGCGACGAAGGTGTCGGGTGTGGTGGCGGGAATACTGACGATTCGATTTAGACGATACCCGCGTAGCTTGTCGGTTCCGCGAACGACACCCACTAAGTACGGGACTCCCAGGTGAACGTTGATTTGAGTGGGCTCAACCTCGCGTGAGCGAATTTCCGTCGAGTCGTAGTCAAAGGTTAAGACGCGGTGGGTGTTGATGGCCCGAATGATTGGGTTGTAGACCTCAACATTCACCGCAAAGTCGTCAACGGGTGCAATGGCATTGAACAACGAGAAAGCGCCAGACTTGCCGAACCCGCAAAAACGTAGGGCCAAGGCAATGACCTCATGCTCTTCATCAGTGAAGTTCAACGCAGGGGCGAACGCGCCATCTTTTTCGATGCGGTACTTCGGGTTATTCGGTTCAACATTGTTGACAATGATTTCGAATCCAGCGTTTCGTAGGTCAACCTTGTCGCGTTCAAACTTCGCGCGAACGGTGTCGGGGGTGCCTTCGTAGGCCTTGGTGCGAGTGCGCTTCGTTGTTCCGTCACTCGGACCGGTAACGGTTACTTGATCGATAATGTCGCGTTGAGTCATTCCCTCTTTTGACGAACTCAACCACCACACCAGTGCCATCTGGCGCTCACGACTCGTCTCACTAGGCTCACGAAATGCCATCGACCATCCCCTTTTCGAATTCGAACCTTAAGGGTAGTGGCAGGAATCGAGGACTACGCTCGAAATAAATGGCGGAATATCTGACCTATTTTCATGGTTCGAGGTGAACGAATCAAGGAAATCTGGCGGGCACTAAACTGACCTCACGGTGCCATCAAGGAGAAGGTATGCCCACCTACGAATACGAATGCCAGAAGTGCCATGAGCGCGTCGAAGCGGTCCAGAAGTTCTCGGACCCTGCACTCACGGTCCACGAGGGCTGCGGCGGTGAGCTCAAAAAGGTCTTTTCTCCAGTCGGTATTGCCTTCAAGGGCACGGGCTTTTACAAGACCGATTCTCGCTCTTCTGGCGGATCCAGCGACTAAACGCCCGGCCCACTCTCACGTGGTGCCGGTAGGCTTAACTTGTGCTGTTGCCCTCAATTGAGTCTCCGCAAGACCTCCAAGGTCTCTCCTACGAGGAACTAGACCAATTAAGTGAGGAGCTTCGCGCCTTCATTATCGAGGCAGTGACGACGACTGGCGGGCACTTGGGCTCAAATTTGGGTGTTGTCGAAATCACTGTTGCCATGCACCGGGTGTTCTCTTCACCCTCGGACATACTGCTGTTCGATACTGGACACCAGGCCTACGCCCACAAAATTCTTACCGGGCGGCGATACGGATTCAAGCAGCTTCGTCAGCGAGGTGGGCTTTCGGGCTACCCCAGTCGCAGTGAGTCGCCCCACGACTGGATTGAGTCCTCTCACGCCTCAACGGCTTTGTCATACGCTCATGGACTTTCGGTGGCGCTCGAACAGCGTCACGAACTCAAAGGGCACGGGGGCACTCGCCAGGTCGTGGCGGTCGTAGGTGACGGCTCATTAACCGGCGGTATGGCTTTCGAGGCGCTCAATAACTTGGGTCACTCGGGCCAGCGGGTAGTCATTATTTTGAATGACAACGGCCGCTCGTACGCTCCGACCATCTCTAAGTTGTCCGAATCCCTCACGAACCTGCGACTCGACCCTCGGTACTTAACCTTGCGGGATCGCATTCGCAAATTGGTTCCCCACCTGCCTCGAGCAGGCAAGATGGCCTACAAGAGCCTCGGCGGCGTAACGACAGTGGTGCGCGAACTCGTAACCCCCAAGACCTTCTTTGAGAATCTCGGCGTTCGCTACATCGGTCCAATCGATGGCCACAATATTGAACAGCTCGAAACGACATTGAAGGCTGCTTCAGATTGGGATGGCCCTATTCTGGTCCACTGCCTAACGCAAAAGGGGCGGGGTTACCAGCCGGCTGAGGGCGATTCGCTCAAGATGCACGACTATAAATTGCCGCCGCGGCTCAATGATGAGGACGTCCCCCCACTCTCATTCACCCAGTCATTCTCCGACGCACTGCTGAAAGAAGCCACCACCGATCACCGCATCGTGGCGATAACCGCAGCCATGGCCGGGCCAACAGGGCTCTTGCCATTCCAAGAGAAATATCCCAAGCGCTTTTTTGATGTTGGCATCGCCGAACAACACGCCGTGACCGCTGCTGCAGGTATGGCGATGGGTGGGCTGAAGCCCGTCGTGGCTCTCTATTCAACTTTCTTTGCCCGTGCCTTCGACCAAGCGAACCTCGATGTTGGACTATTGGATCTTCCCGTCGTCTTCGTCTTTGATCGAGCGGGCATTACCGGTGATGACGGACCCAGCCACCACGGAATCCTGGACATGGCCCTCGCACTGATGGTTCCGAACATGACCCTCTTTGCGCCCTCCAGCGCTGAAGAAATTCCTGGCATGCTGGGCCAAGCTCTCTCGATGACAACGCCCACCGCCATTCGCTTCCCCAAGACTCTGCCCATGCCATTCGATGGGCAGGTTGGTGAGGGCCTGCGAGCTCGTCGAATTCAAACCGGCGACGGTTCGCTTTGCATTCTGGCAGTCGGAAAAATGGCTCCGATGGCCTACGCCGCTGTGGCGCTGCTAGGCGAGGACGCTAAAAAAGTCACCCTGTATGACGTGAGAGTCCTGCCCCCTGACCCCGACATGATCTTGGATGCCGTGAATCACCAAAGGGTGCTCACAATTGAAGATGGCACCCGACACGGTGGTGCGGGGACCTTGATGGTCTCTGCGGTGCGCAGCCGCGCCCAGGAATTAGGACAGCTCTTCCCCACCACCCGGATACTTGGGGTGCCTCGGGCCTACCTCGAGCAAAATAAGCCCGACCTCTTGCTCGGCGAACTGGGTCTCGATGCCGAAGGGATCGCGGGAGCAATCAGGCGTCTATTAGTCGGCGACCCTGAGTTCATGGGTGAAATTCCCGAATCGCCGCGACCAAATTACTTTTAAACCAGTACGCTCACTTGCATGGAATTTCCAGTTACTAAGACAGATGCCGAATGGCTCCAAGAGCTTGGGCCCGAACGATTTGAAATCCTGCGCCAAGCTGGTACCGAAGCACCCTTCACCGGCTCACTGCTCGATGTGAACGCGAACGGTACGTACACCTGCGGAGGGTGCAATGCCGTCCTCTTCAACGCCGGGCAGAAATTCGACTCGCACTGTGGCTGGCCAAGCTTTGACGCTTGCGAGCCCGACACCATTATTGAAAGCCCCGACCACTCGCTCGGTCGAGTCCGCACCGAGATTCTGTGCGCCAACTGTGGCGGTCACCTGGGGCACGTCTTTGAAGATGGCCCGACGGACACCGGATTGCGCTACTGCGTCAATTCGTTGTCGATTGACTTTACGCCCGAGGACTAAACATCCAAGAAGCGGCGGATAGCGATTGCCGATCCCACCGAACCAATCAACACGCCAACCCCAATCACTACAGCGTTCGTGCCGAGCAATGCAACGTTGTTGAGTGCGAATTCATTATGCAGTGGGTACCAAGTGTGCAATGCGGTTACGGCCAGGGCTGCAACGAGCGAGCCCAGTAGACCCTGGATAAATCCCTCGGTAATAAAGGGGATTCGAATAAACCAGTTGGTGGCACCGACGAGCTTCATTACTGAAACTTCACGGCGGCGAGCAAAAATCGCCATGCGAATGGTGTTCAAGATCAACACCGTGGCCGATAGCAGCAGCACTCCAGCCAGAGCCAGGAAGACAATCTGCAGAATACGAATTGCGTGGTTCATTTGGCGAATTTGCTGCTCGGGAGCGGTTACGTCATAGACCCCGGGCTGGTTCTTGAAGGTTGACTCGACGATAAAGGCGTCAGCGGGAATCGTTGGCTCACAACGGAACGAGGTGGGCATATCCGCCGCGGTCAGCACGTTGGTCTCTGACGGTGGCAAGGAGGCGAGGAACTCTTTGTAATCTCGAGCCTGGTCAAAGAAGACACATCGGTGAACCAAGGGCGAATCCGCTAGTTGGGTTCGAATAGCGTCAAGTTCGCCTTGACTTGCCGTTGGGCTCATCCAAACCGTCACGCGTGTGCCGGTTTGCCACGCCACTGACGCTTGGGCGGCGCTTTGCTTTAACAAGAGTGCCGAACCAACGAGGGAAAGCGATACAGCTACGGTCAAGACCGCGGCCAAGGTCATCATGCGGTTGCGCCAGAGATTAGAAATCGTCTCGCGGAATGCGTAGCGGAAATAAACGCGCATTAGCGGTGTGCTCCTTCGTCAACTCCATAAACACCACGAACTTGGTCGCGGACCATTTCGCCCTTATCGAGCACAATTACGCGACGACGCATCCGGTCTACGAGGGCCTTGTCGTGAGTCGCCATAACGACCGTGGTGCCGGTGCGGTTAATTCGCTCCAAGAGCGACATAATCGTCTCGGAGTTAGCGGGGTCGAGGTTTCCAGTTGGTTCGTCCGCGAGCAAAATTAGTGGGCGATTAACGAAAGCTCGGGCCACCGCTACACGCTGCTGTTCACCACCAGAAAGTTCTGAGGGGAGGTTGTTCGACTTGTCGGCCAATCCCACCAACTCAAGAATCTGAGGAACTTGGGACTCAACAGTTGAACGAGGACGACCGATCACTTCGAGCGCGAAGGCCACGTTTTCATAGACCGTCTTATTGGGCAGCAAGCGGAAGTCCTGGAAAACGCATCCGATATTGCGGCGGAGGTAGGGTACGCGCCACTTCGGCAGTTCGCCAATGTCACGCCCCGCCTCAAGAATTCGACCCGAGTCTGGCAATTCCTCTCGGAGTAGGAGTCGCAAGAAGGTGGTTTTTCCCGATCCCGAGGCACCGACGAGAAAGACGAATTCGCCCTTTTCAATGTCGAGGTTGATGTCCTTGAGCGCGGGCGTACCGTTGGGATAAGTCTTTCCAACGTTTTCAAATCGAATCATGTCATCACCCTTGAGGTTTAGTGGTGGCGGCGAAGCAAACGCCTTTCACCTATCTTACTTTGAAACCCCATTTTTTTGGCACCCGAAATCCCATAAAAACGGCACTCTCAGCGGATATTTACGATTTCGACCGTTGTCGTCGTAACTCGGCTTCCATGAATGAATCGAGGTCTCCATCGAGCACCGCCTCAACATTTCCGGTCTCGTGTTCGGT
>CAIJYV010000031.1 GCA_903825035.1 uncultured Actinomycetes bacterium | reverse complement strand
CTTAGGTCTCACAGAAAATGACCTGTGTGAAGAGGTCCACGCCAGGAAAGTTAAATCGACAAAATGGTGCGGCTGGAGGGATTCGAACCCCCGACCCTCGGTTCCGTAGACCGATGCTCTAATCCGCTGAGCTACAGCCGCAGTGATGCAGTGTTAAATCTTACTCGACTGACCTAATTAGCGTCCAATGGCCAAGGGGTCGCTAAAGACTGTGGCGCCACCGAAGAACGGGGCTTCATTCCCAGCAATTAACACTGGCACCTCTTGGCTCGCAAAATCAGCCTCTTTCAGCCTCTTGGCATTCCCGCCCGCTAGCCAGACGCGCTCGACCCCATGCTCTAGGACCAGTTGTCGGATTGCCTCATTGAGGTCTTCCTTCCACTGTGCTTCGTCATTTCTTCGAGCGCCTTCACCAATCCGACCATCAAACCGATCCCCTTTGAACTCGATTTCGCCGTAGTCCGCGACCTCTTGGAGAATTCCATTATTCGCGAGAGCAACTCCAAATCCAGTACCGAGAGCCAGCACTAGCTCTGTCCCACTGCCCGAAACACAACCCAGTGCGGCGAGAGCGGCGTCATTGAGTACAACGACATCTCGCTGAGATAATTTTGAGAATTCCTGTTCGATGTGAAACCCTCGCCACTTACGCTCCAGACTCTCATCAGACTTTGAACTTACCGATTTCGAGCGAGCCATGTTTCCGCTTCCAATCACAACCCCGGAACGACATTCAACGGGCACTCCCACAACCACGCGGGCCGGTTCTTCTAACAGAACCCGCGCCATCAAAATCTGAAGCAGTTCCGTTGGGCCGAGTGGTCTGGGCGTCTTGCGCTTTCGAATTGGCTGCAACCGTTCTCCGGTTGGACTCATCACGGTGCTCTTGATTGACGTCGCCCCCACATCAATGACCAATATGTCGCTCGAGGTGGGATTTGCCATCTTCGAATCGTACCGACCAATTCACGACATTGCCTGATCGGTGTTGCAAACGCGTTGGTCAATTTCGTCAGGCTGAAAGGCCACCGCCGAACGAAACTGGGCGTAGCGAACGAGAGCTGTTCCTTTGGGCAACGAGGTGAGCAGCCTCCGCTCCAGGTGGTTCAGCCCTATTACTTGCGCCATCTGGTCCGCCTCTTCGTTCCCCTGTCGAAAGAGCCAGCTCGTCTCACATTCACGCAATAATCCCGCGGCCCGTTCTCGCTGGGCCGAACCTTGATCACCGGTGGCGGCGATGTCTGACCACCGGTGGAGAACTAAAACATGGCTAACCCCTCGGGATCGAGCGAGCTTCCATGAACCTTGGAGCCATTTCAGCGCGCCCTCATCTCGCAGAATCGCCCAGGCTTCATCAATTACCAAGTAGCCAGGCGTGACTCGATTCACCAAAGTATGTTGTGCCGCCGCCACCGCCGAGATGGCGATGAGAGCAAGATTCTCCCCCGACCAGTGCTGCGACAGGTCGAGGATGTTGACATCCCCTTCAAAAGACAGCGGAACCCCGGGGCCATCAAAGAGTCCTGCGAGGTCACCATAAACAAAGCGGTGGAGCAACAGAGCGAGTTGGCGATCTTTTGAGTCATCTCCACTGTCTAAGAGGGGCTCGAGGTTCTCAAAGAGTGTTCGCAGGACGCGAAGTTCACCTGGTTCGATGCAACGAGCCCAGAGACTGGAAATTTGGAAATGTTGTTCCGCGCTCAGTTCTCGACCCTGCACTGAAACGAGCATCGTGCGAAGCAACGCTTGATTCTGTTCGTCGTCGCCAACAAACGGATTACACCAGCCATCCACCCCGAAAGAGATGGGCGTAACACCGCACTCTTGAGCGAGAGCACCGTATTCACCCTTGGGGTCAATGATGACGGCGGTTCTGCCTTCAGCGATTCCTCGGAGGAGCAACATCTTCACCAAGGTGCTCTTGCCGACACCAATAGAGCCAGCCAGCACCATATTGGGGTTGGTAACCAGACCATGGGAGTAGGCATTGAACGGATCAAAGATGAACTCGCCCCCGCGCTGACAAGTCCCGAGTGCTCTGCCACTGAGCCCACTGCCATTGTCGTGAAGAGCGAGATTCAGTGAGGAAAGGTCTTTGCTCGTGGCCCAGTGCGTGAGATAATTCCTACGCACAATTGATCCGTGGTGAGAGGGACTCGAAAAGTTCGCGCTGTTGACCAATTCGTAATCGAGCGGGTAGGCCCGACCGACGCGCCTCTTCAATGGAACTCTGCACTCGGGCCCGGCACATTTGCCTCGACTCTCCGGAACAGATTAAAAAGACCCCAATTCTGAGCAGGGTGGCTCCCGCCTCGACCTCACGCTCTTGCTGTCTCTTTCGTTCCAACTGGACTTGATTCCGAGTGGTCAACCGAAATCCCAGAGCTTGAGTCACCGACGAGTCAATAGTGACGCGATGTGCCGCTCGGGCGGTGAGCTTGCTTCCTCGTTGAGTTCCGACGACTTGCGTGTGCACGACAACTAATCCTGAAGGTAGCCATCCAAGAAATCGCTTGAAAATATGTTTCGTGCGCGTGACCAAACTGAAATCATCGAAGCTCACCACCGCGTAGTAGCGGTCATTAATCAACACTTCACGCCAAAATTCACGTGCGGGAGTCTCGATCTGCACAGCAGTCTCTCTCTGCCACGGATCACCAGGATGGCTTTGACTCGGAGTTGCTAACTGGATAGCACTGTGCCCTCCGCCGCGAATCAATGAAAGCGTGAACTCGCTCGATTCGCCTTCGAGGGCGAGCGACCGTGCATAGTGCTCGACCGAGGCATCAAGATCACCGTCAGTTCCCGCTAAATCAAGTCTTCCAATTTGGCTCAACTGATAGACGTAAAACGACTTGGGCTGCCAGTTGAACTTTCGGCTCCGCGAAAAATATCGCAACGCGATAAGTGAAAATTCTCCCACCGTATTTCCCCGACTTAGTGGCGCGACACTAGCGAAAGCTAAGAGCGCGACAACGAGAATTGGTGTGCCGGCGCCGACTAAGAGGTACTCGCACAAACACATCAGTCCGATAAGGAATCCAGCAATCTGACTGCGGCGAATACCCACGATTCGCGACTGTGCGTCACTGGAACCTAAGGAAATACGGCTAGTCATCCCAGTGCCAGCCAATTACTGGGCCCATGTCATCGCGCAGAATTACTCGATGACCCTTTCGGATGTGCCGATTATTCAAAATGGGTGGGTCTTTTGGTAAGTCGGGGTCAATCACTGGCATATCAAAGTCGTAGACCTCATCCCACTCAGGTATGCCAAAGTCTTCGGGCCTGACTGGCGGCCCTTCGTCAAATTCATTCACCGGCTGGAGCAACTTTGCCATCTTGCCAACTGGCGAGTTCGGAGCATTCATCGCAAGTGCGGTTGCTCGCTGGCGTAGTCCCACTAATCCTATTGCGGCGGAATTTTCCAGGAAGGGAATTATTCGGAGTAAGACAACGGGCGAGAAAATTGCCAGGACCATTGTGACCACCCCAACTATCGCTGCGGTCGCGTTGCCAAGCGAAATCTCCCCAAACCCGACGAGAAGCGCAACCACTATGAAGAATTTGCTCACAACCACGGCCGTAAAAGTTTCTATCAACCTCAGCGCTACCCGCCGTAAGTTGGGAATCACGGCCAGTGGAAATACCAAGGGAACAATTGCTAAGAGCAACGTCAAGATTGACATGCGAACCACCAACTCGCACCAGAGTAGGAACGCCGTAGTTATGAGCGCACCGACTAACAAAAAGAGGCCAAAACCTGGTGTGTTGTTTGGCAGAGATGAGACCGTCTTTTCCAAGAGGGCCGCGTGAGAGCTTACGGTTGCCACAGAACTAGCCGAGAGCTGATTAACAATCCGAATAAGTAGCTCACCAACTGGGCGGGCCAAGAAGATTGCGAAGACACAAGTTGGAGCAACGCCCAAATACAGCTTCCACAGCACCGAGGAGTCTCCGAGTCGAATTCCTTGCAGCGTCGCAATGAGGAGACCGGTGAGCAGGAGCAGGGGTGAGAGGTGAAGCAGTGATGCGAATTCCCCCGAGGCGGCCTTGGAGATTG
>CAIJYV010000030.1 GCA_903825035.1 uncultured Actinomycetes bacterium | reverse complement strand
CCCCAGTCAAACTACCCACCAGACATGGTCCTCGCCCCGGATTACGGGGCAGAGTTAGAACCTCAACATTACCAGGGTGGTATTTCAAGGACGGCTCCATTGGAACTAGCGTTCCAACTTCAAAGCCTCCCACCTATCCTACACAAGTAAGGTCAAAGTTCAATGTCAAGCTGCAGTAAAGGTTCACGGGGTCTTTCCGTCTAGCCGCGGGTACACTGCATCTTCACAGCGATTTCGATTTCACTGAGCCTCTGCTGGAGACAGCGCCGCCATCATTATGCCATTCGTGCAGGTCGGAACTTACCCGACAAGGAATTTCGCTACCTTAGGACCGTTATAGTTACGGCCGCCGTTTACTGGGGCTTAGGTTCTCAGCTTCGCTTGCGCTAACCGATCCCCGTAACCTTCCAGCACCGGGCAGGCGTCAGAGCGTATACGTCGTCTTACGACTTTGCACGCTCCTGTGTTTTTGGTAAACAGTCGCTTCCAACAATTCTCTGCGACCCTCTCACGCTTCGACCGCGAAGGTCTACACGCTAGTAGGGCCATCCTTCTCCCGAAGTTACGGATGCATTTTGCCGAGTTCCTTAACTAGAGTTATCCCGATCGCCTTGGTATGTTCTACCCATCCACCTGTGTCGGTTTGGGGTACGGGCGCCATGTCAACTCGCTAGAAGATTTTCTTGAGAGCATGGAATCAGTGACTTCGCCTAATGGCTCGGCATCGTGTCTCAGGCATATGAGTTGCGGATTTGCCTACAACTCGCCCTACACACTTACCCCAGGACAACCAACGCCTGGGCTCACCTATCCTCCTCTGTCCCTCCTTTGCTTTCCGCAGCAGGGTGGGTCGGTTCGATCCGAAGATCAGCCCCTTAGTACCCCCACATTGGAATGGGCGCGGACACGGCGGTACAGGAATATCAACCTGTTGTGCATCGACTACGCCTCTCGGCCTCGCCTTAGCTCCCGACTTACCCTGGGGGGATTAGCCTTCCCCAGGAACCCTTGGATTTACGGCGGTGGGGTTTCTCACCCCACTCTCGCTACTCATACCAGCATTCTCACTTGAATCCGCTCCACGCCGGTTTACACCGTCGCTTCACTGCAAATTCAACGCTCCCTTACCACTACGCTTACGCGCAATTCTAAGCTTCGGCTCTGGACTTGAGCCCCGTTACATTATCCGCGCAAGACCACTCGACCAGTGAGCTATTACGCACTCTTTAAAGGATGGCTGCTTCTAAGCCAACCTTCTGGCTGTCTGAGCGTTCTCACATCGTTTTCCACTTAGTCCAGAATTTGGGGCCTTAGCTGTAGATCTGGGCTGTTTCCCTCTCGACCAACGAGGCTCATCCCTCGTGGTCTCACTGCCAGTCTCTGGAGCATAGGCATTCGGAGTTTGGTTGGGGTCAGTAAGCTTGTAGGCCCCCTAGCCCATCCAGTGCTCTACCTCCTATGCTGAACAACTGACGCTGCACCTAAATGCATTTCAGGGAGAACCAGCTATCACCGAGTTTGATTGGCCTTTCACCCCTTACCACAGGTCATCCCCGTCATTTTCAACTGACGTGGGTTCGGTCCTCCACAAGGTTTTACCCCCGCTTCAACCTGCCCATGGCAAGCTCACTCGGCTTCGGGTCTGCAACATGCGACTGTACGCCCTATTCAGACTCGCTTTCGCTTCGGCTACCCCTCCCGGGTTAACCTCGCCACGTACCACAACTCGCTGGCTCATTCTTCAAAAGGCACGCTATCGAGGCCACGGATAAATCCGTGACGACTCTTTAACTGCTTGTATATCAACGGTTTCAGGTACTATTTCACTCCCCTCCCGGGGTACTTTTCACCTTTCCCTCACGGTACTTGTTCACTATCGGTCGTCTATGAGTACTTAGCCTTATCAGATGGTCCTGACAGATTCACGCCGGCTTTCCCGGATCCGGCGTTACTCGGGAGTTCACTCAGAGATCTCAGTCTTTCATGTACGGGGCTATTACCCTCTTCGGCATACCTTTCCAGGTATTTCTACTAGACATCAATTTTGTAACTCTGTGAAGGTTGCTGGTTCCTTCTAGTAAATCCCACAACACCGCAATGGCAACGCCCAGTGCTTTAACACCACTGCGGTTTAGGCTCTTCCCGTTTCGCTCGCCGCTACTAAGGGAGTCACTTTTGTTTTCCTCTCCTCGGGTTACTGAGATGTTTCAATTCACCCGGTTCCCTCTACCCGCCCTATGTATTCAGGCGGGAGTTGCATCCCATAACGGATACAAGGTTTTCCCATTCGGACACCCATGGATCAAAGCTTGGTAGACAGCTCCCCATGGTTTATCGCAGTCGCCCACGTCCTTCATCGGCTTTAGACGCCAAGGCATTCACCGTTGACACTTTGTAGCTTGGAGAAATTGATATTTAATTATTTAGATATATAGATGCTCGTGCTCGTTCTAAAATTCTCAAGGATCTGCGCAGCGAGTTCGCTCCCCCTGTAACTACCAGGTTCGGGAACATCGCGGAAGTAGCGGGGACAAGGTCCCATACTTCAAGGAGCATCGCTCCTTCAAAACGGAAGACGAGAGCTTCAGACCTACCAAAACACCTACTACACAGACGTACTTCTTGCGTTTCCGTCTCGAGCG
This sequence comes from uncultured Actinomycetes bacterium, assembly GCA_903825035.1. GTDB lineage: Bacteria > Actinomycetota > Acidimicrobiia > Acidimicrobiales > RAAP-2 > RAAP-2. The sequence continues at coordinate 71,806 of CAIJYV010000030.1, read as the reverse complement.
GTTATTGAGATAGCCGACTGACCAGCATTCAACTCGGTAGCTGTCTGCCTTTGTGGCAGATGTGCTCCTTAGAAAGGAGGTGATCCAGCCGCACCTTCCGGTACGGCTACCTTGTTACGACTTAACCCCAATCACTGATCCCACCTTCGACGGCTCCTTCCTTGCGGTTAGGCCACCGGCTTCGGGTGTTACCAACTTTCGTGGTTTGACGGGCGGTGTGTACAAGGCCCGGGAACGTATTCACCCCGGCAATGCTGATCCGGGATTACTAGCAACTCCAACTTCATGCAGGCGAGTTGCAGCCTGCAATCTGAACTGAGATCGGTTTTAGGGATTGGCTCCACCTCGCGGTTTAGCAGCCCTCTGTACCGACCATTGTAGCATGTGTGCAGCCCTAGACGTAAGGGGCATGATGACTTGACGTCGTCCCCACCTTCCTCCGAGTTGACCCCGGCAGTCTTCTATGAGTCCCCACCATTACGTGCTGGCAACATAGAACAAGGGTTGCGCTCGTTGCGGGACTTAACCCAACATCTCACGACACGAGCTGACGACAGCCATGCACCACCTGTGCTGAGCCCCGAAGGACACTACATCTCTGTAGCTTTTCCCAGCATGTCAAATCTAGGTAAGGTTTTTCGCGTTGCATCGAATTAAGCCACATGCTCCGCTGCTTGTGCGGGCCCCCGTCAATTTCTTTGAGTTTTAGTCTTGCGACCGTACTCCCCAGGCGGGGCACTTAATGCGTTAGCTGCGGCGCGGAAACCGTTGAAAAGTTCCCACACCTAGTGCCCACCGTTTACGGCGTGGACTACCAGGGTATCTAATCCTGTTCGCTCCCCACGCTTTCGCTCCTCAGCGTCAGTATTGGCCCAGATCACCGCCTTCGCTACTGGTGTTCCTCCTGATATCTGCGCATTCCACCGCTACACCAGGAATTCCGTGATCCCCTACCAAACTCTAGTCACGACAGTTTCGGATGGCTGCCCCAGGTTGAGCCTGGGGGTTTAACACCCGACTAATCGAACCGCCTACGAGCTCTTTACGCCCAATAAATCCGAATAACGCTTGCACCCTATGTATCACCGCGGCTGCTGGCACATAGTTGGCCGGTGCTTCTTCTACAGGTACCGTCACAATCGTTCCTGTCGAAAGAGGTTTACAACTCAGAAAGCCTTCGTCCCTCACGCGGCGTTGCTGCGTCAGACTTTCGTCCATTGCGCAAGATTCCCCACTGCTGCCTCCCGTAGGAGTCTGGACCGTGTCTCAGTTCCAGTGTGGCTGATCGTCCTCTCAGACCAGCTATCCGTCGTAGCCTTGGTGGGCCATTACCCCGCCAACAAGCTGATGGACCGCGAGCCCCTCCCAAAGCGAAAAAACATTTCTTTCATCGACCATGCGGCCAATGAGAGGTATCAGGTATTAGCACCGGTTTCCCGGTGTTATCCCTGTCTTCGGGGTAGGTTGCTCACGTGATACTCACCCGTTCGCCACTAAATCTTCCAGAGCAAGCTCCTTGGATTCCGTTCGACTTGCATGTGTTAAGCACGCCGCCAGCGTTCATTCTGAGCCAGAATCAAACTCTCCATCAAGATAATCTCGAACCGAAGTTCTTAAAAATCAGAGAGTCGGTTGGGCGACTCTAACCCCCAACCAACTACACCGAACCACGGGGTGGCTCGATGCTTAATACAATACTTTGACGTCCGTCGCGATTCATTAGAGCGAATCATCGACGTCCGTACTGGCTTTTAGCTCTCGTTCTTCCGTTTTCAAGGAGCGACATCACACGCGGCCAGGGCCGGAGGTGCGAAGTACACCATCTTTGAATTTCTTCAAAGATTCCTGCGATCAGTTGCCTTTTCGCAGGGAGTTCTACCCTAACAAACCACATCCACCCGATGCAAATCGAGAAGTTGCAGCCCGTAGGGGCAGGAGGACAACTATAACAGGTCGGTGGGCTCAACCTGTCATTTAGGTGACAAAACTCTACTTATCTTCCCTGCGCCACTCTGGCGGCAGCTTGCGCAATACTTTCAGCCAGTTGTTTCCCCTGATAAACAGAGGTTTCTGGACCAGCCGACCCCGGAGAGGTCCGATTAGCCAGGGCCGCCCCCGCTTCGAAGAGGTGAGCAAATTTTCTTAACTTGGGGCTGCTCGCGATGATCTGCGAGAGTGGCATACCCGTGGCGACCGCTTCACCTACTGCCCGTCCGGCAATTTCGTGGGCCACGCGAAAGGCAATCCCCTCGCCCACCAAGGCCTCGGCAATGTCAATGGCGACGAGCAGCTCATCTGATGATGCTGATTTCATGCGCTCTACATTCATAGTCGCTGATTCAACCGCTCCCGCTAACGAACGAAGCACGAGTAACGATGTGCGTACCGAATCAAAGAGCGGTTCCTTGTCTTCTTGCAAATCACGATTGTACGTAAAGGGCAAACCTTTGAGCATTACCAACACGCTCGTGAGATTTCCAACGAGACGACCACTCTTGCCGCGTGCGAGTTCAGCGACATCGGAATTTTTTTTGTGCGGCAACATCGAAGAACCTGTCGTGAATGCGTCACTCAGTTTTACAAAATCAAACTCTTGCGTCGTCCATAACACCAGCTCTTCTCCCAAGCGTGAGAGATGTATCCCAAGTAGCGCAAAGGCGAACAAGGCCTCAGCAACAAAGTCTCGATCACTCACCGCATCCATTGAGTTGATGAATGGCGCATCGAAGTTCAGTAGCGACGCGGTGAAGCTCGGATCAATCGAGAGCGAAGTTCCTGCGATTGCGCCAGCGCCGAGTGGTGACACGTTCATTCGCTCGCGTGCATCCATCAGGCGGTCAACATCACGAAGGAGTCCGAGGGCGTGAGCATTCAGATGATGACTCAGTAAAACTGGCTGGGCGCGCTGGAGGTGGGTGTAACCCGGTAATACTGCCTCGGAATACTCGCTCCCCTTGGCTACGAGGGCCTCAGCGAGAGTGAGCGAAGCCTGGGCTACCTGCGTCAGGGCATCGCGGGTATAGAGCCGCAAGGTAGTAGCCACTTGGTCATTGCGGCTTCTGGCGGTGTGCAATTTCTGCCCTGGTTCGCCCACCAATTCAGTCAGTCGGCGCTCGATAGCCATATGAATGTCCTCGTCAACTTCGGCTCGAACAAAGGCCCCCGTCTCAAATTCTTTGGCCACTTCGTCTAGGCCAGTAGTGATGGCACTCAGTTCCAGATCGCTCAGCAGTCCAGCCTTGGCGAGTCCGCGTGCGTGGGCTTTGGATCCCGCAATGTCGTAGGCGTAGAGCACGTGGTCAAATGAGAAACTCTCCGACAACTCCCACAAGGTGTTGTCCATTGATTCGCTAAAGCGACCCGACCACAGTGTCATGAGCGCGGTGGGGTTGAGTTCTTGGCGCCCTGACGCGCAGCCCAGGTTTGCACGCCCAGTCCGTAGATGCGCACATACCCTTCGGAGTCAGCGTGACGGAATGTGTCAGCAGCGTCGTAGGTAGCGAGCCCATGGTCATAGAGTGCCTGCGGTGCACGACGTCCAACAATTCGCATCAGACCTGGCGCCTCGAAGCGCAAACGTACATCGCCCGTTACGTGCGTCTGAGTTTCATTCATGAACGCATCGAGTGCCTCCTTGAGCGGCGAGAACCAGAGTCCGTCATAGACCAGCTCGGCCCACCGGGCCTCTAACTTGAACTTCTCGTGATGGAGGTCGCGCTCGAGAACCATGTCTTCAAGGTCAGCGTGCGCAGCAATCAGCGCCAACGCCGCAGGCGCTTCGTACACCTCGCGCGACTTAATGCCGACTCGACGGTTTTCCACCATGTCCAAGCGGCCAAACCCCGTCGCCCCCGCGCGAAGATTGAGCGCTGCAATCAGCTCCGACATCTTCATCGCTTGGTCGTCGATGGCTACCGGCTTACCCGCGACAAAACTCACCGTGAGCTCTACTGGTGAGAGATTCGTGACTCGCGTCAGGGTGTACGGTTCTTCTGGCGGTGCGGCCCAGGGGTCTTCGATCTCCCCACATTCGATGGCTCGACCCCAAAGATTCTCATCAATGGAATAAATCTTCTCCTTGGTGGCTTTGATTGGAATACTCCACTTTTGGGCATAATCGATTGAGTCTGCTCGGGTCATTCCCCAATTTCGAGCCGGAGCAAGTACCTCGAGGTCGGGGGCGAGCGCATGGGTTCCGACTTCGAAGCGAACTTGGTCATTCCCTTTACCAGTGCAACCATGAGCGACCGCTTGAGCGTTGAACTTGCGCGCCTGGTCCACTAGGTGTCGGACAATTACCGGACGCGAGAGCGCTGAAACGAGAGGATATTTACCCTCATATTTGGCGTTGGCGGCAATAGCCGCTCCGCAAAATTCTTCTGCCATCTCGTCTCGAGCGTCGACTACCACACAGTCGATTGCCCCCGCAGCCAGTGCACGCGTCTTAATCTCTTCGAATGATTCGCTCGAATCTGCATCCTGACCGACATTAACGAGAACGCAAACAACTTCGACGCCCCATTCTTCAATCATCCAGCGAACCGCCACCGAAGTATCCAGTCCGCCACTGTACGCAAGAACAACTCGCTTGGTCATTTCTATTTTCCTTTCAAGTCAGCTGAATCAAGTCCAGCCAAAGTACGAAGTTGTGCAGCTAAACCTTGACCACCGGTATTTTCGTTAGCCACAACAAGCACGGTGTCGTCACCGGCAATCGAGCCCAACACCCCGGCGAGTGCACTGCGGTCTAGTGCTGAGGCGACCACGTGGGCGCACCCTGGCGGTGTACGAACTACCACGAGGTTCCCCGAACATTCAACGGAGATCACCCACTCACCCATCATGCGGCGAAGGTGGTCGACCGGAGCGGGTGCGATCTTTGGCGTTTCCGCTAGGACAATTCGTCGAGAACCATTTTCGTCCCGGATCTTGATTGACCCCAATTCCTGCAGGTCACGCGTCACCGTAGCTTGAGTTACGGCCCAACCCTCTGCCTGGAGAAGTGTCACCAGCTGGGCGGCCGTAGAGATGACCAACTTGTCTAAAAGCTCAGTGATCTTGGCCTGTCGCTGCGTCTTGGTCATAGTGTTTCTCCTTTTAACCAACGCAGGGCGCCAATCATGGCGCTGCGCCGGTGCTTAACTTCAGTCCAGACTTTGGAATACTCAGCATCCAGCACCTCATCGACAACTTCGTCTCCACGGTGGGCGGGCAAGCAATGCATGAATATCGCATGCTTATCGGCCTGGCTCATCAATTCCTCCGTAACGCGAAATGACTTCAATTTCTTACGACGCTCCTTGGCTTGCGCCTCGGCGCCCATCGAAATCCACGCATCGGTATAAACGACGTTGGCCCCCGACACCGCTTCGGTTGCTGAACTGGTGAGGGTCAATTTGCCGTATTCTCCGGTACTGAATGCTGCAGGATTCTCGAGTCCCCCGGGTTGGAGTTGGTACCCGTTCGGCGCCCCGACTCTGACGTTTACGCCCAAACGAAGGAGTGCAACCGCTAGTGAGCGCGTGACGTTCGTGGCATCTCCCACGTAGGCGACTTCGAGGCCGCGCAGGTCGTTCACATTTCCCTTGGAAAACTTTTCCGCAATGGTCAAGACATCGGCAATAGCTTGAGTTGGGTGCGACACTTCGCTGAGCAAATTAATGAGAGACATTCTTCCGCCAGTCGCCGCATCCATGCGCGCGAAGCAGGAGTGGCTTTTTAATCGCATCGCTGCGATTGAGAACATTTGTTCTAAGGTCCGAGCAACGTCCTCGGCGGATTCTCGAGTGTCGAGGCCAATCTCTTCGTCGCCAAAGAAGGTCACGTACCCGCCAAGCTCATGCACTGCACTGGAAGAGCTTGCGCGCGTTCGCAAGCTGGGTCGCTCAAACACCAGGGCTACCCCCTGCCCGCGTAGCAATTCATCGTCAATTGGGGCTACGGCCAGACTGTAAATATCCTCTAAATCAGCTTGGTCGAGCTCCGCGATTGTCAATAAGTGCTTCATGAAATAACCTCCGTTGTGGGGACCTCGTAGGTGAGTGCCCGAGTCAATACTTCTGGCGTCGCCGCATTCGCAATGATTACGCGCCTGGCCCCGTGCATGCCCGCCGCGATAGCCGCTCTGGCTTTGGGAACCATTCCGCCGGAAACTCGGCCGTCAGCGATCATCGCTTCAAGCTCGGCAAAACTAACTTTGGGCAGTCCGGAGGCTGGATCGTCAGCATTCGCGCGAACTTGGTCGATGTCGCTCAACAGAAACAGAGCTGATGCGTCGAGTGCCTGGCACAGGGCTCCCGCGAACGCATCAGCATTGCAGTTGAGTAGATCCCCTTGGCCGTCACTCACAACGGGGCTCATTATCGGGATAAAACCGTTGTCCCACAAAGCGAGAATGAGGGTGGGGTCAACCTCTACCCTGGTCGCCACCTGACCCCAGGGCTCGCCAATCGCCGTGCCGACGACTTGGTTTCCGTCGAATCCTCGCAACCCTACGGCCTTCACCCCTATTGCATTCAGGCGCATAGTAATAGCGGAGTTCACTGCCGACAGTGCCATTTGGATCGTTGAAATTGTTGCTGCCGTCGTCACTCGCAGGCCCTCAGCAAACTCTGAACCAATTCCCGAAAGAGCTAGCAATTGGTCAATTTGCGGGCCTCCCCCGTGAACCAAGACGATTTCATGGCCAACGTCCAGCAGGTGCTTAATCTCAGTGCACAAGCCGTTCAGCACCGGAGCGTCCGAGGTTAAATCATCCAAACTGTGCCCGCCGATTTTGACTACGTACCTCAAGGCGTCACTCCACTTAGGGGGAGACCCAGCGATTCCGAATGGCCAAGGGAGACATTCCAAGCTTGAATCGCTTGGCCAGCGGCTCCCTTGATGAGGTTGTCGAGCGAGCTCATCATGATGAGCGTCTTCGTGCGCTCATCTACTCGAGCACTCACAAAGCACAAATTTGAACCTACGGGATCCTTCAGCGATGGTGGCTCGTCCGTGACAATCACGAAAGGATCGTCAGAGTAGACGTGGCGAAGCAGATCCAGTGCCTCAGCCGTGCTTCTTTGGTCCTCACGGAGCGAGCCGTACGCGGTCACGAGCATTCCTCGCGCAACTGGCACCAAGTGTGGGGTGAAGAGTAGTTCGATTCCCAGCTCCTGCTCCATTTCTGGGGTGTGGCGATGTGTGCTGAGGCCGTACGCCTCCGCATTGCTTGCAAGTCTCGAATGGTGCAGTCGGTCTTGAGTCGCCCTACCCGCTCCAGATGTACCAGACAGCGCATTCACTATCAGGCCTGATTTTGAAATCCACCCCGCGTCGGTGAATGGACCTACCGCTAACGATGTTGCAGTTGGGTAACACCCAGGCGAAGCGATGAGCTTCGCCCCGAACAATTCGGAGCGATGGCGTTCAACCAGGCCATATACCGACAGCCCTAACAAATCACTCGCCTCGTGCGCTGATCCGTACCACCGTTCGAAAACAGAGGCGTCCTTGAGCCGGAAATCTGCCCCGAGATCGACGCACTGGACGCCGCGCTCAACCAAGCCCTTCACCAATTGCTGGGAGTGACCGTGGGGCAACGCAAGGAAAGCCACTGAGAATTCGAGTTGGAGTGCGGTCTGGGTATCGACGAATCGAAGGTCTGGATAAAGGGCCGCCAGTGCTGGCTGGTGCTCCGAGACCAGCTTTCCCGCGTTCGACTCCGCCACCACCGCCACCACCTCGAGTTCAGGGTGCGAGCCAGCAAGTCGAAGAACCTCCGCCCCGGCGTATCCACTGGCTCCAAAAATGACGATCTTCATAAATGCAATTTTACTCACAAAATAGGCTAATTATGCAAGTTTTTCTTTCTCGGTTATGCTGTCTCCATGACCCGACGTGGCTTTTGGCTGTTTGCCGCACTGTCCCTTCTGTGGGGAATTCCCTATCTCTTGATTCGAGTGGCGGTCCGTCAGATTGATCCAGGCGTCTTGGTGGTCGCCAGAACACTCCCCGCCTCCTTGCTACTCATGCCGTTGGTGCTTCATCGCAAGGAGTTCTCCTCGATGGTCAAGAACTTCAAGTGGATCTTTCTCTTCGGGGCAATCGAATTTGGTATTCCTTGGTACCTAATGGGTACGGTTGAAAAGCACGTCACCAGCTCACTAACCAGTTTGATGATTGCAACTGTTCCATTATTTTCTCTTACCATCTCTAAGGTTCGTAACGTGCAAGAGCACATGACCTCGACACGTTGGTTCGGTTTGTTCATTGGCGCAGTCGGAATTATTAGTCTTGTCGGACTCGACATTCGCGGTGGCGAGTTCAAATGGGTTGGCTTGATGTTCTTCATTTGCTTGGGTTACGCCATCGGACCGGTGATTTTGGCCACTAAAGTCCGAGAGGTTGCCGGCATCGCAATCGTTGCCGGCGCAACTGGTGTCATCGGACTCGTTTGGCTCCCTTACGCCGCCACTCATTGGCCGCACGCGGTCTCCACCAAGACGGTGCTCGCACTCGTTGCTCTATCAGTCGCCTGTACCGTCGGAGCATTCTTGGTCTTCTTCGAGTTGATCAAGGAAATTGGTGCGGCGCGCGCGACCGTCGTCACCTACACCAACACCGCCATCGCCGTGGCGTTGGGTATTCTGTTCTTAAACGAGCCACTCACCACCGGCATCGCTATTGGGTTCCCCCTAGTGCTAATCGGTTCGTACTTTGCAACCAGCGCCAAGAAACCGCCAGCAGCCCAGGCTTAAGCGAAGTACAGGCAGCTGACGCGCGGTTCGCCGTCGACAATCAGCCACACGTGCCCTGGAGTATGGGCGAGCTCGACAATGTGACCCGCTTCGACCGGGCCATGGTGCATGACCGCAACCTCGCTAACTGGACCATCAACGACCTCAGTAATTGCTTGCCAAATTGCGGCGTTATTCACGTGTCCAACAATGTCTAAATCGGCATGACGCAGTGGCCAAGGCTGACGCGTCGAACCAGGAACCAGCTGTGGTGTTGGTACCTTGCCCGAGATCTTTCTCCCATTCAACGCTTCTCCAAAGACATCGAAAAAAGACTGGCGGAGCCGTTGTGGCACCCCCCTCGAGTCGATTGGCACCCACAGGGAGATTGCTTCAATCTGCAACTGCCCCTCAAAATAAAAATTCGTGCGGCGTTCCGCCCAGGCTGCACCGTACCCACCACACCATGTCTCGAGCGTCAGGTGATCTTTGTAGCGAGGCCATGAGCCTCCATCCGCGACCCGCATCGCCGTTCGGCGAACCACCCAAGTATCTTCATCACCAATTTTGGTGTCATCCCAATCGTCCGTAGCGATATCTTGCAAGAACCGAGCAGCCGCATCGAGGCGGAGAGTTCCGTCGGCATAGGTATCAGCGAGCCGAACACGAAAATCCTCCGTAAATCGTCGCCCACCCTCGTGGGGCGAAACAAACTCGACGTTGAGTCTCACTGGGCGCGCAATTCGGCGCCCAAATGACGCGCCGAATCAACTAACAATTCCCGAATCTTCGCAATTTGAGTATCGCTAAAAGTGGAGTCACGCGGAGTGAGACGAACCGAGTAAGCCAAAGAGCGGACCCCTTCGCCGAGCGAGGTTCCACGGTACACGTCGAAGAGAGAGACCGCTTCTACTTCATCGGAGGCGAGTTGAAGCGCCGAACGGATGTCGTCAGCGTGAACCGAATCGGGGGCCACAAAGGCCAAGTCAAGTAGTGCCGATGGAAACTTCGAGGGAATCTTTGCCTCAGTAGCTTGCCGAGTAGCACGCGATTCATCAGCGAGCGCCTCAAAGTCAAGGTCAACATAACCGACTCGGCGTCCCTCAGGAGCTTCGAGAGCGGCCAGCAACATCGGACTCACCTCTCCTACAAATCCCAACACGGATCCCGATTGGCGATCAATAGCCTCGGCCACACGCGTCGGGTGAAAGCCATTTGGCGTTTGTTCGGGAGTCCGCAGAACAACATTTGCTACGCCAAGTCGATTGAAGATCCCAACCGCGAATGCAACCGCCGTTCGTGCGTCATCCTCTTCTCGACCCAAGAGAACCGCCAAGCGCTCGCGCTCTTCGGGCAACTCCAGGGTCACCGATCCCGCAACTCCACCCTTGGTGGCGCGAGGTGCTTTGGCCACCTTGGGGTGAATGAAGACATTGCCAAGTTCGCTCAAAATGAGATCCCCCGTACCGCGCTCAACGTTTCTAGCCCACGCGCGAGCCAATCCAGTTACCAGCGTGTTGCGCAGCACCGACTCCTCGCTCGCCAAGGGGTTGGTAATACGAACCCGTTCGCCGCTATCCAAGAGCTCAAAATCAGCGTCGGAACCCAACGTTGGGGTCCACGCTTCGGCGGCGCCAAAGTCGACGACTACGTCGCGCAATTGTCGTCGAAGTCGCTGGGTTTTTGAGAGTCCACCCGGTTCGGCCCAAGTCGGAACTCGACGAGGGAGGCGTTGATAGCTGTAGAGGCGGGCGATCTCTTCGATCACGTCGGCTCGACCGGCAGCGCCCTCGCGTACATCAAGACGAGCGGTCGCTGGGCTCACGAGGAGACCTTCGCCGTCAAGTTTCACCGAGAACTGAATCGCCGTTAAGAGTCGGGTCGCCTCATCGAGTGGGATGCTTACGCCAAGCGAACGCTCGATATCGAAAGCAGAAAGTGAAATTTCTGGAACCCGCGGCAATTGCCCCCGAACGTCGATCGGCTCACTGCGCCAAATAATCTCGGGGCAGCTTTGCTTCAGTATTTCAACGAATCGTGCGGTCGCTCGAAGAGCCAGCTCAGGGTCAACGCCGCGTTCGAATCGGGCGGAAGCCTCTGAGCGCAGACCATGCCTCTTAGAGGAGCGCGCAATCGTCATTGGATCAAAGAATGCCGCCTCAAACAGGACCTCTGTCGTGGAGTCAGAGACTCCGGAGTCGTCGCCTCCCATGACTCCAGCCAGACCCAGAATGGTGTCGTCCCCATCAACGATGACAACGTCTACGCCACTGTCGCCTAATCCGCGTCCTGGCCTTGCAAGTTCTCTCACCACGCCGTCGAGAGTCTTGATCGATTCGCCCGGTACCGCGTGACGCACACCAAGAGTCTTGCCTGCAACTTTGCTGGCGTCGTAGGGGTGATTGGGCTGTCCGAGCTCAAGCATCACATAATTTGAGGCATCAACCACGTTGGAAATCGGACGCATGCCCGCTCCACTGAGACGCTGTTGAATCCACGTCGGGCTTGGCTTCACCACGATGTTTTCAATAATCGATACCGTTAAGCGACCACATTCATTGGGAGCAGTAATCGACGCCCGAGCAACTTCACCGGTCGAAGGTCCGTTCGTCGTTGCCAAAACTGGAGACTTGATTGGACGGCCCAACCGAGCGGCCAGGTCTCGAGCCACGCCCTCCACTGACCACGCATCAGGTCGATTTCCTTCAACCGAAATGTCAAAGATCACGTCGGGGGTAATTCCGAGCGCTTCGACGAGAGGCTGGCCGATGACGGGGGTGATTAACTCGTCGAGAACATAGAGGCCGCCGTGATCCTCGTTGAGTCGTAGTTCGCGGGCCGAACAGAGCATCCCGTTAGAGGTGATGCCCTTCATTACCCGTTTCGCAATTGCGAAGTCACCCGGAAGCACCGCGCCGACTGGAGCGAACGGAACGTGGTTTCCCTCGACGAAGTTCATCGCCCCGCAGACAATTTCGAGAGGGCCCTCGCCCGCTTCGATGACGACACGACGAATACGATCAGCACCCTCAATTGGGTGAATTTCGAGGACCTTGGCCACTAGGACTGCGTCAATATCTTGTCCGGTGTATTCGACGCCTTCAACGACCAGCCCAAGGTCATCAAAGACCTCACGAAGCTGTTCGGGGGATTCTGAGATATCAATGAAATCTCGTAGCCAACTCAGTGGAATCTTCATGAGAACTGCCTTAGGAATCGAGCATCATTTTCAATGAGCGCACGCATATCGGCTATCTGGTGGCGCATCTGGGCACAGCGGTCAATGCCGAAGCCAAAGGCAAAACCACTCCATTCAGACCCATCAATTCCAACTGCTTCAAGAACGGCCGGGTCGAGCATGCCGCAACCGCCAAGCTCAATCCAACCGGTCTGCGAACAGGTGCGGCAACCATCACCTTGACAAATGGTGCAGGTAATTTCGAACTCCGCCGAAGGCTCAGTAAAGGGAAAGAACGCGGGGCGCAATCTCGAGCTAATTGTTGGCCCGAAATAGGCTCGCGTGAAGGTTTCGATAACACCCGCGAGGTCGGCGAAGGTAATTCCCCGGTCAACTACGAGCCCCTCGATTTGATGAAAGGCCGCCAGGTGACGAGCGTCGGGAGTGTCTCGTCGGAAGCAACGCCCGGGCATGACTGCGTGAACCCTTGGGTCCCCCAACTTAACAGCGGCCTCCATTAGGTGAATCTGGGTTGGCGAGGTGTGGGTGCGCAAGACAACAGTCTCGGGTTCTCCAAGGTCAACGTAGAAGGTATCCCACATGCCACGAGCCGGGTGGGCCGGTGGAATATTTAGCGCCTCGAAGTTGTACCAGTCACTTTCGACTTCAGGGCCATCAGCAACAGAAAAACCCATACCGACAAAGACATCTTCAAGTTCACGCTGGGTGGAGGCAACAAGATTGGGATGACCAACGGTCACCGGAACCCTGACGGCACTTACCACTACGTCGCCAAGGTCCAAGCGGTCCGCTTCGAGCTTGGCTGCTCGTTCGACCATCTCGAGTTCTGCGAAGCGCTCATTAAATCGATCTTCAACTAACCGGCGCGCACCTTGTAGAAGTGCGCCGGCCTCTTTGCGCTCGTTTTCAGCGATTTGGCCCAGCGTACGTTGCAAGGTTGTGAGGAGTGAACGCTTGCCCACCAGAAGAGGCTCTTGCTCACGCAATACCGCGAAATCAGAAATTTCATTGATTTGGCGAATGAGTTCGTCGCGCTGCGAATCGAGATTGGCTAGAGGAGAAGAATCAGACATGTTCCTATAAGGCTAGAGGGTCAGCCTCGGGTATTTGTGTCGAGGCGCTGGTAAAAGGCGGCAAAGGCCAGCAGGGAACCCGCAATGCCTGCATTCAGCGACTCGGCTCCACCCGCCATCGGGATGGAGATTGAGCCTGAACACAAGTCCACCTCGGGCGATGTTAAGCCCTTGGACTCATTGCCGAGGACCACTGCGGTGGGTGCGCGGAAATTAACGGTCCGCGAATCAATTCCACCTTTCACCACCGTCGCCAGAACGGTGACTCCCAAACCCTTGAGTGTGGTCACGGTTTCATCAAGCGCAGCGAGGACAATGGGCACTCGAAATACTGACCCCGCAGTGGCGCGAAGCGTCTTGGGGTTGTAGGGATCAACACTCTGCCCAGTCAAAATTACGGCGCTCGCCCCCGAGGCGTCGGCCGATCGAATTAAGGTACCCGCGTTGCCAGGGTCTCGAATGTCGTGGAGAACCAAGACAAATTCTGGCTTAGACAACTCCGAGAGCGCCACCGGGTTCATACGTACTGACGCCATTATCGGCTGTGGCGACATTGCGTCGGAGACTTTTTCTAAAACTCCGTTGGCGAGGGAGAAAATGCGAACTCCGGCATTCGCTCCTCTAATGCAGAGCGATTTGATTTCATCAATATCAAGCGCTGCTTCGTCGATGTAAATCGCTTCGACCGCCGCACCGGTCTCTAATGCCGCGGCGACTAAGTCGGGCCCTTCGATAACAAAAACACCGTCGCTCCATCGGTCGGAGCGTTTTTGAATAAGTCTCCGGAGCCGGCGCACGCTTTGGTGCGCCGACCCCAGCGACTCAATCAAGAAAACCTACTTAGCTAGTGCCGCCGAGGCCTGGGCGACAATCGCGCCGAAGGCCTGCGAGTCGGTCACCGCAAGGTCAGCCAACATACGGCGGTCTACTTCAATGCCAGCCTTGTTCAAACCGTCAATGAAGCGGCTGTAGCTCAGGCCGTGCTCACGGACACCAGCATTGATGCGCTGAATCCAGAGACGACGCATGTCACCCTTACGGGCACGACGGTCGCGGAACGCGTAGACACCAGCGTGCTGAACCGCTTGGTTCGCAGCACGGAAGGTACGACTCCGGTCACCGTAGTATCCCTTGGCCTGTTCGAGAACTGCCTTGTGGTGCTTCTTGGCGTTAACGCCTCTTTTTACTCTTGCCATTTCAAGTCCTTCCTATTTCTCTAGAGTCCGAGCATCCGCTTGATGTTCTTTTCGATACCGGGAGCGATGTCTGATTCGCGACCCAAACGGCGGGTGCGAACGCTCGACTTCTTCTCCATGATGTGACCACGGAACGCCTTACGACGACGAAGCCGTCCGGTTCCGGTGATCTTGATGCGCTTTTTCGCACCACTGTCAGTCTTCATCTTGGTTTTTGACATTTAATTCTCCTTTGGCGATTCTTCTGTTGGTGTAGGCGTTGCGACGGGTGCCTCGGCTACGGGTGTTTCAACGACTGGAGAATCAACGCGGTTGCCTTGATTCTCCGGAGTTTCAACCACCTTGACCTTGGTCTTCTTATCTGGACCGAGGACCATGATCATGTTTCTTCCGTCAAGCTTTGGAGCAGATTCGACCTTGGCGACCTCTTCGAGTTTTTCCACGATTCGATCGAGAATCTTCTTTCCGAGTTCAGGGTGAGCGGCTTCTCGGCCACGGAACATAATCGTCACTTTGACCTTGTGACCTTCACCCAGAAACTTTTCAACCTGTCGAGTCTTGGTCGCGAAGTCTCCATCACCAATTTTGGGACGGTACTTCATTTCCTTGACGCCAACATTTTGGGTTTTGCGGCGAGATTCTTTCGCCTTCTGCGCTTCGTCGAACTTGAACTTGCCGTAATCCATGATTCGGCACACCGGTGGTGCAGCCGTGGGGGCAATTTCGACGAGGTCCAGATCGAGGTCACGAGCCATCGCTAATGCTTCTCGAACGGTGGTCAGTCCCTTCTGATTTCCTTCGTGGTCAATCAGACGAATCTGTCCGTCTCGAATGCGTTCATTAACGCGGTGGTCTCCGGGCACTGTTGCGATACGACTACTCCTTGCTCTCTACGACGCCAAATTGGCGTCGCCACGGCAAGGGAGGCGAAAATACCCTGAACCTGGACGCATCATGATGGCCAGGTGGAGGTGGCAAAACCACACTCACTTGCTGTGAACTGCTCCAATACCTTATCAGAGCCCCGAAATATGGGAGAAATCCCCTTTAATTCTTATAGTCCATTTACATAGTTTTCGAGTAATTCACAGGGTTCAGGCTTATATTTGAAACATGTTCGATGCCCCAGTCCCAGAATACGAAGCTCCACGGTCACCGCGACGCGGGAGCCGTCAAGGTAAGCGTTATGGATCTTCAGCAGTGAATGCCGTTGTCGCGGTTGCCGGCGGCCTAGCTGTCTCAGCGCTTGTCTTTGTGGGTGCCTCAGCAATGCTGAGCACTCCGAGCACTACGACGACACCCCAAACCACTAACACGACAGTGGCGCCGGCTAACTCCGCTTCATCGTCTCCAGTTGTTCAAACCCCTACTGGAGTGGCAACAAAAAACGAGGACGGAGCGAAAACTAATACACCCACCACTTTGCCCACCCAGACACCTACGACCACCACCGTCCCAAATAGGCCCCCTTCCGAAGACAATGGTGGTCCATTCAGCGGCAGTGGCGAAGGTGCCGGCGAAGGTAGTGGAGAGGGTAGCGGCGACCACTAGGAACTACCCTAGAAGCCATGAGCGAACCTACTCCAGGAGATTTCGAATCAGAGATTGACTACTTGCGCACGACGCCAGTCACCGACATTCTCGCTAATCAACTCTTCGTCCTGTTCCAAATTGCCGCCATGTACCTTGGCGAGTCCCCCGCCCGATTAGCTGACGCTCAACTCGTTATCGATGTGGCCAGCGCCGTGATCAGTACCGGTGCAGATCGACTTGGAGAGCACAGCGACATTTACAAGAGCGCACTTTCCGAACTGCAGCAGGCTTTCGTTCGAGCCAGTGCTGCCAATAGCTAAGACTGTCGCAAGTCAGCGATTTCGTCTTGGCCCAGTCTCCCGACGACTCGAATTCCGCTCACGAAAGTTCCAATAGGGATCACGCGCGTTCCATCAGCGATGCTGACACAGTGGAAGTAGAGTGATTCGCCGAGCTCAGTGGTCACCACCCCATCGCCTCTGAATTCATCAAAGGAAACAACGCCGCCCGTGATGCGCGATTCCACCCTTAGACCACCAAAGAATCCTGCAAGGCGCGGAGTGCGGCTGCTGGGTCATCCTGCCCAAAGATAGCGTTTCCCGCTACCAAAACATTGGCCCCGGCCTCCAAGGCCAACGGCAGAGTATTTAAGTCGATACCGCCATCGATCTCAATATCCATCTGTAGCTTCTTCGACTCAACAGCTACTCGAGCCTTACGAACAGTGTCGAGGACTCCGGGGATGAAACTCTGGCCCCCAAAACCTGGAAACACTGACATCACTAGCAAAACGTCGACTTGATCTAGGTAAGGCTCGACTAACTCGAAGGGTTTGTCGGGATTTAGCGAAAGGCCCACTCGCAGTCCGAGCTCACGAGCCAGCTTGATGGTTTCCTCGGTTTGCCCGACCTCGACGTGGAAGGTGCAACTGTCGGCTCCAGCTTTCTTGAAGTCTTCTAGGTACTTCCATGGTTCGCTAATCATTAAGTGACAATCAAAAAACAAATCGGAGTGTTTGCGAAGCGATTTAACCACTGGTGGTCCGATTGTGATGTTTGGGACAAAATGCCCATCCATGACATCTACGTGCAGCCATTCAATCTGATCACTAATCATGCCAATAGCTGCGCCTAAATAACCGAAGTCTGCGGAAAGGATTGAGGGTGCAATGCGCAATGCGCCAAATTCTGTTGCGGACATGCTTAGAGCCTATTCGCCAGCAAGTTGAACTGAGGACCAATCGAGAGCCTCATCGCGAACTCCCGCCCACCACGCCGAACCGGTCATGATTCGAGAACCCGATGGGAGTACCTCAAGCAACTCGAGGGCACCGTCCGCACAGCCCAACAAGACAGCGCCCTCTAAGAGTCTTATTTGCCCCGGAGCCACGAAGAGTTCAGAAGCTCTTGCCAAAACGATTCGCAGGCTTCCCTTGGAGGTTTCAATCCTTGTGCGCCCCAGACGGACCACTCGAAGAGCGTGTTCTGTAGATAGTGAAGGGCTGATTATGAAGTCGGCTGCTGTGAGCTTTGCGGCGTAGGTGGCTTCGCCACTTTGGGGAGTAGAGACTGCCCGCAACTGAGGATCATTCAAGACTTTGACAATTGCCTGCGCACCGAGGTCAGTCAGCTCTTCGAGCAAGGCTGCGGCGGACTTGTCCGCTACTTTGGTCACTAACTCCAGGTGTATGGGTCCGGTATCAAGGGTGGGCTCGAGGGTCATCACATCCACTCCCGTCTCCTCATCGCCCGCCAAGATGCAGCGCTCGACTGGGGCCGCACCCCGCCACCGTGGTAATAGCGAAAAGTGCACGTTCAACATTGGAAGTTTTTCCAGACGGACTGCCGGAATGATTGCTCCATAGGCAACCACCACGCCTAGTTCTGCATTGACATGATCGAGATCGGCAAGTTCGTGTGACACCGGTATACCCAATCGAAGTGCCGCCTCTTTCACCGGCGATGGGCTCAGGGTTCCGCCGCGACCTCGCTTGGCGTCAGGTCGGGTAATAACTAGCAGTACTTCGTGCCCTGCTGCGACAATAGAGTCAAGAATTCGTCCAGCCGGCTCGGGAGTGCCTAAGAAGATTATTCTCACTCGTCACCGAAGAGAAGATGCAACCCATCGTGAGAATTCGCCGGCGGTGACAACCGCATTCGCTGAAGTTCTTTTTTGGTGGATTGCTTTTGCTCCTCACTGAGACGCTCAATCAGCAATATTCCATTCAAATGGTCTGTTTCGTGCTGGAAAATTCGTCCGTGGTATTCGTCGACCTCGACGTCCAAGGTGTTGCCATCAAGGTCTAAGCCTTGGAGATGGACCTTGTTGGGTCGGACGATATTCCAGTGCAAATCGGGCACTGACAGACACCCCTCTTCGTAGGTCCAGGTGCCAGAGGTCTCAACAATCACTGGATTAATAACGACATTGGGGCCGTCCCCCTTGTCGTAAACGAAGATCTTCTTTTGGATACCAACCTGATTAGCGGCCAGTCCAACACCAGGAGCTTGGTACATCGTTTCCAACATCACTTGGGCGAGCTGGGCGATCTTCCCGTCAATATTATCTATTTCAATAGTCGGCTGTGCCAGGACCGGGTCCGGGTAAGTGCGAATTGGCATTGTGCTCATACAACAACGTTACCTTGCCGATGGCAAAGCGGGGCTAATTGCGAGCGATGCGCAGCCGTCCTCCCGGGTGTTTCGCAGTTGACAGCGCACTCGATAGGGTTTCGAGGTCGGAGGCGGTGACAATGAAGCCGGTATTGGTTTCGCGAATTCGAACCTCTTCCACGCCCAGCGAATCGATGTACTTTTTCGAGTTTTCCCCACTCACTTCGCAACGCCACCCGTAGGGCGGCAGCCCAAGTAATTCAGCAGTTTCCACTTCATCATCCACGATCTCTGCCAGCTCACCTCGGTTGGCCGCCGAAAGTACCAGGTCTTCACCACGTCGGGTTTGCACCAATACCGAACCGCGACCATCAACTCGCGAACCAACAAGCCGTCCCGCCTTCGCAATCGCGGTCAGCGCTGCGATCCGTGAGTTTTCTCGAGGCGCGAGAAGGTATTGGTCAAAGTCAACAAATATGACCAACGAGGCCCTTCGAACACGTTGCCAGATCGCCTCCGTTCCAACTACGACTCGCTTCAAAGAAGTGGCAGCATCAGTTGCCGCAGTGACTTCAGAGACCTCTTGACGCAACTGGGCCGCTACATCGCGGGCCAGAGTGGTCACCCCCGAACGAACCGCTCGTAGATTGGTCGCGCCACAGTTTCTGCAGAAATTCTCTCGCTCTTCGTGTCTTTCGCCACAACTCAGTTTTCCGTCGACCTCAACTTCCGCTCCCCCACAAACTGAGCAGCGAGCGAGTTCACCACAGTTGCGACACGCCAATAACCGTCCTGCACCAAGGCGTTGGAGGACCACGCAGAGTGCCACCGGTTCTGTACCTTCGAGAGCTCTATCGGCCGCTTCAAGCGCCAGAGCCGACAACACCCCTTCGTGAGGGTCGCCATCTCGCCGATCGGCCACAACCACCTCCGGCCAAGTTGCCGGTGTGGACTTGGGTCGAGATTGCCCATTCATACCCAAGGTTGATGCGACGGGAACAAGAGATGTCGCCCACAAAGGCGCCCCGTCGAGTTCACACCGTTTCTCAAGTACCGATAGTGCATCCCACGTGGGTGATGATTCAGACCGGAACGCTTCATCATCGCAATCCACGATTACGGCACCACGAATCTTTGGGGCTGGTGCAAAGGCGGTTCCGCGGGCACCAACAATCACCGGCCAACCAGCTCGCATTCGATCCCACTCGCCGTCCCCACAGGCCACGTTAAGGCCGCGTTGCTCTAGTCGCCCTCGAAGCCGTATCGCCCAGGCTTCTGTTGGCACTAGGACCAACAGAGAACCATCACTGTTCCGAGTCTGCCAATGGGCGCCAAGGATTAGAGCTAGTGGATCGGTGCAAGGTCCAATCAAGTGGAGTCCGGGCTCGACAATCAACGCGTGTTCTTCAATTTCGAGAGACGGCGTCGAATCAATTCTCGAGGCTGGTAAAGACTTGTATTGCTTGGTCGGCGACGCGGCGAGCAAGAATCTCGCCAACGGGGCGCTCCATCGACGTGAAGCCCAGTGGAGCAACGGGAGCATTGTGCTCGGAGGCCCAAATCCTTGCCACTTAGCGAGGGGCTTCAATTCGGGCGTGAAGTCACCCTCATCGACGACCCACCCACGCACCGATCGATTGTGAAAATTAATTCGAACTCGATCACCAATTCCCACCATCTCAGTGGCCTCGGTGACGGCATAATCAAATGCTTTCTCAACAGCCGCGACTTCAGTAACGACGCGAACTGCGCGAGGGTTACTGGTTATAGCGACAGCTCCTGACGCAACAACTCCACTCGGGGAGTCTGCTCCCATGTGAATCCCGCGTCGCTTCGACCGAAGTGACCGTAGGCAGCCGTGTTCTGATAGATAGGACGCAACAGGTCGAGATCTCGAATAATTGCCGCTGGACGTAAATCAAATAATTTCGTAATAGCCGCCGAGATCTTCTCGTGAGGGACCTTTTCGGTACCGAAAGTCTCTACCAAGACAGAAACTGGCTGGGCCATACCAATGGCGTAAGCAACCTGTACCTCACAACGGTCCGCCGCACCCGCAGCTACTACGTGCTTGGCTACCCATCGTGCGGCGTAGGCCGCCGAACGGTCTACCTTCGAAGGGTCCTTGCCGGAAAATGCGCCTCCACCGTGACGAGCCATTCCGCCATAGGTGTCTACGATAATTTTGCGCCCGGTTAGACCGGTGTCCGCGTGAGGGCCGCCGAGGACGAATTTTCCCGAGGGGTTGACAATGAAGCGAGTTGAGCTCGAGTCCAAATTCGAAGGCAGCATTGGGCGAATAACGTGTTCGATCAAGTCCTTTTCAATCTGGGCTTGAGTGGCGCTCTCCTCGTGTTGGGTAGAAATCAACACGGTATCGACCGCTACGGGGCGACCATCCTCATAGGCAATCGTCACTTGCGTCTTGCCGTCAGGGCGCAAATAGGGCAAGAGTCCCGTTCGGCGAACCTGACTCAAGCGCTCACTGAGACGGTGGGCCAACCAAATGGGAGTTGGCATGTAGTCGTCATTGTCATTGCACGCATAGCCAAACATCATTCCCTGGTCACCAGCGCCGAGTGCGTTCAGCTCATCTTCCCCGGCATTGCCGCTGCGCTTTTCGAGGGCTTCGTCGACGCCACCAGCGATGTCAACACTCTGGTTATCAAACGAAACCAGTACGGCACAGTTCTTGCCGTCAAATCCCTTTTCGCCGCTGTCATAACCAATATCGAGAATCGTTTTACGGGCAATTTCGTTTACGTCAACCCATGCAGTCGTCGTGACTTCGCCGGCAACTACGCACAGACCAGTAGTGAGGAGAGTCTCACAAGCAACACGGGCCTTGGGGTCAGCGGCAAGAATTGCGTCCAAGACAGCATCCGAAACCTGATCGGCAATCTTGTCTGGGTGGCCTTCGGTGACCGATTCCGAGGTAAAGAGCGTGCGCTCAGTCATTGGTTCTCCTTCAATAACAATAAATTAACCCTAGTCAAGACCTCTAGAGCAATGGAGTCTTTATCGGCCTTGGCGACCGATTGGGCGGGCTCGGAGGACGACAAGATTGTCACCGCATTCTCTACCCCATCGAATCCAATGCTCAGGTCGCTCACGTCATTCACTACGAGCAAGTCCAGCCCCTTCGCCGCGAGCTTGGCCTTCGCATTCTCCAGAACGTCCGTGGTCTCCGCAGCAAAGCCCACAACAAGTTGGCCGGTCTTTCTATTTGCCACGAGACCAGTCACAATGTCTGCGGTCTCTTCCCATTGGGGGTTTGGCGCACCGTCACGCTTCTTTAGTTTCTCTTCAGCTGGCTGGAAGGTGTAGTCAGCCACAGCGGCCGACATGATCGCCACGTCAGCCACGGCAAAGAACTTATCCATTGATTCGCGCATTTCGTGAGCAGTGTTCACCCTCACTACTTGAATCGACCCTCGCACGTCCGGCGCCAATTCAAGTGGGCTCGCCGTTACCAGAGCCACCGAGGCTCCCATACGCGCCGCAACCTCGGCTAAGGCATGACCTTGACGACCGCTTGAACGATTCGTCAAGTAACGGACCGGGTCTAAGGGCTCTTTGGTAGCACCGGCACTAATGACCAGTCTCCTCCCGGTTAATGGCCCCTCGAATCCTTCGACTACCGAGAACACCGTTCTGGCGATCTCGACGGGGTCGGCCAAACGGCCCATTCCAGAGTCTCCTCCGGCCAAGGCACCGTCAATGGGTCCCACAATCAAATAACCCCTCGATCGGAGGATTTGAAGGTTCTTCTGCACCGATGGTTGCTCCCACATCTCGGTATGCATCGCCGGAGCCAAAATGACAGGTGCCCGAGTCGCCAAAATGGTTGCGCTCAATAGGTCATCAGCAATACCCATTGCCAAACGGGCAAGGAGGTGCGCGGTGGTCGGCACGACGACAATGGCGTCAGCATTTTGCCCCAGATAGGTGTGCGGAATCGGCGTTGATTTATCGGCGAAGAGTTCGCTACGGGCTGGTTCTGATGCCAGGGCCGAGAAGGTCAACTCACCCACAAATTCTTTGGCCGCAGAGGTTAGGACCGGTGAGATAAAAAAGCCTTGCTCTTTCAGCAAACGGACAAGCTCAATGGCTTTGTAGGCGGCAATTCCTCCGCCTACGCCTACAACAATACGTTTACGAGTATCTTCAGTCGGCGAGGTCATTGATCAACGCGGTGATGTCACCCTTGATCTCAGCCTCGGCAAAGCCCAAGCTGGCTTCGGCACCAAGTTCGGCTTGCGCCGCAGCGGCCGCCTCGGCTTGAGCGCGCTCTACCTCGAGCTCTTCGGCGGTTGGGCGGTGAAACTCCAACTTGCCTTCGTACAGTTCTTCCATCGCAATAGAAAGCGACTTGTTTGACAGGATGTTCACTTGTGGAGGAGTTGGGCGACGCTTGCTCGAACCGAAACTTGAGTTGTAATCGTTGATGTCACGCGCGCGCAGAGCAGATACGGCGACGAGAGTGAACTTGGAGTCGCCAACCTTCTTCAGCAATGCTTCGATAGGTGGGTCAACAAGAGTAGGGCGCTCAGCCATCAATGGTCCTTTAGTTCGAGGGGTTTCGGGTAGACCGAAGTTCTTCCAGTATAGAGATGATTTGGGAAGTCGCTCTCTCCAAATCGTCATTAACTACCTGATAGTGGGCTATTTCTTTGCCTTTTTCGGTCTCCCAGGGTGTCGTCGAGAGACGCTGGGCCACGTGAGTCTCGCTGTCGCCACGACCTCGGAGCCGTTCGGTGAGGGTCTCCACATCAGGTGGTTGGATTTGAATGATGACCGCATCTGGGTAATGTTCGGCAACTTGAATGGCCCCGTGAATCTCAATCTCCAAGACCACGTCATATTCGTTGGGCACGCTCGGATGTGGGGTTCCGTAGAGGTTGGAATTGAATTCGGCCCACTCGAGAAACTTGCCCTCGGCAATTCCTTCCTCGAAGGTGTCTCGAGAGACGAAGTAGTACTCGGTTCCGTTTTCGCTCGGGCGAGGTTCGCGTGTGGTCCACGAGCGAGAAAGCCACAGTCTCGAATCACGACCAATGAGATTGCGAGCAATCGTACCCTTGCCTACCCCACCAGGTCCGATGAGAACAATGACAAGAGGTTTATCGGACAAGAGCTCGGAAGAGTAGTTCACGCTGTTTAGGACCCAAGCCCCGGATTCGTCGAGTCTCAGCGATATTTCCCGCCGCCATAATCTTGGCGGCCTTGACTTCACCAACCGCGGGAAGAGCGCTGATGAGATCGAACGCCCGCATCTGGGCGATGCAATCTTCGGAATCAGCCAAAGCGAACAGGTTGGCGAGGGTTAGCTCACCAGACTTGACCTGCTTCTTGACTTCTGCGCGCCGGCGCCGGTTCGCCACCGCCAACCGAGAGGCCAGCACACGCTGCTCTTGGGTGAGGGTCGGAGGAGTTGGAACCATGGTGCAAGATTACTCTTCCGGCGCAGATTTTCAAAAAGAGTCGCGTACCTCGTCACCAAATCGCCTCATGGCATCTCGCAGTGCACTCTTCGAAGGTCCCGCTTGAGTAATGCCTCGAGAAATTGGGACAACTACGGTTCCCTTGGCGCAACGCTCGAACATACGCGCCACTTGCGCTACCGTCGCGCCCTGCGCACCCACCCCGGGAACGAGAAAGGGGCCGGACATTGACTCCCACTCAAAGGAGATGTCATCCCTCGTTGCACCCACTACTGCACCTACCGAACCCAGCCCTTCATCACGTTGGTTAAATTCTCGAATTGATCGAAGAATCAGTTCCTCAATTCGCTCTCCGCTGTCGGTGTGAGCGCGCTGGACCGTTCGACCCTCGGAATTTGACGTTGCTGCCAATACGAAGACTCCTCGACTCGAGCGCTGGGCGAGCGAGAAAAAATCTGCCATAGATCCCACCCCGAGAAATGGGCTTACTGTCACCGCATCGGCTCGCAAGGATGAATTTTCACCCAGCCAGGCCTGAGCGTATCCAGAATTAGTTGAACCAATATCGCCGCGTTTCGCGTCAGCGATTGTCAACAATCCGGCATCACGCGCCTCAGAGAGTACGAGCTCGAGCACGGCATACCCCTTGGAGCCGAATCGTTCGAAATAGGCAACTTGAGGTTTAATCATCGCAACTTCTTCAATGGCTAATTCGACGAGCGCTCGAGCGAAATACTCGAGCCCTTCGACCGTGTCTGGGCGGTCCCACTCGTGCAGGGTGGCAGAGCTCGGATCAATCCCGACGCAAAGCCCTCCTTGGTCTCGCACGCGTTCAGCGAGCCTTTGACCGAAGGTCTCATCCATGGGCAACACCCTTCAACTCAGAAATAGTTGTGCCATTCTTCAAGAGCCAATCCAGCATCTCCCTTTGAATCCGCCACGGTGCGCGCGGATTCTCGAAGATTGCCGTTCCAACTTGGACCGCATCAGCACCCGCCATAACCATAGCGACTGCATCATCGCCATTCGATATACCACCAACGCCAACAATTGGGGCTTCTGGGAAAGCCGCGCGGCACTCGAAGACAGCGCGCAGAGAGATCGGAAAGATTCCTTTCCCACTCACGCCCCCAACGTGGTTACCAAGAATTGGTCGTCGTGTCTGTGTGTCAATTGCCATCCCGAGCAGGGTGTTGGTGAGTACGAGTGCATCAGCGCCAGCCCCAAGCGCGGCATCGGCAATCTCTATTAAGTCTGGCGTGTTCGGACTCAACTTAATCCACACCGGAAAACCAGCCGCTTTGGCTGCCGACACGAGCTCAGAAGTGAGTGACGCGGAGTGGGCGAAGATGCCAGTTCGCCCCTCAAGGTTTGGGCAACTCGCATTGACCTCGAGCGCACAGATATTTGCGCCCGCTAGCGCGAGAGCGGCCTTGGAGAACTCCTGCACGCTTCTCCCCCAGATTGAAGCAACTATCTTCGCCCTCGCCTGCTCGAGCGCTGGCAAGTATTCGCTCCGCCACCGCGCCACACCAGGTCCGCTGAGCCCGACTGAATTGAGCATTGATTCGCCCCATGAAGCTACCCGTGGCGCGGGATTACCCGCCCATTCGAATGCAGCGAGGGACTTCACAACAATTCCCCCAAGTGTCGAAAGGTCTCCGTACTCGGACAACTCGGCACCGAGCCCTCCAGTGCCCGCAGCCGTCAGAACGGGTCCGTTAAGCTCTACCGTGCCTACCGTGAATAACGACACTGTTAACCGTGCAGTTCCTGCAAGCTGGCCACACGCCAACCGTGCGCCTTGGTCTCACCAATGCCCAAGACCGCGGCTTGAGCCGCCGCCACAGTCGTTAGACAGGGCACTCCGTGCACCGTGCTCGCACGGCGAATTGCGGCTCCATCGGCGTAAGCGTTGGAGCCTGACGGGGTATTTATGACCAATTGAATGTAACCATCGGAAATAAGCTCTACCGCACTGTCACCGGGTTCTATGGCGCCGTACTTCTTCACAACCCGCGAGACCTGTAAATCATGTTTCTGTAAAAACTCGGCAGTTCCAGTCGTCGCAACGAGCTCAAATCCCAGCTCAAGAAGCGACCGTGCAACTTCGAGTCCAGCAGACTTGTCACGATCGGAGAGCGATAAGAACACCCTTCCCGACTTCGGAAGTCCGGTTCCTGCAGCGAGTTGGGCCTTCGCGAAGGCGATTCCGAAACTCTCTCCAATTCCCATTACCTCTCCGGTGGAACGCATCTCTGGCCCCAGAACCGTGTCGACCGTTGGGAATCGGTTGAAGGGCAGGACCGCCTCCTTAACGCTTACGTACGGCGGTATGGGAGTGTCCTCGGGCAAGATACCTCCGTGTCGCAAATCAGAAAGTGATTCACCCAGCATCACTCGAGTTGCTGCTTGCGCCAAGGAAACACCAGTGGCTTTGGCCACAAAGGGAACCGTACGCGAAGCTCTCGGGTTGGCCTCGAGTACGAAGATTTCCTCGTCTCGAACGGCGAATTGAACGTTAATTAGTCCAACCACCTGCAGTCCAGCCGCAATCTTGCGAGTTGCCTCCCTCAGTGCTGCCACAACGGGCACGGACAGATTTTGTGCGGGAAGTGCGCAGGCGGAGTCACCAGAGTGGACTCCCGCTTCTTCCACGTGTTCCATCACGCCTGCGATGTACACCTCTCCGAGTGAGTCGCGCAATGCATCCACATCAACCTCTACCGCCGACTCTAAGAATGAATCAATCAGAATTGGGCGACTTTGAGCAACGCCCCCTTCTCGTGCGAGGGCTCCGTGGGCGTCGGTCAAGTTATTCATGACCCGCTCTAGTGAACTGTCGTCGTAGACAATCTCCATTGCTCGACCGCCCAAGACATAACTGGGGCGAACTAGGACTGGATACCCGATCTGAGACACTACTTCCATTGCCTCGGCCAAGTTCCAAACAACCGACCCCGGAGGTTGCGCTAAGCCCAACTGCGTACACAGAGCCGACCACTGTTCTCGGTCTTCCGCTAAGTCAATCGAAGCGACTGGAGTTCCAAGAATTAACGAGGCGTCGACCGAGTGTGACAGCTTTAACGGGGTTTGTCCGCCTAGTGAGACAATCAAACCGACCACTCTCGCCCCGTCTCTGCACGCAGCCTGTTCAGCGGCAATCACTTCAGCCAAATCACTGGGTGTCAAGGGCTCAAAGTAGAGCCGGTCAGAGGTCGAGTAGTCCGTGGAGACGGTTTCTGGGTTGCAATTGACCATAATGGCCTCATACCCCATAGCTCGAATTGCCATGGCGGCGTGTACGCAGCAGTAGTCGAATTCAATGCCCTGACCTATTCGGTTGGGGCCCGAACCAAGAATGATCACACGATCTTTCGATGAGGGGCGGACTTCGGATTCATCTTCGTATGTTCCGTAGTGATAGGGAGTTGTGGCCTCAAATTCAGCGGCGCAGGTATCAACAGTCTTGAAGGTTACTTTGACCCCCTGCCCCTCTCGAAGGCTCTTAACCGCCGAGGTCTCAGTATGGGTGAGGCTGGCGATTTGTTCATCACTGAAACCCCACTGCTTGTACCGTAGCCATTCACGTTTGCCAAACTGGGTTGGGTCTTTCTCTTCCAATTCGCGCTCTCGAATGACAATTTCCTGGAGCTGCCACAAGAACCAAAGATCAATTCCGGTTCGTTTGTTTATCTCTTCGATAGTCGCGTCACGCCAAAGAATTGCGTGCAGTGCATACATACGTTCTGGGGTTGCCACCACGCACCTCTCCCACAGCTCTTCGAGCGAAAGTTCGGCGAACTCCTCTCGCCCCGACAGGGCAAAGCCGAGTCGGCCCTGTTCTAATGAGCGGATGGCCTTTTGCAGTGATTCGGCGAAATTTCTGCCAATAGCCATGACCTCACCGACCGACTGCATTCTGGTTCCCAGGATTGGCTTAGCACCCGGAAGCTTCTCGAAGGCCCACCGAGGGATCTTGGTGACCACATAGTCAATTACCGGTTCAAAGCTTGCCGGGGTGAGTTTGGTGATGTCATTTTGTATCTCGTCAAGTGAATATCCCACTGCCAGGCGCGCAGCAATCTTGGCGATCGGGAATCCAGTCGCCTTCGAAGCCAGCGCCGAAGAACGTGAAACTCTAGGATTCATCTCAATTACGAGACGCTCACCGTTTATCGGATTGACTGCAAATTGAACGTTGGAACCACCTGTCTCTACACCAACCCGTCGAAGTACGGCAAAGGCGTCGTCACGCATTGCCTGGTATTCCACGTCCGACAGGGTTTGGGCCGGAGCCACCGTTATCGAATCACCGGTGTGTACACCCATTGGGTCAAAGTTCTCGATGCTGCAGACAACTACGCAGTTATCCGCGTGGTCGCGCATGACCTCGAGCTCATACTCTTTCCAGCCAGCAATTGATTGTTCGACCAGGATTTCTCCAATTGGAGATGCAGCGATTCCTTCTACGGCTAGCCGTTTAAAGTCAGCCGCGTTGTCCGCAATCCCCGTTCCCGCACCCCCGAGGATAAAGCTGGGCCGAATAATAATTGGCCAGCCAATTTTTTCGGCGATTGCTAGTGCTTCGTCAACGGATTTTGCAAAATCGGACTCAGGTACCGCCAAACCAATGTCGGCCATCGCCTTCTTAAACAGCTCTCGATCCTCGGCCGTTGAAATGGCTTCAGGCCGAGCACCAATTACTTCAATGCCCAAGCGATCAAAGATCCCATCGGCCACGAGCGACATAGTGAGGTTTAGAGCCGTCTGCCCTCCAAGTGTTGGTAATACCGCGTCGGGCTTCTCTTTTTCGAGGATATGTATCAGTACCTCTACGTCGAGTGGCTCAACATAAGTCACGTCCGCAGTCCCAGGGTCAGTCATGATCGTGGCGGGGTTGGAGTTAACCAGAATGACCTTGTAACCCTCCTCGCGAAGGACCTGGCACGCTTGGGTACCCGAATAGTCGAATTCGCAGGCTTGCCCAATCACAATTGGGCCGGACCCTATGACCAGAATCGACTTAATGTCATTACGACGTGGCATTAGCGGGCCTCCAATGTGCCGGTTTCGAGCAGGTGATCGAATCGGTCGAATAGGTAGCGAGCATCATGCGGTCCAGGACCGGCTTCAGGGTGATACTGAACCGAGAAGGCTCTGAGAGATGGGGCGCTTATGCCTTCGACTACTCCATCATTCAAGTTGACGTGGCTCACGTGCGCGGCCTTGAGTCCATCGCTCGAGACCGCGTAGTTGTGATTCTGAGCCGTTATTTCAATCCGTCCCGTTTCCAGGTCCTTCACGGGATGGTTGCTCCCGTGGTGACCGAATGGGAGCTTGTAGGTGTGGCCACCAAGGGCGGTCGCCAAGAGTTGGTGTCCCAGGCAGATACCAAAGATTGGTAATTTTTCGACGAGTGAGGCGATGGTTTCGACTTGGGGCGCGAGCGCCGCAGGGTCACCGGGTCCGTTGGACAAGAAGAGGCCGTCAGGCTTGAGCGACAGAATTTCATCGGCGCTGGTGTGGGCGGGCACCACAGTCACTCGAAAACGATCTGCTAGTTGGCGAACCATGGTCGTCTTAATTCCATAATCGATAGCCACAATTCGAGGACCGGCAGTCCCGCGATCGTATGCTTCGCGGGTTGAGACGAGGCTGACATAATCCATCTGGTCCGTTCCCTTGGCCACCTTGGCAGCCTCGCGCAAGGTGTCGAGCGAACCATGTCCAAAGGCGCCCGGCAATGCACCGGCCGAGCGGAGATGGCGAGTGAGACGACGAGTATCAATACCCGCGATAGCGGGAATGCGATGCTGAATCAAGAAACCTTCCAGCGGTCCGGCTGAGCGCCAATTAGAGGGCAGGTCAGACAACTCTCGCATCACGATGCCCTTGGCCCAAGGGCGGACTGCTTCGTCGTCCAATGGAGTGATTCCGTAGTTCCCAATGTGGGGGTAGGTGAATGAGATTATCTGACCCGCATAGCTCGGATCAGTGAGGACCTCTTGATACCCACTTAGCGCAGTATTAAAGACAAATTCACCAGTCGTGACACCTTCATCGGGCAAAAAGCCCACCGCGTAACCTTCAAAAACAGATCCGTCGTTCAAGACAATTGCTGCGTCTGGCCTCTTCATTGTAATTTCCCTTCTTGGAGGACCAGAATTCCCTTTGAAATAACCGAACTAACTCGTCCAAACATTGCACGTCCGTGATACGGCGTATTCGACGCTCGACTCTGGAGAGTATTCGCATTCGCTTCCCACGATACCCGTGGGTCGAAAACCGTAATGTTCGCAGCCTCACCAACTGAGAGCGCACCTCCTTGGGGGCTTAAGCCAATTGGACGATCGATATGGCGAAGTTGCGCAACACGTGCCGGACCTCGACTCAGAACGGTGTAAAAGAGTTCGGGGTCGCACTTATCCTGGCCGAGAGCTTCGTAGGTGAGCGAGGCGGCCGTTTCCAAGCCCAACATACCCGCGGGTGCTTCGTCAAAGGCGCGGTCCTTGGATTCGGGCGTGTGTGGCGCGTGGTCCGTAGCCACCGCGTCGATTAACCCCTTTCTAAGTGCCTCGCGCAACGCAAGCACATCATGAGCGCTACGAAGTGGCGGATGGACCTTGAACGTAGGGTCGTAGTCACTACAGAAAGATTCGTCCAGGGTCAAGTGATGAGGAGTGACCTCACAAGTTACGTCGAGTCCTTCGATTTTGGCGGCCACTACCAAGTCGATTGCTCGTTTCGTGGACAGGTGCAAAAAGTGAACCGAAGCGCCGGTGGCGCGAACGAGGTCAATGTCGCGCTGGACCATGATTTCCTCGGCAAGTTCCGAACGACCCGCTAGGCCAAGTTTTTCAGCCAACGGCCCCTCATTCATTACCCCGCTGCCCGACAGAGTCGCGTCTTCGCAGTGTTGCGCAAGTCGAACTCCGAGCGGCTTCGAATACGAGAGTGCGCGTCGCATCACGCCAGCACTTTGCACTCCGGCACCGTCATCAGTGAAGATTCTGACGCCTAAGGCCGCCATTTCCGCCATTGGCGCCAACTGTTCTCCAGCGCGTGATTGCGTGATTGCCCCCGCCACCGCCACCGTGATTGGTGAACGGCCTCCTTCGGCCAGCACAAATGAGACAAGCGCTACGGTGTCCAGTGCGGGCTCGGTATTTGGCATGGCGACCAGTGCGGTGTAGCCACCGGCGATGCCTGCTCGAGCGCCCGAAGCAATCGTTTCAGCCGCCTCTCCCCCTGGTTCGCGGAGGTGCGTGTGCAGGTCCACGAATCCTGGACCCACCCACTGACCTGATGCGTCGACAACCAGTTCGTCACCCTCTCGCGTCAGAGCCGTCCCGACCTCGGTGATGACGCCATCTCGAATTCGCACATCACCACTTTGAAGGCCCTGGTTGGTCACCAAGGTGCCATCGGTTATCAAGATTTTCGTCATTTTGAACCTCCAAGGCCAGCCATAGTCAGATACAGCGCAGCCATACGCACAGGAACTCCGTTCGAGACCTGCCGTTCGATAATCGCGTGCGGTCCATCGGCCACCTTGGAGTCGATCTCGACACCACGGTT
Organism: uncultured Actinomycetes bacterium; assembly: GCA_903825035.1. Taxonomy (GTDB): domain Bacteria; phylum Actinomycetota; class Acidimicrobiia; order Acidimicrobiales; family RAAP-2; genus RAAP-2. The sequence goes on along the minus strand of CAIJYV010000030.1, from coordinate 40,448 downwards.
CATGGGCCCCGGGTGCATCACCAGGGCATCCGGTTTGAGCAATTTCACACGCTCTTCGGTGAGACCAAAGGTGGCGGTGTACTCACTCAGAGAAGGCACAAACGACCCGGTTCCTCGTTCTCGTTGCAACCGAAGCAGTCCCACCACATCCGCCCAGCGAAGCGCCTCTTCGAAATTCTCCGCACAGGTCACCCCCCACTGAGTAACGCTTTTTGGAACTAGGGTCGGCGGTCCCGCAACCATTACCTCTGCTCCAAGTTTGGTGTACGCCGCGATATCGCTTCGAGCCACGCGCGAGTGTCGAATGTCCCCAACAATCAAAATCTTGAGACCCTCAAATAAGCTCGAGCCTGACTCAATTGGGTTTAGTCCGCGCCGTCCGGCCAAGACCTGCCGGATCGTAAAGGCGTCCAAGAGCCCCTGGGTTGGGTGCTGGTGCTGACCATCTCCAGCGTTGATAACTCGAACGTGAGGCACGTAACGACTCACCTGCTCGGCCGCACCACTTGAGGCGTGGCGAAGAATGACTGCGTCAATACCAAGAGCATCGACAGTCGCAATCGTGTCTCGAAGACTCTCGCCCTTTTTTACACTCGACGAGGCAATGGCGAGTGACAGCACATCGGCGCTGAGGCGCTTAGCGGCAGTCTCAAAAGAGAGGCGTGTCCTGGTGGACTCTTCAAAAAATAGTGACGCCACAACGCGCCCCTTTAGTGCTGGCACCTTTTTGATTGACCGTTGATTGACTTCAACAAATGACTCCGCGACATCTAGGACTTCGACGATCGCCTCATTGGTCAATTCGACCAAGGACAATAAGTTTTTGCCCCGAATGGAATCGATCATTGCGCCACCATCGTGCCAATCCAGACACCGTCGAGGTTCGCAGAGATCGCCTCATCTCTTGAGGTTGGCAAATTCTTACCGATGAAATCGGGGCGAATTGGCAGTTCGCGGTGTCCTCGATCAACCATCACTGCCAATTGGACCACTCGGGGTCGGCCCCAATCCGACAGCGCATTGAGGGCAGCGCGTATTGTTCGCCCAGTAAACAGCACATCGTCAACCAGAATTACAGTTTTGTCTTCCAAGGAGGTGGGAATTGTGGTTTCCGCGGAGGTTGGAACGGGTCGCTGCTCCAAATCATCTCGGTAAAAGGAGACATCCAACAAGCCCAACGGAACACCTAGGCCGGCAATTTCGCTCAGGAGCTCTTGGAGGCGTATACCAAACATTGCTCCCCCGCGCTGCAGGGCGACTAGAACGAGGTCTTCGAGGGTTCCGTTTTTCTCGATGATCTCGTGCGCCATACGTTTCAACGCACGTTCAACATCTTGGCCACTCAAGAGTTCGTTTCTAGCAAAAAACGCCAGGCCACTTGTGTGGTCCTGGCGTAGCTGATTCTGATTCATTACTCTCCTGTCGTATAGGCCTCACAGGACCTACTTCACGACAATTCCTTGCGGGTGTCTATCGACACCCGCAAGGAGCTGTTGATAAAACCTTAGTGGACGTTTACCGTAGTGGTAATTGCGCTCACGATAACTCCCGAAACAGCAACCCAGACCCAGAACAGGCGAACCAGTCCGGCGTGGTGCCACTTCTCACCCGTCAAGACACCTCGGGCGGAGCGAATCACCATCGCGAGACCCAAGTAGGCCAAGAGGATGAAGTGAACCAACGCCGAGCCGATAATTACCATCATGGATGATGAGTAAGCGGTGTAGGACAATGTGTGCGAGTCATTCTTTGCCACGAAAATCTGAGGCAAGTGACGAAGCTGAACAATCGACAATACCGCTGCAACAACAATAATCAGAGTTGCCAATACGGCACTCCAGGTAAATGCTGCACGGTTCTTAGTCTTGCGCAGATTACGCTCAGCGGCCCAGAAGATCAGAGCCGATACCACTACGACGCCAGTCACGAGCCAGTTAAAACTCGGCGACATTGGAGCAACGTGAATCAGGTGCTGAGTCGGAATGTCCGACAGGTTTTCGTAGTAGCTGTAGGTGTGAACCTTGTCTACGGGTAGTCCCACCATCGACATCCAGTGGTTCTGGGTGTTGAGTCCACGCAAGTAGAGGTAGGTGAAGAGCATGGCGCTCATCGTGATGATGTCACCACCGATGAACAGCCACATGGCCATCTTCTGGCGGCCGTACACCTTGGCCGGAGGCTCATGGTGTCCGCCGTCGTGGTGCTCTTCGTGCTGGGCCGTCAAAGTGTTGGTTGCCATTAGCGCTTACCTCCAAAGTTGTAAGGGTCTTCCTTGATTGTGGGCAGTACATCGAAGTTCTCGAGTGGTGGCGGTGTTGGAACCAGCCATTCGAGGGAGTTGGCCTGCCAGGGGTTCGGGCCCGAAGGCTCTCCCTTGCGCCACGAGCTGATTACCGCACCGAGCAAGACGAGCATTCCCGCCATGATCATGTAGGCACCCATCGTGGTCACAAAGTTGGTGTGTTCGAAAATCATTGAGTAACTCGAGTAACGACGTGGCATTCCACGAAGACCTGAAGTGAACATCGCGAGGAAGGTCACTTGGACACCAATGAAGACAAGCCAGAAGGAAATCTTTCCTTGAGTCTCATCCAGGTAACGACCAGAAACCTTCGGGAACCAAAAGGCCAGAGCTGCAATAGCGCCGAACAAGACCGATCCCACAAAGACGTAGTGGAAGTGAGCCGTTACGAACATCGTGCCGTGCAACTGGTTGTCAATCGGAATGTCCGAGAGGTAGATACCAGTAATACCGGCGATGATGAAGTTAAAGACGAATCCGAAGAGCCACAAGGTTGGCAACTTCATCCAAATGTTGCCTCGCCACAGAGTGCCAAGCAATACAAGGAAGAACAGTCCGGTCGGGATCGAAATCAACTCAGTGGTCAACATAAACGGACCACCCAAGGTTGGAGCCCAACCAGTGGTGAACATGTGGTGAGCCCAAACCAAGATCGACAAGCCCGCAAGACCGGTCATACCAGCAATAGCGGTGCGATAGCTAAAGACTGGCTTACGTGACATGACTGCTGCGATTTCAAAGAGCGCAGCAACGGCGGGGATCAAGATTACGTATACCTCTGGGTGACCCATGAGCCAGAACAAGTTGGCCTGAAGCCAGCCCGCTCCACCACCGGTCGCTACGAAGAAGCTCGTAGAGACGGTACGGTCGAGGATTTGAATCGCCTCGACAGTCAAGAAGTAAGGGAAGGCGTACAGACCGAGTGCAGCGGCGATGACTGAGCCCCAAACGAAGATTGGCAAACGACTCAGCGTCATGCCCTTCGTACGCAAGGTCATAACAGTGGCGATGGTGTTAATACCAGCCACCGTGGTCGAGACAGTAAAGACAATGATCGCCATAGCGAAGAAGTCCATTCCGACACCGGCCTGGTTGGATATTGGAGCCAACACAACCCAGCCCACTGGCAAGGAGCCAACCGCCAAAGTGGTCAAAAGCAATCCAGCTGCTGCGACCAAAGTCCAGAGGCTCAACGCATTAAGACGTGGGAAGGCCATGTCGTGAGCACCAATCATGATTGGCACTACGAAGTTTGCCCAAGGTCCTGCTACGGCGACGATGAGCGCGAGGATCATCAACATTCCGTGAACCGCAATGAAACCGTTGTAAACCTGCTGGTCGACAAAGTGGTTGCCTGGGGTCAAGAGCTGAGTGCGGATTGCCATCGCCAAGATTCCACCGGTACCCAAGAGCACCATGGTCATGATGATGTACTGAACACCCACGACCTTGTGGTCGGTGCAGTACTTCCAGTAACGAGCACGACCCTGGTTCTCACCGGCGTAGTACAAGTCGTCAGCGCGAGTGTGGTCACGGCCAGTTAGCCAACGACCGGGACCGTTTAGCGCACCAATTCCGAACCAAAAACCAACCGTCCAACCGCAAGCAGTCAAAACAGCGACCTGGTCAGAGAAGGAGCGAGTGGTGGTGTCCAAGGTGTGGCGGCCGATGTACCAGGCCAGCCAGGCGAAGACCACACCGCTGATTAGTGCGGTGAGGAAGTTCTGTCGACGGGCTAAGCCGCCGCCTGCCTTAGTAGGAGCATGTTGCAAAGTTGTAGTCATAATTCCTCCTACGCCCGCTGCGGTTGAGCCGCGAGCCAGTTGTCAAAGCCTTGAGTCGTCATGACTTGGCCCTGGGTGACCATGAACGCGTGGTTCAGGCCGCAGAACTGAGTACAACGAATGTCAAAGGTGCCGAGTTTGTTCGGCGTGGTGTGTAGTTCGGTGATCGCGCCGGCGTTGGCGTCAACCTGGATACCCATCTGAGCAATCCAGAAGCCGTGGGTTACGTCCTTAGAGGTGATGTGGAAGACCACTTCACGATCGAGGGGAAGCACCAAGGTGTTCGACTCAACGTGAGTTCCGGCGTAAGAGAAGCTCCAGAGCCACTGCTGACCAGTTACGTTCACGACCAAGGGGTTTGACTCGTTACCACCGTTGTCCACCGTCAGAGCGCCAAGGCCCCAGATCAGCAGGAAAACGGTGAGAAGAGTCGATGCCAATACCCAGCCAATAGTCAGACGAGCATTTTCACGAGTCTGAACTTCAGCGGCTGGTGGCACCGAGTTGCCTCGGTAGATGTTGTGCCGCAACAGGTAGGCAGTCGCGGCGTACACACCGGCAGCTACTGGGGCTGCGGCGACCGAGAACACCACCATCGTCAAGATCGTCAGATTCATGTTTGACGACATTGACTGAGGCATCAAGTAGGCCGGGGCCCAAATTGAAATAATCACTCCGACCACTGTCAGGGCGAACCATAACCAGTAGAAGCCGGTGAGCGAATGCTTTTTGTTAGTAGCCATGTTCCTTTTCCTTACTTAACCGTCAGGGTGCCGGACATGTAGCCGTAGCTGGACATTGCCTGTCCGAACTGGCCTTCACGTGAACCACCACAGGGGAACTCGCAGTTCCATTCGTAGACGCCCTTAGAGCCAGTCTTGAATGAGAACTTGATGACGTTTGGCGCGGTGTATTGACCGGCTCCGATATTTACAACGCCGCCCTTAGAGTCTGCGGGTAGCGGAACGTTAACGAACAAGTTCGAACCCGATCCAGGAATTCCACGCAGGGTGAAGGTGTGACCAATGTTGGTCGGGTCGACATGGGTAACGGTTACGCCGTTAACGGTGGCGGTGCCACCAACAGTGCCCATCACTTGGTCGAAGAAGTAGTTGTTGAGCGCTCCACCTGAGTCGTACTGCTTGATGGTGACGTTCACAGTTGTGTTAGCAGGAACTCCAAGGTCCTGGTTCGAGTACGAGACCCAGTCTGGGTGTGCTCCACCAGTTGTTCCATGCTCGCCCGCGAGCGAGTCAGGGAATACGCTGAAATTCAAATTGCAAGTATTGGCTTGCGTGGCATCAGTTACGCATTCAAGGGCTTTTTGGTGCGGCGTGTTGCTAGCGAGTGCAAAACCCGCCAACGCCAACGCAGCGCCACCCAATACCACTGAGGCCAAGGCAGTCGCGACGGACTTGGACCGATTCATGGTTCTCCTTTTCAGCTTTCGAGGAACCCTCAAAAGCACCGCCTAAAAGTTAGTGCTCCGCGGCCGGCCAATTACGGTAATCTGCCTTAGATGTCTGAGAATCCTAAGAACGTTTTAAGAATCAAGTTCGGAATTGCTCTGGCCCTGATTATCTGCGCTTCGGCGGGCTGGTTTGAGACCACCCGCGCCCTGTCGGGTAACACGTTGTCCTGGGTTTATGCCTTCGAGTGGCCCTTTTTAGGCATCTACGGCATATTTATGGGTCGCCGCCTGCTTGCAGAAGAGCGCGGAACTCGACCTAAAAAGCTTCCCGAGGCTGAAATTCACTCTGATGAGCGTCTCGAGGAATGGAATCGCTACCTCGCGGAGCGTCATAAAGCGGATCAGGAAAAACGCGCCGATTGACGATCTAGGGCCGCTAGGAGCCCCCCGTCGCGAGCCATAATTCGCCTCACTATTACCACCAGGCACGGAACCGCCCAGAAGTCTCCGCAAACCCAGAGTATCGCCGCGGCTAACTGTTGTTGAGAAAAGTCGTGAGCCGAAGGGTGCCACTTCCCCGTCATGTTGCCCATCGCGCTGTTCATCATCGGATACCAAGCCACCTTGGTAAAAATCGACATCGACATCGCCAAGACGAGCATCTCGAGCATTGTGCCCAGGACTAGCAACAGCTGCCAGCGAAGTTTGGCTTCTCGCGAAGGTTGAGGTCCTTGAACAATAAAAGAGAAAAAGAAGATCCCAGAAAATAAAAAGGCGGGTTCCATCAGCCAGTCCATGGCCCACGTCGACTGCATGGTCGCATTGAAGACAGGTGGCAAGTGAGAGGCGACCATTACGCCATTCAATAACACGAAGGCCAACACTGGATGATTCAACTTGCTCGCTGACCATCGACTCATGGGAAACTGACCCGAGGTGAACAACATCCTTGCCATTTTGCTGCCGGCGCCGGAATAGTTGAGTCCGATAGGGACAATGAACATCACAAAAATGTGCGCGACCATGTGAAGTGGCAGCTGCTCCATTGCTCGCGAGGCAAATTCTGACGAGGTAGCCCACCACAAAGTGAACCAACTCAGCAAAGCGATTGCGTTTAGTCTGGCCCATTTCCCATCGCGTACTGGAGCGCGATAGAGGTCAAGCAGCACGCTCAAGCTGCCAAGAGCTGAAAGGAGCGCCAGCGGAGTAAGACTCAATGGACACCCATCTGGTTCAAGAGTTGGACAATTTCTTGCGCTCCTGAATGTTGGCCGGCCCACGAGGCCAAGGGGTTGTCAGCCATGACCCACTTGAGTCGCTGAGCAGGGTCAACTATGTAGAAGTAGTCAGAGTGAATACTCATCTTGTCTGTTGGCTTCATGGAAACCTCGATTCCATAGTCAGTCCAGACGCGCTGAAGGCTGGTGAGACTTCCCGTTACGAAATAGAAGTTCGACACACCACTCAGGTGTTCCTTCTTGATGAATTGTCGCAAATCGCTAACGGACTCGTGATAAGGGTCAGCCGCTACCGCTACAAAATCAACTTTGGCTCCCGCGCTGAGCAGTGCCCGAGCCTGCAAAATCTGATCGGCCATCAGGGGGCAGTCGGTGTAGCAATGAGGATCGAGTGCGGTCAGGACTGTGAAATGCCCGGCGTGCTCTCCGAGGCTATACGGGTGCCCAAATTGATCGGTCAGAGAAAAGCGAGCAGCCGGGCCATCAGCTGGAGCGGGCTGCCCATTGGCTGCCAAGAACCAGGTGGTTTCGTTAGCGGAGAAAAGTGAGAGGGTCATGGCTGTCATCGAGATGACAATCATGGAGACTGCAAAGGCAGCTACAACCGAACCGGTAAGCGAGCGCATTTCTATTGAGAGTCGACGATTCAATGCGGGGGTGCCCACAAATCGAGGGGCCGCGCAAAACGCCAGCGCCGCGAGCGGGACAAGCGAGTTGAGGTCGGTAGACATCCCGCCAAACAATGCGGTGTCTTGGGCTATCACCCAGAAGAAGAGTGCCCCCACCACAACTGAATAGGTGGGCCAATTGAGCTGACGACCAAAGCTGCTCCAGAGACCAACGGCACTCGCCACCATCCAAATCAGAATCAGAATGTTGAATCCCCCGCCCATGTTGCCGGCGAGATTGCCAACTGAGCGCACGATCCACGCCAGTCCATGAGGCTGGGCGGTTTGGGTCATCGAGTTTGTCATTTGAGCGAGTGCGTTGGTGTTACCACCCTGCCAAAAGCCGCGACTAGGCAGAGCCTGCAACACAGCTGCAATCGCAAAGAGCCCAGCGATCCCTCTCAGAGTGAACCTAGAGAACAATCGCTCAAAGGTCCCGTAGGGAGTGGCGAACCAAGCTCCCGCGACGACATAAAACAACGTGGCCCCCGGCCAGCCGAACAGCAAGGAGGAGGTGCTCTGAAAGATCCCGCCCATTGAATTACCAAAAACCCAAATTCCAAATGCGTAAGCTGCACTCAGCGCACCGACAGCGCGCGAGAGCCGACCGTTCGAAACTACTAAGCCCAGCCCGATTCCAATCTGGAGCCACGCGACTCCCGCAGCGAGGGCCAATGGATGGTTATTCCACACCCCGATGCCCAGTCTCACGATTGAATCAAGCCAGGCTGGCGCCCCATCGAGTGAGGGCTTGACGACTTGATCAGCCAATCCAAGTGGCATCGAAGGCTGGAATTGGAGGAGTCCCGCAATTATCCAAATACCGCCAAAGCTGAAGCGAAGGTAACTGCGCTGTCGCGGTTCTCCGAGACCCTCGGTCGACAGATTGAAGGTGAACATCAGTTTCGTAATAGCGCCAGCGCCCACTAAGACGAAAGCAAACAGAATGATGTATGAAAGGTCTACGACCAGCAAAAGGTGGTGGAACAGTGAAACGACCGTTGGATTTGTCAGGGTGAATGTCCCTTGCCCCATGCCGCCCATAGTTACTCCTCCAGTAGTTCGTCAGCGATTGACGATAGCAAGCCGTTCACAAAAGAGCCCGAACCATCGGTTGAAAAATCCTTGGCGAGCTGAACCGCCTCGTCCAAAATAACCGCCCGCGGTGGTGCGTCCGCCATCAGCATTTCGCCAATCGCCAGAGTCATGATCAGCCGATCAACAACGGCAATTCGTTCTAAGGGCCAAGAATCTGAGTAGCGCGTGATCAAATCTTCGGCTTGCGCTGTGGCTGCCTCGGCCGAACGCAAGAGCTCAACGGCATAGGCGTCGGGCTCCAGGGCTAGTTCGTAGAGCACTACTGAAGCTGGGCGGTCCTTCATGGTTGATTCATACAGAATCTCGAGTGCGCGTTCTCGTGCGCGGTGTCGCTGTTGGCCGAGCTCGCTCACTAGGCGCGAGTCATGTATTCGCCGGTACGAGTATCAACCTTGATTAACTCGCCTGGGCCGACAAACAAGGGCACCTGCACTACAAAGCCGGTTTCGAGGGTGGCCGGCTTGCGAGCGCCCGATACTCGGTCACCTTGGATTCCCGGTTCAGTCTCGGCGATAGTTAGCTCCACCGATGCGGGAAGCTCAACGCCAATGATTTCGCCGTCGAAACTAACAATCATCGCCTTACCGGTTTCTTTCAAGAAGTTGGCCGCGTCACCGAGTGACTTAGCCGAGACCTGCATCTGGTCAAAGGTCGCTTGGTCCATGAAGATGTAGTCATCACCGTCACGGTAGAGATACTGAGTGTCGGCCTTATCGATGATGGCTTGCTCGAGCTTTTCGTCTGCACGGTAGGTACGCTCAATTACCGCACCAGTACGAGCGTTACGCAGCTTGGTACGCACGAAGGCGCCACCCTTGCCGGGCTTGACGTGCTGAAACTCGATAACAGTAAAGAGTCCGTCGTCGACTTTGATGGTGATTCCGTTTTTGATGTCCGAGGTGTTTATGGTTGCCATAACGGCGGGCCTTTCGAAGTTGTGCGATGCCATTCTAGGCAAGGCGCCCCAAATTGGCGAACCTATCTGCCGAGTATTGAAACTACGGCATCTACGCCCAATTGGTAGCTCAAGGCACCAAAGCCGGCGATTGACCCCGACACGACGCCAGCCAACGTGGAGCGGTGACGAAACGGTTCTCGCGCCGCTGGATTCGAGAGGTGAATCTCGACCTTCGGGCCCTCAAATATCGCGAGGGCATCGCTCAAGGCCCAAGATGAGTGAGTCAGCGCTCCGGCATTAAGGACTATTCCCACCGAAACCCCCCTGGCTTGATGAATCGCCTCAATCAGTGCCCCTTCGAAATTAGTCTGCAGGTGCCGTAGTTCGTATCCTGCGGCGTTAGCCGCTGCGGTGGCTCGAGCGACGTGAGCGTCAAGCGTGTCGGTGCCATAAATCTCGGGGGAACGAGTTCCGAGCAAGTCAAGGTTCGGTCCCGACAGCAGCAATATCTCTTTACTCATCTCTCCGGAACTCCTCTAAAGTTCGAGTAACAATCTCTCGATCGATACCACTTACGACGCTAAAGCCCTCTCGACTCGCTAGTACAAAGGTTAGGTCGTGATGAGCCTTCTTATCGTGCGACATCGCTTGGATCAGGTCCGCTGTTTTAAATTGTGTGGGAATGGCAAAATCAAGATCGAAGCCTGCGAGCACGAGGTCGGTCTCTTTCACTTCATCGTCTCCCACCCGCCCCAAGGCACTGGCGAGACGAATAGCAAAGCGAATTCCAATCGCCACCGCTTCGCCGTGTCGAATTGGAGAGCCCTGTGCGAGGGCGAGCTTTTCTATGGCGTGGGCCAGCGTGTGCCCATAGTTGAGCAGCGCTCTAGCTCCGCTTTCACGTTCATCGCCACTCACGATGCGAGCCTTAAGCCCCACCGCAAGCTCAATGAACCCTTGAGGAGTGGAAGAAATAATTTCACTCGAGCTCTTGCCTTCAAGCAACCAACACTTGGCAACTTCACCAAGCCCGCTGCGAATCTCTTCGGGTGGCAAGGTTGTCGTCACCTCAAGGTCGCACAGGACTGCCAGCGGCTGATGGAACGCTCCCGCTAGGTTCTTGCCCGCAGCGAGATTGATCCCCGTCTTACCTCCGATAGCAGCGTCCACCTGTGCCAGCAGGGTCGTAGGAATGTGGATAATCGAAATGCCCCGGAGGTAGGTGGCGGCCGCGAAGCCCGCCAAATCCGTAACCGCTCCGCCACCAACGCTGATGACTAGATCTTTTCGCGAAAGCTTGGCCTCGGCGAGTTGTTCAAGGACCTCTCCGAGTACTTCAATGGTCTTGCTCTCTTCACCGTCGGGAACGGTAATGGTGTACTGATTAATCCCCGAATCAACATCAAACCAGCCTTCGGTGAGCAAACGCTCGGAGGTGATTATGCAGCAGGCCTGCGCCTCTGGTGCGAGTCGCGATACGAGACCAGCGAGTTGTCGACGGGCGCCCGCTTCCACAACGACTTCGTAGGAGCGTTCGCCGAGATTTACTGGAATGTTCATGGTTGAGCGCCTATGGCCGCCAAGACGAGAGCGGCGACTTCAGTGACTTCGGCCGAACAGTCAATCTTGAAATCTGAAATCTCTTCGTACAGTGAGCTTCTACGCATTCGTAAAGCGGCGAGGCCCGTGGCCTTGTCTGAACCGAGTAACGGTCTAGCTCCTCTTTCGACTCGGGGCAGGAGTACTTCATCAGGGGCGTCCAGCCACACCACGACTTGAGGTGACAAAAGTACTCGAGCTTCTGACAGTTCCACGATGCCGCCCCCAGTTGAAACAACGACGTCGGTGCCGAGCGCATCTTTGAGCGTGCGCAGTTCTTCGTTTCGAAAGGGGGCCTCGCCAAAGTTGACAATGTAATCAGCTACCCCACCGGGGAGTTTGGTGTCGAGTACGCGATCGGTATCAACGGCCGGAACTGAAAGTGACTCGGCGACAATCTTGGCCACTGCGCTTTTACCCGTTCCGGGCAATCCGACCAGCACCACGCGAGCCACTTACTTTGGCCGCGCCGACGAGGAGGTTGAAGAAATGTTGGCGAGGAAGTTGCTGCAATTGCGGGTGAACTCCTCTACCGAGTCGCCACCAAACTTTCGCAGTGCCTCATTGGCCAGTACGAGAGCGACCATGGCTTCGGCGACCACGCCCAAAGCGGGAACCGCGGTGACATCGGTTCTTTCCTTAAACGAGACACTCGAGTCACCCGTGTCGAGGTTCACCGTCTCGAGTACGGGTTTATTCAAAGTGGCGAGGGGTTTCATCGCTACTCGAGCCACCAGCGGCGCACCAGAACTAACGCCACCTTCCAGACCGCCGGCGTGATCGCTTCGGCGTCCGAATCCCCCCGACTTGTCGGCCGATTCATCGACAAAAATTGCATCGTGAGCGACCGATCCACGCTGACCGGCTTGAGTAAAGCCGTGGCCAATTTCGACACCCTTTACCGCCTGAATGCTCAGCAGGGCTTGCCCTATGAGTCCATCTAGTTTTCGGTCCCAGTGAACATACGAGCCCAGCCCCACGGGCACGCCGTAGGCAACGACTTCGGCGATACCACCCAGGGAGTCACCCTCTTTCGCGGCGGCCTTGATTTCGGCGATCATCTGCTCTTCGACTTCTTTAGTGGCGCAACGAACTTCCGATTGATCAATTGTTGACAGATCGGCAAAGGTCGGCAATTGGTCGGAAGGTGCTTCAATCGAACCAATGCGCACCACGTGCGACAGGATGTTCACGCCAATGGTGCCAAGTAACGCTTTGGCGAGAGCTCCGGCAACAACTCGAGCGGCCGTCTCGCGAGCACTGGAGCGCTCCAAAACGTCTCGTGCGTCGTCGAAGGCGTACTTTTGCATACCAACGAGGTCAGCGTGCCCTGGGCGTGGGGAACGCAATTTGGTGGTGGGCTCGCCGGGCGCGGCAGACATCTCTTGCTCCCACTTTGGCCATTCGGTATTGATAATCTCAATGCAGACTGGCGATCCCAACGTGCGTCCATGACGAATGCCGGCAGTAATGCGCAACTCATCGCGCTCGAAGCGCATGCGCGGTCCGCGACCAAAGCCGAGCCGACGACGTGCCATCTCATCGCCAATTGCTTCAATGTCAATTGGCAGCCCCGAAGGCAGTCCTTCGACGATGACGGTGAGGCTTGGTCCGTGGCTCTCGCCGGCGGTTAGGAAGCGCAACATCTCCTAAGTCTAGGAGTTGGCCTCACTAGCTATGGGCGTAGAACGGGTTCGCACCCGAGGCGTGGTCAGTAACGTCCACGACCTCTTTCAAAACCGGAATCTCTTCGCGAAGCATCTTCTCGATGCCGTCGCTCAAGGTCATTCGGCTCATGGCGCAACCTTGGCAGCCACCCGACAACATGACGTAGGCGACCTGATTTCCTTCGTCCAGCGCAACGAGGTCCGCTCGCCCACCGTGACTCGCGATCGAGGGGTTTACGCTCTCTTCGAGGACGCGAATAGCGACTTGGGCTAGTTCGCCGCTAACGCCGTGCGCCAAAATCGATTCCGGAATTCCGGGGTGCAGTTCATCGGGCGATGGTTGGTTGGGATTAACGAGGACGAGCCCGTCGCTCGCGAACTCCAAGCGCGCGCCACGCAGACGGTCGACTGAGGCCGCGGGCACCACTACGGTGATGTCGCCGTCAACGCCAATAGCTGCACCCTCGGGGGCTTGCGCTACCTCCGAAAAGTACAAATCGTAGGAGTAGCCAGCACCCTGGGTGCCAGTAACTTCAATCCACAGGCCGAGCTCTTCGCTGCGGTCTTCACTCGCGAGGGCGCCACGCACCATGTCGCGGGCCTCGTCGGTCAGGGTAAGGATGTCAATAGGAGTGGTGCTCACAGCATCGAGTGTAAAGGTTTCCCCGAGGGTTCGTTGCGCCTACTAAGTTTTCTGCGTGACAAATATTCCCGTTGACGCCCACGAGTGGGTTACCTTTGAAGATCCCAAGCGCAAAAGAGAATGGCGCTTTGACGTCAGCTTCTTGGAGAGTAACTGGACTTGCATCTTTGGAGATGGTTGCCAGGGCGTCTTGACTGAAGATGCCACCGACCTCGTCCAGGGCTGTTGTAGTTACGGAGCGCACTTCGTTGATGAGAAAGATCAGCGTCGCGTCGAAAAGGCCGCCAAGCGACTCACCGCAGACCAGTGGCAATTCAAAGACAAAGGCGCCAAGGGCACAACTCGCACGAAGAAAAATGGCGACATCACCACTCGTCTCGTTGACGATGCGTGCATCTTCTTGAACCGTCCGGGTTTTAAGCGCGGTCCTGGTTGTGCACTTCACGTACTCGCCATGGATGCGGGCGAAAGCTTTATTCCCCTTAAGCCAGAAGTTTGCTGGCAGCTGCCACTACGGCGCGATGACGAGAACCGTGACGACGGCTACGTCGTTACGAGTATTCGCCAATGGGATCGTCGTGACTGGGGCGGTGGCGGCGAAGAGTTTCACTGGTGGTGCACCGAGTCACCCGATGCATTCGTGGGACGCACTCGAGTGGTCGATTCCATGAAAGATGAGTTGGTGGCAATGATTGGCCAACCGACCTACGACATGCTGCTCAACTACTTAGACAATCGAGCGACGCAGCCCAAAGGCGTTCGACTTCCCCACCCAGCGGTTCGCTCGAAGGCTTAGCCTTCAGCGGCGAGAGGGTCCTCTTCGCCCGAACTGATTCGAGGCAGCGAACCCAAGATCTCCTCGAAGGCATCTTCATCCGCCATGCACCACTCAGCGTGGATGTCTTCTGGAGCGGCCCCGCACTCGTCACAAGTATGGGCACGTGGACCGGTATTGCGCTTTAGTTCACGGGCTTCGACAAATCGACGGTGGCGACCCTTTTTCACGAAAAACTCCTCACTAGCCCCCAAAAACCTCTGGGAACCTCGACCCTTGGCGAGTCGGATGTACATTCTACCCTCTCGCCAGTCAATTCGAACCAATAGTGTCAACGTATGAGTTCTTTCGACCCCCAAGCAATGATTAAACGATTCCAAGAGCGTGCCGATGCGGTGAAACGGCGTGGATTGCCTCCAATCGAGGGTCCTGAGCGGCTTCGCTTCATCGAGGCGGCCAATCTCGACTTTCAGGACTTCGCGATGTTGGGCGACGCGTCAGCGACCTTGGCCGATGGAATCCTGCGCTTAGAGATCGACCTCAGACCCCAAAACTAGGGCGCACTCGCCACCGCTACTCGAGCAGTGGCTTCAGACAATGTGGCAGCGGCTTTAGCCAAGGTCGCTAGTACCGCGGGTCGAGCGCTCAAACTCTGCGCGTCGTAACAAGAATTCGCCGCAGCGGAGAAATAGTTATAGGCCTTGCCCAACAACTGCGTCGCTTGGTCGTCGGGAGTTGGCAGCGAGGAATTAGCCTGCTGAGCGTCGAGGTACAGAACTGCACAGACCGTGTGTAGGTCTGCTTTTGTAGCTTTAGGATTACGCAGATTGTTGGCCGCGATGGCGCTGTCGGAAGCAAAGGTTCCAACCGCTGACTTGAAGTTTGATTGCAGCACCCAGTTGGCCATCGCCACCGAAGCTTTTATAGTTCCACACCCCGCTAACAGCAGTCCCGCGCAGAGCAAAACCGCTACTCGCTTCACGAGCCAACCGTCACCAGGTGCAAGGATTTGCGACCACGACGAACTACCAGGTACCGGTTATGCAACAGCGACTCAACGCCCACGGTGGCACCGTCATCAACTCGCTGATTGTTGACGTACACGCCACCTTGCTCGAGGAATCGCCGTGCCTCTCCCTTAGAGCTGGCGAGCTCACTGCGAACTAAGAGGTCCGCGATTGGCACTCCCGCTTCAATCTCGCCGCGGCTCCAGACCGAAGAGGGGGCGTCGGCCACAACTTCTAAGAGGGTCTTTTCGTCTAGACCGCTGATCTCTTCGCCGAACAGAGCCGCTCCCGCGCGCTCGGCGTTGAGAGCAGCTTGTTCGCCGTGCACGAGGGCCACAACGGCGTTGGCCAGAGCGCGCTGGGCAGCGCGCTCCTGGGGCTTAGCCGTCGTCGCCGCATCCAAGCCGCGAATGGTGTCGTGGTCCAAAAAGGTGAAGAATCGAAGCAGTGACGGAACCGTCTGGTCATCGGCGTTAAGTAAGAACTGATGCATTTGGAATGGTGAAGTTAATGACGCATCGAGCCACACTCGTTCATTTCCACCTTCGGACTTACCGAACTTTTGGCCGTCGGCGCGCAGCAGCAAGGGGGAGGTAACACCCGAGGCTGATTTACCCGTTGTCTTACGGATGAGCTCCGTACCCATTGTGATGTTTCCCCACTGATCCGAGCCGCCCATTTGCAGGGTGCAATTGTGGTCGAGGTTTAGACGCAAGAAGTCATAGGCCTGCAAGAGCATGTAGGAAAACTCGGTGAAGCTAAGCCCAACGTCATCTCGATCCAAACGCGACTTGACCGAATCCTTGGCGATCATCTGATTGACCGTGAAGTGCTTACCAACATCTCTGAGGAAGTCCGTCAGTGGAGTTGTCGTGAGCCAGTCAGCGTTATTCAACAACAGCGCCTGGCTCGGGCCCGGAGAAAAGTCCAAGAATCGGGCGAGTTGCTCTTTGATTCCCTCAATGTTGTGCTGGAGTTGATCATGGGTGAGTAGCGGACGCTCAGTCGCTTTGAAACTGGGGTCACCAATCAAACCCGTACCGCCACCCGCCAAAGCGATTGGCTGATTACCAGCCTCTTGGATGCGGCGCAGCAAGCAGATTTGTAGCAACGAACCAAGGTGGAGTGACGCTGCGGTGGGGTCGAAACCGATATAGCCCGTGACGCCGCCAGCGGTTAGCCGGTTGAGGATCTCGTCATCAGTTACCTGGTGAACTAGACCGCGAAATTCCCAGTCATCACGTAGTTTCATCTCCTCAGTCTAGGAGATGACTCTAGAGAAACGAAGTGGAACTAGGAAAGGTCGTCTGAAGCCAGAGCACGAAGGACTGCCACCATCCGGTTACTTCGCAGAGACCAATGAGGATCAACAAGACTCCCCCAATGCGCCCAATCATCTTTTGTCGCCGCCGCAACCACGCCGAAGCGTGTGCCATCCACTCAGTTGCGAGTGCGGCAACGACGAAGGGCAGGCCCAAGCCAATGCAATAAACAAAAGCGAGGAATGAACCTCGCCAGGCAGTGGTGCCACTTGAAGAAGCGGCCAAACCCAGAATGGCCGCCAACGTTGGCCCGATACAAGGAGTCCAGCCGAGAGCGAAGAGGAAGCCCAATGCGAAAGCACCGACTACCGATGCTCTTGGCAGACGGTGTGAACGCGCATCTCGGGCTAACCACTTTGACGGCCACCATCCAGCGAAGAAGAAACCCAAAATTACCGTTACGACCCCGAAGGCTACTTCGAGGGTCCGCTGATGAGTCTTGAGTGTCGCACCAAAACTTCCGAAGGCCGCGCCGAAACTTATGAAAACAACGGCGAAACCGAATACAAAAGCAAACGCGCCAACTATTGCTCTACCTCGGCCCCGCTTCGAGTCGAGCCCGTTCGTTGCCCCTCCGAGGAATGCGATGTAGCCGGGCAGCAAAGGAAGAACGCAGGGTGAGAGGAAGGAAACAAACCCCGCCGCGAGGGCAATCGGAACTGCCGCCCAAAGCGAACTCGGGAGCACAATGGCGATCACGCCAGCGCCTGCGCTACTTCAATGACTTCGGAATTTAACGCTTCGTGAGCAGTCACGTTCTCGCTCCTCGATGGCATGGTGGCCACAATAACGCTCAAACCAGGCTGCGCCATCGCCCGCGCCAAGGCGCTTGTCAGTTCCATCTTCGACTCGACTTCGCAGGCGTGGTGACCAAAGGCTTGAGCCACCTGAACTAGATCATGTTGCCGCGGAGTACCGAAGAGCTTTTCAAACTCGTCGCCTTCGAGCACCGTGGCTTGACTCAAGAATGAAAAAATGCCACCGCCGCCATTGTCTGATACGACGAGGGCGCAACTTCCACCCAACTCACCGAGCCCATCAACGAGTCCTGACACATCGTGCAGAAAAGTCACGTCACCAATGAACCCGATAGCTCGATTTTGACTCGCTACCCCAAGGATCGTTGAGACAACTCCATCTATGCCATTGGCCCCACGATTAGAGAAAGTTTGAGTAGTCCGTGTGGAGGCCCACCACTCAACATCACGCACCGGCATCGAAGATCCGACGACCAAGGACACGTGGTGCTCATTCGCAAAGGTCGTTACTGTTCTGGCCAACTCAACTTCATCCCAGGCTTGACGTTGTGACAACACAGACTCGATTTTCTCACTGGCCGCTAGCCACTGTTCGAAATACTCTCGATCTCCCACTTCAGCAAAGGGGTCGTCGGGCAGGCCCGTTTGGGTTTCACTGATCACTTGGTCGGGATCGGCAATTGAGCCGTTGAATTCGAGACCAATAGTTCGAACCCTCCACTCGCTGAGTCGAGCGGCCAGAAACTTCGAGGCAGGAATTCCACCGATGCGAATTACCACGTCAGGTTTCATGACAGCGGCGAAATGATCCGAGCGCAAGAGTGGGTCCACGTGGGCCACGCTCCCCTGCGCTGTGGCGTCGCTGGCAACAACCCAATGTCGCGCGAGACAGATTGCCACGATCTCTTTTGAGACTCCCGCACCAACGACGCAGAGAACTCGTTGGCCGCTCACGCCGAGAGGGCCGTGCTCGTGCTCTACCTCTTCGGGCAACGCTTCGCAGGGTGGCGGAAGTTCACTGGTGAGCGCGACCAGGGGCTCGCGAAATGGCGTGTTGAGATGCACCGGTCCCGTTTCCGTGCGAAGCCAAAGTCGCTGCGCTAACTGACGCCACTGGTCGCTCTTCTCCCAATCCGGTACTCCCGCGTCTACGAAATCACGAACCATCGTCCCAAACAGGTGGCGCTGGTTGATGGTCTGTGGAGCGCCCACTCCTTGAAGTTCCGGTGGGCGGTCTGCGGTGAGAACTATGAGGGGGACTCTGGCCAAATCAGCTTCAGCCACGCAGGCGTGGAGTTCAGCGGCGGCGGTGCCGCTCGTGACAATTATCGCGACCGGCGCGCCGGTGGCGAGTGCTCGGCCAATCGCAAAAAAACCCGCCGATCGTTCATCGATTCGCACGTGGAGCGAAAGGGTTCGGTTGCGAGCAGCGGCCAGCGCGAGCGGAGTTGAGCGAGATCCAGGGCACACCACCACTTCGCTCAGCCCCCAACGAGACCACTCGTCAAAGAGCGTTGCGGCGAAAGTGGCTTGCACCTCGCTCGGAGTCGGTACGCTCGTAGTCAATGACGCTCCTCGGTCTTGAATCAAATGGAACTGGTCCGCAACTGGTTTGGCTTCACGGATTTACCCAAACCAAGCACGCTGCACCAGAGTTCCGCTCCATTCTTACAGAGAGATTCGAAGTTCTGACCGTTGACCTTCCCGGTCACGGCGAAAACGCCGACGTGTCGGCGAATCTCGTAGAAACCGCAGAACTTCTCGCCCACGTATTGCCACGAGAACCGCTCGTTATCGCGGGGTACTCAATGGGGTCGAGGGTCGCGTTGCACTTCGCTCTTCAGTTCCCCGAGCGAGTCAGGGGCGTTGCGACGATTGGAACAACCAGAGGAATTCACGATCTTGCTGAGCGTAGAGCCCGTAGAGAGCGTGATGAACAACTGGCGGCTCGAATCCGAACAATTGGTGTTGACACTTTTCTGGCCGAATGGCGTGAACAAGAAATGTTTGCCCAGCTGCCGGCCGAATCACGTGAGTCGCGCAGCCACAGTGCTGAAGGCTTGGCTCGCGCACTCGAATCTCTTGGAACTGGAACCCAAGAGTGGTTAGGCGAGGAACTCTCTCGGATTGCTGTTCCGTTCACGGCCTTGGCTGGAACACTTGATACCAAATTCGCCGCCGAGGCGGCCGCCATCGCAGAATCGGTTCCCGAGGGAACCTGCTGGCTTATCGAAAACGCTCTGCACCCCGCGCACTTGGAGAAGCCTGACGTGGCTGCGACTTTAATTCGCTTTTAGAGAATTCCGACGTGCATGGACAGTACGAGTGTCGCAATGGCGCCAACTAGTAGTTGCGCCTTAGCTGAAGACTTTAAGAGTGGCAAGAGATCTCGACCCGTAGCGTCACTAATGGCCATACGAAGTCCTGGTGCATACGCAATGACCACCACTCCAGCGATGAGCAGGTGGCGGGTTATGAGAAAACCCAGTACCGCTTGCGAGATGCAGAACCAGTAGAGCCAACCCGCATTTTTGCGACCGAGCCGCGCGGCCATTGTCTTTTTCCCTGAACTACGGTCACCGTCGATGTCACGAAGATTGTTGGCTTCGAGCAACACGCACGCCAACATACCCACGGCATATCCCAGTGGCCAAGCCGCGTGCGGCAGCGCAAAGGTTCCCGAGGAACTTTGTGATTGCGCAAACATCGTTCCGACCACCGCAACAAAACCGAAGTAAATCAGAACAAAGAGTTCCCCGAAACCGTAATAACCGTAGGGCTTCGGTCCACCGGTGTAGAACCAACCCGCCGCTACCGCACTGAGGCCGACTACAACCATCCACCACGAAGTTCGCGACGCGAGCAAAAGTCCCACTGCCCCTGCCAGCGCGAAACTTGCGAACGCGGCGTTTCGCACCGCTGAAGCGGGGACCAACTTTGAGGCGGTCAGGCGAAAGGGGCCAACGCGAACCTCGTCGGTGCCGCGCACGCCGTCGGAATAGTCATTCGCGTAGTTGGTGCCAATCTGCAAGGCCAGCGCTACTACTAGGCACAGTAGGACGTTTAGCCAATTGATTTCGTGTGGTCGGATAGCCGATACCCCGATCGCAACCGGAACAGCGGCGGCGGGCAGTGTACGGGGCCGTGCCGCAGCTACCCATCGCTTGAGTGGCGTTGCGGGTGTATTCACGGTCTCTTTGGGAATCGACTGAAATCTGGGGCGCGGTGTTGCTGGAAGGCGTTGCGACCCTCTTGACCCTCTTCGGACATGTAGAACAACATCGTGGCATCTCCTGCGAGTTGCTGAACACCCGCGAGACCGTCTTCAGCGGCGTTGAAACCGGCCTTCAACATCCTCATGGCCAGCGGCGAGAGGGTGAGGATTTGACGACACCAAGCAAGCGTTTCTCGTTCGAGGTCTTCGAGTTCAACCACTGTATTTACGAGTCCCCATTCGAGAGCCTGCTGCGCGTCGTATTGCCGGCACAAGAACCAGACCTCTTTGGCCCGCTTTAGACCAATGGTGTTGGCTAATAAAGATGAGCCGTATCCGCCGTCAAAGGATCCAACCTTCGGTCCAGTTTGACCAAAGCGAGCATTGACCGCCGCAATTGAGAGATCGCACACCAAATGCAAAATATGCCCGCCGCCAATGGCGTATCCGGCAATCTGAGCAATAACCGGCTTGGGTAGTCGTCGAATTTGCAATTGCAAGTCGAGAACGTTTAGGCGACCAACGCCCTGTTGGGCAACTTGATCATTGCCAATATATCCGTCATCTCCCCGAATCTTTTGGTCCCCGCCTGAGCAGAAGGCGTCAGGACCAGCGCCGGTGAGAACAACGACGCCAACGGAAATGTCATCTCTCGCAATGGTGAAAGCGTGAGAGAGTTCGGTGATTGTCTGGGGACGGAAGGCATTTCGAACCTCGGGGCGATTGATGGTAATTCGGGCGATTCCCTCCCCCACCTCCAAAATGATGTCTTCGAAGTCGCCGACTCGATCAAGCTTCGGCAGTGGCGCCGAGCGAAACTGCTCGACGGGGTCAATCGGGTCACCGGTAATGACGGTCTTTTCCATGCGCACCACGCTAGTGCGCCTAGCCTTGATGCGTGTCCAAACTCCTCGCGATTGACATAGACCTCTCACCTCAACTGTTTGACACTTTGCGTGAACTGGTCGCCTCTCGAACCGCCTTTTGTCTTTTAGATCAGCGCCTCAATACCTCTTTAAAGCAGACCCAACTAGCCCAATTAGGGGCTACGCATGTGCTGAGTGCTGAGGGTGAAGCACGAGTGGATAACGGTCGAGAGGTTGATGAGCAAATCGGTGTGGTCATGCTCACCTCAGGCTCGAGCGGTTCCCCCAAGGCAGCCGAACTCTCCTGGGAGGCGCTCGAAGTCAGTGCGCGCATTACCTCAACCGCCCTGGCGATTGATGAGCCATCGATCTGGGTACCCATCCTGCCACCCAACCACATAGGCGGGCTCGCGGTGCTCTTGCGGGCAGCGTTTGGATTCGCCGAACTGCGGTGGACTTTGGACGTAGCGCGAGCACCATCACAAGGAGCTACCCATATCGCTGTGGTGCAGGCCCAAGCCGCTCAATTGGACCTTTCGAAGTATCGACACGTTCTGCTGGGTGGCGCCAAGCCACCCAAGACCCTTGGTACGAATGTCACCGCGACTTGGGGCATGACCGAAACCGGTTCGGGAATTGTTTATGACGGGGTGCCGCTACCTGGGGTCGAAGTGGCGCACTGGGAGGGTGAATTACTAGTGCGCACGCCGACGCTCTTCACTCGTTACCGTGACGCGCTCCGACCAACTTCCCTCGGCCCCGACGGCCGCGAAGACTGGTTCCCCACTGGTGATGCCGGAATGGTCGAACAGGGCGTCGTCAAGGTGTTTGGACGCATTGGCTCGGTGATCACTACCGGTGGCGAAAAGGTATGGCCCGAGCAACTCGAACAGGTCTTACGTGCTCACCCGTTCATTCACGAGGTTGGCGTTACTTCGGTCCCCGACTCGAAGTGGGGACAAGCCATCGTGGCGGTCGTGCGGTCCTCCGCGCCCCTAAATCTTGAGGAGCTCTCTGCGCTGTGTGAAGCGAAGATTGGCCCGTGGGCGAAACCAAAATATCTCCTTGCGGTCCCCGAACTCCCTAAAACGGCAAACGGGAAGCTGCAACGAGCCCGGCTCGCGGAGATCGCAATTCTCGAAATTGTCAAGCGCTAACCGAAGGAATTGTTGTCCGGCACGGGCTAAATAATCGGGCATACTTGGCATATGACAACTATCACGCACAGCGAATCAATCTTGGTGAACGCAACCCCCGACGAGCTCTACGGCTTAGTGACGGACTTGTCAAACATGGGTAAGTGGAGCCCCATTTGCAAAGCCAGTTGGTGGAAAGAGGGTGACGGCCCCCGGGTCGGCGCTTGGTTCGTTGGACGTAACGAAACTGATTACGACACGTGGGAGACAGAGTGTCTTGTTGACATCGCCGACCCCGGCAAAGAATTCTCCTTTCTCGTTGACGGAAACCTCATTCGTTGGGGATACCGATTTGAGCCTCGGGACTCTGGCACCGAACTCACTGAATATTGGGAGTTCCTCGAACCAGGTTTGCAGTACTTCCGTGACACCTACGGCGATGAGGCCCAATGGCACATTGAGCGGCGAACCCAAGAGGCCATCGACGGCATCGGCGAGACCTTACGGGCCATCAAAGCCAGCGCCGAAGAGTAGTTAGCGCGCTAGCCACTCTGATTTCAAAATGGCGTAGACCTGCTCGTCGGTCCATTCCTCTTTTACAAATTCGTTTTCTCGAAAGTGTGCTTCGAGGCGCATACCGAGCTTTTGGGCCAGTCGGGCCGACGCTGTATTACGCGCATCGAGTCGAGCAACAATTCGATGTGCGCCCAGCTCGTTGAACCCCAATGGCAGTAGTCTTTCGACCGCTTCGGTCGCGAACCCTTGGCCCGAGCAGCGTGGCTCGAATACATAGCCAACTTCCACGTTGCGATGAATGTCGGAATCGAGTCCTATCCCAACCTCGCCAATGAACTGACCATCTTTCTCGACGGCAAGATTTCGCCACTCCCCTGGGGCTGGCAAACCTAGGGTCAGGCGCTTCTCGAAATGTTCACGCAATGCCTCATGGTCCATCTGTCCTTCGTACAAATAGCGCACGACAACCGGATTAGTAAAGAGCTGGCGGTGGCTCTCGAAATCATCCTCGCGAAGTGGGCGCAGCAAAAGTCGCTCGGTTTGAAGAGGGTACGAAATTTCCACCCATTCATCTTCTCATCCAGCCTTAACGCTCAGCAGAACTTAATAATCCACGCCCGCAGAGAGTTGGCCCAAGTCATCGAATTAATGGCTACGCTCACAGCGTGCCTAATCGCCTTCAGTATTCATCCAGTGCCTATCTGGCCCAACACGCGGATAATCCTGTCGACTGGTGGGAGTGGTCCGAAGAGGCCTTCGCCACTGCTCGGGCATTAGACAAACCAATCTTTCTTTCTGTGGGATACGCCGCTTGCCACTGGTGCCATGTCATGGCCCACGAGTCCTTTGAGAACTCAGCTATTGCCCACTTGATAAATAAGTATTTCATTCCAATCAAGGTCGATCGCGAAGAGCGTCCCGACGTTGACTCCATCTACATGGCCGCCACTCAGCTCATGACCGGACACGGTGGCTGGCCGATGTCAGTCTTCATGACTCCCGAAATGAAACCGTTTCTTGCTGGAACATATTTCCCTCCGGTTGATCGCGGTGGACAACCAGGTTTCACCAAAGTCGTCACCGCTCTCGGGGAGGCCTGGGTCAGTGAACGTACTCGAATCGAAGAGCAGGCAGAAGAATTGGCCAAGGCAATTCGTCAAGAGCTTTCTTTCATCGACCGCCTCACGCCCACGACCGAGTCCATCGACCTCATTGCCGTTAGGGCCACGCTCACCGAGCAATTGACGGAGCGCTTTCATCGTGGCGGCTTCTCGGTCGCCCCAAAGTTTCCTCGAACTAGTTTTGTGAATGCGCTACTGGAAAACGAAGACCCCCGAAGTATCGAGTTAACCCAAGCGGCATTGCGAGCAATGAGCCACGGGGGCCTCTACGACCACCTCGACGGCGGCTTTGCTCGATACAGCGTCGACGAATTTTGGGCGGTGCCGCACTTTGAGAAAATGCTCTGCGACCAAGCGCAACTCGCAGCGTTGTACTTCAAAGCGAGTAAGCGTTTCCATGTTGAGGAATTCAAATCAGTTGCTATTTCGACTCTTGATTTTGTCCTTCGAGCAATGCGAGTGCCGACCGGTTTTGCATCGTCTCTTGATGCCGACGCCGCGGGAATTGAAGGCTCTCATATAACTTGGACGAAGTCAGAGGTCGCTGAAGTGTTGGCGGCAACTGGTGACTTACATCTCCTAGATGCTTCTTGCCATCGCTGGCACATTAGCGAAGCTGGCAATCTCGAAGGCCGCAGTGTCCCGCGCCTCAATGACACAGCCCTTTTTGATACCCCGAGTGAATTAGCGAACGTCGCGGAGGCCCTGCGAGCCTCACGACTCAGCAGGCCCCAGCCCAGTCGAGACGACAAGGTCATTCTGGAATGGAACGCCATGTTGGCGATTGCCCTCTTGACAAGCACCGAAGTACGGCACCAGCACGAGGGCTTGGCACTGCTGAATGGGCTCTTTGACACCCATTTCAGCACTGGTTGGTGGAGAACTGAAGCCCGAGCGGCTCACGCCACCTTGGCCGATCTCGCTTGGCTCCTAGAGGCATGTGTAAGCGCATTCGAACTCTCTGGTGAGGACGACTGGTTAGAGAAATCAAAGAACATTGCGGATTACGTACATCTCCATTATCAAGATCGAAACGAGGCTGGAGAGCTACGCGGGTATTTTTCACAAGACGATTTAGTCAACGATTTACCCACACGAACCAAAGATCTCTTCGACGGAGCGGCGCCCGCTGCCCACTCGGTCTGGACTCGCGCTCTGGCAAAACTTGGTCTCGTGCTTGGCGACGCTGAACTGATTAGCGAAGCGCAATCGATGGTCCACTTGGCCGGTACGGTGGTTCGCGACTATCCGCTCGAAGTCGTTGATTTGGTGAACGCTGCTGGGTACGCCTTCGAGGGATTGGAAATCGTGGTTCCAGGCGACGAAAATTCGCTTTCCGCTCATCTACGATTGACTCCGATGATTAGAAGTGTTCTTGTGACGGGTGCGGGTTCTAGCCCTCTCCTCTCGGGTCGTGCGCCAAATCTCGCTTACGTCTGTCAGAGTGGTGTTTGTCAACTGCCGGTAGACAACTGGGCTGACCTAGATTCTCAGATTGCCGAGAACTTATACTCATGAAGCTTTTCCAATCAAAAAAGCCTGAAAAGATAAACCGGCGCCTCGTTCACAAATCCCTGCAAACTGAATTTGTTGACATCGAACCTGGCTCGTCGATGTTGGCCATCGTCTTGGGGAGCAGCAACTCCATCACCACAGTCTTAGATGTCGCCTCGAAATCAATCGTGCGGTGGCGTGTGCCATGGCCCACGGGCGTAGAGTCAGACCTGCGACTCTTTGACCTTGTCCGAGGTGAGCTCGCTTTCTCGATTGAACGAGACGATTTAGCCCAGCCCGAGGCAATTAACTTGGCGGACCTTCCGGTGCGTCTCGGCACCTACCGCACCAAGAGATTGCGCAAGTGGTTAGAGGCACTTAAGGCTCCCAGCGAAGGGCAGCTCTTTGGCTTTCGCGGTCCCTCATCGCCCTACTGGGAGTTTCGTGGCGAGCGCCCCAGTATTGCTTTGATCACCCCTGAGCGCGGACCACAGGTTCTGCGTCGTGATGACGATGGCACCACTTGGGTGCGTTTTGGATGGGCCGGGGAAGACATTTGGCTATTCTGTGACGACCCGGCGCTAATACGCATGATGGAGACCACTCGGGTGGCCTCGCTGTCGGGCAAGGACTTGGCCGCATCGCTCGGTTTCAAAGCTCAATACGTGCTCGCAGCACTCAGCGATCCCGTTGAAGGTCACTGCTACAAAGTGTGCCTCGGGATCTTGCCCCGAAACTAATTACTTGGGTAGTTTGCCCGATGAGAGCGACTCGGCCATCGCCCAACCGAAGACCACCAGCCGGTCTCCCTTGGCGGGCTTGACACCCTTGAACAGGGTTGTGGCGCCCTCAGGCACTGCCGACTTGGCCGCAACGTAGTCAAGACCTCCGACAGGTGTTGACTCTGCGGTCATGATGAATGTTTTGTCATCAATGGTTTTTTCTGATCCAAAGCGCTTCGCCAGGCGTCGGCCCCACGCGCGATCCTCGCCGGTTGGCTTGTAACCAACACGAGGGACTACATCTTCAAGACCTAGGAACGCTCGGAAGCCATCCGCGGTAGCAAGCCGTGATCCGAGGAGTACATCCTCATCAGGAAAGGCCAAGAGTGCGCGACGGTATTGGTCGGCGAGGATGGCCTTCAACGTCGCGTCAGCCTTGGTGTTGCGATCAACCAGCATCACGCCAATGAGCATGGCGGGTGTGCCGCCAATTCGCTCGAGGGTGCAGTAAGCGTAGCCACGAAGTTTGTTGCCCTCACGGGCCTGTGTCACCAGGACCCACTCTTCGCGCTCTTTGGACAGAAACCCAATGTCAAACTTAGGGTCACGGTCTACGCACAGATCTGCCATTTCGGCTAGCTCGGCGTCGCTCAATGCGGTGGTGTCTTTCGTGGTGACGTCAATTGCCATAGGTTCTATTCTACGACTTGGCGACACGGGCCAAATCGAGACTAGTTAATTATGACGTCTCGGCCAAATTGCGAGCGGATATCCCCAACGGCCGCCTCAATCGAGACATTGCACTCTGGGCCAAGCTGGAAGGTCTTCCCGCTCGGGCCAGTAACAAGCTCCACCGAAGAGGGGCCCGGGTACAAATGGAGGATTGACTTAAGAATTGTTACGTTTTCTTGGGTCATGTCTTCGCTTCGCAACTGGAGACGAAGGACGCCAACCTCGTCGGAAAGTTGAATTTGCCTAAATTCAAGACCGGAAATTCGAAGATCCTCTTCGAGTTCTGAAATTCTGGCCTTAAATATGACGGCGGTATCTTTTATCAATACCCCTTGATATTCGGAAAAAGATTTCGCGCTAACTAAAACTTCAGCGTGACCGGTCAGGTCTTCCACCTGCAAGTTTGCAAATTGGCGACCATCCTTCGTAGTTTTAACCGTCACTCCGGTAATTATTCCCCCGAGGGTAATAACACGGTGCGAGGAGCCAAACTGAGCTGTTTGCTCTCTGATTTGCGCCAAAGTTGCGTCCACCGACTTGGCCAATTCGGCGCCCGAACCTCGTAGCGGGTGATCCGAAATATAGGTCCCCAGCATCTCTCGTTCGAAATCGAGCTTTTGAGCCTTGGCGAACTCAGTCACGCTGATTGGCACGTCAGTTCCCGACCAGTCTTGCCCAGCGTCATCGTCGAATGAGGCAAACAAGGTTGTGATACCGAGAGAGTGGTCCTTGCGGCGAAGCAGAGTCACATTGACAAGTTCTTCTTGCTTCAAGAGCAGACCCTGGCGAGACACGTCTAGACAGTCGAAGGCCCCTGCTTTAATCAGTGATTCCATGGTGCGGCGATTAAGCGCACGTGGATCTACTCGTCTAACAAAATCGTAGATTGAGGCGAACTTCCCGTTGGATTCGCGTTCAGACACGATCATCTCTACGACCTGCTCACCAACATTACGAATGGCGGCCATGCCAAAGAAAATTGCGTTTTCTTCGACCATCGAAGGTGAGTATTCCGCCAGGGAATCATTAACGCTGGGCACGCTTACGCGGATGCCCATTTGACGGGCCTCGTTTAGGTAAGCCGACGCTTTGTCCTTGTCATCAGCGAACGAAGTCAGCAAGGCCGCCATGTACTCAACGGGGTAATTAGCCTTCAGCCAGGCATTTTGGTAGGCAATGAGCGCATATCCGTACGCGTGAGATTTATTGAAGGCGTAGTCTGCGAATGGCTCAATTTTGTCGAACAGGTGCTCGCCGAATTCTCGACCATAACCTAAGCGTTCAGTGCCGTCGACAAATTTGATGCGCTGGGCTTGAATGAGGTCTCGGATCTTTTTAGAACAGGCCTTACGCAAATCGTCTGCTTCACTCATCGTGAAACCCGCGACCTTCTGGGCCACGCGCATGACGTCCTCTTGGTAGATCATCAGGCCGTTAGTTTCACCAAGGATTTCTTCCAGGTCGGGGTGCTCATAGGTCACCTCTTTGCGATGATTCTTTCGATCGGCGTAGTCGTTGTGGACATTTTCTGATAATGGTCCCGGACGATAGAGGGCCACCAACGCGCCAATGTCCTCAAATTGGGTTGGGGCTAAGCGTCGCATCAGCTGGCGCATCTTGTCGCCCTCGAGTTGGAATATTCCCATGGAATTTCCCTGCTGGAGTAGGGAGAACACCTTCGGGTCATCCAAGGGAACATTGTCGATGTCAACCTTGATACCGTGGCGACGTTCAATGTGGTCAAGTGCGCGTTCGATGATCGCAAGGTTCCGAAGTCCCAGAAAGTCCATCTTCAAGAGACCGAGTTTTTCAATCCAGTTCATTTCATACTGAGTGACTACTGGCGCATCGTCACCGGCGGAAGTTGACCCCTTGCGCGAAATCGGCACGTATTCCATGACTGGTTCTTTGGTAATCACAACGGCCGCAGCGTGGATTCCAGCTTGGCGACGTTTGTCGACAAAGCCCATCGCGGTATCAATCACGTGCTTAACTTCAGCGTCTCGGTCGTACATCTGACGAAGTTCAGCGGCTTCAGAAAAACGCTTTTCGTATCCTTCAGTGACTTCGAAGCATGCCTTCAAAGGAAGGTCCTGACCGAGCACTAGCGGGGGCATGGCCTTGGCGATGCTGTCACCAATCTTTGGACCGTATCCCAGCACGCGAGCGGCATCTCGAACCGCCGCACGCGCCTTAATGGTTGAGAAAGTGACGATTTGTGCCACGTGATCGATTCCGTATCGCTCACCGGCGTAGCGAATCATTTCGCCCCGATAGCGTTCGTCAAAGTCCATATCAATATCCGGCATTGACTTACGTCCCGGGTTCAAGAACCGCTCAAA
The DNA here is from genome assembly GCA_903825035.1 of uncultured Actinomycetes bacterium. Lineage (GTDB taxonomy): Bacteria > Actinomycetota > Acidimicrobiia > Acidimicrobiales > RAAP-2 > RAAP-2. The sequence continues at coordinate 11,135 of CAIJYV010000030.1, read as the reverse complement.
AAGCAACCCGTATTGAATCGGGTCGAGGTCCACAATTCTTAGACAGTAGGCAATGAAGCATCCGGCGGCCGAGCCACGTCCGGGACCAACTCGAATGCCTCGGTCACGGGCATATTTGATTATGTCCCAAACTACGAGGAAGTAGTCTGCAAAACCCATCTCGTTGATGACGCGCAGCTCGTATTCCAAGCGTTCATTCTGTTCAGCAGTTAGCGTCTCGCCGAAACGCTCGTGCGCCCCGCGGTAGCACAGCTCACTCAAATACTTCGCGGCGCCCTCTTTGTGGGGCAATGAAGCCAATTCTGGTGGGAGCACATATTCGGGCAGCGCATCTTGATCGAATTCGATCGTGACATTGGCGCGTTCGGCAATCAACAGGGTGTTATCACACGCATCAGGAATATCGCGAAAGAGATAGCGCATCTCTGCCGCGCTCTTTAAATAGTGTTGGTCGCTCGCAAAGCGGAATCGATCAGCGTCGGAAACTCGTGCCCCGGTTCCAATGCACAGCAAGGCGTCGTGCATTTCGAAGTCGGAGTGTTTTACGTAGTGCAAGTCGTTGGTAGCCAATAATGGGGCATTGATTTCTTTGGCAATCTTCAGCAGATCCGGGTTAGTGCGACGCTGTTCGGGCATGTCGTGGTCTTGCATCTCGATAAAGAAATTGTCTCGACCGAAGATACTCTGCAGTCTCGCGGCGTCAGCTCGCGCCGTTTCGTACTCACCTCGCAAGAGTGACTGCAAGACCGTGCCACCCAGACATCCCGAGGTGGCTATGAGCCCCTCAGAAAATCGTTCGAGCAGTTCCCAATCCAATCGAGGGACCGCGTAATAGCCTTCGAGAAAGGCCATCGACGAGAGTTCGCGCAAATTGCGATATCCCTTGTCCGACTCGCAGAGCAAGGTGAGATGGTTGTAGGCCTTCTTGCCCCCTTCAACCTCACCACCGGTGTCATCAATTTTGCCGCGACGCGGAGGTCTCGAGAATCGGTCATCAACCATGTAGGCCTCAAATCCCAAGATGGGATTGATTTCCGCCTTCTTCGCAGCGGTATAGAAATCAATCGCTCCGTACAGGTTCCCGTGGTCGGTTATGGCGATAGCTCGCTGGCCGTCTGCCTTCGCGGCAGCAATCATCTCTTCAATTCGAGCGGCTCCGTCAAGCATTGAGTACTCGGTGTGATTATGGAGGTGTACGAATTCTTCTGCCATTACTGTTCGTTCCGCCCGCCGTAAATCATCGAGTTGAGGCTAGTGCCAAGGAGTGACACCGGTGATCTTTATAGGTAATTTCCTGGCTGGGTCGTACCCGAGCCAGGATTTAGGGACCGCTCACGCATCTGTTCTAATTGTGCCTGCGCTGCCGCTTGCTGAGCGAAGAGTGAGGCCTGAATTCCGTGGAACAGGCCCTCGAGCCAACCAACCAGTTGGGCTTGGGCGATACGCAATTCCGATTCAGTCGGAATGTCATCACTGAAGGGCAATGCCATGCGCAAGAGTTCCTTCACGAGCTCCGGCGAAAGTGCGCCCGAGAGTTCCTCAATCGAGAGAGAGTAAATCTCCTTGAGCCTCTTTCGCCCTGCTTCATCGAGCTGTGCAGTCCGAGCTTCATCAAGGAGTGTTTTCACCATCGAACCAATTCGCATAACTTTGGCGGGCTGGGAGATGAAGTCGGAGTCGTCTTCGCCGCGCTTAGATTCTGACTCGGGGCCCTCGGTGCTTGGGGCTAACACTTCGTCGGGGTTTAGCGGGGTGCTCTTCTCATCCATCCCTACAGAATGCCACGAATTTCACTCCTCTGAATCGCTCGAGCAAGTGGTTTGAGATGACTCTAAACTACGAGGGTGCGCGTTTCTACCCGTGGCGACTACGCCAGCCGAGCATTGCTGAGTTTGGCCCTGCGAGACTCCAATGCGCCAACGCCGGTCAAGGAACTTGCCGAACGAACTGGGCTACCACAGCCCTATTTGGAACAAATTTTGCTAACCCTAAAGGCCGAGGGCTTGGTGACTTCGAAGCGTGGAGTCGGGGGCGGCTACCTCTTGGCGAAGGCTCCGAGCGAAATTACTTTGGCCGAGATTGTCACCGCCGTCGACGGTCCAATTGTCGCTGGTATTTTCGGCGAGCCCCACAAAGACGGGGCGTGCAACCATGAGGGCCAGTGTGTATTGCTGGGTGTTTGGGCCGAAGTCGGCGACCATATGCGCGATCACCTGTCTGGCTTTACCCTCGCCGACATGGTCTCAGTCGCTCAAGGATCTGCGAAATAGTCGCAATAAGTTGTTAAACATTTATGTTTTCCTCATAATTGGAAGCTAACCGAGTGGTAAAATAATCACATCGAAATAGGAGAAATGGTGAATAATCGCCATTTCGAAGATGGAGGAAGCATGACTACCGCTAAGGACACTACGGCCCGCCGTACTGCTGTGAATACCAATGACATGCTCGGCCTATTGATGCGAGACCTCGACCGCTACCCCATGCCAAATTACGACGAGCAGGTTGAGCTCGCCAAGCGGGTGACCGCTGGCGACGAAGAGGCCAAGAAGCAGATGGTCGCAGCGAACCTCCGCCTCGTTCTGCACTGGGCACGCCGCTACCAAGACCGCGGGGTCGAAATGACCGACCTGGTCCAAGAGGGCGTTTTCGGCCTCTTGCGCGCCGTGGAAAAGTTTGACTGGGAGCGCGGATTCAAGTTCTCCACCTACGCAACCTGGTGGATCCGACAGGCCCTCCAGCGTGCGGTTCAGCAGCACGGTCGCACAATTCGAATCCCCCTCGAAGTCGGAGAACAACTCCAGCGACTCGAGGCCACAACCGCAGAGCTAACTTCAATCTTTGGTCGCAAGCCCACTGATGACGAACTAACCGAAGCCACTGGCATGAGCAAAGAGGTCCGCGAAGGCCTTCGAGGGCTCGCTGGTGTCACCGCTTCGCTCGACCAGCCCGCCGCTGCGGACTCGGCAACCACCCTGGGCGATCTCGTGGCCCCAAGTCAGACTGATTGGGTTGGCGACGTTGAGCAGACCATAATGGACCAACAAGTCCACGGTGCGCTCATGAAGTTATCCAAGATTCAGCGAGAGGTTCTCACTCGCCGATTCGGTCTTGATGGAACGACACCGCTCTCACTGCAAGCTACCGCCACAGTCCTAGACATCGGTGTGCGACGAGTTCGTCGTGCGGAAGAAGAGGCCTTGGCGATGCTGAAGGGCGACGCCGCTATCTTGGCCGCTCGCGCAATCGCCTAGAGCTCAATTCCTTCCGGCACTAAAGATCCAATATCAGTTGGTAAGGCAACTTTCGTGGTGAGCCACTCTCCCGTGCGCGGGTGAGCAAAAGCGAGTGATTGCGAGTGGAGAAAGAAGCGATCTTCTTCCAACCTACGTTCGCGCCTATGTCCGTAACGAGCGTCATTGACAATTGGGTGACCAATAGTGCTTAGGTGTACTCGGATTTGATGCGTGCGACCGGTATCTAGCTGTAAGCGCAAGAGCGACATCGCGTGCGGTTTCTCAATGCGCGCCAGCACCTCATAATGTGTACGCGCGGGACGTCCGTCGCTTCTCACCGACATCATCGTCGGGGTTCGAGAGGAGCGTCCAATTGGCGCATCAACGACACCGCGCTCTTCAGCAACATGGCCCTCGACCATTCCAATGTAAATTCGCTCCATCGATCGATCGGCTAGTTGTTCCGAGAGGCTTGCGAAGCCCTCCGGCGTTCGAGCAAAAGCCAGTACACCAGAGGTTCCCTTGTCGAGTCGGTGGACAACTCCGGGGCGAATGGGGTCGCAAAGTCCGATTCGTGCGAGTTCCATAATCTCTGGATACTGGGCTAAGACACCCGCAACTAAGGTGCCTTCTCGCTGGCCCGCACCGGGATGGACTACTTGATTCGGAGCCTTGTTCACGATGATGAAGTCTGGGTCTTCGAGCACGATTTCCACCGGAACTTGAGGATCCGCTGCGACCTCACCAGAATCGGGTGCGGGCAGCATCGCAGTGAGGTGCTGACCTGCGTTGAGCAACACCGAGGCCTTTACAACGAGCTTGCCGTCGAGCTGAACCGTCCCAGAATCAATGATTGAGGAAGCCTCGGAACGAGAGAGCCCAGTAAGAATTGAGAGAGCCCGGTCAATGCGAACACCATCGAGGGCGCCAGGAATGACTACATCTAGTTCTTCTCCAGCAACATTCTCTTGTTCTAAATCATCTGTCATTGAACCATCAATCTCTTATTTTGTATTACAGCAATCAGAAGTAATACCACCCCAACCGTAACGGCAATATCTGCGAGGTTGAACACGGGAAAACTCCACGCCGCAACGTAGTCAGTCACTACGTGGGGGCTCGACGCGAATCGATCAATTTGATTGGCTAGCCCTCCCCCGACCAGGAGTCCAAAACCCGCAGTCGGCAGACCTGGAGCAGCCCCGAGGCCAATTATGACGACTGCGCCCACCACAACGAGAGCCACTACCGCCACCGCAATTCCGTGGGTCGAGCTGATCGAGAATGAGAGTCCAGAGTTGTACTGCAACTTGATCCAAAGCCCACTCACCAAATGCCAGCCGGTTACGGGTAACGACGCGCGAAGCCAACTCTTAACAGTGGCATCAGCCGCAATGACAACTAGTGCGATATAGGCAACGCTGATATTCCAGCGAATCCTTAGACGTTTGCGCGGCACTTGAGGCACAAGAAGACTGGCACCTGGAAGCGCAAACGATCACGGCCGATTGGCTCGTAGCACTCGTCACAACGCCCGTAGCTACCTTCAGCCACGCGGGCCAGAGCTACATCAATTTCGTCGATTTTCAGACGCAACTGCGCCGCGTATTCCTTGGCTTGGTCGCGCTCGATGTCCGAAGCGACGCTCGAACCATCTTCATCGTCGTATTCGAGACGTTCACGGTCGACGAGCATTTCCTCGGCCTTAGCATCAGAGTCAGCGACTTGTGCTGCGGTTACCTGGCGCTCGGCAACTAAGAGTTCGCGGAGCTCATCCAAGAATGCAGTGTCAGTGCCGTAAGGCTTTGAATTCTTCTTACGGTCGAGTGCTTCGAGTCGCTTGAGTTCTTCGGCCTCACGACGCGCGACTCGATCCGCTTCAATTTTGTTGATTCGTTCAATCTCGCGCTGCTTGCGTAGTTTCTCGGCTTCTACGGCCTTGCGCTTCGCATCCTGTTCACGCAACTTCTTGGCTTCGGCCATGGCCTTCTCTTTGGCCTTGCGCCGAACTTCTGCCTCGCGTGCAGCGAGTCGAGCCTTGATTTCACGCTCGCGCTTAGCCTTGGCTGCTGCTTGAGCCTTCGCCTTGGCTTCGATCGCCTTTTTCTTCGTTGCTGCTTTGGCGGCGAGTTCGCGGTCCTTCTTTGCTTTGGCAATGGCTTGCGCCTTTAGTCGGTCAGCAACTCGCTTAGCGGCCGCGGCCGCGGCCGCCTCGCGCGCCTTCTTAGCCTTCAACAGTTGCGACTCTCTAGCCTTCTTGGCCTGGAGTTCCTTGGCCTCACGAAGCTTCTTAGCCTTCAAGAGCTCCGCCTCACGAAGCTTCTTTAGCTTGAGGGCCTTAGCCGCTTGAGCCTCTTTGGCCTTCTTCAGTTTGAGAGCCTTAGCCGCCTGGGCTTCTTTCACCTTCTTGGCAGCTAGCTGTGCGGCGAGTTTCTTCTTTTTGTCGGTTTCAACCTTCAACTGCAAAGCCTTCTTGGCGGCGACGGCTTTTGCCTGGGCAGCATTGGGCTGACTCGATTTCTTAGCTACAGGCTTGTTAGCTACAGACTTCTTAGCTGGAGCCTTCTTGGTAGCCGCTTTTGTCGCTACTGACTTTTTGGTGGCTTTTTTAGCGGTGGGTGACATTGCTACTCCTAGGGCTTCCTTAGCCCGCCAACTTACCAGCCCGCAGTTATATTTCTAGCGATTATCGCTAAATTCAGCGCTTACCGATCTGCAGGCTTTGGGGGCCAGGTGGCTCCCGCCGAGGCATTGTAAGGCTTCCTCTCCTCCAATGGTGCCGGAACGGGTTCGGGCGCGGCCGGCGGCACTTCGGGGCTCTCAACGACTTCAGGGGCCGTCTCGGGCGATTCGGCAATGAAACTCTCGACTTCTGTCACCGGCTGTTGTGCGAGCGGTTCGCGAACTTCTCGCTCGGCGGTCTCTGGCTTGCTCACTTGGAAGGATCCTTCAATCCACCGTGAGAACTCCACCACCACCGTTGTTAATCGCGACCGTTCGCTCTCGAGGCGTGTCGAAAGGCTTTCGATATCCTCGCCCAGCCTCTGCTTGAGACCATTCAGGCGAGTTACCTCATCCTCGGCTCGACTCTTTGCGTCGGCCACCAGCTCGCGAGCGCGCTCCTGAGCGGTACTCATAAGCTCCCGCGCCTTCGCTTCAGCATCAATTTTGGCCTGCTCGACAAACTTTTGAGCCATTGAAATCATCGAGGTGACAGTTTCGGATTCGGCACTGCTTGCAACTCGACCAACCTGAATTACGCCAGGAGCCGCGGCGGCTACTGGTACCTGGCCGGTGGCTGGGCCGGAAGCGGGACGTTCTTGGGCGACTCGCAACTGCTGACGTAACTGTGACACCATTTCCTTCAACTGGTTCACTTCGCCCGAGAGGCGCTCTAGGTACTCATCGACCTCGTCGACGTTGTATCCCTTAAGCCCTACCTTGAATGTGATCGAGTCGAGGTGGTCGATGGCGCTGCGCTTGCTGTCCTGTGATTCCATGAAAAAAGCCTATCTATATTCGAAGATTAAATAAAGGAGTTGATTAACTGCAAGCCAAATACGGCAATGAGCAATGAGAGGTCGACACCAACCGCGCCAAAGCGAACTGGCGGAATTGTGCGTCGAATGGGGTTTAGCACTGGAGCAGTAATCGAGTTGAGTGCAGATTTGAAGGCGTTAAGACCGGTTGAATTAGGTGAAGAGGGAAACCAGCTCAAGAGCGCCTGAATCACGAGACACCAAATGAAAAGCGTGATGAGCAAATGAATGAAACTCATTAGAACTGGCCATCTGACAGGTTCGCGTGCTTGATTTGCTCCGCAAACTCATCGTCAATGATGAGGCCCTGGGGAACCAACAACCAGCGAACGTCACTCAACTTCTTGATGGTGGCGCGCAACGCATAGACCGCACCTGAAGTGAAGTCCAGAAGGCGACGCTGAGCCTCTTTGCTTATGCCGGCCGTAACGAGCACGACTGCTCGGTTTTCTCGGAGGATAAGAACAATTTGATTAGCGTCATTGATCGAAGTTGGGTTCAACACAACTAGGTCGCGTGAGGGGTTGAACTGAGTTGGCGCACCACGTCGAACGGTATTCATTGGCTCCATGGTTCGCGGAGCGCCGTTAGCGCCGCCAATTACGGTCACGCTTGGGATGTTTCGGCTCTGAGGAGCGGGGCGAGGTGGTTGAGCCGGCTGCGCAGTTCGCGGTGCAGGGCGAGGTTGAACGGCGTTCGGCCGCTCCCCTGCGCTCCATGAATCTTCGTACTCTGGCTCGCGGGCTTCGCGGCCGTAATTTGGTCCAAAATCACCGTGTTCGTCGTCGACAAGACCGAGGAATCCCATGAGACCACGTCCGAATCGTTTCATTGAAATCTCCAGTACCTAATTCCTCTGCCATGTCTATTCTACCGGTCGACAGTTACCGAACAGTTCGGGAGCCAAACAGCGCTCGGCCAAGGCGAAGTTCGCTAGAACCGGCTTGAATCGCCAGTTCGAGGTCCTCGGTCATGCCCATGGAGCACCCCTCGAGCTCCAGGGAATCGGCGAGGGCACGAGTCGCTTCAAAGGCGGATTGAGCGCCTTCGCCAACTGGCGCGATTGTCATCAATCCTCGTACCGTCACATCCTTAGCCCGCGCGTAGATCACCAAATCGGCAACCTCGTCTTGCGAAGCACCATTGCGTTCTGGGGCGTGCGTGAAGTCAACCTGAATATCGATGCAGATATCACGAGTGGCCATGGCGATCCGGTCAATTTCCTTTTTCCTACTGACCCCCGAGATAACATCCGCCACCGAAATGATTCGGGCAATCTTGTTGCTCTGCAGTGCACCCAAGTAGTGCCACCGAAGTGGTAGATCTGCCAGTGCGGCTCGCTTTACCTCGAGTTCTTCAATGTAATTTTCGCCGACATCACTCAGTCCAGCCAGCAGTGCCGCCTCAGGGGCCTCGGGCCCGAAAGTTTTCGTGACGCCCACTATCTGTGGGGCGCGAAAGGTCGAGATGACTCGATCAATACGCTCTTGCACCTCGGCAAGTCGCGACGCAACGAGCGCTACGTATTCGTCTTTAGCGAAGGAAGGATGGAATTTCGTCATCGTCACCGAAGTCGAATCCACCGTCATCGATACCGCCAAAAATGTCAGCAATCGGCGCCTTTGGTGCAACGGTTGGTGCTTCCGTGAGGAATGGTGATGCTGTGGCGTACGAGCTGCTGTGACGGGCGTCGCCATCAAAGCCGGCCGCAATAATTGTCACGCGAACCTTGTCGCCAAGGGCGTCGTCAATTGCCGAACCCCAGATGAGGTTCACATCGGGGTGAGCAACACTGCGAACCATCTCCGAAGCCTTGATGATTTCGTCAAGTGTGATGGATTTTGAGCCAACAATATTGAGCAGAATTCCCCGCGCACCGTCAATAGGTGCTTCGAGCAACGGCGAAGTGAGCGCAGCACGCGCAGCGTTTACCGCACGAGCCTCTCCGGTTGACTCGCCAACACCCATGATTGCGGTGCCGGCATTGCGCAGGATTGAATCAACGTCAGCGAAGTCTGTGTTGATCAGTCCAGGAATGGTGATCAGTTCAGTGACACCACGGACTGCATCAAGCAAAACATCGTCGGCGATGCGGAAGGCGTCAAGCAAAGTGGTGTCCGGCTTAATGACTTGCTGTAGACGGTCATTCGGAATAACAATCAGTGTGTCAACGAGCGGACGTAGTCTTTCGATTCCCTGGTCGGCTTGCAGAGAGCGACGCTTCCCTTCGAACGAGAAGGGGCGAGTCACGACACCAATAGTCAAGATGCCTAATTCTTTTGCGACCTCAGCTACGACCGGTGCAGCGCCGGTACCCGTTCCGCCACCTTCACCAGCGGCAATGAAGAGCATGTCGGCACCACGAAGTACCTCTTCGATTTCTGCGCGGTGATCTTCCGCAGCTTGACGACCCGTCTCTGGGTTTGCGCCAGCACCGAGACCGCGAGTCAATTGGCGGCCGATGTCCATCTTGATGTCGGCATCGCTCAGGAGCAGGGCTTGCGCGTCAGTGTTTGCAGCAATGAACTCAATGTTGCGAAGTCCGGCGTCAATCATGCGATTAACTGCGTTGACTCCCCCGCCGCCTACGCCAAAAACCTTGATGATTGCGTGGTGGCTGGAAGCGTGGAGAGTCATGAATGGTCCTTGAGTCCTCTTGGCTCGACACCCTTGTGCCTGAAACCAATAACGAAGTTATCAAAGGCTAGTCAGCCTCTGCCCTAGGGTCAAATAGGGGAAAATTAGCCCTTCGCGGGGGTTACAGCAATCTCACCCGGCACGGTTACGTCAATCGTCTCCCCGGGGCTCAGGGTGTAATTAGAGATAACCGAGGCCATCGCCACAAACTTTTTTTCAAGGTCAACGGCCGGACCCAGAATGAAAGTCACCGGGGTGGTCAGATCCACCTTGACTATTCCATTGGGCTGCTCGCTCACCCGTGAGATTTGGTTGCCGAAACTGGCCGGAATCGCATTCGCCACAGCGACTGCACCGAGCCCAATCCTTGAAAAGGGCCACTTGGTGGTCGAAATGGTCATTGACAGGGTGGGAAGATTTGCGTTCAATGGGGCGGGGCCGAGTTCTTGACCCTGCGCCCCAACGTATTGGAGCTGATTAGCGGCGTCGTAGGCCACGGCAATTGCGTGCGTTTCATAAACGCGCAACACGACGGTATTTGGCCACTGGCGCTGAACTTGCACGCCGGTTACCCACGGAAATGCTCCCAAATTAGCGAGTACCGCGTGATCGGTAAGCCCGAGCATTGTGGGGTGAGCAAGCAAGCCCGACTTACTAAGGACCTGACCTGCGTCTTCATGGACAGCGCCAACCACTGAAGCATGTTGAACACGCAAGAACGAAGTATGGGCGAGCCAATCCCCGCCGACTATGACAGAACTCAAAACAAAGATCAAAAAAATTGTGAGGCGCATCGCCCGCTTAGAAAAACGACGCGTACTCGCCGGTGATTGTTTTCTCGAAGTACTGGTGAGGGCTTCTCTGCCCTGTAAGTCTCTCGGGCGCGCCTCTCGCTTTGTTGGCGAAGCTTGACGAGTATTCGGTTTCCGCGATGAGCTGGTTGGCTTACGTCTACTCATCTACTCGCCCCAAATCCGAAATAGCGGTTTTCAATCAGAAGATGAACCCCCGTGACCTCGAGCACGCGAGAATGAACTCGCTGAATCAGAGCAGCCACGTCCGCGGCCCGCGCGCCCGCTTCAACTTGAATGAAGTTGGCGTGCTTCAGCGAGATACTCGCGCCACCGATCCGCTCTCCCTTCAGCCCCGAGCGTTCAATGAGTTCGCCAGCTGACTGACCTTCCGGATTGCGAAAGACCGAACCGGCGTTTTGGCCACCAGGCTGATGTTCACGTCGCCAGCGGACAATTTCGCTCAATCGGTCCTTGGACTCTTCGACAATTCCTCGGCTCAAATCCAGAACTACTTCGGTCACCACATCGCCAGGCTCGAGCGCGCTGTGCCGATAGCCAAAATTCAACTGTGCGCTGTCCCAGTAGGAAAATTGACCTTCGCGCCACACTCCCGCACTGCAGACCGATGCGGCCATATCCGATCCGTGCCCACCGGCATTCATGGCAACCGCTCCACCGAAGGTCCCTGGAACCCCCACCGCCCATTCGAAGCCGGTCACGCCTTCACCAGCTAACCGCCTCGCGGCAATTGGCAAATCCATTCCGGCGCCAACAAAGACCCGAACATCTTCCCCATCAATTTCGGTCGTCATGTCGGCCAACTCTCCGCTCAAATGAAGTGCCACGACCTCGTGCTCTCCATCGGCGACAAGCAAATTTGACCCATTACCAATCAACAAGATCGGAAGCCCGCTGGTTTGGGCAATTGG
>CAIJYV010000029.1 GCA_903825035.1 uncultured Actinomycetes bacterium | reverse complement strand
CCGCCATTTACCCTTGGCGCACTCCATTGCGCCGAGTCCACAATGTCGTATCTTCGACGTCCTAGTGCTGCACCGCTTCGTCGTGAGTGAACTGCGTCCAGCGCGCCCCTTTATTCAACGAGAAGAGCAACACGGACGACAAATCCAAGACGGGTCACGGATCCGCCTCGAAAGGCCCGCTACTCCCCGTTAGCGCTCCAACTCTAAAGGCATCAAGGAAATGCCTCGTCCGGAGTCATAAAGTGGTTTCAAGCGATGATTAAAGGAAAAAAATATGAAGAAATTAACTCGCCACTTGGCGAATACTGGCCTCGCCGTCTTACTGGGAGGAGCAACACTCTCACTCACCACTATTCCAGCGGGTGCCTCCGGATTTACCGTTTCCACAATTTCTGGTTTGTCGAGCCCGCATTCGGTCATGTACGACGGCACTCATCTGTGGGTCGGCAACGCCGGGACCACTACCGTTTCCGAATTCGACCCAAGTACCAACGCATTGATCCGCACGATCACCATCGCTGGAACAGTGAACAACTTGTGGTCTGACGGTACTCACGTTTGGGTAACCGACAACGAAACCTCCAACCTGTACGAAATTGATATCACCTCAGGAACGGTTGTTAACACCATCGTTGCTGGCAGTGGGACCGATGGCGTTTACTCTGATGGCACGCACGTCTTTGTCGGAAACTCAGGTGACGGTACCGTGACCGAGGTAGACGCCAGCACTGGCGTAGTGACCGCAACGCTCACGGTCGGCGCGGGTGCCGACGACCCAGTTTCCGACGGAACCGACATGTGGGTTGCCAATTCATCCGACAACTCCGTGAGCCGCGTAAATATTGGTACTGGAACCGTAACGGCAACAATTACCGTTGGGAACTCCCCTGATGGTATCGCCGTGGCGGGAACGCACGCATGGGTGGCTAACAACAGTGATAACACGGTTAGCGAGATTGACGCCGCTACAAACACTGTCGTAAAAACAATTGCCGTAGGAGCGGGGCCCAAGGACATCACCGTCAATGGAAACAATGTTTGGGTAGTCAACTCTTCCGACAACACGGTTACCCAAATTGATGCAACTACTGGCACCGTTATTTCAACGACTCCCGTAGGCAATGGGCCAACCGACGTCGCCTCTGACGGAACACACGTATGGGTAACGAATGGCGACGGAAACTCGATGAGCGTCTTCCAACTTGCTTCAACGCTCGCGCATACTGGCGTCAACACTGGCATGCTCTTGGCTTCAGCCAGTCTGCTCACCTTGATCGGTATGGGCTTTGTAGCCTTGTCGCGTCGCCACGAATCTGAGTGGAACGAGGCATAAAGCTAATTGCCCCGGGTCTCAACTGACCAGGACTGACAAAAATCCCGCTCAAGCCGTAAGGCTTGGGCGGGATTTTTTCATCCAGAACTGCCACCAGTGTTGTTTAACGATGGACTGCACAGAATCTAAGCAGCAATTCAGCGCAACTACCTTCGATGCCGCCGTGTTAATTCACGCAGTGGTATCGCGGCGCTTGCGTTGTAGAAAAACCCCCAATGTGCACAGTCCCAGCGCAAGAATCAAAACGCCAGCGAAAGAGAATCCAGTCGCAGCCAATTGGGCTTCATTGCTCAGAGCCAGGCACACCCCGTTACATTGCTCCATTGAAGTCAATACTTTCCCGTCGCCGGCGGTAATGGAATACCAAAAGTTTCCACCAGCCGCTTGGCTTTGATTGGGGAGTGGGGGGAGACTAACTGAAGTCCAACTCTGGCCATCGGGCGAGGTGGCCGCACCATTTAGTCCGACCGCGATGAATTCGTTGTTCGCAAAGGTGAGTCCAAACCAACGACCACTTCCAAAGGGCTGTACGGTCCAATTCAGCCCGTCGGTAGAAGTAGCGAAGGAATTTGTCGAGGCGTTCGAGACTGCGACATATTTTCCGTTGCCGTATGTCAAATTATCCCAGTAGTCATTCCCCGTCAAAGATCCAGTAGTCCAAGTGATTCCGTCAGTGGAGACGGCCGCGAAATTATTTCCTACAACCACAAACCGACCTGCCGCGTAGAGGATTGCGAGAGTTTCAGGATTACCTGGGAAATCAGGCTGGCTCGTCCAAGTGATGCCATCGGCCGAGGACGCAACGTGCCCTTCTTCGCTAACCGCCAGAAATAGGCCATTTCCAAAAGCGACAGAGCCCCATAACGTTGACGGGTCAGTATTCGTTTCTTGAACGACATTCCAGCTAGTGCCATTAGTCGAAGTCATGATTATCCCGATTGTCTGTTGCCCCTGTCCAGGCACATCTGGTCCAGTGAGCCAACCTGTTGCCACGAAGCGATTGTCTAACCACTTGACCGAGCTCCACACTTCGCCCTCTGGAAGTGAGTGGGTCGTCCAGTTAACGGCATCCGAAGAAGTTTCAACAACTGGGGGGTTCGCATTCATGAGGTCAACGAATCGGGGCTGCCCTTGCGGTGTGCCATAAGCGAGCAGCGATGGATTGTCGCCACCATTCTCTCCAACCCAAACCAAAGGTCGAGACCGCGCAGTCGCTCCAGCGGTGTGGCCATTGACAGTTAACCCCACTGCGCAGGCCAGAGCGCCGATGAAGAGGAGAATCGTTTTCTTGATTGTTTGCACATAAGAAAGTAAACCACAGTGGTTTAAGCCTTAGACGCCCAGCAGGCTCCGGACTTTTGTATTTCCAAATCCTGCCCATTCGGCCGTGGAACGGACGCTCACTTGCTAGCCTAAGGTTATCAACACAGCTCTCAAGCGAAAGTCCCAACTGTTTCTAGGACTGATCATGGGGGCGAGCGGTGTCATTGTCACGCCAAGCTTCGGTATGGCGACTACGGCCCAAACCCATAACTACACCGCACTTTTGTATGTATCAGATAACTACAAATTGACTGCCGCCCAAAAGGCTTCCTTAGCGACCGTTGCCACGTCAATCGCTTCTTCCACGCCGACCAAGGTAACTCTCACTGGCTACGCCGACCGTTTAGGTGAGGCTGTCGCCAACCAAAACCTCTCTTGGCGTCGGGCGATTGCTGCGCTTGAACAGCTTCGCTACGACGTCAGGGTTCTAGGCGACACCACAACTAAGTTCGTCGCGGTGGGCTCGGGCGCTACATCTAAGTTTGGCCCATTGGGTCAAAATCGTCGAGTCACAATTACCTCAACGGGTGGCACCAGCACGGCAACCCTGACTGGCTTTGTGACCTGGAATGGCGGAACTTGGGCCGACCCACCTTTTACCCTTGGAGCTAACGGATCACCCCTTTTCAAACTTGAAGTCGAGGTAAATGGCCACTGGTACGGCAACGCCACCTTGTCAACAATCCAGGTCAGTATGGACACCTATGTTTCCTTCAGTATCCCGAATGTGCCTTTATCGAACGGGGGCGCAACGCTGGCGCTAGTTGAGAATGACGGACCAACTCCGTACGACATCGCCGCAAATTATTGCAACGGGCTTGGAGCCTCCCAGGCGTCGGCAAATCTGACACCCACCGCTTGGACCGACACCGCGATTTCGGGTGTAGGGGTGACCTATTTAGGCGACTCCTCACTAACGGTGCCTGGCATCACGGTCTCAACTGCGAATGACGCTGTCAGTATCTATATTGGCGTTCCAAATTGTCCATGATGAGAATCGTTTTTGCCGTGTGGCGAGGACGAGTAGTTAGTTAAAAACTCACCGACGAGCTTCGAAGAATGAGCTCAGTTGCTGTGAGGCCTCTTTTGCCATGACCCCATAGGTCACTTCAATTTCGTGGAGCAAGCGTGGATCGCTCAGGACGTTATAGCGCGAGCCCACGGCACCCGCCTTCTCATCGGTGGCCCCAATGACGACCCGCGATACCCTCGCGGCGAGCAATGCCCCCGCGCACATAAGGCATGGTTCAAGCGTGACGTAGACCGTTGCGCCATCCAGCCGCCAGTTTGGCAAGGTCTTAACCGCTTCACGAATGGCGACAATTTCAGCGTGTGCGGTTGGATCTTGGTCTGACTCACGGCGGTTTTCGCCAACACCAATCACTACCCCATCCAGAACCACGACTGCCCCGACAGGAACATCATCGTGATCACTCGCGGACTCGGCGGCGGCGAGGGCCTGGCCCATAAAGAGTTCATCTTTTGGCTCGTTCATATCCACACAGGCTAGGAGCCAAAAAGACCGACCCCCTATTTCTTGTAGGATTGCGGGTGGAAGCGTGCGAGAGCGGCCGAATCGGGCAGTCTCGAAAACTGCTGTGTCTACGGGCACCGTGGGTTCAAATCCCACCGCTTCCGCCAGGATAGGGCGAACCTAGCCAAGGATCAAACTCCTTTGGCTAGGTTTCCGCCCAGTTGATGAACCCAATACTTAGTCTATTTTTGCTAAATTTATCCGGGCCCAAAATTTGGGCAACAAGGAGAAACTGGATGAATTTCCGCAAGATTTCAAAACTGGCCCTGGCGCTAGTTTCGTTTGCGAGTCCTCTTGTAGCTATGTCCGCTACGAGTAACGCGACAACGACAAAGACCTATACGACGGTCAACCACCTGTCGTGGGGCAACCCAACCGTACCTACTGGATCACAATTGCCGAGTCAGGGTGACGCTTGGTCAATAGCATTTTCAAAAGATGCTGTTTACTCGTTCATGCACGCTGGTGTTTCGAACGACGGTTCCTCGGCTATCGACTGCTACTCGCGCGCTACCGGTAACGAGTGCCCGAACTTCCCCTTTTCGTTGGACGATCCAACGTATGGAGTCATGCAAGCACAGACTTACATGTACTACGACGCCAGCTCGAGTCACCTCTTCGCGCTGATAAAGAGTTCACTCAACAGCGTCAGTTCATTCGGACTCGTAAGTATTGACGTTTCTACTTCAACACCATCGATTTCCAATTTCACCGTCTTCGGAACTGGCAACGGCGGAAGCGTTTTCGGCTCACCTCTAACAGACGGCAAACTGTACCTGTACTCCGGTGAATCCAGCAGTTCTGCGAGCGCCAGCGAAGCTGGAAAAATTTACTGTTACAACGTCGTAAGCCAAAGCGCCTGTGCTCACCCGGTGATTGATATGTCCAGCCTGACTCCAGGTTCTGCGCCTTCGGAAGGTTTCTGGGGACTTAACGCATCGTGGGTCGGGAATCACTTCTTCTACGGTGACTCCAACGGCGCAATTAACTGCGTAGACCTAACCACGGCCGCCCCTTGTAACTTTGGTGGCGTCTTCAACGCAACTGGAAATTCATTGTCAAACTCCGACTACACAACTGAAGTAATTCCATACATTTCCTCCAACAATGAGATTTCTGGATTTTGCTACAACGGAACCTCTGGGGTTGTCTGCGAGAACTGGGCCGGCACTTCACTGACGGTGAGCTCGGATCTCCAGTCCTTTCTAACCAACACAAATCTGACTACCGACGGTGGGGCTTTCCGACCCAACGGCACCGTATGGACCCCTGCCAACATCATTGGTTCGAGGCTCTACGCTGTTGACGAAGCAGCCGCAACCCTCGTGTACTGCTACGACTTCGCTACCGCTGCGACGTGCCCGAATTACCCCTACACGCCGAACAACCCCAATGAGGTTTACAACGTTCAGTCTGACCCGTTCTACCCAGGATGCATTTGGGCTATTTCAGATGGCTACAGTGACCCTGCCGCGATCCGACTTCAGACTTTCAATGGCTCGACCGGCGCTGCTGACTGCTCGAACCTCACTACACAAACCCCAATGACAACCTTCACGAACTCGTGTTCAGTTACCAAGGCTGGAATTCTGAAGATCACGTCTCCGGGCACCGTTCACGGAACGGTAACGGTGAAGAACGCGGCTGGAGCCAACCTGCACTCGCCTTTGGTCATCTCTAAGAACCAAGTTGACTTGAAGTCTGTAAATGTTACGGCGTCGGCCACAATTTTGTTCAACATAACAAGCCCGGCAAACACCCGCGCGATTACGGCGGACATGACCTGGACTGGCCCTACGTGTGCCGCTATGACTCCGCACATTATTGCAACCACGTCGCTTCGTTGTTACTTCGCGTACGACGTTCGTACGTTGGGCAACTCAGAGAAGGCAAAGGTAATGGCGTTCGCATTGGGCCTGAAGAACTCAAACTTCACCCACGTACTCTTGACCGGTTACACCGACTCAAAGGGTTCAGTTGCTTACAACAACCAGTTGAGTAAGGACCGCGCCAGCAACGTCGCGACGCTACTCAGGGCTGATTTGGCCTCGTTGCATGTCACCACTATCACGGTGACCACGGCGGGCCACGGTATCCGCACGACTGATGCGACACACGCACTCAACCGTACGGTTATCGCTACGACTTCTGGAAACCCTGTCTAAGCCATAATCAATCCAGCATCCAAGACCGGCAGGGTAACCTGCCGGTCTTGTGCTTTCTGACCCAAAACGGAGGGGAAACAAGCGAACTACTCTGTATTCAGACTCAGTTTCAAACCCAGGAGCAAATAATGTCAGTGTCTAATGAAGCAGTTGGATCGGTTCGCAAAGTTGTAACCGCCATCCCCGGACCTAAGTCCCAAGCTATGCACGATCGTCGCCACAAGGTGGTTTCGAAGGGTGTCAGCCAAGGACTGCCGATTTACATCGACAAGGCCGATGGTGCCATCTTGCTCGACATCGACGGCAACCGCATCTTGGACCTTGGTTCAGGTATTGCCGTGACCTCAATCGGTCACGCCGTGCCCGAGGTTGCGAAGGCCATCAGTGACCAAGCCAATGACTTCTTGCACACTTGCTTCATGGTGACTCCCTACGAAAGTTACATCGAAGTTTGCGAACTGCTCGCGGAACTCACTCCCGGTGACCACGCCAAGACCAGTGCACTCTTTAACTCTGGTGCTGAAGCGGTGGAGAACGCAATCAAAATTTCACGTCACGCGACTGGCCGCCAAGCTGTTGTTGTCTTTGACCACGCGTACCACGGTCGTACCAACTTGACTATGGCTCTTACCGCGAAGAACATGCCCTACAAGGACAAGTTCGGACCGTTCGCACCTGAGATCTACCGCGTGCCCATGAGCTACCCATTCCATGACGGACTTGGTGGCAAGGAAGCCGCTGAGCGTGCGCTTCGCATGGTCGAAGCCCAGGTTGGTGCGAACAACGTCGCGGCGATCATCATCGAGCCAATCCAAGGTGAGGGTGGTTTCATCGTGCCCGCTGAAGGCTTCTTGCCCGCACTTTCAGAGTGGTGCAAGTCCAACGGAGCAGTCTTTATTGCCGACGAAATCCAGAGTGGATTCTGTCGCACCGGTGACTGGTTCGCTTCGAACCATGAAGGCGTTGTGCCGGACATGGTAACGACCGCTAAGGGTTTGGCCGGTGGGATGCCGCTCGCCGCCGTTACCGGTCGCGCGGACCTCATGAACGCCGTACACGAGGGCGGACTCGGTGGAACGTACGGTGGAAACCCTGTTGCCGCTGCCGCTGCCGTGGCGGTCATCAAGTTCATGAAGAGTCAGAACCTTCCCGCTAAGGCTCGTCACATTGGTGAGGTGGTCACCAAGCACCTGAGCGACCTGCAAAAGGAAGTCCGTACCATCGGAGAGGTTCGTGGACGTGGCGCCATGATTGCTATCGAGCTCGTTGAGCCCGGTACCAAGAACCCCAACGCCGGGGCCGCCAAGGCCATTGTTAAGTACTGCAACGAGCAGGGTGTAATTGCCCTCTCCTGTGGTACCTACGGCAATGTGATCCGCTTGCTTCCCCCATTGGTCATCACCGACGAGCAACTCGCCGACGGACTGAGCGTTCTCGGCGACGCCATCCGCGCGGCTCAGTAGTCCTTGAAACTACCCGAACAACTTCGCAAGCCCCGTCACCTGGTGATTGGTAGCGTGGCGCTTGCTGTCGTTGTACTTGCGCTAGCCATTACTTTTACTTCTGGTTCAAATCAATCGAGAGTCCAGGACTCCAACGTGGTGAATGGCGAGCCGACCCTTACCCTTACTGCGCCAATCATGGCTTCGGTCTGCACCCTGGATGACACTTGTCTGGTACTGGGGTCATCGAGCGGAACCGGCAAGGGTGTCACGGTCGGTCAGGTCACTAAGGGCATAACTTGGAAGTCGTTGAACCTGCCTCACACCAATTCAGCAACATTCCAAGGGGGCTCCTGCTGGAAGGACGGCTGCTTCATCTACGGCTCCACCATTGAAGGTGACTTGCTCTGGCGCTTCCGTTCAACCACTCTGGCCCTCACGCCATTAACGCCCCCATCGACCTCACCCGCCGTTGAAGCTGTTTCTTGCTTCAGGGCAAACTCCTGCGCGATTATTGACATGGGCGGCGGCAACTCAGCTCCACAATTTTTTACCACCACCGACGCCGGCGCCACATGGTCTACGCCCACGAAAATTCCTTTTGACGCAACAAGTCTGGCCTGCACGACTGAGCTGAAGTGTGTTGCAGCGAGCAATGCCTCCACTTGGCGCACTCTAGACGGTGGTGTGAACTGGAAAGAGTCGGCCCCTACCGCAGGCACATTGATCAATCTCTCGTGCTTCGATACAAATTGCGTAGCCGACGACACCAACACGACTCATGATCACGTCTGGCGCTCGAACGACTTTGGGAAGTCTTGGAGTTCCTCTCCCCTTGCCAATCGAACTTTCGCTTTTGCGTGTTTAACCGACAGTCACTGTGTCAGTGCGGGGCAAACCACCAATGCCACTGGAGCGGTATCGACCATCAATGGATCGGGTGCTTCGGATCTGGCGGTGAACTACTTCCCCAACCCGATTACCACAATGGCTTGTGGCAGTTCTCGCTGCGTGGCCGGCGGCCTGTACTCAGTCGCGCTCTTTAAGCCCTAGCCCTTAAGTGCGCTCAGCAAAAGCGCGGGCAACTTGAGCCAACCCGGTGCGGCCTCGAACCGGACGAACCTCTCCATAACCTCTCGGCTGTTCTTCACTCCAGCGAACCATGATGGTGTGAGCAACGGCCGGAAGGAACCCCGCAAGACAGTCTTTTGGGCCGTTGAGAACATGTAAGTATTTCCGACAAATCCAACTCCCGATTGAATATCGGTGGGCGTGTGACCGGGATACGCGCCCCACACGGAAGTCGAAAAGGCAAGCGCCGCTGCACTCCAGGCATTCAACCCAACCGTTCCGTACTTCAGGTTGGCCACGATTTCTTCTACCACCTCGGGCGACTCTCTCATTGTCTTGGGGTGAGCAATCACATTTGATGACAAGGTGCCCCAGAGGACTTCATTGCAGAATGTGGTTGCCGCTAGCGCGAACTCCCTCACGCTGCCAGCGTCAAGGCTGGTTTCGGCAATGACTGAACACCACGCCTCTTGATTAAATGCCATGTTGCTGGTATCAGCACTATCCACATCGGGCAGAACCGTCCAGGCCATATTGGTTTTCGACTCGTCGCCGATTTTCAGGGCGCTCCGAGCGGAAGCGAGAAATTGCGATTGGCGATTCCACGCACCTGGGTAATACGCATTTCGAGTCGGCAATTTCTTGAGTTGTTCACCGAACTCTTTCATGAACTTGTCTCGCTGCGCCCACTGCTTGTGGGTAATGATGACGCGAGGGGTAAGGCAATTAAAGCCATCGTTGTTCGTAAACATCGTGGCCAAGTGTCGGGCTTGGTACCGCAACTCCTTAGTGGACCATTCACCAGGAACAATGATGATTGGGGTGACGCACCCCAATTCAGCGGTTACTTGCTTCCCGGTGATTGTCTTATTGGCTGCCTTATTCTTTTGGCCCTCAGCGCCAGACCCAAAGACAATGGCTTCGTAGGTTTTGTCGGACCCGGTGATGTGAATATGTTCTATTGAATCATGCGCGGTTAAGTACGCCCCAGTGGCGCCATCGCCCTTCACAATTCGCAGGTACCCTGGGGCCACCAGAGCTCGGAGCGCTCGCTCCCAGAATGGGACCAAGTAGTCGTTAACTGGATTGGCCTTGATTAAGACTGTGTGATTTTCACCGAATAGTTGATTCAAGGCGTCTCTGGGTGCCAAGGAGGCCACGTTTCCGGCCCCTAGGACCAAGCAAACTCCCGGTACTGAATTACCCGACTTATAAGCCAGCGCCTGGCCCTCCATGATCTCCGATTCCGAAATTCCTGGTTGCATCCAGACCTCGGCGGACATTCCTAAATACAAGATCCGGTCAAAGAGGTTGGCTGGCGAAACCCCAACGCTGATGCGATTACCCGAGTGATGCTTCACCGGTCCTGGAAACTGTGGACGTCCGAATCGGCTGAGATCCTTGAGCGAATCTCGATAGGTCCGAACCATACGCACCAGCGTTCCCACTCCAGCAAATAGTTCTTCGCCGTATTCGGGGCCAGCTGGATCAAGCCCCTTGTGCTCACATGCACTGAGGGTCCACTCGTCGGAGACGGCGACGGTGTCAACCAGAATTTCGTTGAGAATCTGAATCTTCTTTGAAATTGCGAGTTCTTGCCACGCCGTAGCGGTTCGAGAAACTGTCGCCACGGCGGAATCAAGGGCGGCCCGATCGACGACCGAGGTGGGGTTGACTTCTGCTGCTTGTGCTCCGCGCGTAACCATAGTGAACCTTTGTTAAGACTTGTATGTAAGGCTAGTGAGATGCAAGAGAGCACCACAACAACCCCCTCGGGCTGGTACCCCGACCCCAGTGGGCAACCCCAGTGGCGTGTGTGGACGGGTTCTCAATGGTCGACGATGACTCGCCCCTACGGCACCTCGCGTCCGAGCACACCGGCGCTCTTGGTTTCACTCAATCAAATTCGTTCACTGGCCCGAGCCCGTTACTTCGCCCCTTTCGGTTATTTCGCGGGGTTAAACCTACTTGTGTCGATCATTGGCAATTGGCCGTCCGGCCCTCACCCACTCACCCACCCCTGGTTGCTCCCGCTACTTGGCGCGAGTGCTTTCTTTCTCATTATGGCCTGGGCGATCTCCGCTCAGGCTGTTCGCTCATTTCAAGAGTCGTGGACTTTTTGGGCACTGCTGCCCGTCGGTAACCAATTTGTTTTGACCGCGCTGTTGCGCAAACGACTGCTCGGGCCGTTCGCGCGAACCTCCAGCGGCGATTTAGTGGGCATCGCCATGTGGATGATTGTGGCCACCAGCACACCGTTGGCGGGAATAATCACTGCGCTCATTGCCTTTGGCCAGGTCCAGCTGATCAACGCGTACTTGAATACCGCAACGCTTGGTTAGGCCAGTGCGGCTCGAATTCTTTCGCTAACACCAACCCAGCCCTTGTACTCTTGCATCTCGATCGGAGCGGATTCGATTGAGTGGAGTAGACCTTCGGTAAAGCTCTCATACTGCTGCGCTATGTCGCTCGCCGGTGCCACGTAGTTGCGAATAGTAAAGAGAATCGCGGAGGACTGAGGGATAAACCGAAGCGTTTGACGCTCGACTCGGAAGAACCAGTCTGAGAGCGCCCCACTTGGGCTCCTGCGAATACTTTGTGGTTGGTGCAACTCTGAATTATCAATCAGAGTCCAATTCAGACGCCAATAAGCCTTGCTCTCATTCAGCCGATCGAAGAGTGCGTTCGTCGGACTGGACAAGTTCGCGTCATAACCGGGAATTGGCTCATGGATTTCGTCCATAGTGCGTCCAATTTTGCTCGGTAAAAACCACCGTGATGGAAAGCAAACCGAAGCTGCCTCAAGTCGCCACGTGTCACTCTTTACGAGGAGGCACAAATCCTCTTGAACCAGTCTTTCTCGTCGAGTGGGCGCAGGCCCATCGCCATTTTGAACCTCGAGGAATTCAATGGGACGTAGAGAAACCGACCTTCGTCCATCTACCGCTTCTTGAGAAAAACGAAATAGACGAAAAGACCTACGAGCGGGATGAATAAGACGACGAACCTGGCGTACGGGAGCACTTGCCCTTTGTGCGGATTGGCGGTGGCGAGCAGAGTGATTAAATAAGTCATGACCTAGTTTTACCGCACTTTTCGCATTATTTACTCGGCTTTATGTGGTCCATCATTTGCTCGAGCCGAGTAACAATGTCTGAAATTGCTTCATCTTGAGCCAAGAGGTGTTTTTGAATCTCCTCTGCTTCTTTCAGTACCGCCTCGGCGTCTCGGTAGGTATCTTCCGCTCGCTTGTCGGCGGCGGCGGCTTGTATGTTTTGCCCCACAATAATGATGGGTAGCAAAACTAGCTGCAAGAAGCTGCTGGAGAGCCAGACAATCACGTAGTAGGTCCCCTGCTTAATGGCTGAGGGCAACGCAAAGAAGGCGAGGATGGTGAACAAGTACGCCATCCACATGGTTCCCACCACGAGGGTGATTCTCAATCCAAAACGAGCGTTAAAGCGAACAATCGGATTTCGATGCTGAACCCGACGCTGGTCAGTGGTCTTTACCGGCTTTCCGGCCGCCAATTCAGCAGCGCGGGGATGACGGACATAATCGTAGATTTTTGACATACCTCTAGTTTGCCAATGGTTCTACGAAAGTTGTGGGATAACTCAAATAGCGAAAAACTGACCGACGTTTCGGCCTGCGTTTTGCCTTTTGTTACTTGACCAAGTCGGGCGCGGTTTCCATGCCCTGACGCCACACTGAGCGCGCGATGATCTTGGTGGTGTCGGCGCGGTCTCGGTACTTCTGAGCGATGTCACGGACCTCGTCCAAGAGTCCTTCGGACAGTTTGGTGGGATTCAGACCTAGGGCTAAGAACTTGTCACGAGAAACATTGAGGTCGTTCTCCGCGGCCTCGCGGCGAGGGTTTGGCAAGTAAGCAACTTCAACACCGGTCAAGCCCGAGATCATCTCAGCCAATTCCTTCACGCGGTGCGTCTCGGTCACCTGGTTGAACACCTTTGGCTTTTCGCCAGCGGCAGGTGGGTTCTCCAAAGCAATTTGGATGCAACGCACCGTGTCGCGGATGTGAATGAAGGCACGAGTCTGGCCACCAGTTCCGTGAACGGTAAGTGGGTGCCCAATTGCGGCCTGCATCAAGAAGCGGTTCAATACCGTTCCGTAGTCACCGTCATAGTCGAAGCGGTTAATCAGACGCTCATCCAAAGCGGTCTGGGGAGTTTGCGTTCCCCAAACAATTCCTTGGTGAAGGTCGGTAATGCGAAGTTGGTCGTTGGCACAGTAGAAGGCAAAGAGCAACTGGTCAAGCGTCTTAGTCAAGTGATAGACCGAACCAGGGTTGGCCGGGTGCAAGATTTCGCGCTCGATGTCTCCGTCAGGAGTAGGTACCTTCACGGTGAGGTAACCCTCAGGAATTGGCGCAGAACCCGACCAGCCGTAACCGTAAACACCCATGGTGCCGAGGTGAACGAGCTGGATGTCCATACCGGAGGCGACGATCGCGGCCAAGACGTTGTGCGTGCCGCGAACGTTGTTATCAATGGTGTAGCGCTTCGCAATTGTTGAACGCATTGAGTAGGGAGCGGCGCGCTGTTCTCCAAAGTGCACAATGGCGTCCGGCTTCTGCTCGACCACGAGTTGCGCGAATCGGTCGTACTCCTCAGCGAGGTCAAGGTGAACGAAGCTGATGTCCTTGCCGGACTTTTCCTTCCAAACACGGATGCGCTCACCAATTGGGCGAATTGGGGTCAAA
Source organism: uncultured Actinomycetes bacterium (assembly GCA_903825035.1). Classification (GTDB taxonomy): domain Bacteria; phylum Actinomycetota; class Acidimicrobiia; order Acidimicrobiales; family RAAP-2; genus RAAP-2. The sequence continues at coordinate 2,888 of CAIJYV010000029.1, read as the reverse complement.
GAGTCAACTTCGAGTTCAAGGTCGATCTCGCGACGGCTGAGGTTGTCCACAATGACCACTTCGTGACCGATGTCAGAAAGGTGCAAAGCGGTTGGCCAACCGCAGAATCCGTCGCCACCTAGTACAAGAACCTTCATGTCGTTTCCTCGCATATCCACAAGCGCCTTCTTTACGGCGAGTGCCCGAAAATCCTACCAAATTGGGTCGATATACCGAGTTCTGGTCCGAATTCTTCAGTCTTAGTGCGAGACTAGTGGCAGTTGAAATCTACGTGAATCGGGCATCAGAGTACGAATGAAATTACGAATCATCTTGAGTTCGATGCTCATTGTCATTATCGCGACCGGTGTCACTTTCCAACAACTCGCTAAGCGTGTGTATCAAGATTCGCCAACCTCAACGACTTTCCCACAGGTGAGTACCTCCACCACAACAGTGCCCCTGGCGACAACCACCTCAGCGCCGTCCACTTCCCCATCAACACCGCCAACCACAACCACGACTCACGTTTACAACCCGGTGCCGGTGCTTAACCCTCCGGTGGTTATTGGTGGATCGGGTCACATCCGCACCACCTGTCCGCTGACGTCGCCATACGCATCCGTCACTACTACAACCTCGACAACATCTACAACATCTACAACAACTCCTTCTTCGAGTACTTCGACCGATCCTTCAACGACGACCTTGCCCCCCACTACGACAACGACAACTTCAGCGACTGGTTTCTGCACAATCTTGCAAGTCGGCGACTCGCTCGGCTACGGGCGCGGAAACGCCATGGCCACTCGACTGTCGCGGAACAACTGGTTGAAGTTCTACATTGACGACCGTGGCTCCACTGGCCTATCGAATCTGCCGTACTTCAACTGGATCAACCAAATTAGAGATGATCTAAATCGCTACCACCCAAATCTCCTAATCGTTTCCTTCGGTGGTAACGACGCCCAGCAACTGACCGGGGACGGACAGATTGAAAGATTCGGTACCGCCCGCTGGAAGTTTTTATACGCCAGCCGCGTTCACCAAGTTCTGGCCCTCGCGGCAGCAAAACATTGCGGTGTCCTCTGGTTGGGTATGCCGATCAGCGAACAGTACCTCTATAACCAAGAACAGCTAGTCATCAATCAGATTTACTCCCACGAGGTAGCGTCCTCAACCGATGCGGCGTTCATCCCCCTCTGGAATGTTCTTGCTAAACACGGTCAATTCACTTGGACCGCCCGAGTCAATGGCTATCCCGAAACGCTTCGCAGTCAAGATGGCATTCACCCCAGCCCCTGGGGTTACTACGTCGAGGCCACATACGTGATCAATCAAATGAAAACGATTTACCACGTCAATCTGGAGCTCAGCTCTCCGGCGTACATCACCGGCTTCTAGCGAAGAAGCAAATACTTCACAACAAAGACCGTTGCAAAGACTGCGCTGACGCCAATTAAGAGGATGATGAATGTCGACCAGCCATCTTTCTTAAGCCGCGCGGAGTGACGAATAGGGTTTTCGAAGAAGTAAGTGCTGAGAGTCGCGCAGCCGACTGCTCCAGCAACTTCGATAACTCGCGCCGTGCTACTAACTAAAGGATGACTGAAGTATTCCGGTAGCACGAGCCACACAAAGTGGTAGAGGTAGAGCGAGTAAGAAATATCTCCGATAAACCGCAGTGGTTGCAGGCCGAACAATTTGACGGTCAAACTTTGATTAGCCGCACCGGCGAGCAGTAGACCCCCAGTTGGCGCAACCACAAGCCACGTCAAGGATCCTGGGTAGATACTCGTTGGGTTGATCACGAACATCGCTCGGATAAGTACTCCCACACATATGAGTACTAAAAGGTCAGAGAACACCGGCACTCGTGGTCGCATCAGTCGAGGCGCAAGTGAAACCAGAGCACCAAAACCAAGCTCCCAGGCACGCGTAAGCGGCGAATAGTAAGCCAGGACTGGATTAACTATTGACTGGTGGTACGAGTAAATAAAAGAAGCCACGACTACGCCGATGAGAAGCAGCCACCACAAGACCATCCTCAAGCGGTCTCTCTTGAGCAAACCGATTGTCAAAAACACAATCGGGAAGACAAAGTAAAACTGCTCTTCTACGGCAAGAGACCAGTAGTGGGTCAAAATCGCTGGGTTGAGACCCTGAATGAAATAGTTCGCTGAAATGTGAACCAGGTAAAAGTTTCCGGCAAAGAGTGCCGCCCACTGCGTATTGGGAATTAGCCCCGCCGGCATTTGGTGGCCCAGCAAAAAATAGGTCACCAGCAACGAAAGTATTAGTACTGAAGTTGCGGCTGGAATTATTCGCAACACGCGGCGTTGGTAGAAATACTTAAGTTCCGCCCCAATTGATCCGGTTCGATGGGAAACCAGCGTTTGAGTAATCACGTAGCCAGAAATTACGAAGAACATGTCCACGCCGATAAATCCTCCGGCGAATCCCGGGACAGAAGCGTGACAGAGAATGACTAAACCAACTGCAATTGCACGAAGACCTTGAATGTCTGGGCGAAAATTTGGTTTTGCTAGTTCTAATTCGCCCACCGAACGATGTTAGGAGAGTTCGCCGGGGTAAAAAGTAAAAAGCCCTGACTCTTGTGAGTCAGGGCCTTGAACCTAGAACGACAGGTTGCAGTCAGCTCCGGACTTGCCAAACATCAGGCCGTCCGGACACTTCGCGCCCTTGAACTTGGCAGTTGAAGCGTTGGAAACGCTGAGCAAACGCGAACCCTTCAAATTTGCGTTGATGAATTTAGCATTCATCAAATTCGCCCCACTCATGTCAGCTGCAATCACTGACGCGCCGGTCAAGTTGGCGTTGGTGAAGTTAACGGTGCCAAGGCCAGCGCTCGCTAAATTTGCTCGAGTCAGGTTTGCTCCGGTGAAGTT
>CAIJYV010000028.1:0-27500 GCA_903825035.1 uncultured Actinomycetes bacterium | reverse complement strand
CTTTGCGATAATCTTTTGCCTGACCCGACGATCGGGAAGAAATGAGAAGAACATGAAAAAGGCACTTATGCTGCGCGGCTTGCTCGCGGCAGCGACCCTGTCTCTGGGCTCGGTGGCTCTTGCGGGTTCCGCAGGCGCAACGAACCTGACAATCAACATGTACGTAGGTACCAACGTTGACACTCCTACTGCTAGCACTTTGTCGGGCTGGGGTAGCAACGACTGGTCGATGTACTCAGACGCAACCGACACTTCGCACGGCCAGTGGGCGGCAGCGTACGCTGACTGCCACGCTGCATCGAACACTGACTGCAGCCTCCGTGAAACCGTTTGGGTCTCACAGCTTTGGTGGCTTCAGCCAAGTGTTGTTGCGGCTTTCAACACTGACATCGCGGCTTCGATCGCTTACGACCAGACCAACGCCGGTGGAAACGCTACTTTGCAAGAAGCAACCGCTTACGAAAACGACATGAACCAGAACGGAAGCACGATTTCCCGTGACATCGGTGCAGGTCCCGGTGGTGACTTGGTAAACAGTGGTGCTAACCCTGCTTACTCACGTTACGTTCTGAACTTCACACAGTTGAAGGCCACCTACACCATTAGCGCATCATCAGGTGGCGGTCTGTTCTCGAACGGTGACATCAACTTGAACGTTGTTGGCCGTGGTGTGAACAACACCACCATCGTTGGCGATGGCAACACTTCGTTCTTGTACCAGGACAACGGTAACGCCAGCGGACCAAACTCCGTTTCGTTGCAGGACATCACCTTCAAGAACTTCAACTACGACGGCCAGGGTGCTGTGCTTTGGGCTAGTGGCAACGCTACGACGAACCTCAACAACGTCAACTTCAGCCGCAACATTGGAACCTCTTCGGGAATCGTTTACAGCACCGCAACCGTGAATGTAACTGGTGGTTCTTTTGTAAAGAATGCTGACAACTCAGGTGGCGCAATCTACTCAACGGGCAGCCTTACTGTTAAGGGTACGCAGTTCAGCGGCAACAATGCCGAGGACAATAACGGTGGAGCAATCTACTTCAGTGGAAACGACTTGACTGTTTCTAACTCTTCATTTGACCGTAACGTGTCGTCTAACACCGACCGTGGTGGTGCGATTTACACTGAGGGTTCAACCACTACTTTGACCAACGACACCTTCTTGGGTAACAGTGCTGGATCAGGTGGAGCAGTTGACGCCAATGACGGAACTGTCGCAGTATTGAACAGCACCTTCGTTGGCAACACCGCAAACTATGGTGGCGGCGGAATCCTCGCAGAGTCAGGCAATGGAAATGTGACCGTGGGCTCGTCAATCTTTGCTAACAACACCTTGTTCGGTGGTATCCAGAACTTCTGCAGCACTTGGGGCAACGCAGCTCGCTTCGTTTCACTTGGTGGAAACGTTGTGCAGGACGGCACTGGTTCGACCTGTGTTTTGGGCTCACACGACAAGTTCGTAAAGAGCTTCAAGCTTGGTGCATACGGCTTCCACGGTGGCATGGCTCAGACCATCCCACTCGTAGCCAAGAGCGCTGGTACCGCATTTGCACCACGTGCAACTTGCGCTACGAAGGATGCTCGTGGAGTATCTCGTGGCACGACTGGTACCTGCGACGCAGGTTCCTACCAGGTGACCAAGAAGTAATTCACGCTTTTTAAACAAAATGGGCCCGGCGAAAGCCGGGCCCATTTTGTTTTTAGGATCTCGGTTCTAGTCGGCACAGGATGGAATATTTAGAGCCTGTAGATTGCCGTTAGACTGTATCCCCATGTCTCCGACTAATCCCTCTCCTCGTTCCTCTGGTCGTAGTGGACGCCCCTCGCGTCCGGCCACTGGTCGACCTAGTCAGGGGGGGCGTTCGTCGACAACTTCTCGCACTTCGAGCGGTCGATCGGGTGGACGTCCAACTTCTGGCCGCGATGGCTACGCCGCTCGCTCTTCAGAGGATCGTCCACGTCGCAGTTCAGATGATTGGTCCCGCGATTCGCGCAGTGCTGAGCGTCCTTCCAGTGGTGGTCGCCGGCCGAGCGCTAAGGGCACCCGTGGCGCCGCACGCTTCGAACGCACCTTGTCACCAGAAGAACAGAAGCGGGCGAATAGATCGCAATCCGCGAAGTCCAAGGGATGGGGATCGGTAGCTCGAAAGGGCGCCGTCCATATCGACGCCTCCGGCGGAGAGATGGCCCACTCGCAAAATCCTGATTTAACGCCAGATCCGTTAACGAAATGGGTCGAAAGCACAAAACCTTCCGGAGCTCGCTCGGAGAGTGAGCAAGACAAGAAGCCGGCCTTTGTACTTCCCGCCGACATTGCTGCGGACATTCGCAAGGCCTTCGTGGGTACCGCCTACATGCGAGAAAAGATGGTCACCTCGCTGACGCGTGCAACCGAAGCTTACGGTCGTCACCGTTATGAAGAAGCCTTACGCTTAGCCCGCCGAGTCACCGAGGCCGTGCCTGGTGTGGGAGCGGCGCGCGAATTAGCGGGCTTATCGGCCTATCGCTCAGAGCAATGGAACCTCGCGAAGGCAAATCTGATGGCCCACTTCGCAATTACCCAAGACCCTCAGTACCTGCCGCTCGTCATGGACTGTGACCGAGCGCACCGTCGCTACCGTGGAGTGATTAAGACCTTTGGCTTGCTCGAAGGTTCAGACCCTTCAGCTGAAGTGGTAGCCGAAGCTCGGATCGTCATGGCGGGAACCTACGCGGACCAGCGCAAGTATGAAGAGGCGATTGAACTCTTGACGCGCGCCGGTGCGGCCAAGGTGCTCAAAAACCCCTCTTTCCGACACATTCGTCTCTGGTACGCACTCGCTGATATCTACGATCAAGCGGGGGACCACTCCAGCGCTCGAGAACTGTTTAGTCGTGTCGTGAAAGCAGAGCCTGCGGCTTATGACGCTAAGTACCGACTGCAGGAATTGGGTACTGGCGCGGCACAGAAAAATCGCAAACGCCGCACGATCCCTGTCTCCAAGAAAAAGGTTGACTAGGTTCCCTCTGGTCGGCTTGTAGCATTGGCCTATGGACATTGCTGCTCTTCTCGGTTCGGAAGCCTCGTTGCTTCTCGATCACAAGGCCACTGCGTTTCCCAAGGAAATGCTTACCCTACCTAGCCCCTCGTACGTGGGCGATACCTTTGCGATGACCGATCGTTCGCCGACGGTATTACGCAATATGGGCACCCTGTTCAATCACGGACGGCTCGGTGGGACGGGATATCTTTCGATCCTTCCGGTGGACCAGGGTATTGAGCACTCGGCGGCAGCTTCGTTCGCTCCAAACCCGGAGTACTTTGACCCCGCTCGACTGTGCGACCTTGCGATCGAGGCTGATTGCTCGGCGATTGCCTCCACCTTTGGTACCCTAGCGAGCGTTTCGCGTAAATACGTGCATCGCATTCCGTTCATCGTCAAAATCAACCACAACGACCTCTTTCGCTATCCCAACACCTACGACCAACGCATGTTTGTCACCGCTAGACAGGCCGCCGATCTGGGCGCTACCGGTATCGGGGCGACAATTTACTTTGGTTCCGAAAATTCAGCTCGGCAAATCGAAGAGGTAAGTGCTGCCTTCGCCGAAGCCCACGAATTGGGCATGGTGACTATTTTGTGGTGCTACACCCGCAACGATGCCTTCAAGACTGCTGAGAAGGACTACCACGTGGCTGCCGACCTTACGGGTCAGGCCAACCACTTGGGCGTCACCATTGGTGCGGACATCATTAAGCAAAAGCAGCCCGAAAATAACGGTGGCTATAACGCAATCAAGTTCGGGAAGACGAACCCGAAGGTCTACAGTGAACTCACGACCGATAATCCAATTGACCTCACTCGCTGGCAAGTAGTGAATTGCTACTCCGGTCGCATTGGCCTGATTAACTCAGGTGGCGAGGCCAAGGGCGCAGACGACCTCGCTTCAGCGGTGCGCACCGCAGTAATTAACAAACGAGCTGGCGGCATGGGACTTATCTTGGGCCGCAAGGCCTTCCAGCGCCCCATGAACGAAGGCGCCGCCCTCGTTAATGCGGTTCAGGACGTATTCCTCGATTCCAGCATCACCATTGCCTAACCAGGAACTTGCGGACGCGGGATGGCGTACGTGGGCGAACGGCATCACGTTGGTTCGCTTGGCTTTCATCCCAGTCTTTTGGTGGCTGCTTTTTGGCACGGGGCACCGCGCGCTCGCTGCTTGGTTGCTTGGTGTGCTCGGTGCGACCGACTGGATAGACGGGTACGTCGCTAGGCGAATGAATCAAGTTTCGACAATTGGCAAAATTCTTGATCCCTCGGCCGACCGCCTTTTGACCGTTTCAGGCTTGGTTGGAGTAGCTCTCGCTGGTGGCGTGCCGTGGTGGTTCGCGGGGGTCTGTCTCGTGCGCGAGCTCCTGGTGATTTCGCTCACTTTGTTGCTGGCGTCACTCGGGGCGACTCGGATTGATGTGCTGTGGTGGGGGAAGGTCTCCACCTTTGCCCTGCTGGCGACCTTCCCGCTCTTTTTGCTCACCTCTCAGGCCCACCACCTGCCCCTTCAGGGCTGGCAAACGGTGCTCCGGGCTATTACTTGGGTCGTTGGGGCCGCTGGATTGGGTCTTTCCTGGGGCGTCTTTTTCGGCTACATTCGACCAGCCCGCACAGCCCTCTCGGCTGGGCGGAGGGGTCGCCAGGTTTAGTAAATTGGCGGATATGCAAATTCCCGCCGACCTTAAATTTTCTTCTGACCACGAGTGGGCCAAGGCGACTGACCTTGTTGTTCGAATCGGCATTACCGATTACGCACAAGATGCCCTCGGCGATGTTGTCTTCGTCGACCTCCCTAAGGTTGGATCGTCGGTTGCTGCGGGTGGACAGGTAGGTGAAGTTGAATCAACCAAGTCCGTCTCTGAGATTTATGCTCCAGTTACTGGAACGGTAACGGCCGTGAACGAAGCCCTGAACTCAGCCCCGGAACTACTCAATGCAGCCCCCTATGGTGAGGGCTGGATCTGCGAATTGACAGTCTCTTCGCTCGACGAATTTAATGCCCTGCTCTCTGCGGATGCATACGCTCAATTGACCAATAACTAGTCGATGATGAATTGTCGACGCTGTGGAGAAATACTAAACGCCAACGCCAACTTTTGCTGGAGCTGTGGTGCCAACCAATCCGAGTCAAGTGCACCTGACACGCAGGCGATTCCCGTTGTGTCTATTGCAGAAGGCTTAGCACGAGGGGTCAACACTGGACCGAAGGGAAGTCACGGTAACGAGCTGGTGCTAGTTACTGGAATTGAAGCGGGCGCCCGTTTCGAGTTCACCGCCGACATTACGAACGCGGGACGGGCCGAAAGCTGTGAAATTTTGCTGGACGACATCTCAGTTTCCCGTATTCACGCGGAATTTACTCGGACGGCGAATGGACGTATCGCGCTGCGTGACCTAAATTCTTTAAACGGAACTTACGTTAATGGAGTCCGAGTGGAGTCAGTAACTCTCAGCTCGGGTGACGAGGTCCAAATCGGGAAGTACAAGTTGGTCTTTTGGGAGGCATCGAAATGAGCCAAGCGAATTTACTTCGCATTGGAGAGGTGCATGCAGTTCTGCGTGCAGAATTTCCCGACATCGAACTTTCAAAGATTCGGTACTACGAAGAGCAAGGTCTCGTCGAACCTCTGCGATCACGCAAGGGGTATCGCCTGTACACCCAACGCAACATCGACTGTCTGCGTGAAGCCTTTCGGCTAACAACCAGAGAAAATGTTTCGCTTCGAAACGCACGTCTTCGTCTCATCGACCTCGGCATGCTGGACCAAACGACCGTTCCAGCGCCGGCTCGGCGGGCCGCTCGCGAAGCCGTTGCCCCATCGGTCAGCGCTATCGTCCCGGCCCCAACACCCGAGCCAATGCCCACGAGGATTAAGCGGGATGTGGAGAGTGCGGTAGACAATTCAATTGATCTCTTTTCCATTGGCGACCAAATTGTTGAGACTATCGAAACATCTACCTCCTTCACCGAAGCGCAGTTGATGTCGATGACCGGCTTGGTCGCAAGTGAAGTTGCTGAGTTGATTCGAAGCGGTGTGCTCCAGCCGAGCAGTTCGCTGCGCGAGCCTGCGTTCTCGCAAGTCGACCTGACCATGGCCTCGCTTTCACGAAGATTGCTCGCTCGAGGGGTTGACGTTCGACTCTTGAGTTCGGTAAGGCGTAGTGCCGAGCGTGAAGTTGGAGTCATTGAAGATATGACCCTGGCGCTACGTGAAAATGCCCATCTCCATTCGATAGACACTATTCGTGGGCAAGTAGCAGAGGTAGCCTCAGACGTTGCTCAGCTCCGAGCCGCCCTGTTTAGCCGGGCTCTTTCTCAGTATTTGGGAGCCTAATTCTCGTCCAGATTCTCGAGGAGGGGTCTAGGCTGAGAGCATGATTCAAGTGCTGGTGCGTGCGTTGCGAGTAGGTGGGGGCTCTTCGGCGTCCTTAGTGCTGCAAGAGGCCGGGGGCTCGAGAGTTCTGCAGGTTCACATTGGTGCGCCTGAAGCGGCCCTCATTGGGTACGCAATCCAGGAATTACGGACGCCGCGCCCTATGACTCATGACGTCATTATTTCGTTGGCTCAACTACAAGGTGGCGAAATCCTAGAAGTCGAAATTACCGAGCTACTTGAAAACACCTTTATTGCCGAACTGCGACTGAAGTTGAATGATCAAATTCACGCCATATCTATACGCCCGAGCGACGGCATCGCCGTTGCCATCAGGGCGAAGGTTCCGCTCGGAGTTGCCGAAGATTTACTCGACTTTGCGGGAACCCGCCTCGAAGACGAATTCGACGAGGAGGAAGAGATGTCATTGATTGATGCCGAAGAGATTGATGAAGGCGCTCTGATTTCTGAATTACGTGTTTTCTTAGATAGTGTCAACCCCGAGGATTTCAAATCATGAGTAGGGGATTGAAATCGATTGGGATCTTCTTAGCGGTTGTTCTTATTTTTAGTTTGAGTCACCACAAAATTGGCACCAGCGGCACAACGACGACCAGTTCGAATCCGAATAGCACGACCACCACTTATGCGTCGACTTGTGCCCCTTCTGACCTTACGGCGACATTTATTTCGGGCCAGGGAGCTGGTGGGACCATTTACGGACAGTGGGCGATAGCTAAGAATTCAGGAGCTAACTGCGTTTTGTATGGCTACGCGATTGCTACCTATCAAGATTCTTTGGGTGCGGTGTTGCCGATTCACGTAACGCATACGCCTCTTGACCACGTGGCCTGGTTTGCTGACGCCGCGGCGAACAAAGCCCCTCAATTGGTACCGATGCACGTGGGATCGGTGGCTCATATTGACTTCTCGTACACTGATGTGCCTATTGGCAACAGTGGCTGTCCGACCGTGGCGGTAGTTTCACTGCAACTGCACTCTGGCGGCACCACCTTCAGCATGAACACTTCGACCACCAGCGGCTCTTTGTTCGCCCCATGCGCTGGGAAAACTTTAATGAGTCCATTTTTTTAGGCTGGAATCTCCCTTTACTCTCGAGTAGATAAGACCACCTTTGCGTGAAGTCCGAACTAAGTTTTTTACAGCCTTTTGATCCCCGCCAAAGCGGCGTTGCGATGCAATCGGCTATCTCATTTTGAGAGGAGAAACATGAGTAACGGAAACGTGGAGAACGTTCGCCTGCACCGTGGCGTCTTGGGCTTGCTGGACATTGCAGCAGCCACGATGGCCAATATCGGACCGGCAATGAGCTTCTATTTCGGTTTTGCGTTTATCGCAGGAACCGCCGGCGTTGCGTCACCTTTGGTGATTTTGCTAGCCGGTATCGCTATTGCTTTGCTGGGTAATACCCTTTCGGAGTTCACCAAAGTGCTCCCTTCGACTGGTGGATTCATCACCTTCGTAGGTAAGACTTTCGGTGGGCGACTTGGTGTCACCACAGCCTTATTGACGGGTGCTGGTTACATCACCGCTATGGCTTCAGTTACGGCCATTGTTGGTGGATTCTTCCAGTTCTTCCTTCAGTACTACAACTGGCCACTGAAGGGCACCCCTTGGATCGTTTGGACCCTCGTGTTCTTGGCCATCGCCGTGCTCTTGATGGTTCGTGGCGTCCACATTTCAACCAAGGTTGCAGGATTCTTCTTCGCCGTTGAAATGGGCATCATGCTCATCGTGGCTACCGCCGCTTTGATCAAGTACTCGGGCAACATCAACTGGGCCCCACTGAACTTCAATAACTTGTCGCTCAGCACATTGGCTCCAGGATTTCCATTAGCTATCTACCTTTACATTGGTTGGGAAAACTCAGCTGCTTTGGCTGAAGAGACCGAAAATCCACGTCGCAACGTTCCTCGCGCCGTGTACACCTCTGTTTTGATCATGACCGTTGCGTACCTGTACTTCGCCTACGCGACCGTGATTGGTTTCGGTGGAAACATCACCAAGCTCGGCGAAGCAGCCGCAACCATAGGCTCACCCTTCTTGGGCGTGGCCTTCGGAATTTCGACGGTTCTTTTGGCCTTCGCGTTTGTGGCGGGATTCACCTCAACCATGGGCGCTTTGATCGCTGGTACGAACTCGCAGGCTCGTCTCTTGTTCAACGCTGGTCGTGAAGGTCTGCTGCCTGAATGGGTGGGCAAGGTTGACGCTAAGCGTCGCACCCCAGTGAATGCACTGTTGATGTTCTTGGCGATTGGAATGGTTGTTATCGGTGGCTGGGGCTTGCTCCACATCCTCGGTGGCTCCAAGTCTGGCCAGATGAGTGCGTTCAACTTCTTTGGTTACTCGTCCACCTTCGGAACTATTTTGGTTCTCGTGGTGTACGCCTTGGCCAACGTAGCGTTGCCTTTCTACATGAAGAAGCACCACGCAGACAAGTTCAATGCCTTGCGTCACGCGGTACTGCCACTAGTTGGCGTTGCAGTTATTGCGCTGCCTCTGTACTACCTAACCAAGCCAGGACAGCCTCAGCCATTCAACTGGTACCCATACGCTGCACTCGTGGCGATCGTTGTTTCCTTCATCTACGCCTCGGTACTCGTTGCCAAGGACAAGACTGTTGGAGACCGCGTCGGTACTTTGGTGGCCGACGAGGACCTCGTCAAGTAGTCATCAGTTTTTCCAAAAGGCCGGGTGCATGCGCACCCGGCCTTTTGCTTTGTCCAGCATCCGCCGACAACTCTGCTGATATTTCATCTACCATTGAGGCATGTCGTACCTAAAACTAAACGGACATAAGACGTGGGTGCACCTGCCTAAAGGTAAAGGCGAGGTGGTCCTCCTTCTTCATGGTGGATTGAGTTCATCGAAATCGATGCTCGACAAAGTCGCTTCGGGGCTCGACCGGACCTTCGGAGTAGCCGCATTTGATCGTCGCGGGCACGGTCGCACGGCTGACACGAGCGAGCGGTTCTCAATCGAGGCAATGGCCGAAGAGGCCGCTGCCTTCATTCGCCATATTGGCAAGCCAGTGCACTTATTGGGCTTCAGCGATGGCGGGAATACCGCCTTGGCTCTCGCAATGAAATACCCAGAGCTCGTCAAAAGAATGATTCTCGTAGGAGCAAATTGGAATCGAGATGGTCTCGTACCGATGAGCCAGTTCACGCCGACTTCGCCGGGTTTCGCAGAGTGGGCAGCGCATTACGGCTCACTGTCACCAGATGGCGTCGGGCACGCCAAGATTGCCGTCGCTAAAGCTGAAGAACTCTTTGCAACTGAACCAAATTGGAAGATCGAAGATTTGCAGGCCATCAACATCCCAACCCTTGTTCTGTGCGGAGACGACGACGTGGTCCGTTTGGAGCACACGGTGAAGATGTACGAGGCCCTGCCACAAGGTCAACTTTGCGTGATTCCGGCAGCGACGCATTCGGTAATGAAGGAGTACCCCAAGCTGACGGCCAAATTCTTCAATAATTTTCTCACGATGACCTTGCCTCCTGTGACCTTGTATCCACAGCGTAGGAAATAACTTGAACTTTGTGCGGGCGCGAGATAGCTCGATGAGAGCTGTCGGCAAACTGAGGACGGTGTGGTCCGCACGTTCGCCATGGGAACGCGATTCGATCCTCTACGCCCTTTCGGGACTTTTTGCGATATCTATCTATTTGGGCGCACGAGAGCACGCCCAGTCGCTTTGGGGAGCGTTGAGTTTTGGTCCGTATTTGATTGGTGCCGGTATAGCGGTGGTTCTGTCTCGACGCCGAGGTACCCGGGAAGCCTTCGGCAGGGTTCTTCTCGCATCAGTGATTGGGCTAGGAGTCTTACTCGCTCCGCTGATAGTTGAAACCTCGCTGCGAGCACAACACGGTTCCGGTCACTATGTTCAGCCCGAGGTTCGAGTAATTGAGCGAAGCGGCTCAATTCTTTTGGGCATGCATGATCCGTACCGCTCCTTTATCTTGAATGGGCATGTGGTCAATGAGGTTTCTGGGGTTCCGGCCTACGAATCGTTTTTCCCGTACTTGCCATTAATGGGACTCTTCGGCATTCCAAGCGCCTATGTTCATCACCACGGTGGCTTCTTGGATGCACGCTGGACCATGACCCTCTTTTCTATCTCCGTCTTGTTCTTGGCGCTGAATCTTCTCAAATCCAGTGCGGAAAATAAGCTCCGCGTAGCTCAACTGCTGCTAGTCCTGCCTACCGGTGCGCTCTTTGCGGTAACTGGTGGCGATGACATTCCGGTACTAGCGACGCTTTTCTTGGGTGCAGTGTTGCTGAAACGTCGTAACAACGAATTTGCGGGTTTCATCCTCGGCCTGGTCGCCGCTATGAAATTGACAGCTTGGCCGCTGGCTCTTGGCGCTCCATTGGTCGCTCGAAAAAAGGATGGTTCGACCGCTCGGTTCATTTTGGGGGCTTGGATCACCGTGACCCTGACGTTAATTGTGACACCATTTCTGCTCAGGGCTCCACATGCATTTATCGTTAACGTTTTGGAATTTCCGCTTGGCTTAGCGGGAGTCACTTCGCCAGCCGCTAGCGCGCTCCCAGGTCACATTGTTACGACTATTTACAAACCCCTAGGCCATCTGCTTGGACCACTCACCTTTGCGGTAGGGGGCTTTTTTGCGATTCGCTGGGGTCATCGACACCACCCAATCCGACTTGAGCAACTACTGCGACTTTTCGCGGTGTCGGTTACGGTGATGATGCTTGCGTCGTCGGCGACGAGAATTGGCTACGTGATTTACCCAATCAACCTATGGCTGTGGGCGAGAGTTCTCTAGGCTTAAATTTGACCTGAGTTTTGATAGACGCGAAGAGTCCAGTTGCTGCCCGATTTGCTAGTGGAATTTATCGTTACCCCAAAAATCCAATAAAACCCATCCGAACCAGCCTTTTGAAAAAGTGATTGCGGTTTGCCGCTACTTGAGCCCTGTGAAAAGAGATTCCAGCCGAGCCGGGAAAGATTGTTTTTGTAGAAGGCCAGCAAGTCACTCGGGCTGTGGTGAGTGGCGAAACGCAGGGAACAGTCATAGTCTCCCGCGCCTTGGTTGGCGAACGTTGGTCCGGCAAGAGTTTTCGTATTGATTGGCAAAATCAGGGCGTCGGCAATGTTTGTTGGGGGGTTTTGATTATGAGCACACGACGACGCCACGTGATTCGAAAAATCCGTCGCTAGCCCACCAACGACATAAACGTTGGTGGTGACCGTGACCTTCGAGACCCCTTGGTTGGCGAGAGTGTTCAAGAGCGTGAAACTGACCAACATCACTACACCGGTGATCAGTACGACCGCCGCCGGCCACAAGCTGGTGGTGGTTGAAAGGGGAGGTCGGGTATCACTCATTGATTCCATCCAAGCATGTCTAGTGGGCCTCGGCCCTTTCCAATCTTCCATGAGGAGCTCGACTGCATGGCGCGAGTAACAAGTTGTTTCGCGGCCAAGATTGAATCTTCGAGTGATTCGCCCAACGCAACACCAGCTGCAATGGCAGACGCCAACGAACAGCCTGTACCGTGGTCATTTTTTGAATCGACCCGTGGGCCGTCGAAAACTCGCGTCGAGTCTCGAGTCACAAGTACGTCGGGTGAATTAGTAGGAAAACCCTGTTTAGCGTGTCCACCTTTGACGAGAACCGCTTGCGGACCATATTCCAGAAGGGCATTCCCAATGAGCACCAAGTCGGCAACTGACGAAATCTCGAATTCTCGTGAAAGAAGGGCCTGAGCCTCTTCAATGTTTGGGGTGATGAGGTCACAGTAGGGAAGCAGTTCCTCTCGGATAATGCCCGCACCATTTGAATCCATTAGGGAAAAGCCCGTTGTGGTCACCAGTACCGGATCCACTACTAGGAAGGGGAATCGATGTTCCGCGGCGAAACGAGAGACGAGCCGAACGGTGGATGCTTGGCCCAGCATTCCGGTCTTGACTGCACGTGGAGTCAGGTCGTTTAGGACGGCCTCAATTTGTGCCTCAACAATAGAGTCTGATAACAATTCAATACCTGTTACCGAAGTCGTATTTTGAGCGGTAACGGCCGTGATTGCGGTTGCGGCAAATACTTTTCTGGCGTTCATGGCCCTGATATCGGCCTGGATTCCGGCTCCGCCCCCTGAATCCGAGCCGGCGATGCTTAGAACTACGGGGGGCTGCATGGGTACAACTTTACCGGTGGTTCGACCATCTGACTACGCTGGGAGAATGAATTCGTTGAAGGTTGGCACCTTTGAGAGCGCCTCGAGGCTTGTTGTTGGAACTGGTGGGTTTCGAACAATGGAACTGCTCGAACAGTCTTTGCGAGCGAGCGAATCATCTCTCGCCACCGTCGCGCTGAGGCGGGTTGAGCCTGGTATTCAGGGTTCAATTTACGAGCTACTAGCAAAGCTCGATTTCACGTTGCTGCCTAATACGGCCGGTTGTTTTACGGCAGCCGAAGCGGTAAAGACGGCGGAGCTCGCTCGTGAAGCGTTCGAGACCAATCTCATCAAACTTGAGGTTATTGGAGATGACATAACGCTGCTGCCCGACACCAGTGAAACTCTCATTGCCGCTCACCAATTGGTAGAGAAAGGTTTCGAAGTTTGGGTCTACACCAGTGACGATCTCATCAGCGCTCTGAGACTCGAACAGGCGGGCTGCGTTGCAGTAATGCCGTTGGGTTCGCCCATTGGCTCAGGTCTGGGAATTCGCAACCCACACGCCATTGCCTCTATCGCTGAGAGGCTTCTAGTTCCCGTCCTGCTCGATGCCGGCATTGGTACGTCCTCAGATGCGGCTCTGGCCATGGAGTTGGGTTGTGCCGGTGTACTCGCCGCTTCGGCGATTAATCGCGCACTGGACCCGGTACTCATGGCCGCAGCGATTCGAGATGGTGTAAGGGCCGGTTACGCCGCTGCTCAGGCTGGGCGAATACCACCGCGTTTGCAGGCAGAAGCTAGCTCTTCGAATCTTGGTCGCCCAGATTTATTTGCCAATTAACGGGGCCAAAACTACACTGATGTAGTCCGTAATACCCCGTGTCGGGAGGGTTTGATTGTGACTTCACTTAATTCTGGATTTAGCGGCCCACAGGTGTGCCGCCTGACGGGCGTCACCTATCGCCAACTTGATTATTGGGATCGCACGGGGCTCGTACAACCTTCGCTGGTTGCCGCCAAGGGGAGCGGATCGAAGCGAACCTACGCGTACAAAGACATCCTTGAGGTGAAGGTTATTAAGTCTCTTCTCGACGCTGGCTTGCACCTAACCAGGGCGCGCCAGGCAGTCCAGTGCCTCCGAGAGAATCTCGAAGCAGAGCTGGGAAGCGCTTCACTGGTCTTGGGCGAAAACGGATCAGTTCTCACCTCCAGCGACGGCGAATTGGTCGACCTCTTGCGTGGTGGACAGGGTGTTTTCAACATTGTCTCTCTTTCTTCGGTGGTTTCTGAACTCGCAACATCGATGGCCCAAGAGCCCATAAAGTCGATGAGGGTAACTCGGACTGCGTGAGACATTCGCAAGTTCTGGGGCTGACTCAAAGCACTATCTAAAGGAAACCCCATGACCCACGACCGCCGCCCGTATCTGTACGAAAAGCACCTCGAAATTGGGGCCAAGATCGTGCCCTTCGGTGGTTGGGTAATGCCCTTGTCATACCAGCAGGGCACTGTTGCTGAGCACTTGGCGTGCCGTACCGATGCGGTATTTTTCGATGTCTCGCACTTGGGCACCGTGCGATGTGATGGTGATTCGATGTTTGATGCGATTCAGAGCGCTCTCACGAACGATCTTCGCAAGATCAATCCAGGCCGTGCTCAATATACGCATCTGTTGAATGCTGATGGATTTGTCGTAGATGACATCATTGTTTGGTGGGTGAGCGAAAATGAATTCGATGTCATGCCGAACGCTTCAAACACAACTGGAGTAACGTCGGCTCTACCTGGCGTTGACATCACGGCAGATCGTTGTGTCTTGGCCGTTCAAGGTCCGAAGGCACTCGACAAGCTTTCAACATTCAACCCAGAGTTCGCCTCGGTGGGGCGATTCAAGGTAGAGCGGTTTGATTTCGATGGCGTCGAAGTCCGGGTGGCGGGAACTGGCTACACGGGTGAACGAGGAGTCGAGATTTCGGTGCCTAACGAAGCCGCAGAGAAGGTATTTGATGGCTTGATTGAGGCTGGAATAGCGCCAGCCGGTCTCGGCGCTCGAGACACCCTGAGGCTCGAGGCGGCATTGCCACTGTACGGACATGAGCTTTCCCTCGAATCTACAACCCTGGAGGCCGGTTTGGGCTGGGTGTTGGGGCTCGAAAAAGGTGATTTCACCGGCAAGTCAGCGGTCGTGGCCGAGGCTGAGCGAGGCCCAAAGAGGCACCTTGCTGGAATCATGTCAAGCGGTCGTCAACCATTACGCGAAGGAGCTGAGGTGCTGCTCGAAGGTCGATCGGTCGGCCCGCTGAGTTCGGGGAATTTCTCTCCAGTCTTGCAAAAGGGTATTGGCTTAGGAATTTTCTCCGAAATGCTCACTCCGGGCACCTCTGTTTCGGTAGCGTTACGTGGTCGGGAAATCGAGGCAGTCGTTTGCCCTCTCCCATTCGTTCAAAAGGCAAAGTAATGGCTGATTACATACCCCACACGGAAGAGGAAGTTGCCGACATGCTCGGGTTCTTGGGCATGAACTCGCTCGATGACCTGTTCGCACATATCCCTGCTGCGCTAAAGCTGAGTCAAGGCCTTGACATTCCAAGTGGCATCACCGAGCCTGACGCTGCGGCGCTGTTCAATGGTTACGCCGCCAATAATGTCGCAGCAAACCTACTGTGTTTTGCCGGTGCGGGAGCATACGACCATGAAGTGCCTCCGGTTGTTCGAGCTCTTGGCTCGCGATCAGAATTTGTAACGGCATATACGCCCTATCAGCCAGAAGTGGCGCAGGGAGTTCTGCAGGCTGTATTTGAATTTCAAACTCTCGTTTCGCGCATTAGTGGTCTACCTATTCCAAACGCATCGCTCTACGACGCCGCCACCGGTATGGTCGAAGCGCTCAATATGGCGGCTGGCTCGACGGGTCGCAACAAGATGATCATCTCATCGGGAATTCACCCGCACTGGCGCCAGACTGCACGTACCTTTGCCCATGGCACAGGCCACGAGACTATCGAAGTTCCATTGAAGAATGGCCAAACTGATTGGTCTCAGGTTGACTGCGCCGACGCTGCCGCGATTGTCATTGGATACCCCAACTACCTAGGTGTCCTAGAGGACGTTTCCGTAGCCAGAGCGTTGGCTGACAAGCACGGAGCGCTGCTGATTGTCGGTGCTGACCCAGTCGCTTCGGGAATCTTGAAGACTGCGGGT
This sequence comes from uncultured Actinomycetes bacterium, assembly GCA_903825035.1. Taxonomy (GTDB): domain Bacteria; phylum Actinomycetota; class Acidimicrobiia; order Acidimicrobiales; family RAAP-2; genus RAAP-2. The sequence continues at coordinate 11,719 of CAIJYV010000028.1, read as the reverse complement.
CAATGGGGCGCCGACATTTTCATTGGCGAAGGTCAACCCTTTGGAACAGCCTTGTCTTTTGGAGGACCGTACCTCGGCCTCTTTGCCTGTACTGAAGAGTTAATCAGGCGACTACCGGGTCGAATTGTGGGCGAGACGGTTGATACGGAGGGCCGTCGTGCATACGTCACGACCCTACGAGCTCGCGAACAAGATATTCGTCGCGAGAAGGCGACTTCCAACATTTGTTCGAATCAGACGCTGATGGCCGTTACCGCCGCTATTCAATTGGGCTGGCTCGGTACCGCTGGACTTCGTGAGGTCGCTCTCGCGTGCGCTCGAGGGGCCCATTATCTGCAAGAGCAGATAGTAACCATTCCTGGCGTCCAGGCCATCTCCGATGAATCGTTCTTCCGAGAATTTGCCGTGCGGTTACCGATGTCGAGTGAAACAGCAATTGTTGAGATGGCCAAGAGGGGATTCCTCGCAGGCGTGAGCTTGAGTCAACTCTGCGGTGAATCGGACGCCTCCATTGAGGGCGATTTGTCTCGCGTACTGCTGATTGCAGTAACGGAACGACGGACTAAGGCCGAGATTGATGCCTACGTGCAGGCCTTGCGAGAGGTGGTGTCTCAATGAGTAATTTCGCAGCTCCCGGAGGAAAGGCTTCCTCGATCCCGCTAGTCGGACGCGAAGTCGAGCCAACTCTTTTCGAGATGTCGGTTCCAGGGCGCCGGTCCTTTCAACTCCGCACGACTGGCGTTCCCGAAATGGCTATCGAGGACATAATTCCAGCCAGCCATCTCAATCCAAAGATGGTTGAAATTGCAGAGGTGTCCGAGCGCGACCTAGTGGCGCACTTCACTCGACTTTCACACCGACAGTTCTCAGTTGATCTAGGAATGTACCCACTCGGTTCGTGCACCATGAAGTACAACCCGAAGTTCTGTGATGCGGTTGCCGCCATGACTGGACTGAACGGTATTCACCCCGCAGCACCGGCTTCACTCACCCAAGGGTGGATTGAGCTGCTGTGGACGCTCGAACAGCGCTTGGTATCGATTACCGGCATGGCGGGTGCGACACTGCAGCCCGCAGCGGGTGCCGCAGGGGAACTGACCGGCTTACTCTTGATTCGCGCCTATCACGAAGCCCGGGGAGAGAATCGAACTCGTATTCTGATTCCCGATTCCGCTCACGGCACAAACCCCGCGTCCGTAACGCTCGGTGGTTATGAAGTGACAACTATCCCGTCCAATGACCGAGGTCTCGTTGATTTGGATATTCTCAAGCAATCACTGGGTCCAGACGTTGCCGGAATCATGTTGACCAATCCGAATACCGTGGGTCTCTTTGAAGAAGAGATTCAAGAAATCGCACAAGCAGTACACGAGTCTGGTGGACTTCTGTACTACGACGGCGCAAATCTGAATGCCATTGTTGGTGTCCTTCGCCCAGGCGACATGGGCTTCGATGTAGTTCACATGAACCTCCACAAGACCTTTGCCACGCCACATGGTGGTGGGGGACCTGGCGCTGGCCCGGTTGCGGTATCAGAGAGACTGGTGCCGTACTTGCCCGGTCCACGCCCAGTGCGACTGGCGGATGGTTCATTTGGCTGGTCTAATGTCGCAACAAGCATTGGTCGTGTGCATGGTTGGCATGGAAACGCACTGGTACTGGCACGCGCACTGGCCTACATTACTGTTCATGGCTCCGAGGGGCTACGTCGAGTAGCCCAGCACGCAGTCCTCAACGCAAACTGGCTCCGTGTGCGCATGAGCGGTTTTCTCCCTGCTGCCTACGACCGAGTTTGTATGCATGAATGCACCTTGAGTGCAGCGTCCATCAAGGCTCAGTACGGTGTGCGAGGTGTCGATATCGCCAAGGGGCTCTTGGAAGAGGGCTTTCACTCTCCAACCGTCTATTTCCCGCTGATCGTTGACGAGGCGTTAATGTTCGAACCGACCGAGACCGAAAGCCTGCAAACTCTCGAGGCTCTCGCCTTGTCCGTTGAGCGGTTAGTTATTCGAGCGCAGACCGATCCCGAGTCACTTCATGCTGCTCCTCGGTCCACGCCAGTGTCTCGAGTTGACGAAGCGCGCGCCGCCAGAATGCTTAAGGCTACGGCTGACGCCTCTTAAAGTTCTTCCTCGTGCATATGCGCATTGACTTTGCGCAAGAGCCGAGCGAGTTCACGTTGTTCGGTGGTGGTTAAACCAGCCATCACTTGATGCTCTTCGCGATTGAAAAGTGGAAAGATCTTTGTGATGAGCTTTTCGCCCGAAACCGAAAGGCGAATATTTACTCGGCGCCGGTCATCCTTTTGACTAGTTCGAACGAGGAGTTTGCGACCTTGGAGAGTTCGCACAACCCCGGTTAAGGTTCCTTTCGTCACACCGGCTTCACTGGCCACGTGACCTGTTTCCTGTTCTCCCCAAATCCATAAAACCCACAGCACGGTAAAGGCAATCCACGAGAGCTCGTTGTCGGCTAGAACAGTTCGCTCCATGTGGTTGCGGACCGAAGTGCCTGCGCGGTAGATATTTGAAACTGCGCTCATGGCGGTGAAATCCAGATGACCACCCTTCAACCGGGCTCGAATGTCCTTCTCGGTCTGTTCGACTACCTGAAACGCGCTTGAGGCGATTCGTCTACTCATGGGCGAGGGTTGTTCCTCCATTGAAAGTGGTTCCAACGGTGCGGAAATAACCTCCAATGATTTCCTCGGGTTGAAGTAGGTGTAACTCTTCGCTCGGCGAGTCAAATAATTCAAGGGAGGCTCGGCCGCCGTAAACGGGCCCGAGTTCGAGGTTGATTCCAGCCATCGTCACCACTTCGCTCAGAGAATCCACGCCATCAAGTTCGATTCGCGGAAACCACCGATGATGAAGCATCGCGTGCCCGTTGACAAAACCGTTGCTCTCGGCCGGCCCGTCGAGGGTGATTGTTCCCTGGGCCAAACGGCGATCTCCTGCGGCGAGGGTCATGCCGAATTTGCCACCTTTTTCCAAACGTGGCCCAGCCGAGCCCACAGTAATGGGGCGAGTCTGGTGGATTGAGCCCAACTTCTTCGGATATCCCTGTAGATAACCCCGCACGAGGGCAAAGTCTTTGTCAACCCAAATGAACACGCAGCGTGAGTAAATCTTGCCCTCATAGCGACAGCGAACCACCGCGAAGGCCTCCTTGTACTGAGAACGAATAGGGTCTAACAATTCGACACCATCATCGCCGCAGCTTTGCCAATCGGCCCAGATGAACGCAACCGCCCCCGGATCCTCATCGGCGTTGAGTATCGATACACCCTCTGGGAGCAACTTGGCGATGTTTTCTGGATTAGTTCGGTATTCCACGGTGAGGAGGTCACCCGAATAGTGCCACGGCAACGGAGGCAAGATTGAGGAACCGCCATCGGCTGTTCTGGGGAAGGGGAGTCCGCGAACCTTCATTATTTCGTCCATCCTGTCTCGGGTCGATCAAAGAGCACATGAACCTGGCCCGTGCCAATCGAATTTTCGTATTCACTAAAGAGCCTGCCTTGGGCCACGCACTCACGTCCACCGAGGGCCGCAATCATCATCTGGTAGTGCCCGAATCGGCCCTCTGGCTTAACTTTAAGGAAATTGGGCAGTTCGTCGATGATGCTTGCGTGATCTCCCGCAAGCATTTGGTTGATAATCCGATGGTCTGCTTCACGAGCCTCGGGAGAGAAGATGTGCTCCTCACCGGCCGCCTCGTGCTGGCGCAAAGTCCGCAAGGTGTGGAAGGTGTGACTGACAGCGCCAGAGGCGATTAGAAACACACGCTGGTTGCTCTCTGCAATTGCCTGAGCGATCACCTTTCCAACTTGTTCGAAGTCGAAGGGTTCGCTCGTCTGGCAGGTTGAAACGGATAACCACGACTCGGACCCTTGGAGAAAACCGAGAAAATTAGTGGTCGCATAGGTGGCGGGAAGATGTTCATTATCGATTGGGGTTATCCAGCAATCAGGCGTCTCGTCGGCAATTCGACCAACGAGTTTGGCGAACTCAGGGTTTCCTGGCATGTCGTAGGGGGCGCTCGACATACCCCTAGGCAGCTCTTCGGATGTGAAAAAACCCATACGGCGTTCGGCCGAGGTGATGACGAATTCAACGGTGGTGAACCAATGAGAGTCAAAGACGATCACCATATCGGGTTTCAGTGCATCGAAAACCTCAGTCTTCAGCCGGTGAAGCCCGGTGTATAGCGAGCTCTCTTGTCCATTATTCAAACCTCGACGGATATCGTCTGGAAGGACAATGGTTGGAACGTGGGCCAATAGCGCGGCGCCAATAATCTCACCCATGGGTGGTTCCTTCTTTCACTTGATAGGTCTTTAGGTCTGAGTAGAAATCGAGGGCATAGTCGCCACCCTCGCGACCAATGCCGCTTATTCCGCAACCGCCAAATGGTGCGGTGAGATCACGAATCAAAAAACAATTGACCCAGATTGTCCCAGCACGAACTTGCTCTCCGAATCGGTCGGCCTTTGCTGAATCCTCGGTCCAAACCATTGATGAAAGGCCGTACTTAGTGGAATTCGCCAATTTGATTGCCTCCGCCTCATCGGTGAATGTTTGGAAACTTAGTACCGGCCCGAAAACTTCGGACTGGACAATTTCGGAGTCATTTGACTTGGGCGCAATGAGCGTCGGTTGATACCAGAGCCCCTCGCCGCGAGGTTCGCCACCCCACAGAATGGTGTCACCATTTTGACGTGCGCGTTGTACGAATCCGTCGACACGCTCAAAGTGCGTCGGATGAATGAGAGGAGAAAGGGTAGTAGCGGGGTCTCTGGAATCACCCATGACGTGTGCCTCAGTGTGTCGACGGAATCTCTCCAAAAACTCGTCACGAATTGACTCCTGGACAATTATTCGAGTTCCCGCTAGACAGACCTGACCAGCGTCGTCGTACATAACGGCGGCCTTCTGCGCTGCAGCCTCAAGGTCGGCATCTTCGTACACAACGAAGGCGCCCTTACCGCCAAGTTCCGCGGTGAAGGGAACGAGATTGGTGGCTGCGGCGACTCCGATGTATTTTCCGGTCGCGGGAGATCCGGTGAATGAAATTCGTCGGACTCTTTCATCGCTCACTAAGGCCGCTCCAACTTCTGAGCCGAGACCCTGGACGACATTGAAGACTCCAGGGGGGAAACCGGCCTCGAGCACCAGGTCCATGAGCATCGAACAGCTCAGTGGCGACCATTCGGCAGGCTTCAAGACAACCGTATTGCCCGCAGCTAAAGCTGGTGCGCATTTCCAAGTGGAAAGCATAAATGGTGCGTTCCAGGGCGTGATAACGACCGTTGGCCCGGCGGGCATCCGAAACACGGAATTATGGGTGGTATTCGAATCCCACTTCCGTGAGTGATAGGCCGAAGCCAAATCGGCGTAGGCACGGAAGTTGCGAGCGCCGCGACCGATTACCCTAAGGCGAAGTGACTCTTCGAGCATGGCCATGTCGAGGCACTCGACCGCAGCAATCTTCTCCACGTTGGCATCAATTAGGTCAGCGAGGCGATGAAGGAATACTCCACGATCCTGGTGAGAAAGTCCCGCCCACGCGGGAAAGGCCTCAACAGCTGCGGTGATAGCTAAATCGGCTTCGCGCGCTCCGCCACGTGCAACGTCAGCCAACTTGAGATTCCAGTCCAGCGGGCTTCGGTCCTCAAAAGTGCTCTCGGATGAGACCCGTTGGTTGTTAATGAAGTGATCGGGCGAAACTTCGCTGCCGGCGATTAGTACGCGGTGGTCACTCATGATTCGTACCGGGGACGAACCGTGGGATACGGTAACTCTTCACGCGGAGTGGAGCGTGGCCGACGCTGACCACGAAACTCCCAGTCTCCACCGAGAGCGGTCGAGAGAACCTCTTCGGTGGCCGTTGGTTGGGCGCCAACCTCAGTGCTAACGGGCTCGGGTGAAGACACGATGTGGTTAGTCAAGGTGCCAAGTCCTTCGACCTCAACGGAGACAACGTCGCCTGGGTACACGGTGCGTGAGAAGGCCGGAGTACCTGAGAGGATGATGTCGCCGGGGACAAGGGTAATTAAGCGCGCCATGTCTGTCACGAGATAGTTCATGTCCCATGCCATCTCTTCGGTTGAACCATCTTGGCGCACATCACCATTTACGATGGTTCGCATTGATTTATTTCTAAAGTCCCAGTCGGTGACCAGGCCAGGTCCGATCGGGCACAGCGTGTCGGCACCCTTGACGCGAAGCATTGAACCTGAGTCGGTGTCACGGAAGTCATGCAGACCGTAGTCATTGGCTACGGTGTAGCCCGCAATGTAGTGGTGAGCATCCTCCATCTTGATGTTCCTTGCCGTCTTGCCAATCACGATTGCAATTTCACCTTCGTAATTGAGCCACTCACAATTCGCAGGACGAACGACAGCACCGCCATGGGAATTTAGAGCCGAAACTGGCTTATGGAACCAGGTTGGAGCTGGTGGCAAAGAAATTTGGAATTCGCGAACCCGTGAAACGTGATTGAGGTGACAACAAAGAATCTTGGTCGGAGAGACCGGCGGAAGGTGAACGGCCGTCTCGGCCTCTACTCGGCGACCGTCGGCGGCCACCAAGGTGTCTCCCTCTCGGATTACGTCCACTACGTTGCCGTCAAGCAGGATGCGCCGAAATTCCACCAAGACCCCCAAAATCGTTTGTTATCAAATGACTATGCCACTTTACCCACGGGTGGAGGAACTGGTGATACTTTTTGAGAGGAAACAAGGGGAGTTTTTATATGTCTAATCCTGTAGACCGCGTCCGAATCTTGTGGGCTGACCACTTAGGGCTTGCTCGTGGCAAATATGTCCCAGCCTCACTGGCCGCTTCGGGAGCACGCCACTGCACTGGCACCTGGGCTTTGGGCTACGACCGAGATATGACTCCCTACACGCCGGGTTCTCATTGGGAAGAGGGACTTCCAGACTTTGAGGCTACCTTCGACGAATCAGATCTTCGTCCAGGTTGGGAAGTCAATACGCAAGTAGTGGTTGCGAACCTTCGTCGTCACGGAGCGGCGTTCGAAGTGTCTCCGAAAGCTACGCTCGAACAGGCGGTCGAGGCATGGCGTGAAATTGGATACGAGCCGTTTGTCGGCATTGAACTCGAGGCCTACTTGATGGAGCCAGATGGAGCAGGTGGCTGGAAGCCACTCCATGCCCCCGGCGCGTACGTCTACGGAACTGGCCCAGCGGTTGATCCAACTGGAACGATAGATGAGATTTGGCGTGTGGCCACCGATTGCGGAATGCCGATTGAGTCAGTCAACTCCGAGTACGACCCAGCACAGTTTGAATTCACGTTGCGCTACACCAACGCGGTACGCGCCGCCGATGATGCATTCTTGTTCAAGCTCATGGCCAAAGAGATCGCCGCGAAACGTGGTTACCTACTGACTTTCATGGGAAAGCCGCTGTCCAATAACGGTGGCTCCGGCCTTCACTTCAATATGTCGTTCAAGGATGCCAAAGGCAACAACGTGATCAACGACACTGGATCAGAAGACGGAATCTCAAGCTTCGCCAAACACGCGATTGGTGGCATGCTGGCGCACCACCAAGCGCTCGCGGGAATTTGCGCCCCTACGGTGAACGCTTACAAGCGTTTGCGCCCGGCCTCACTCTCGGGCTTCTGGGCCAACTGGGGCTATGACCACCGTGGCGCCACCATTCGAATTCCTAGTGAGCGCGGTTCGGCAGCCCGACTTGAGCACCGACTGAGCGATGGTGCGGCGGTTATCTACACCGCCATGGCTGCTGTATTGCACGCAGCTCGTTTCGGTGTTATTGATCAACTCGATCCAGGTGTGCACGAAGGTGGAACTGGGCTAGACACCATTGACGCGAAAGTCGGCGTACCGCCTTCGCTCAGCCAGGCCCTCGATGCGTTCGAAGCCGATACGCGCTTAGTTGAAGCACTGGGTGCTACCATCGTCGCCCAGCACGTTGCGGTAAAGCGCAGCGAGTGGGAGCGTTACTGCAACGCCACCACCGACTGGGAGATTAACGAGTACCTGAACTTCCTCTAAGCGGCCCAAGTCACCTTCACGGGGAGGTACTTGATACCACTGATGAAGTTAGATCGGAAGCGCTCGGTTTTACCATTGACTTCGACCTTGGTCCATCGCTTGGCCATTTCCTCGAAGATCACCCTCATCTCCAGGCGAGCCAGGTGGGCGCCAAGACAGAGGTGTGGGCTTTGTAGGCCAAAAGAGACGTGCTGGTTGGGGGAACGTCGAAAGTCGAATTCGAATGGATTTCCCCAGTGGTTCTCGTCATAGTTCGCTGAAATGAACCACATAACGACCTTGTCGCCCTTTTTGAGTTGCTTGCCTCCAAGTTCGGTGTCTTGCATTACCGTTCGGCGGAAGTGCATCGTCACGGAAGATCGTCGGAGCATCTCATCCACCAAAGTCTTCAATTCAGGAGTTTCCATGGTTGGTATTGCGGCCCAAACTTCAGGGCGCTCGGACATTTCGGTCAGCGCGTGAGTGATCGAATAACGAGTGGTGTCGTTGCCGGCCGCGACCATCAACGTAAAGAAGTTCTTTAGAGCCAAGTCATCCAAACTTTCTCCGTCGACGGTTGGTTCAAGAAGCTTGGACAGAATATCCATGGTCGGGGTGATTCTGCGATCTTCCAGTGCTTGAGCGGCGTACTCGAATAATTCGAGAGACACGGGGGAGCGAAAGGGGAGCTTGGCGTAGGCCGAAGTATCCACCTTGTCAACGACGTAGTCGGTGAACTCGGGGTCCGAGTTACCAATCAACGCGTCGCCACGCTGGACAAGCCAATCAAGGTCATCGTTGGGTAAGCCCAAGAGTCGTCCGAGCATGCGCATAGGGAGCTCTCTAGAAATTGCCTGGACGAAGTCGAACTCGGTCTGACCGCGCAACTTCTCTAAGATCTCAACCGCAATCTCGCGAACGGCATCTTCGTATTCCGCCACAGACTTAGGGGAGAAGGGACGTGAAACGAGACGGCGGAGTTGGGTGTGTTCTGGCGCGTCCATCTCCATAAGCGTGCGGCGAGCTTCGGTCTCCTCATCGTCCATGTCCTCTAAGCGAATTCCAAGTCGAGAGGAGTAGACCTCGGAGTTACGCGATACCGACAGCACGTCGTCGTAGCGAGTGACGCTCCAGAATCCCCGCCCGCCATCGGACTCCTCGGTCCAATGCACCGGGTCATTCGCACGAAGCCACTCGAAGGTCTCGTGCGGTACACCCTCCACGAAGGTGTCGTGCGATGTGATATCAGCAAGTACTAGTTCCATAATTCCCCCAAAGAAAGTTTGAGTCCAAACGATTCCTATTACAGCACATTACACAGCGCGTGGCTACTATTGGTTCATGGCTCGTCCACTTATAGGCATCTCCGGTCGCCGTTGGCCGGTGGCGTATCTCGGCGGACACGTTGTAGCGGCCATGCGGGACTTGAGTTTTGATCTTCATTTTTCGGATTACCCGCGCTCGGTTGCGTTGGCGGGTGGATTACCAGTGGAATTGGCACGAGATGCCGATGTGATCGAGATAGTTGAGCGGCTCGATGGCCTCGTACTTTCCGGTGGCGCAGATATCAACCCCGATCGCTACGGTCATGACGCCGATCCGAATTTGGGTTCGGTAGAAGATGAGAGGGATGAGTGGGAGCTCCAGCTCTACCGGGCCGCTCGTCAGCGCAACATCCCAGTTCTTGCGATTTGTCGAGGCTTTCAACTGGTGAATGTCGCCTCCGGTGGGACATTAGTTCAGCACGTAGAGATTGATGAAGGTGCTGGTCACCCACAGTGGGATGTTGACGGAAGAAGCGCCACACACTCTGCGGAGATTGCCTCAGGCACAGTTACTAGTAGGTATCTTGCTCAGAACCTGCAGGTCAACTCCCTGCATCACCAGACCGTGGCCGAATTAGGCAATGGGCTGATTCCCTCGGCGTACGCCTCAGATGGGGTGGTTGAAGGCTTCGAGACCGAAGATGGGCGAGTGATTGGTGTGCAGTGGCACCCTGAACTGCTCAGCGCACCTGATCCACTCTTTCAGTGGTTGGTAGAGGCTGCCTCAGCATCCTTGACGTAAGTCGTTTGAGGCCTTACGATTCTCTCTAGTGCTGGGGGGCACCGCGTTCCCCAGTTTTATATTGGGGGATTACATGTCTTCGAATCAAGCGCTTGGCGGGAAGCGAAAGCTAACGCTGATTGACGCAGTTGCTCAATCAGTTGGTTTTATGGGACCCGTTTTTTCAATCGCATTTCTTGTTCCACTCGTGGTGGGTATCACCTCGGTCACCGGTGATGGTGCCGGTACGGGAGCTGCTCTGTCGGTGGTAATCGCAACGATTGGTGTTTTCGGGCTTGGCTGGATCATTGCCGAGTACACAAAAAAGGTCCAAAGTGCTGGATCGCTCTATGACTATGTAACCGATGGGCTCGGTGGGCGAGTAGGGGCCGCGGCCGGTTGGCTCTACTACCTGGGAATCATTGCCCTGGGTTCTGGAATCCTCGTGATGATCGGAGGAGTCGTCCACGACACTTTGATCGGCGAAGGCTTGTCTTCAGTCATGCCCTATTGGGGCTGGGATCTGCTCCTGTTCGTAATCGTGGGCTCAATTGTTTACCTCGGTGTTGCTCTTTCAACGCGAGTACAACTCACCTTGGCCGTAATTTCCGTAACCGTTATCTTGATTTTTTCGATTTACGTAATCGTTAAGAGTGGCGGGCTGCACCACATTGGTAAGGGCTTCACAATTCATGGCTCTCCAAATGGTTTCAAGGGAGTCATGTTTGGGGTGCTCTATGGAGTGCTCTTGTTCACCGGTTTCGAGACTTCAGCCAACTTGGGCGAAGAGACTGAAAACCCCGGACGCAACATTCCTCGTGCCATTATTTTCTCCATCTTGGCTATTGCAGTGTTCTACGTAATCGGAACCTTTGCTCAGATTTCTGGATTCCACTTCAATCTCACCGCTCTCGGCAAGCAAGCGGGCGGACCCTTGTTTGCTCTCGGTAGTCCCAGTGCCATGGGTGGATACGGCAGCACTCTGATTCGCCGCTTGGTCGAACTCGTCGTAGTACTCGACATGATTGCAGTGTTGATTGGTGCGACGGTATCGGCTTCGCGAGGTATTTTTGCCCTCTCACGTGACGAGCGCTTGCCGAAGGCTATGAGCTCGGTTTCTCGCCGCGGAACCCCACTCGGTTCGTCGGTATCGGTACTGGCTATCTACGCGTTGGTCATTGTGCTCACCTTGACTACCACCGTGTTCGCTTTGCCAAACATGCCAGAGTACGTCTCGTTCTTTAGCTGGAATTCAACCTTCGGTGGTTTTGCGCTCGTACTCATTTACCTCCTTGTCGCAGTCGGTGCACTTCGCGGTCTTAAGACTTCGAGTCGGGCCAAGCTCTACACCGCGGTGACTGTGGGTGGGGTAGTGGGCCTCGGTGCCGTCTACGGAGCGATTTACAAGGTTCCCGCACCGACGATTTGGGCTCCTTGGGCTGCGGTCGTAATTCTTTTGGTGTCACTCTTGGTCGCAGCTGCGATGAAAATTGCCCCAAGTGGTCGCGCGGACTTCTCGCCACTGACCAAGGCAGATCAGGCTCCCCAAAAGCTCTAACAAAGGCAAACAACGAAGCCGGGTCCGTAACGGACCCGGCTTTTTGTTTGGGGGAGCCTTCCCTATTTGTGCAGCGAAATTCCGTAAAGG
>CAIJYV010000027.1 GCA_903825035.1 uncultured Actinomycetes bacterium | reverse complement strand
TGTGCGAGTGACTCGGTGAGGCTGAAAGACAACGCCGATCCGTTCGTAACCCGCATCTCGGGCGGCATCCAACGTGGCTGTTATTTCTCCCGGCAGGTGAGCGTAATCCTCATAAATGTCAACTTCGTTGTGACTCCCGCGAAATTCAAAGCGGCGCGGTGCACCCTGGAATTTCGAAAGACCGCGCACAATTGACTCATCGTCGACGCCAATTTCATGCGCGAGTACAGCGACCACGGCCGCATTTGCCACGTTGTGTCGACCGGTGACTTGCAATGAAATGGGCAGGGCCTTTTCCTTAGCGGTGAGAGTGAACCTCGCACCTCGGCGATCGAGTTCGATCTCCTCAATGAGCCAATCTCCACCTGAACCGACTCCAATGGCGCCGTCCAGTGCGTCGCCAACGCGACGTGCTCCAGGATCGGAGCGGTAGTACACGACCGGACCTGCTGTTCGTTGAGTCAATTCCTGAAAGGCGGTCTCGAGCGCTTGGAGATTCCCGTAGTAATCAAGATGATCCGCTTCAATATTTAACAGGGCAAGAGATGAGGGGCTTACTTGAGCGAAGGTGCCATAGCTTTCATCTACTTCAACAACTAATCCCTCTGGACCGAAGTGGCCGTTTGAGCCGAGTCCGCGAATATCGGCTCCGAGTAGACGGCCGACATTTCGTCCCGACTCCTCCATAATCCAAGCGAGCATTGACGTTGCGGTGGTCTTACCATGCGTTCCCGTCACACCGATGAGGTTGTTCTCGTTGCCAAGCTTGGCGAGCATTGATGCTCGATCTAATGTTGCGACTCCCAACTCAGCTGCTCGGACCCGTTCGGGATTATCACTGGCAACCGCGGGCGACCAAAGTAGAAGGTCAGTATCTTCAACATGCCTTGCGTCGTGCTCAGCGAAGACTGCAATCCCCTCGTCGTCGAGCGACTGCAACACTGGTGAAAAATTGGTGTCGCAACCACTCACTCGATATCCCTGACCCGCGAGGACTCTCGCCAGGCCGCTCATGCCAGCTCCCCCGATGCCAATGATGTGGACGCGGTCGGTCATTGGCCGCTCGATTCAATCACTATCTTGGCGATGTCGGCCGCCGCATTCGGCCGTCCTCGTTTGCGCATCGCTTCGGCCATCGAACCCAAAGTAGTGGTATCCAGGATTGACTCAAGCATTTTGGCCAGGGTCATGCCGCTCACTTTAGAATCATCAATAACTCGAGCTGCGCCCTCGGCGACAAGTGCTCGTGCGTTTTCATTCTGATGGTCAGAGGGTGAATTAGGGAGCGGCACCAACACAGCGGGCACTGCGACAACTCCTAACTCTGCGACCGTGGTCGCCCCAGCACGGCAAATCGCAACGTCGGCAATCGGCCAGAACTTGGTCATATCGGCAAATTCAATGATTCGATAATCGAGCGTGCCGCGGACTTCACGAGCTTTGACGCGGGCGAAGTCTCGACGTCCCGTTATTTGCACCAGCGCGAGATCGGTTCGGTCCGCCCAAATTTCCGCTAATTCAACAACTGCGTCGTTCACTCGTTTCGCGCCCAGCGAACCGGTCATAACGAGTACAACTTTTCTCGCGGGTGAAATTTCAGGAAGTAGCGATGCCTTAGCGACCTGGCGGCGCTCTTCTGTGGTGAGCGAGAGACCTGATCGAAGTGGCACTCCGGTAAGTACTGCACGGGGGTCAGAATCGGCAAAGGAGGTACAACGCGCAGCGGCGAAGCGTTTTACAAGTCGTTGTGCAAGCCCGGCCCTCGCGTCGAGTTCGACCAAGACGAGCGTTCGCCGCGTCAATACCGCACCAATTGACATTGGCAATGATGCGTAGCCCCCAACTGAAACGACAACCGAAGGGCGCCACACAACCGCGGTAACAATACCGAGCGCAAACGCCCAGGAAATACCTGCGAGGGCTCGCAGATTCGCTGCGATATCCCTTGGTGACAGTGAACGCCTAATCCCCCGGCCTGGCCAGTAGGACACTCGATAAGGACAGCCGGCCAAGATTCGCTGGTCCTCTCCTCGCGACGAGCCAATGAGACGAATGTCACTTAGCGCAACGCCCGCCTTCACCAGGGCGTCAGCGATTGAGAGCATCGGATACAGGTGACCACCCGTCCCTCCGCCGGTAATGACGACCTTGGGCACTAGTACCTCGGTTGTGGACGGCGAACTGTGCTCACCGGCGCCTGGCGGTGACGCCGGATTCGTTCGTCTCTGAAGTGGCCAATCGAAACTGGGTGGCGCACAGTCTGGAATTCTCGAATAGTGAGATCCTTCGACACCGAACGGTCATTGGCGATGTTGTACAGAATCCCGACCGCAATCATTTCCATTATTAGAGAGGTTCCGCCATAACTGAAGAAGGGCAAAGGAATGCCAGTTACCGCCCACCACCCCATCACTGAGGCGATGTTAATAATTGCTTCGAGACCAATCCACACCGTGATGCCCATGGCGACGTAGCGATACGCCTGGTTCGTGCAACGAGCGGCAATTCTCACTGCAACGAGGAGAAACCATGCGAAGAGAGAGATCACGACCAGGGCCCCAATCAGGCCCATCTCCTCACCCAAGATTGAGAAGATGAAGTCCGTGTGAGGATTGGGAAGCAGCCCCCACTTAGCGCGACTGTGCCCAAAGCCGAGTCCCGTTAAGCCCCCTGATCCAATAGCGGTCTTCGACTGGTCAATTTGGTAGTTCAGTGAATGCTGGAACTGCCCAAAGTGCAAGAAACTAGTGAAACGGCTCCAGGCGTAGGACTTCACAGCGACGAAACCGACAAGTCCGAGAAACAGAATGGCACTCGCAGACAGAATAAATTTGCGAGACATGCCCGCAGTAATCAACATCGTGAGAGTGATTGCAATGACCATCGAGGAAGTTCCCATGTCGGGTTCGAGCAGAATCAGTCCAAAACCGCCGAGAACCGGAACTAGGTACCGCAGGAGATAGGAGGCTCGACCGAGCGTCAGGTAATGCTTTTGAATCATGGAGCCGATATACAGGACCGTCGCGAGTTTAAAGAGCTCCGAGGGCTGGAACACAATGAGGTGTAAATTCAACCAGCGCTGCCCACCGTTTACCGAGACTCCGGACTTCCAGACCGCAACTAATGCGAAGAGGGCTACGTAGAGAAGAATTGTAGAAAAGCGCAACAGCTTTTGGAGCTGAACTTTGCTCACCATGAATAATGCAAAACCACCGATTACGGCGTACGCAATCGAGTGTCCAAGAATGCTCATAGGGGTTCCACCGGTGGCGATGGTTTGTCCTTCGCTCGCTGACCCGACGAAGGCGGTTCCCAGCACAACCATAACGGTAGTGATGACGAGCAGCATTTTTCCTCGCGAATCCTCCTTAGGGAAAGGCTGGAAGAGATATGGCGTGCGTTCAGTTCGCTTGCTCATACGAATCTCGCAATCCTGACGAAGTCGGCGTAAAAAATTCCTAAGCCCAGCGCCGCGAGCAGCCCTGCGAAAATCCAAAAGCGAACAATCACGGTTGTTTCGGGCCAGCCCAAAAGCTCAAAGTGGTGGTGAATCGGGGCCATCCTAAAGATTCGTTTCTTGAACAATCGAAAACTAATTACTTGCATAATGACCGATAGGGTTTCCGCCACAAAAAGTCCACCGATGACGACGAGAAGGAGATCGAGATTCATCAATAAGCACAGCCCGCCGAGGGCGGTGCCGATGGCAAGCGACCCAGTATCTCCCATCATGATGTGTGCCGGAGCGGCGTTCCACCACAGAAAACCCAAGCAAGCGCCAACCATCGCCACTGCAATCAGTCCTAAGTCCAGCGAAGCGTGCAACAGATATAGGTGGTAGTGGCGAAACTGCCAATAGCCAATAATCGCCAAGACTGCGAAGGCAAATGTTCCCGAGCCGGCCGCCAAGCCGTCCAGCCCATCGGTCAAGTTAACGGCGTTAGAGGTTCCAATCACCACCAGAATTGCGAACGCAATCCAGCCAAAAACGCTCAACGGGATACCAGGCCAAGAGGCCCGCGTTAGCGACAAACTGGTCGCAGTGTGAACCCAGTAGACCGCTCCAAAGGCGAAGCCAACCGCGATGACGAACTGGCCGATGAATTTTCCACGCTTGTTAAGTCCGAGATTTCGCTTGTTGCGAATTGCTAAGTAATCGTCGACGAAGCCTAAAAGGCCAGAGGCCAAGATTGCCGTCATGACAAGCTCGCCGGAGCGAGTGAAAAAAAGTGCGGTTCCTACGTGGCCCATGCAATACCCCACGAAGGCCGATCCAACGATCACGACCCCTCCCATCGTTGGGGTGCCCGCCTTTTTGTGGTGGTGCGAAGGACCGTCTTCTCGTATCAGTTGACCCATGGAGCGACTGCTGACGAATCGAATCCAAAGAGGGGTTACAAAAATCGAAAGCAAAAATGCGATTCCGCCCGATTCCATCAAACTCAGCATCAGTTCCTCTTCATCAACTCTCGAACTACGACGCGATCGTCAAAATCGAATTCTTCATTTCCGATGACCTGTGTTGTTTCGTGCCCCTTACCAGCTACCACAATCACGTCTCCGGGCTGAGCCATTTCGACCGCCACAGCGATTGCCTCACGACGGCTCACAAAACGTTGCCAGTTTCCACCTTCCGGCATTCCTTTTGCGACATCATCAAGTATCGCATTTGGGTCCTCGGAACGAGGGTTATCCGAAGTAATTATGACTACATCCGAAAGTTCAGATGCGACTTGGCCCATTGGGGCACGCTTTGCTTGGTCACGGTCTCCCCCACAGCCAAAGACAGTGAGCAGTCGACCTTGCGGATTGATTTCGTGAATGTCGAGGAGCAGGCGGCGAAGACCTTCGGGGGTGTGCGCGTAGTCGACTACAGCGGCAATTCCTCTGTTTTGGATCACGCTAAAGCGTCCGGGCACTGCTTGTAAATTGGCCGCCGCGTGCGCCAGCTTCGCCTCGCTCGCCCCAAGTGAACTCAAGATACTGAGCGCCACGAGGAGGTTGTCAACGTTGTAAGAGCCCACTAGTGGGGTCACGACTTGGTGACCACGCCACAGAAAAGAAGTCGACTCCAGCGTCAACTCGACTGACTTTGCGTCAGACCTCGAAACTCCCCCTACGGGTATCTCGAGCCCTTTCAAAAGGCGCTGCCCGTACGGGTCGTCCGCCCAAACGATGGCTCGCTCAGCCATCGATGAACGAAACAGTAGAGCCTTAGCGTTGAAGTAACTCTCCATGTCGTGGTGGTAGTCCAGGTGATCATGGCTCAAATTGGTAAAACCAGCTACCTGGAACTTCAAGCCTTCGATGCGTTGCTGGTCGAGTGCATGGCTCGATACCTCGAGCGCTATTACTGAGCGCGAGGTTGACGAGAAGTGCGACACGAGCTGTTTGATGGTTCGAAGTAGCTCAGGTGCGGCCGGTGTGGTTCGAGCGTGGGTCAAAGTGCCCACACTGGCCCCATTCCAACCAATGGACTGAGCTAGTTGAGCAACCATGACAGAGACGCTGGTCTTGGCGTTGGTGCCCGTAATGCCAACTAGGGCCACGTCACGCTGCACGTCGCCCACAACCGCGCACGAAGCAGCCGTACAGATCCGGTAGATATCTGCGGCATCCACGACAATCACTGGCACCTTCAGGTCGGGCAGTTCGCGAGTGGCAACAACACATACTGCCCCATTCGCGACTGCAGCCGAGGCAAAATCGGCCCCGTCGGCCTGAGTCCCCGGTAGGCCAAAGAACAGGGTGCCCGCTACACAGAGTCGAGAATCAATCTCGACTCGGCTAATCGGGATCGAAGCAATTGTGTTCGCAGTAACTATTTCAGGAAGTACCTCTTGGAGTTGCATCAGGTCACATCCGACGAGATATTCGTTTTTCCCGTTAAGGGTTTTTGCGAGATGCCCGAGGATGGGATCCCGTAGTGACGAAGCGCGTAGCCCATGACCGCCTTAAATACTGGTGCCGCAACGGCCCCGCCAAAGATTGTGGTTTGTGGGCGTTGCAAAATGACAATCATCGAAAGCACCGGGTGATTCGCGGGAGCAAAACCGACGAAGCTCGCGTTGTAGGCGTGCGCCAACAATGTGTCTTTTCCTGGGGTTGGGATGGTGGCGGTGCCGGTTTTTCCTGCTACTAGGTACCCCGGAATGATTGCGTTAGCACCCGTTCCGGACAGTACAACTTGCTCGAGCATTTGAATCATTGACTTATCAACACTGGGTGAGAGAACCTGGCGTGTGCTGCTTTTCGGTGTCGCTTTCACCGTGCCATTGGGATAGACGTAGCCACGGACCAACCTGGGAGCGACGAAGACTCCACCATTGGCAATCGCGTTGTACGCATCGAGAACCTGAATGGGTGGAACGGCATCTACTTGGCCAATTGGTAGCGCCACGTTGTCCGCCGCGTAATAGCGTGCAGCGTCAACGACAAGACCTCTCGTTTCGCCGGGAAAATTAAGCCCCGTCGGCACGCCAAAACCAAATCGCTGCACCGCAGCCAAAATGGCATTTTCCCCAATCGTTTTGCCCACCAGGTACGTTCCGATGTTCGAACTCTGAGCCAAAATCTGTGTTGCGCTCAAGTGCAAGGTGCCGTGCGCTTCGGCATCGTGGAACTTTCTAGTTCCCACCACTACTTGGCCCGGAACAGTGAAGCGCGTCTGTGCGTTGATGGTTCCCTGAGCCAGCGCCGCCGAAAAGGTGACCACCTTGAAAACCGATCCAGGCTCATAGGCCGAAGTGAAAGCGAGATTATTAATTGAGGCTTGGACGCCGCCAACACCTATATTTTTCTGCCAGGTTGGAATCTTACCGAGCACACCGGGATTCGCCCTCGTGTTTACGAGCGAGGCATCGGCGAGGATATCTCCCGTCTTCACATCCATCACGACGGCAATACCGCTAACGGCTCTGGTCGAATTTATTGCTTGGGCTAAATCTTGTTCGGTGATGTACTGCAGAGATGAATCAATGGTTAACTCAAGGCCAGTTCCCGCGACGGCTTTTTTAATAACCGTTGAGGCCTCACCTGGAATCGCGACACCCGATGGCGTCAAGAAGAGTCGGCTAACTCCATTTTGGCCGGCCAGTATCTTGTTGTTTCCCAGTTCGATCCCAGCATTCCCAAGACCCTGAGAATTAAGTCCTCCGATGAGCGATTGGGCAACAGCACCCTGAGGGTAGCTACGCATTGATGAGTTCTGGACGACGATTCCAGGAAAATTAAGAGCAGCCACGTGGCGCCCTTCGTCGAGGCTCAAGGAGTTTGTGATTGGCACGTAACCATTTCTCGTCGACAGCATCGCACGAAGCTTCGCGACTGACATGTGAACGAGCGGTGATAAGGCGCGAGCTTCCTTCAATGGGTGCTTGATTTGAAAATTGTCGGCGAGCACGAGTGCGGTCGGACGAGATACCGCCAAGGTCAGGCCATTGCGGTCATAAATGCCCGCTCGCAGGGCTTTGGTGGTGAGCGTTGAGCGAACCTGCTGAACGGAAGCCTTGGCCCAAAAGGAGTGATTTAACACGTCGAGAGTTACCACTCGAACTGCGAGAGCCAAAAATAGGGCCAAGAAAAGTACCTGGATCTTGGCGATGCGACGAAGACTGCGCTTTTCGCCCTCACCCCTGCCGGACGACCGCGAGCCAGAGCGCGAATGAGCGCTCGGATAGCCAGTCGTCATCGGTGAGACCTCGAAACCTCGATTACCGAACGGGTGAAGTGTGGAAGAGGGACTGGGGTAGTTAAAGAGACGGCAACTATTTGTGTAACGAGAACCGGTGGCACCAAGTGAAGTGAACTTGCGTGGGCGGTGATTTGGGCGGGAGCCGAAAGGGCTGAGACGTCATTGACCGACAGGGCAAATTTCGATTGTTCTTGTTGCAATTGGTATTGCAACTGGTGCAGTTGTAGTTGCTCGTGACCAGAGTAGAGGGTGCCCGAAACGACCAACACGATCGCAATACCAAAAATTGTCAGCGCTCGCGCAAGCGGCGAACGGCGGCGAACTCGGGACTTGGTTGTGCGTACCGGAAACGGTGACGGGGCTGGTGCGACCTCTGGACGCGGGTGTCGAACAGCAGGTCGGTTTGCAATATCGCGACGAGGCATTGGCATGGTGCTCATGGGGCCACCTTCCGGGCAATGCGCAGTCGAGCCGAGCGGGCACGAGGGTTTAACTCAGACTCATCCGAAGAGGGCAGGATGGCCGAAGCTTTAAAAACTTCCACTCGCTGTACCGCACCGCACACACAGCCCAGAACTACTGGACAGTGGCATCCGCCGGTGTGCGCTTCGTGCAGGATTTCTTTAACCACTCGGTCCTCGCCCGAGTGATACGAAATAACGACAAGCAGACCACCAGTTGAAAGAACATTCATGGCCGCAGCAAGACCCGAAGCCAGCTGTTCGGCTTCACCATTCACCGCAATCCGAAGTGCCTGGAAGGCTCGAGTGGCCACGTGGCCACGTCGGCGCGCCGCCATCGGAACCGCTGCTTCGACGCAAGCGGTCAATTCATTCGTGGTTCGAGGAAGTCTGCGTTTCATCGAGTGGGCAATCGCTCCCGCGAAGCGACTTTCACCATTTTCGCGAAGAATAGCCACTAGTTCGTGGACATCAACACGCGCAATGTAGTCAGCCGCACTTTCGCCAGTGGTTGGGTCCATGCGCATATCGAGCGGTGCGTCGGCACGAAATGAGAATCCGCGCGTTGGGTCGTCTAGTTGACGAGAAGAAACGCCCAGGTCAAGAAGGATTCCGACAATTGGCTCTTTATTAATCCATTGAGCTTCAGAATTGACGACCTCAGCCATCTCGGCGAAGGTTGCCTTGACCAAGCGCACACGCTCACCAAACTCAGCGAGCCGAATAGAAGCTGCGGCGTGTGCAGCATCGTCTCGATCGATTCCGAGAACGCGAAGTTGTGGAGCACGCGCCAACAGCGCAGCCGTGTGTCCCCCGCCCCCCAAGGTGGCGTCAATAACCACGCCCGCTGCTTGAGCGGCGAGTAGATCGGTTATCTCCTTTTCGAGGACCGGCTGGTGATAGTTACCTTGGTTCATCTGCAGCCTTTCAACCGGGCGCATGAACGAGATGGCGGAGGAGAATTCTCGTTCGTGCGCCACAGTTGCCAGGCTGCGCATGCCCCTAGGTCGAAATTGTTGCCGTGCGTTTGTCACTCCTTACTGTCCTGCCTTGAAGGCCTCACTTGCCCCGTCGACAACTTCGGCGAACAAGTTTGGATCCCACAGCTCGATGTGGTCGAGGGCACCAACGATGATCACCTCAGTCGTGATGCTTGCGTAGTCACGAATGTCAATTGGAAGGACAAAGCGACCTTGCTTGTCAAACTCAATCTCACGCGAGAGCGATGCCCAGTACCGGGCCTTGTTGCGCGAAGCTTTGTCTCCTTCGTTAACAACCGATTCGCGTTGCGAAACTTGACGCTGGAAACCACCTTGATCCCAAAGACCAATGCATCCATCAATCTGTGGCGAGAGATTTCCGCCGCGCTCAAAACCGAAACGCAACTTCGCGGGAAGGATGAGCCGTCCTTTGTCATCGAGGGAGTGTTGGTATCGGCCTACGAATTTGGACATCTCTCCCCCTTTCGGTTGCTCTCCATTTCGAACCACCCTACTCCATTCAGAACCACTTCTCCCCACTTAAACCCATTTAGCCCCAAAATCAGAGGGGTTTGGTGGGCGTAAAGCAAAATGCCGGCCCCAATGGGCCGGCATTTAGTTGAAAAATCGGGGTTTTAGGCGGTGAGCAAGAGCTGGCGAAAGTTCCACGGACCTGAAATTTCCCTCAGGTTCTCGATTATCCCCTCTACCTCCTTGAGTCCCAGAGATTGGACGCTGTGGTGCTGAATTGACTCGAGAATCCCACTAATCGGATCTCTCAGGGCGTTGGCCAAATAATCGCTACTCCCCTGGTGGAGCACGGTGGAGAGAAATACTCCCTCCCTGACACGCCACTGGGTCACCCCAACGAGTTTTCTATCGTCGTAGAAGATCTCGCCGGGACCCTTGCCGGCGAAGCAGAGGACGCGAACTTCTTCGTTACCTTCAACTCCGCCTTCGTGAAGATGGGTTTGGACCCCACTGGACGCGAGAGCCTCCTGCCACCACCTGCCCGCTTGATACGAGCTCTGGTGAACATCGTTGTGCCAACGGGCATCTTCCGAGGGGATCCACCAATCGACCCACAAGTCGTCTGGCTGGAGGAGGACCATACCGCCACCGCCACGGCGACGTCGAACTTCAAATTCGAGGTCCTCTTTCAATACGTCGCTGTCCTGCATCGAACCAAGCACGATTACGGGCTGCTGCGTGCGCACGACAAACATTGTGGGCTGCTCAATGTTTC
Organism: uncultured Actinomycetes bacterium; assembly: GCA_903825035.1. Taxonomy (GTDB): domain Bacteria; phylum Actinomycetota; class Acidimicrobiia; order Acidimicrobiales; family RAAP-2; genus RAAP-2. The sequence continues at coordinate 72,155 of CAIJYV010000027.1, read as the reverse complement.
GTAGCACCTCGTATTCGTACAGCTCTTCGATATCTTTCATGAGGCCTTTGGGAGATAGGGTGCCCACAGCGGGTCTGGATCTGAGAGGTGACGCCAGCGCCACCAAGGACCATCGGGAATCCGAGGTTCGAAGTGCATACTCCAGCCTATTTCTTCCAGCAATCGGTCACCCTTTTGCATATTGTGCCGACGGCACGCAGCGACGACGTTGGTCCACTCGTGTTTACCGCCTCGACTTCGAGGTATCACGTGATCAATGGTGTCGGCGATTTCGAGGCAGTAGGCGCAACGATTGCCATCTCGTAGCAGCAGCGATCGACGAGTGAGCGGTGGTGTTCGAACCTTGCTCGGCAACTTCACCATTTCGTGCAATCGCACAATCGCGGGAACTTCAATCGTCATTTTCGCCGAATGCATGAGCGCGGGTTCGTCGGGCACCACGATGGGCTCTGCCCGGCCGGCCAACATGAGCACGACCGCCCTGCGTTCGCTTACGAGTTGAAGTGGCTCGTAGGTTGCGTTTAACAAAAGAACCCGAGCCACCGCTTACCTCGCAGCCCTCTGAGCCTTTGCCCAGCGTGCGGCGGCAACTATTTCAGATGCGGACGGCCTCGATTCTGAATTCCCCGAAAGCGTGGTCATGCGAAATTGCCAATAGCTTGTACCAGGCAACGGGAGGTACGGCGCGTACCTCCACCAGTAACGTCGTCTGAGTCGCCAACCAGCAGCCACGGTCACACCAATATCTCTCGGGTGCGAAATAAAGTGCCTGAGCAGAAGTGGCGCCAAGCTCAGCGGTCCCTTAGTGGGCACTGAGTCTTTGCTCCCGGTCACTGGTTTTTGTGGCGGTAACGCGACATCCAGTCACGAAAAAATGCGGTGCGCGCCCCAACCGGGGCAACCACATCATCTGCAGCGGCACGACGAGTGACGTCGCGCCACGATGCCTTGCCCAGAAGCCGAACATTTCGCTCGAGCAAGATGGCAGAGAGAAACATAATTGCAACGCCCAGCAAACCAAGCCAGAGGTTGTTGGAGAAGTACAGAACGAGAATTACGAGACCTACGATAAAACCAAGAATTGATTGTCGCACTCTGCGGCCAGCATGAACGTAGACGTTCTTTGCGTGAGCGGTCTTGGCGAGTTGGGGATCTTGGCGAGTCAGCGATTCTTCGAGTTGGGCGAGTACGCGTTGTTCGTGTTCACTTAATGGCATTGGACCTCCCTGCCACTACTGTACCGCCACTCAGAAAAAAGTGGGCGTAAATCTCCGCTACTCCCCTGTAGCCATCGGGATTTCCTCGGCCACGTGGTGTGCGCTCGAGCGCAGTTTGACTTCAGGAAGCCGTAGGGAAAGCACCAGAGCCACTATGGCGATGGGTACCGCCCAGCGGTAGATCGAATCAATCGAAGCGCTAATCGCGTGCAAAATCACGTGCAGGGTTGAAGGTGGGAGCTGCGCGAGGAGCTTTGGGGTCCACCGCGATGGGTTCTGTCCCAGGCCGGCAGGGACTGCGCCGTGGAACCCCTTAACCAATTGGCGAGGCAGCTCGTTGATGTATAGAGCGCCGAAAATAGCGGTGCCGAATGACCCTCCGATGGAGCGGAAGAAGTTACTGCCCGCCGTACCAGCTCCGATGTCGCTCGGGTTTACCGCATTTTGCACCGCCACGATCAAGATCTGCATCACCATGCCGATTCCCGCCCCCAACAAAAACATGTACAGGGCCATGAGCCAGCTCGAGGTGTTCTCATTAATTGTCGAGAGCAGACCGAGACCTACGGTCATGACTGCGCAACCCATAATTGGGAATTGTCGATACTTCTTACCCTTGGAAACAAGTTGACCGACCACTATCGAGGCGCCGAAGAGCCCAACCATCATCGGCAGCAGGCGCATGCCTGAAGCGGTGGGGCTGACTCCTCGTACCTCTTGGAAGAAGAGTGGGAGGAACGTCATCGCTCCAAACATCGCGAAACCAACCACAAAGCCAATCGCCGACGCTGAAGAGAACACTCGGTTAGCGAAAAGTCTCGGAGGGAGAATTGGTTCCTCTGCACGCTTTTCAACGAAGACGAAGACTACGGCGAAGATCACTCCGGTGATAATGAAAAACAGTGACCGGGGTGAGCCCCACGCCTCCGAAGAGCCGCCCAAGGAGGTGAAAAGGATTAGACACGAGGCCGAGATTGTGAGCACCACGGTTCCGAGGTAGTCAATGACGTGACTTCGACGCTCGCCATCTGACGGAAGAGCGATAGCAGTAACAATGAGGGCAATGGCCCCGAAGGGGATATTGATGTAAAAAATCCAACGCCAGGAGAGATGGTCAACTACGAAGCCACCCAGAAGGGGTCCGAGGACGGTCGCTGCGCCAAAGACACCGCCAAAAAGCCCCGAGTATCGACCACGCTCTTTGGGCGAAACCACGTCAGCAATTACCGCTTGAGCGCCGACCATTAGACCACCGCCGCCCAGCCCTTGCAGAGCCCGGGCGAGAATGAGAAAAATCATCGAGTTGGCGAGACCCGAGAGAACTGAGCCAAGCAGGAAAATGACAATGGCCGACTGAAAGTACTTTTTCCGGCCGTGCAGGTCACCAAGCTTGCCCCAGAGTGGAGTGGAGACGGTAGAGGCGAGCAGATACGAGACAACGACCCAGCTGAGGTGATTTGCCCCGTGGAGCTCTCCAACAATTGTGGGCAGGGCGGTGGAGACAATTGTGCCGTCAAGCGCCGCTAGCAACATGCCGAGCATCAACGCGCTCAAAATCCAAGTTAATTCTCTCTTTGAAACTGTGGTCATTTTCTTACCTCTTGCGAACAGAGCAATTCTATTCGTCAAATGAAAGGCTGGCCTCAGTAACCTAGCGAGATGGCTTGGTACAAGAAACTACATCACTCTTCATCTCGGCAGGGATTGACAATGTTGCTCGGACTCGTCTTGGCGTTGAGCTGGAGTCTTGTTTCGTATCACTCGTATTCACAGCTAACTCGAGGTGGGGTCTTTCCTGGCCTTCTGAGCTGGGGTTTGAATTCGCTTCATGGCATAAATCAAAATCTGTTACTCACCATATTCTTTTTCGGCATTGGACTGGAACTGTCGCTTGAGGTGAGATCCGGCAAGCTCACATGCTGGAACACTCTCGCTTCACCACTTCTTGGCGCCGCTGGCGGCATGTTGTTTACCGCACTGCCACTAGTCCTCGTGGGCCTGGCAACTCACAACTCTCTTTTGGTCCACGGCTGGGGAATACCAATGGCGACCGACATCGCCCTTACTTTGGGCGCTCTTTCGCTTCTCGGATCGCGAGTGCCCAGCTCAATCAGGCTCTTCGTGCTCACGCTCGCAATCCTTGATGACGTTGGGTCTGTCGTCGCCCTAGCTTTTGTTAAGCCCCTCGCCTACCAGCATTGGCTTGTCGCGTTGCTCGCAGCCACTGTGAGCATCGTCAGCGTAAAACTCTGGCAAAACGGAGTGAAAGTTGCGCCCTGGTTCGGCCTCGCCGGCGCGTGGATTGCCTTCCAGCGGCTCGGCATTGAGCCCGCCCTGGCCGGTGCGGTCATAGGCGTTCTCGCGCCCGCCTCCCACGCCCCGGTGCAACTCGAGCGCAAGATGAGCATTTTGAGTAGCTATGTTGTACTGCCACTCTTCACCTTTGTGGCTACCGGCATTAGTTGGCGGACCGATCTGCTTCACGCCAACGAGGGAAAGGTATTACTCACAATCGTTCTGGTGCGGTTACTCGGCAAGTCACTCGGCATTGCGATCGGGGTAAAGGTGAGCGAATTCGTCAGCGGAGTGCACGTGCCCGAACTTCACGGCTGGGTACTCATCGGTGTCGGGTTTTTATGCGCAGTTGGCTTTACTGTGCCGCTGGTCTTCACCTCGGCCGTCGTCGCAATCGCCAGCCCCGCCTACAACACAATTACCGCATCCCTACTAATCGCTTCGATAGTTGGCGGAGTCGTTGGTTTGCTTTTTCTTCGTTGGGGACTTACGAGGCGCCCAGCCCAACTGGGCAGCTAACGCCAGTTCCTCCGATGCCGCAGTAGCCGTTAGGGTTTGCCACGAGGTATTGCTGGTGGTATTCCTCGGCGAAAAAATATTCGCGAGCAGGAGAAATTTCTGTGGTGATTTTTCCAAATCCCGCTGCGAGTAAGCGATCTTCGTATTGAGCAGCGACTTCTCGAACAGCGCGCTCTTGCTCCGGCGAGCTGAAGAACACCGCACTTCGATACTGGGTGCCGCGATCAGCACCTTGACGCATACCCTGAGTTGGGTCGTGCCCTTCAAAGAAGTGACGAATGATTGCCTCATACGACACGATCGTGGGATCAAAAACCACCCGAACGGTCTCGGTGTGGCCAGTTAGACCCGAACAGCATTCTTGATAGGTCGGGTTCATGGTGTAGCCCCCCATGTAGCCAACGCTCGTGGAAACTACGCCTGGGACGGAGAAAAAGGCCTTTTCCGCTCCCCAAAAACATCCCATCGCTACGTAGGCCGCTTCGAGGCCCGAGGGTACGGGTCCGTAGAAGGGCGCGTTGAAGAAAAGGTGATTTCGGTTGGTGACGATGGGCTCGTCTCGACCGGGGAGCGCTTTCTCGGCAGAAACCATTTCAGTAGGTGATTGCATGAATTCAGACTAGGGCGTTCAAGCAAATTTTGTGACCCTATGCTGGGTGGGTGCAGGCACCACCAATCTCGGTAAACGACATAATTTGCACCATACGCGATAGCGGACATCGCGTCACCAACGGCAAGCGCGCGGTAGCTGACATTTTGCACAATTCGAGCGCGCACCTCACGGTTGAGGAGCTCGTTCTGGCGGTCCGCAAAATTGAGCCAGATATTAATCAGTCAACCATCTATCGAATCCTCGAGGAGTTCGAAGAGTTGGGACTAGTCGTCCACTCGCACCTAGGTGCTAGCGCCGCGGTCTATCATCTTGCTGGGCAGAGCCACGCGCATCTCGTTTGTGACCGTTGCGGATCGACCCAAGAGGTTCCCGCTTCCCGTTTCGACCTTATAGCTCGCGAATTACTAGAAGAATTTAGCTTCACTTTGGACCGGCACCACGTAGCACTGAGTGGCTTATGCGCGCACTGTCGCGAGAATGTAGAGAAAAAATAATGATCTCCGTTGAACACATAACGAAACGATTTAATGACACCACTGCGGTAGACGACCTCTCCTTCGAGGTGAAGCCCGGGGTCATTACCGGATTCCTTGGGCCAAACGGTTCGGGTAAGTCAACCACGATGAGAATCATCCTCGGGCTCGACCGGCCAACCAAGGGTCGCGCGCTGATCAACGGAAAGAGCTACCACTCGCTTTCCGCGCCACTCAGAGAGGTCGGGGCACTCCTCGAAGCCAAAGCTGTTCACCCTGGGCGTTCGGCACGGAACCACTTGTTGGCTCTCGCTGTTTCGAACGGTATTCCTGCCTCACGGGTTGACGAAGTGCTGAACTTCGTTGGACTCGAGTCGGTGGCCAAGAAGCGAGCGGGCGACTTTTCTCTCGGTATGAGCCAACGCCTCGGAATTGCGGGCGCGCTGCTCGGTGACCCTCCAGTACTTTTGTTTGATGAACCGGTAAACGGACTCGATCCTGAAGGGATTCGGTGGATTAGAGAGTTCTTCCGGAAACTCGCCGATGAAGGTCGTACGGTTTTGGTCTCTTCGCACCTTATGAGCGAGATGGCGGTTACCGCCGACCAAATAATTGTCATTGGACGCGGAAAATTCATCACCTCCGGTTCGGTCGACGATCTCACAAAAAATGCTGCCGGTACGGTCATTGTGCGATCGACGAATAATGGAGAGCTCACCAAGGCGCTCGCGAATACCAGCGCAACGGTGAGCGAGATCAATGATGAGGGGCTACGGGTAAGCGGACTTGCCGCCGCGGCCATTGGTGATTTGGCCTTCGCTACGGGAATCGCCCTGCACGAGTTGACCCCCGAACGAGCCTCTCTCGAGGAGGTTTTCATGGAATTGACACATGATTCCGTTGAGTATTCCCAAACCGCAAAGGAAGCAAACTAATGACGCATACTCCAGGACTCTACGCAGTCATTCGCTCCGAATGGATCAAATTTCGAAGTGTTCGCTCAACAGTGATTGGGACAGTCATCATGTTTGTTCTCACAATCGGCATCGGCCTTCTGATTGGATTCGCCGTTAAGGGGCACCTGCAGAGCATGACGCCAGTTGAGCGAGCAACACTCGACCCGATTCAATTGGCGATGGGTGGAATTCTCTTCGCTCAATTTGCCGTTGGTGTCATTGGCGCGCTACTCATAACTTCGGAATATACGTCGACCTCAATTCGAACTACCCTTTCCGCGGTCCCAAATCGCCTCCGGCTCGTTAGCGCCAAAGCAATCGTTCTCGCGTTGGTAATTTTCATTGTCGGCGAAATTGCCAGCTTTGTCGCCTACTTTGATGGAGCAGCGATATTTCACGGCACCATTGCGGCCCTGCCCTCCCTTTCCCAAGGCAAAACCCTACAAGCGGTATTTCTCAGCGGTCTGTACCTGACTCTGATGGGGCTCTTTGGATTTGGACTTGGCCTCATTTTGCGTCAATCAGCCGGTTCGATCTCTACCTACACTTCCCTCTTGCTGATTATTCCAATTTTGGTGTTCCTGCTTCCTTCATCGTGGCAAAACAACATCACGAAATTTGAACCGTCAGTATTGGGTCAAGCTATGCGTTCAACAACCGGTGTCCTTCGAGGTGGCACTCCAGTTTTTGGTACGTGGACCGCCACTGCCATCCTGGCTAGCTACTGTGTGGCGGCTGTTGGCGCCGGCATAATTTTGATGTCGCGCCGCGACGCCTAGTCGCCAAGCAAGTCGTCGTTATCTTCGCCTAGTTGGCGAGGACCACGGCGAATATCCGGTCGGACCCCATCAACCAAGAGCGGCGATTTCATAGTTTTGAACTTCCCGAAAGAAGAGTCAACTTCTGAAACAAAATCGCCTTGAGAAATTTCTGCCTGGTTGAACGCACCGGCGACATCCAAGATTGGAGCATGCGGAACCCCAGAAGGTTGGAGCTCTCGCAACCAGGTTTGAGTGTCCTGCGCACGGAAAATTCGATTGAGTTCGTCTTTTAGCGGTTCTCGATCGAGCACTCGCTGATCATTCGTCCCCCACTCAACGTGAGCGGTCAGAGCCGAATCATTCAGCATTTCAACGAGCCGCGCATATTGGCCATCGGTTCCAATGGCCAAGAGGAGTAGCCCGTCTTTCGTGTGAACTGGGCCATAGGGCGCAATGCTCGGGTGGTCATTGCCGAGTCGCTTGGGGTTGACTCCAGTTGCGAGGTACCCCTGCGCTTGATTTATCAGAGCGCTCATAGTTGATTCGAGCAGGGGCGCTTCGAATGTGCGGCCCGGCCTATCGCTAAGTCGAGCAACCAGCCCCGTCAGAGCCGCAATCGTTCCATACAGACCCGTCACCACGTCAGCAAGGGGCGATCCAACCTTCGTTGGTTCTCCAGTCGCTTCACCGGTCACTCCCATCAAGCCTGAGCGCGCTTGGGCCAACAGATCGAAGGAGGGCTGGCTAGCGAGTTCACTCCCGCTCGACGCAGGCGTGATGCTCACCCAAACACAGTCGGGGTTGGCTTCTTTCAGTGCAGCAATATTCAGTGCATGGATCTGCGAGGGTAAATAATTTTCAACCACCACATCAGCTTCGGCCACGAGCGCGGAAATTTGTGCGAAGGTTTCTGGGTCGCGTAGGTCCGCCGAAATGTTCCTCTTGTGTCGATTCACCGCCAGATAGTAGGTAGCGACACCACCAAAGACCGGCGGTTTTAGGGAACGAACTGGATCTCCATCGGGACCTTCAACTTTGATGACATCCGCGCCAAGGTCCCCCAGAATCATTCCGACCAAAGGCCCGGCGAGAACTCTTGAAAAATCGAGTACACGTATCCCTTCGAGCGGCAACCCCGTTCCTACGTTTTTGTCGTCGAGTGGCCAAGGCATGGCTAGCAGTCTAGATACTCAACAGGAGCTTTTATGAGGTTTCAATCAAGTGACGAATGTGGACCGCTAAATCATCTAGATCAGCAAGTGCTTCGGGGAAAATCGAGCCCAGTCTCATGAAACTATGCACCATGCCCTTCGCCTCGAGCAGTTCTAACGAGACGCCGAAGTGTTCAAGGAGTCCCGCGTAGGCCAGCCCTTCATCGCGCAGCGGGTCGCACTCCGCGATGACCATGATTGTTGGAACGACGTCCCTTAAATCAGAAGCCAGTAGCGGAGAGATTCGAGGGTCTGAATGGTTGGTGTAGTTCCCCAAATAATTCGCGTAGTCAAAGCGCAATTCATCCACATCGCACAAGAAGCCCGAGCCAAAGTCGTGCGCCGATCTCGTTACCAATTCCGGCCCCAAGGTTGGATAGAGAAGCACCTGAGCGCAGAGTCTCTTCGCCGAACCTTTGACCGCGGCGCTCGTTACCGCGGCCAGAGTGGCTCCAGCGGAATCCCCCATGAGAATCAACTTGCTAGTTGCGGGAGCAAATTGCTGCAGGTGTTCATCGACGTAGGCAAGGGTATCCGCCGCGTCATCAAGCGCCGCGGGGAAGGGAAATTCTGGAGCCAATCGGTACTCAATGGCTAGAAACCTCATCTGGGTATCATCCGCTAGTCGACGGACCAACGAGTCATGAGTCTCGAGGTCACCCACCACAAAAGATCCTCCATGGAAATAGAGCACTAGGGCTCGTCCTTCATCGCCCTTTGGTACGTACAGTCGTGCGCGAAGTTCTCTACCCGGCAGGCTCAGAACCACCTCTCGAATATCGGCCATCTCAACTGGGATCCCTCGAAGTTCTTCTGCCCACTGACGGTTAGCGGCGCGGCGCTGCTCATACGACTGGGTCGAGAAATGGGGAGATGGATTTTGTCGAAGGCGCTCAACGTACTCAACGAGCGAAGGGTGAAGCATGAAACCTCCCGGGTAGTGAATCCAACCGAAGTGCTACAGAACTTTTGAAAGGAATCCCTTAAGCCGTTCTGACCGCGGGCTCGTGAGAACCTGTTGGGGGTCTCCGCTCTCTTCAATTACCCCTTGATCAAGGAAATAAACCGTGTCGGCTACTTCCCTGGCAAATCCCATTTCGTGAGTTACGACAATCATGGTCATCCCCGAATTTGCCAAGTCCTTCATGACGTCAAGGACTTCGCCAACCAGTTCCGGGTCCAAGGCTGAAGTTGGTTCATCGAACAACATGAGTTTCGGTTCCATCGCTAGGGCGCGAGCTATGGCGACTCGTTGCTGCTGTCCGCCAGAGAGCTGAGATGGATAGTTTTTCTCTTTGTTTTCGAGCCCTACTCGACGTAGTAATTCACGGGCCCGTTCTGCGGCAACCTCAGCGGCGATTCCTCGCACCTTCACCATGCCAATGGTGATGTTATCGAGCACCGTCAAGTGAGCAAAGAGATTAAACCGTTGGAAAACCATGCCGATTTCGGATCGACTCTGGCAAATTTCGTTTGACTTTCGCTCATAGAGCTTGTTGTCTTTGAGTTGATAGCCAACTAATTCACCATCAACAAAGAGCTCCCCCGCGTCGTGCTTCTCTAAATGGTTTATGCACCGCAACAGCGTGGACTTACCCGAGCCAGAAGGACCAATCAAGCACGTAACCTCACCGCGCTTAACTTGCAAGTTAACACCCTTCAAGACTTCAATGTTTCCGTACTGCTTAGCGATGTTTTTCGCATCGACCATGAATTCGGTCATCGGACCACTCCTGGACGAGAAGTGTGCATCTTGCCGGCAATCCCCTTAAGGTCACGACGCAGGCGCTCAATTGGAGTTAAGGGCTGGTTGCGCAACGCCCCACGGCCAAAGTGTCGCTCAATGTAGTACTGGCCAATGGAAAGAATTGTTGTCATGATGACGTACCAGAGGCTCGCGCAAATGAGCAGGTCCATAATTTTATAGTTGGAGGCGTAAATATTCTGGGCTGCGCCAGTGAGCTCGATTACACCAATGCTGGCGGCTAACGAGGTGGTCTTCAGCATCGAAATCACTTCGTTGCCAGTGGGCGGCAAAATCACTCGCATCGCTTGGGGCAGGATGACCAAGCGAAGTGTTTGGGCCCTCGTCATCCCTAACGCGGTAGCGGCTTCAACTTGTCCTTCATCTACCGAGATAAGTCCAGCGCGTGCGATTTCTGACATATAGGCCGCCTCATTGAGGCCAAGCCCGATGGCCGCTGCGATAAACGCGGTGATATTGAGAGTGTCAAAGGTGAAGAAGTGAGCGCTGCCAAAGGGCACTCCAACGGCGATATATCTATAGAGCGCTGCGAAGTTGAACCAGAAAAGGAGTTGCACGTACACCGGTGTCCCGCGAAAAAACCAGGTGTAAATCCAGGCCGGAATGGAGAGGAGGCGGTTTGGTGAAAGTCGCATTATGGCCACGAGCACGCCCAAGACAATGCCAATGAACATTGCAATAAGCGTTAGTTCAATCGTGGTGACAAGGCCCTTGAGCATGAGCGATGAGGTGAAGTATTGGAACACCACATCCCAGCCAAATCGCCACTCCATCACCGCGTGACAGGCTCGGACTCCATTGGTGGTCGAGCACGCAACTTGTCCGGTTGGAATCTTCGAGAAGATTGTATGAACGACCATCGCGGCAAGAACGGCGATTACCGCAGCGGCCACCCAGCGCCCGTAATGACGAACGGGGACAACCCGATAAGTGGTGTCCCCGTCCGTCGTCACTTCAAAACCTCTTGCTGTTCGGTGGAACTAGTGTCCGCCGTTGAGAACGATCTGGCTGGACTTCAAAGCCCCCGCCTGAACGCCGTACTTCTTCAAAATCGCTTTGTAGGTGCCGTTCTTAACGAGAACCTTCAACGCAGCTTGGATGGCCTTGGCAAACTTCTTGCCGTCGGTAGTCTTCGCGGTGGCAATGCCGTATGGGGCAACGTTCACGGCTGAACCCAAGAGCTTGAAGGCGCCAGAAGATTGAGAAACCACGTAGCCAGCAATCTGACTGTCGAGGAATCCAACATCAGCCTGACCAGAAGAAACAGCAACATTGGCCTCGGTCTGGGTTGAGTAGGACTGAACTGTGACCTTCTTGCCACCCATGCACTTCACTGCAGCTGCGTCAGTCTGCTCAACGGTGCCGGTCTCGACCGCAACCTTTAAGCCACAGAACGAAGAGAGTTTCTTGAACTTCAAAGTTGAAGAGGCCTTGGCGTACACGCCCTCGCCCGCTTGGAAGTAGTCAACGAAGTTGACCTGCTTCTGGCGCTTAGCGTTGTCGGTGAATGAAGAGTTGCCAATGGCGTATCGACCGTCGGCAATACCGGGAAGGATGTTGTCGAAGGTCACGTTATTTTCGACGACTTTGATCCCCAGAGTGGTCGCGATGGCGTTGATCAAGTCGACGTCGAATCCCACCATCGTGGTGCCGTTCATTGATTCGTCTGGTGCGTAAGTTGCGTCTGAACCAACCTGCAAGGTAATACCCTTGTACATTGCTGGTACGAGCTTCGCCGCGCCTGCATTGAATTTTCCCGTCGTGCCGCTGGCTCCAGCGCTCACCGCAGTGGCGAGTACCAAACTGGCGGTTGCAAGAGCGATAGTCGCTCCGCGCATTAATGAAAACTTTTTCATCACTTCTCCCCTTGCAGTCACTGATGTGACATTCGTAGTCTTATTACTATCAGAAAAACCCACAGAAAAACGAAGAAAATTCACAGGCATGAATTTGACTAACAGCGCTGGAAATTCAGGACTTTTCTGACCACTGGCGGCTCCAAGATTGTCGTTCTCAACGCGCTGGCGGACTTGCCCCTAACCGCGGTCCATACCTGAATGCGTTCATGCACCGATCTTTAAGCAAACCGCTGCAGCGCCAATCCAATTCCCAGCAAGATCATGGCGATTCCCGAGGCCCGAGACACCCAGGTCATATGATGAGGTTTGCGCTGTAGCCACTTCACGGTGAGAGATCCGAGCAAGAGATAGAACGGAACGAAGCTAATCGTGAAGACAACTCCGAGAACGAGAATCTGAAAATAAAGCGGAAACGAGAGTCCGGTCTTCGTGAATTGCGGTAGGAGAACGAGGAAGAAGAGCAGCCCCTTGGGGTTCAAACCGCTGACCCCAAACCCGTGAGTGAAGAGAGTCTTCGCGGATGACCCTTGTCGCTCATTGGCCTGCTCGTAAGTTGCCGGATTTCTCACCAAGCCCGAGCCGAGATAGAGCAAGTACAAAGCCCCCACAACCGTGAGAATGTCGAGAACGGTCGGAATTTTTGCAACTAGTGCCGCTACGCCAAAGGCAACCAAGAAAATCACGAACCAATAGCCCGCTAACAAGCCGCCAATTGGCGCGACGAGACCTTTTCCTTTAGTCCCCGAACCGATGACAAATGCCCAGTCAGGGCCGGGTAAGAGGAGAATGAAAACGGTAAGTACCCAAAAGCTGAATATCTGACCCCACTCCATTCGCTCGACATTACCAAAGAGAATTTTAAAATCTCTTGCGGCTCATCGCTCTTATGGAGTTTGGTAAAAGAGTATGCCACCGAGTGTTTTGAACACCAGGTGCCCGGTGTTGGTCACGCTCAGTGAGTCTCTCGGGTGCATCGACATCTGCGAGTTCCACGCTTGCTGTGAGTTTCCGCCCACCTGGTGCGAGGTAACCAGCGATCCAGAACTCATCAAAGTAGTGGCAGGGTTGTTCGGCGCCTTCACTCCATTGGTCCAAATGCTCATGCCGTTCGCAGAAGTCAGCTTCAGCGCACCACTGCTCAACTGAATGAGCGAGCAAAGCCCGTTTGGCGAGTACAGCCTCCAACCCGTGCGCAGAGAGTCGCCAGGCAGCATCTTGCTCCAAATTGAGTTGGACTGCCACACAACCGCACTACCAACCATCGCGACCAGGTTGCCGTTGTTGCCCAGCGAAACCGAGCTTGCGCCCGTGCCCGTCGAGGTCCAATAGATAGCTGCGCCGTCGGTCACGATGAGTTTTCCATCACTGGTTACCTGTGCGGTGGCCCCCGGATGTCCGCTGGTGTGGCTTTCCCACAAAACGCGTCCACCGGTGATCTTTACCACGAGATTTCCGTCGGTCTGCATCGATAAGGTGAATTCGCCATTTGGCGACACCCGACTTTCACCACTGGCGAGAGTTGTTCCGGTAGCTAACGCTGTACCTGCTCCAGCAAGCGGGCCTGGGTCGGTGCCCGGGCAGGTGTTCGGGGCGCCGCTGCGGCCCAATAGATCAACGAAGGTGTAGTGATGAGCTAAGAAGTGGTCAATGATGATTGGCAACGCCGCGACGGTGGCGGGCATGTCGTGGTGTTGGTCGTGCAGCAAGATAACAACGTGGGGCAGCTTGAGTCCAACGCCGACCGCACTAGTCCAGATGTGGCGAACCCAATAGGCAGATCCTGAACCTTGCGCGAGAAAGTCACCAGTTCCGTCGTTCCACATCCACATGCCACTATTGCGAAGCGCCGCGGCTTTAATGGTGTTGCTGTCGAAGCCTCCGTACGGGGGGCGAAAAACACAGGCTGAAGTTTTAGTTACACCAAAGGTTTTTTGTATCGATCGATCAATTTCCGCCAACTGTTGACCCAGGCTCACTCCGGTGAGGAGATGGTGATTACCGGTGTGGTTGCCCATCAAGTAACCGGCATTATTTTCCTGAGTTAAATAGCCGGGATAATGCGTATCGTCATTCAAGAAGCTCGCGCGAATGTGATACCTCGCAAGAATTTGCATGATTGCCGGAACGCTAGGTCCAGGACCATCATCAAATGTCAGGGCAACGGTAGGTCCACCTTCAATAGCGCTGGGGGCAGCGCTGAGTGGACCGGTCGGCTCGGGTGGGCACATGGCGGTAACAAAGGAGGGGTACTTCGGTGGGCCAGCTGCATAAAGCGACGCGGCCGCGACGCTAACTAATGAGAGGGAGAAGACCAGCGATGCGGTCAAGACCTTGAATACTGACTTTGAAGATAATCCAACTATTTGCACGTTGATGAGATTACTTGCGAATCTTGGCTGCACGCCCTCGCCACTCTCAGGCATCGGTGGCACACAGCCACTCTGGAGCGGACGACCGGGCTCGAACCGGCGACCTCGACCTTGGCAAGGTCGCGCTCTACCAACTGAGCTACGTCCGCGTGGTGTATCAAGTGTAGCCGAAAGAATTCGGCCTCACCACAGGCCTAATGGCCGGTAGATCCGAATCCGCCCTCTCCTCGCGCAGATTCTGGCAAGCTTTCGACTACTTGGAAATTCAGGTGCTCGACGGGCATCACGACTAATTGGGCCACTCGGTCGCCGACCTTGACCGTGTAGTCAGTATCGGGGTCGGTGTTAACCAGCGCTACCTTGATTTCGCCTCGGTACCCGGAGTCAATCAGACCCGGTGCGTTCACAACCGTCACTCCGAATTTTGCGGCCAGCCCACTACGGGGCAAGACGAATCCACCGTAGCCAAAGGGAAGAGCAATCGCCAGACCGGTGGGGACGAGGGCTCGTCCTCCCGCCTTAGGTAGTGTGACCTCCGCGACTGAGACGAGGTCGCTTCCGGCATCGCCCTCAGTGGCGTAGGCGGGTACGACCGCAGCGGGGTGGAGAACGATGACTGGTAAATCCATGCGCTAACGATACCAACAGCGCTGGGTCGGTGAGTAACCTCAGATGATGCTTGTATGGATGGACTTAGAAATGACCGGGCTCGAACCGGACAAACACGTCATTGTTGAAATTGCGACCTTGATCACCGATGATCAGCTTCAAGTCATTGCCGAAGGCCCAGATTTGGTGATTCACGCCAGCGCAGAGGAGCTCTCCCATATGGGGGACTTCGTGACGGCCATGCACACGAAGTCTGGACTCCTCCCCCAGATACAGGCATCGACCATCTCCGTGGCCCAAGCGCAGACCCAAACCCTGGCCTTTATCAAAGAACACGTCAAAGACGCTCGATCGATTCCCCTGTGTGGAAATTCCATCGGCACCGATCGTCGATTTCTTCAGGAGTACATGCCAGAACTCGAGGCGTACCTCCACTACCGCAATGTCGACGTCTCAACCATAAAAGAGCTCGCCAAGCGCTGGTACCCGGCCGCACTCGCGGGAGCCCAGGAAAAAGAGACCACCCACCGCGCGATGGATGACATTAAAGAATCGATTGCCGAACTGACCTACTACCGCCAGCACCTTTTCATTGCTGGTTCCGAGCAATAAAAAAGCGGCCACCCGAAGGTGGCCGCTTTCTTAATCTGCCCGACTTATTTGTTGGGCTGAGGCGTGAAGCGAAGGTAGTCCTTCACCTTGCGTAGACCCTTAGGGAACTTGGTCTTAGCGTCTTCGTCGCTGACCGACAGGGCCACGATGACGTCGTCGCCATCCTTCCAGTTCAGTGGGGTCGCCACTGGGAAAGCGGCGCTCAACTGCAGCGAGTCGAGCACGCGGATTACCTCTTCAACATTGCGACCAGTTGAAGCCGGGTAGGTCAAAGTCAGTTTGACCTTCTTGTCGGGACCAACAACGAACACCGAACGCACGGTCATGGTGTCTGAAGCGTTGGGGTGAATCATGTCGTACAGATCCGAAACCTTCTTGGTCTCGTCACCAATGATTGGAAAGTTGAGTGGCGTACCCTGGGTTTCGCCAATGTCGTTCTTCCAGCGATTGTGGCTCTCTACGTCGTCGACTGAAACGGCGATCAGCTTCGTGTTGCGCTTATCGAACTCAGCCTTCCGTGCAGCAAAGCCGCCAAGCTCGGTGGTGCAGACTGGTGTGAAGTCCTTAGGGTGGCTGAACAGAATTCCCCAACCGTCGCCCAACCACTCGTGAAATGAAACGGTACCTTCGGTGGTCTCGGCGGTAAAGTCCGGGGCCACATCTCCGAGTCGAATTGCCATTCGTTGCTCCTTAAACAATTAGTAGTCCTTTGACTACAAAACCATTCTAGTAGTTCACCCTGGATTTCCAACCAAACTTGTAGGAAATATGCCCCCTTCGTGACAGTGGCTTTGCTAAACAAGACACCTATGGATACTCCCGTTGTGGCCGCCTTTGACCTTGATGGCACCATCACTGATGGGGGCAGCGTCTTTCACTGGCTCGAAGCTATCGCCGGCAAGGCCCACACCTACGCCCACGCGACCCGCCTCGTCGTCCCACTCACTATTGGAGCGATTCGATCGGGCAAGTGGGCCGATAGCGCCAAAGAACGCCTCTTCCACTCCTTGCTTGCTGGCCGCAGTGAAACTGCGGTGAGAGAAGAATCCGTCAAGTTTGGGCTCGAACACCTCGCTGAAAAAGGTCGGCCCTACGTGCTGGATCGAGTGAAGTGGCACCTCAGCGAAGGTCACGAAGTCGTCATTGTCTCGGCGTCGCCACAACTCTACGTTGACGCGATTCGCGACCACTTGGGAATTACCGGAGGACTCGGGACGCGCCTCGGCGTTGATGCGAGAGGCCAGCTCACCGGCACCTACCTTGGCAAGAATTGTCGAGGCAGTGAAAAAATGCGCCGCTTGTCAGAATGGATCGAGTCGAGAAACTATCCGATGCCGCCGACCATATACGCCTACGGCAACTCTCGAGGTGACCGACGCCTGTTGAAGGGCTCAACCTATGGATTCAACTTGGGCAAGCTCGGTAAGCTCGGCGCCTTGCGCCACTACCCCACACTGGAGAATTAGAGCTGGGTAATGCTCGGGGCAATCTCGATGATGCCCTGCTCGCGTCCGTCGTAGGCGACTTCAATAGTCGCCGCTTTTTCGCTCCACGCCAGTACGTTTTGACCGATTTCGTCAACAATGCCAACGTTCAAGTCATACACTCCGTCAAGCAACGGCAGCGCCGCGATGTCAATGCCCACCACATTCGAGCCGGGCTTTAACTGAACCGGTGAGGTCATCGCATCGGAGCGAGAGATCAGCTCGCCGCGGCGAGAGTGAAGTTCCATCACGAAGTGACCGGCGTACGCCTTAGCCGAGGAGATAGCCACGTCAAAGTGCATTCCCTCGCCACTGCGAACGTCGAAGGTTCCCGACGGCGTAGTGACTGAGGTGATCTCAATGTTTTCGTTGGCCGAATTGGTGGTCGAATCCTCGCTCGCGTGAAGATGTTCGCGGAAGACCTTGAGACCCTCGGTAGTGGGGCCATCAAAGACCAATTCGCCGCGATTGAGCACGATGGTCCGCGAACAGAGTCGACGCACCTGATCGGCATCGTGGGTCACCAACAGAATGGTTCGGCCCTCTCGTTGGAATCGGATGATGCGGTCCATACACTTAGCGCGAAAGCGCTCGTCGCCTACCGCCAGCACTTCGTCGACTACCAAAATATCTGGATCAACATTGACCGCCACCGCAAATGCCAAACGAACGTACATTCCCGAGGAATAGAACTTCACCTGGGTGTCGATGAATTTGCCAATCTCGGAGAAGTCCACGATTTCGTCAAAAATCGCTGCGACCTCTTTGCGCTTGAGCCCCAGCATCGCCCCGTATAAATAAACGTTCTCGCGCCCCGACAACTCGGGCTGGAAACCGGCACCCAGTTCGAGCAGCGCCGCGAGGGTCCCGCGCAGTTTTATTTCACCGGTCGTAGGAGCGAGGACGCCACAAATTGTTTTTAATAGCGTGGACTTTCCTGACCCGTTGTGTCCCAAGATGCCGACGGTCTCGCCCGCGGCAATCGAGAAAGAGATATTTTCGAGGGCACGGAATTTTTCGCTCGTTCCGCTGCCGGGGTGCAGTAGTCGCTCTTTCAGTGATTGATGGCGTTCGTGGTGAATGACGAACTCCTTGAAGATCCCTTGAACTTCGATGGTGTTGACCATTAGAGCTCGCTCTCAAAATTCACTTCGAGCCGTCCAAAGAGATACTCCACCAGAAGATAAAAGATGCCTACGATACCGAGCAGAATGAGGTTGACCACCCAAAAGTGGGCCAACGACCACTGCGGCAAGACGTGCAGCACCTGACCGGTGTTGGTCGAAAGGACGTTAGTGGCGCCGTAGAAGATGCGCTGGAAGGTCATAACAATCGGCGTCATGGGGTTGACGAAGTAGAGCCACGAAAGCCCATGCCTCGCGAGGGCGGGTGCGATGGTGTTTTCGTAGGAATAGACGACCGGCGTCAGCCAGAAGGTCAGCTGCAAGAGCACCTCAATCAGGTGCGCCATGTCTCGCATGTACACCGTGATTCCCGACATCAAGACTGATACCCCCGCAGCCAGCAGGTACAAGGTGACAAAGGCCACCGGCAACAGCGGCAGGTAACTCCAGGCGGGTTGGTGGCCTAGAAGCACGAGAAATACCGTGAGCACCGCGAGTTGGACAAAAAAGTAGACCACGGTGGCACCCACGGTCGACAGCGCCAAAATCTCGCGAGGAAAGGACACCTTTTTGACTAGTCCCGCTCGAGCAATCACCACGGTGGTCGAGCCAATGACGGAGTTAAAGAACATGTTCCAAACAATCAACCCCGAGAAGAGGTAAATCACAAAATTTGGTACACCATTTTTTAAAAACACCGAAAACACGAGATAGTAAATACCGAGGTTCATCGCCGGAGCCAGCATGGACCAGAAGAGTCCGAGAGCTGAGCCCTTGTATTTAACTCGGATGTCTGAAACGACTAACTGACCGAGCAGTTCACGGCGGCCCCACAGATTCGCTAAGCGACCACGGAGCGAGGGTCGGGCGCTGACTGTACGCACAGGTGCGTCGCTAAGGTCGCGCCTTTGAATTGCGCTCGCCAGCTCGCTCACTAAGCACCTTGTGGAGTCTGAGCGTGCTCGATTACTGCGTCAATGAAGCCGTACTCGAGCGCCTGCTGAGCGGTAAACCAGCGGTCGCGGTCGGAATCCTTTTCGATTTGCTCGACGCTCTGGCCGGTGTGAAAGGCAATACGTTCGGCGAGCATTTTCTTCAAGTACACAATTTGTTCGGCCTGAATCGCAATGTCCGAGGCCTGGCCCTGCATGCCACCCATTGAAGGTTGGTGCATCAAGATTCGACTGTGTGGCAGGGCAAAGCGCTTACCCTTGGCACCGGAGCAGAGCAAGAACTGACCCATCGAAGCGGCCATTCCGACGCAGATGGTGCGAACATCTGGCTGGATGTACTGCATGGTGTCATAGATGGCGAGGCCGTCAATGACCGATCCACCGGGTGAGTTGATGTAGAGGCTGATGTCCTTTTCGGGATCTTCGGCGGCCAAGAGCAGGAGCTCCGCGCACACCCGGTTGGCCGATTCGGAGTCGACCTGGCTGGCGAGAAAGACGATTCGGTTGCGCAAAAGGCGCTGGGTCAGGTCGAAGCCACCGTTGTTATCAGCCATCATTTGTGTAGTCATAACGTCCAATCTACCGTGAGCGGCTTACGAGGGTGCTGCTAATCCCCTAGAGTAGAAACCCTGCGGGCGTGGCGAAATGGCAGACGCGCTGGTTTTAGGTACCAGTCCTTCGGGGTGTGGGTTCAAGTCCCTCCGCCCGCACGAAAAGTTTTATTGCTATTTGGAAAAGGCCCTGCTAACCTTGTCCTCTGCTGTACATCGCTGCATTCGCAGTGGAGACCTTCTCGATAGACATTGCGAGTTGGGCTCACCAACTTGTAGGAGTCTATATATGTCACTGTCATTTGCCGAACTCGGCGTCCCTGAACACTTTGTTGCCCGTCTTAAGTCACGTGGTATCGAAACCGCCTTCCCGATCCAAGAGGTCTGCATCCCCGATGCCCTCCAGGGTCTCGACGTAGTCGGAAAGGCTGCCACCGGCTCGGGTAAGACCCTCGCCTTCGGCCTGCCCCTCTTGGCTCGCACCGAGCCCGCTCGTCCCCGCAAGCCCCACGCTTTGATCTTGGTCCCCACTCGCGAGTTGGCCGCCCAGGTTCAAAAAGAACTCGCTCAACTCACCGAGGACAAGGGTCGTCGAATTTTGGCTATCTACGGTGGTACGAGCTACCACACCGCCCGCAAGGCCCTCGCCGCTGGCGTCGACGTCATTGTCGCCTGCCCCGGCCGTCTTGAGGACATGCTCGAGCAGGGTGCCTTTGACCTTCGCGAGTGCACCACCATTGCCATTGACGAGGCCGACCGTATGGCCGACATGGGATTCATGCCCTCGGTGCGCCGCATTATGCGCGCCACCGCAGAAACTCGTCACGTCATGTTGTTCTCTGCGACCATGGGCCCAGATGTTCGCTCGCTCGTTAAGGAGTTCACCAAGGACGCAATTACCCACGACGTGGTCGGCGAAGAAGCCCCGAGCGATGTTGACCACTTCTTCTGGCGCGTCCCACGCGACCAAAAGCCCAATTTCTGTGCTGAGGTAATCGAAGAGCACGGCCAGGCCATTGTCTTTACTCGCACCAAGCACGGTGCTGACCGTTTGGCGAAGCAGCTTGGCGAGCGTGGACTCTCAGCAGTCCCCCTCCACGGTGACCGCAGCCAGGCCCAGCGTGAACGCGCTTTGCGTTCAGTTAAGTCCGGTCAGATCCAAGTTCTCGTAGCCACTGACGTTGCGGCGCGTGGTATTCACATCGATGACCTGCCAGTCGTCATTCACTACGATCCACCATCACAGGCCACCGACTACCTCCACCGTTCCGGTCGTACCGGACGTGCGGGTGCTTCTGGTGTTGTCATCTCGCTCGTCGGCGATGACGTCATCGGTCAGGTCAAGCGCATGATGAAGGCCTTAGGTTTGAACCCCAACATCGAGCCTCGTGAAGACGCCGTCGCTATCCGTTTGGGTGCCGTCGACGATGCCGAAGCCGCTGAGCGCACTGACGACCGTGGACCAGCTCCTCGCAAGGGTGCCGACCGCTTTGTTCGTGGCGAAGGTCGCGAAAAGAAGCACACCTTCGGCCGCCACCGCGAAGAGGGAGAAGATCGCCCCTTCCGTCGTGACCGTGACGAGCGTCCCGCTCGTGCACCCCGTGAAGATCGTGGATTTGCCCCTCGTGGCGAGCGCGCTGAGCGTCCCTCTTTCCGTGACCGTGATGAGCGTCCCGCTCGTGCACCCCGTGAAGATCGTGGATTTGCCCCTCGTGGCGACTCGAAGCCTGGCAAGGCCGGCGAAGCGGTCGTGGCATTCTTCAACGAGTCCAAGGGCTTTGGGTTTGCCTCGGACTCTAAGGGCGACGACCTCTTTATCCACTTCTCCTCCATCCAGGGTGACGGCTTTAAGACCCTGACCCAAGGTCAGCGAATCACCTTCGAAGAGGCCACCGGACCTAAGGGCCGCGAAGCACGCAACGTGCGCGCTGTCGGCGGTGGCGAGCGTCGTGGCGGCGCAAGCCGTGACGGTGGTGGACGTCGTGAATTTTCACGTGGCGAAGGCCGCCGTGAAGAGTCTCGTGGTGGCAGTGGTCGGCGCGAGCGTCGCTACTAAAGTTTGACCATGTCAGAAAAGCCTTTAGTAGACCCCTACCTCGGAGAAACTCCGAGCGAACTCATTATCGAAGATCTCATCATTGGTGAGGGCGACGAAGCCGTTGCCGGCAAGATGGCCACCGTCCACTACGTGGGCGTGGGCGTTATGTCGGGCGAAGAGTTCGACTCCAGTTGGAATCGCAACGAGCCCTTTGCCTTCGAGCTTGGTGCTGGTTGGGTTATCTCTGGTTGGGACCAAGGCGTGAAGGGAATGAAGATTGGCGGACGCCGCCGTCTCGTCATCCCCGCGCACTTGGCCTACGGCGATCAAGGTGCTGGTGGCGTCATTGCCCCCGGCGAAACTTTGATCTTTGTTGTAGACCTACTAAAGGTTGGCTGACCACTTCGATTCTTGAGCGCTCATATTCATGAGCCGCTGATAATCGCTAAAACGATCCGAGCAGAGCTTGCTCAGTAACCGTAACCGGTCGTTTGGGTTGGACACGGCGAGCAGTCGATACTGGTCCATCAGTGACAATGGGGCTAGGGCCGCTAACTGCCAGACCAATGACTTGTCACTCCCCTCAATAGGGCAACTCTTGTCTAGCTTGTCTTCAACGTGAACCTCACTGTGCAGCGCTCGCAAAGCTCTGACTGCTGAGGAGGTTGAGTGCAAGAGCTCTTGGTCCACTGAATTGCCGACACATGGGGTCTCTTCGATTAGTGCCTTGGGGTAGGGGTCATCCTTGAGCCACTTACGACTCACGAAACGCTGCTTACCTTGAATCGCTACCAACGCCTTGCCGTCGTGGAGTGGTTGAAAGCCCATTATCTGAACAATCGTCCCCACGGGGCTGCGCCGAAAGGGGCGACCGGCCACCTTGGGGCCGCTGATTAGATACGTGCCAAATTCCAGGGTCTCGTGCACATCCGACAGCAGTTCGCGATACCTATCTTCGAAGATGCACAGGCCAATGGTTTGCCCAGGATAGACAACTGACCCCAGGGGGAAAATTGGCAGGACGCGGCTGTTCACAAAAACAGCCTAAAGGATGATTTATTGAATCTGACCTACGCCAGGACCTCGCCGAGAGCACGAAGGGCACGAGCTCGGTGCGAATGCTCGTTCTTTTCCTCTAGCGTCATCTCCGCGAGCGTACGTCCGTTCGCCAGATCGGGCAAGAACACTGGGTCGTACCCAAAGCCATACTCCCCTCGAGGTGCATCAGTGATTACACCTGGCAATACTCCTTCAACGACAACCTCTCGACCGTCGGGATAGACCACCGCAATGACTGTGCGAAAGGTGGCCGTTCGATCCTCTGGCGCAGAGTCGGCCAACGCAGCCAAGAGTTTCGCAACATTCTGTTCGTCCGTGGCGCCCTCACCCGAGTACCGCGCCGAGTAAACACCAGGAGCCCCTTTCAGAGCGTCAACGAATAATCCAGTGTCGTCAGCTACTGCAGCGTGTCCGCTGGCCTGCATGATGGCGTGCGCCTTTAACAGAGCGTTTCCGACCAAGGTATCAGCGGTCTCATCGACATCGGCGAGGCCTTCAGGTCGAGGCAGAACCTCAATTCCCAAGGTGGCCAAGACAGCCGACATTTCAGTCGTCTTGTGGGGATTCGCAGTCGCCAAGACAAAGGTAGGCATTAGCGCTGAGCGGGCGGCGTGGCAATTATCGCTCGCTGCGCTTCGTGAATTTTGGCGATGCCCTCACTCGCGAGGTCGAGCAAGGCATCTAGTTCAGCGCGCTTGAAAGCAGCGTTTTCAGCAGTTCCCTGGACTTCAACAAAATCGCCCGCACCGGTCATAACAACATTCATGTCGGTATCGGCGCGTGAGTCCTCTTCGTAGGGAAGGTCGAGAACTGGCACCCCGTCGACAATGCCAACTGAGATTGCTGCCACCAAATCGGACAGTGGGTGCTCTTGAATAAAGCCGGCCATCTTGGTACGAGTTAGCGCGTCGTGCAGGGCGAGGTATCCCCCGCAGATTGACGCAGTCCGAGTGCCACCATCGGCCTGAAGAACGTCGCAGTCAACGGTGATTGAGATATCAGGCATCTTTTCTAGATTGGTAACCGATCGAAGCGACCGTCCAATGAGCCGTTGGATTTCTTGAGTGCGCCCCGATTGCTTGCCCTTTGCGGCTTCACGAGTGTTGCGTTCGGGAGTCGAGCCAGGCAGCATTGAGTATTCGGCCGTAACCCAGCCCTTACCGGTACCTTTCATCCAGCGAGGTACGTCGGTCTCAACGGACGCGGTGCAGAGCACCTTGGTGTTGCCAAAACTCACGAGCACTGAGCCCGGGGCCATAGCGGTGAAGTCGCGAACAAATGAGAGAGGACGAGCCTCGTTTACTTGGCGGCCATCAGCACGTGAAAATGTCACAAAAATCCCTTCGTTGTTGGCAACAACTTAGTTCAGGGTTGCTTTAGAAGTAGATGATGCGCTTCGCGCGATCAACCACTTCATCAATGTCGTCGGTCCAGGCACCCGTGGAGAGATACTTCCAGCCGTCATCACAGACAATTGTCACAATGGTCGCTTCTTGGTCATCGGGAATGGTGAGGGCGCACTTCACCGCACCTTGCATAATTGCCCCCGCGGAGATGCCCACGAAGAGGCCGATTTCGCTCATCTTGCGGACCCACTCAATTGATTCTTTGGGGCGAACAATCACTTTGCGATCCAAGAGCTCGGCGCCGCGCTGGTCGGTAAAAATTGGTGGGACGTAGCCGTCTTCGAGGCTTCGCAAACCGTCAACCTGTTCGCCCGATGGGGGCTCAATCGCCCAGATCTGAACGCCCTCTTTGTGATCCTTCAGGTAGTGACCGACACCCATCAGGGTTCCCGAGGTGCCGAGTCCGGCCACGAAGTGCGTAATCTCTGGAACATCACGCAAAATTTCGGGTCCAGTTGTGGTGTAGTGGGCCTGCGGGTTAGCTGGGTTGGCGTACTGATACAAAAAGACCCATTCGGGGTTTTCGCCAGCGAGTTTGCGCGCCAGGCGAACCGCTCCGTTTGACCCTTCTTCTCCGGGTGAGTCGATGATCTCGGCCCCCCACGCTTCGAGCAACTGGCGACGTTCGATCGAGACGTTGCCGGGTAGAACCACCTTTAGGTGGTACCCACGGATACGACAGACCATCGCCAGAGCGATGCCCGTGTTGCCCGACGAGGGCTCAATCAATATTTGCCCCGGCTTACCGGGTACGAGGAGACCATCACGCTCGGCCGCTTCAACGAGCGACTTCGCCACGCGGTCCTTAACCGAACCTGCCGGATTGCGACCCTCGAGTTTGGCAAAGATTTTTACGTTGGGCTTGGGTGAAAGTTGCGAGACGTTAATTACCGGAGTCTCGCCAACCAGCTCGAGGACCGATTCGTAACGAGCCACTAGTTGGCTCCACCTGCAACGGCTGGCAGCAGGGTCACTTCGTCGGTATCGGACACGGGAGCATCGAGACCACCGAGGTAGCGGACATCGTCATCATTGACGTACACGTTCAAGAAGCGATGAAGTGATCCGTCTTCGCCCAACAGTTGACCTTTCGAGGCCGGGAACTGGGTGGTGAGTTCGCTGAGAATTTCGCCGACGGTTTTGCCGGGGACAAGGACTTCATTTTGCCCTCCCATGGCGGGACGCAAAACGGTAGGGATTCGCACAACTGGAGACATAGAAACCTCGTTCGTAATTCTTGACTTACTTGGTCAACTTTAGTTGACCATTGTTCAATCGTGACCGAGGACAACCTCTTCTTCGGCTACTTCCCCGTTGACAATGCGGTAACTGCGCACGATCGTGGGAATATCGCGAAGCGAGACGAGTACGTAGTGCCAGCTGGGATCGGGGGCTTGACGAATATCTGTGGGACTGGGATAGGCCTCGGAGTGCGTGTGGGAATGGAATACTCCAATGATCTCCAGCCCTTCAGTGTCGGCCTCTCGTGAAGCTCGAAGGAGCACCCGAGGGTCAATTTCATAGACCTTTGCTGAATGCGCAACATTGGTGCTCGGCACTACTTTATGGACCACTCCACTGGGGGTACCGAGCAAAAGCCCACATCCCTCGTCCGGCAGAGCTCTAATGCACGTGGCAATCATTGAATCGCGTTGGTCTCCGGTGAGTTGCAGCACCCTTTCAGTGTAGGGAGTTTGGGGCCCTGCGCAACATCGGTACGCTTGATGCGTGGCACGCGCAAAACAGATGCAAGAACGTCGCGCCAAATCCAAAGAGGATAAGGGCGCAGATAAGGTCGTTGCCACCAACCGTCGCGCCCGTTATGACTACGAGATTCTCGAATCGCTCGAATGCGGAATGGTGTTAACTGGCTCTGAGGTCAAGTCACTCCGCGAAGGTCACGCTCAAATTGCTGAGAGCTACGCCCGTATCGATGGCGGCGAGCTGTGGGTTTTTCAGATGCACATCCCGCCGTGGTCCTTTGCAGTCGGGTTTGGGAGCCACGACCCCGACCGCAAGCGCAAACTCCTCGCCCACCGCAAAGAGTTGATTCAGTGGGAAACCAAGGCCAACCAGCAGCAGCTCACCATCGTGCCTCTGCGGATCTACTTCAAAGAAGGTCGGGCGAAAATCGAGCTTGGCCTCGCCAAGGGCCGTAAACGCCAGGACCGTCGCCAAGCAATCTCCGAGCGCGACGCTAAGCGAGAAATGGACCGCGCTACCCGCCAGCGTGAAAAACTGGCCTGAGCGGCTGTAACTGAGTGCCGGTACACTGTCGAGACGGGATATTCCCGTAGCGAGGGGATGATTGGTTTCGACATCGGATGTTGAGTTAGAAGAAGCGAGCCGTGGTCTCAGGAGCCACGTTAAAGAGCCTGAAACAAAAAAATAAACGCCAAGCCTCAGCTTGCGCTTGCTGCTTAGGTAGCAACGTTTGCCTAGATCCAGATCCACGGTCTAGTAACAAACGTCATTCAGTGGGTCTTACCGAATTCATTCGTTGATGGTGATGAGGGAAATTTAAGTCAACTACGGAGAACTTAGGGTGCTGGCCCGCAAAGAACTCCCGACAATTTAAGGTCAGCTGCGCTCGGAGAATGTCTAGTGAAATGCCGTTGGACCTGGGTTCGATTCCCAGCATCTCCACTCAGTTTTAAATATTACCCACCATCGAAGTCAGTAGGTCTTCGAGGGCATCCCAGCTGGCATCTTGCCCATTATTGTCGTTGCGCTCTTTGGCCGCATCATGCGCACGAGTCATTTTCGCTCGACCCTCTCGATCGTGGAATCGAGTTGTCATACTCAACGTTGTCACTCCGTCAGTTTCGCTTAAGTCATGAGTTTCGGTGGCCCAAGCATTCGGCCATCCTTCAAATAACCAGGTGTTCACCAGGCGATGTGGCGCATCAATCTCCAAATAACGGCCCCGAAATGAACATTCGACGCCAGTGGGCGTTGCAAAGATGTTGTGGAATTCTCCGCCTTCACGCAAATCAATCTCACTTAAGGTCATCG
This sequence comes from uncultured Actinomycetes bacterium, assembly GCA_903825035.1. Classification (GTDB taxonomy): domain Bacteria; phylum Actinomycetota; class Acidimicrobiia; order Acidimicrobiales; family RAAP-2; genus RAAP-2. The sequence continues at coordinate 45,266 of CAIJYV010000027.1, read as the reverse complement.
TGTCTTCGCCGGTCGCCCACCATTGGCTAACCAGTTCGGGCTTGGTGAGTGCATCGAAAACCATAGAAATCGGAGCTTCGAACTTTCGAGTGGTAACGATCTCAAGCTCGCTCGGAAATTCACGAATTGCCGTACCGTGTCGATTCATCACAAAGACACTACCCACTGTGAGCTGTTCGCACCGCTCCCAACTACTGCTATTTTGGCGCCAGTATTTTCCAGTCGCCAGACTTCTCATTCGCCTTCCAGTCGTTCCAGCGAAACGTATCGAGCCCTTAGATGCCTTCAGTAAGAATCGTGCGAGCGACTATCCCCTTCACCGCCTTGGCGTCATGTCCTGCCGCCTCTGTTTACTTAGAGGTCCAACTGGGTTGCCAGGGTAACGATTCTCTCATCGGGAAGGCCGAAGTACAGCGAAGGTGTCGCCGAGTTGCGGTGCATAAACGTAAAGACTCGCTCCGTAATACCCGTGATCTCGCCGGAATTCATGTTGTTGAACTTTCGATCGGCGAGATAGTAGGTGGCTACTGACTCCTGGGGTTCGCTCATGACGTGGGTACGCAATAGTTGAGGGAGGTTCACCTCATTCATGTATCCCATGTGAAGTTCGACCAAGGTGATGCGTTCGCCAATCTTTTCGCACTTGACCAACTCCTCTTGGTAGGCCTGATCGGTGATCGTGAGCATGACCGCGACGACGCGCTCGGGCAAGAAGTGCATCTGCTTAATTTGTGATAAGGCCGCTTGGGGGATGCGCTCAAGGTTTGAAGTTAGGAAGATTCCAGTCTGAGGGGAGAACTGCACTTCATTCGTTTGCAGGAGTTCATCTAGCTGCTCCCAACCCACCGCCGCTTCCTCAATTTGGCGCGTGAGCACTGCATTGGCGTGACGCCACACCATCATGAAATACAAAATGACGAGAGCGATTGCCAGCGGCACCCAGGCACCCTTGAAAATCTTCGTTGCGGTGCTGAGGAAAAACGAGCTATCAAGAATGCCGAAAATTACACAGAGGGGAATGACGTAGCGCTTCTTCCAATGCCAACGGTAGTTGGCTACGATGCCGAGGCCAATGGTGGTGATCAACATGGTGCCCGAAATATCGAATGAGTACGCATTTCCCAAATTGGTCGAAGACTTATAGATAACAACCAGCAAAATCGTTCCGATGCCCAAGACGGTATTCATAAAAGGAACAAAAATTTGTCCCGATTCTTTGTTGCTGGTGTGAATTATCTGGAGTCGTGGGAACAGTCCCATCTGGACGGCCTGGCGAGCAATTGAGCCCACACCAGAGATCAGGGCTTGCGAGGCGATCACCGTGGCGACCGTAGAGAGGAACACGAGATAGATCAATGTTGCGCGATTGGGGGCCATATTAAAGAACAGCGCTCCGCCAGACTGGGGTGAGGTGATTTTCTCTGCGGCTTGACCCAGGTAGTTCAAAATAAGAGCCGGCGCGGCGCAAAGAAACCACGCAATCCGAATCGCTCGCGCGCCAAAGTGCCCCAGATCGGCGTACAGAGCTTCAACGCCGGTCACGGCCAGAATTACCGATGACAGAATTACTAGTGAGTGGAGCTGGTTGTGAGCAATTAGGGCCACAGCGTAACTCGGCGAAAGGGCACGAAATACTGAGGGGTCACGGGCAATTTGTCGCACTCCCAGCAGGGCGATCGTTGCGAACCAGAGCACCATCACCGGACCAAAAACAGAACCAATTTTGGCCGTTCCCTTCCTTTGGATGAAGAAAAGGAAGAAGAGGATGACGCACGTAATTGGTACTTCGAAGTGCACCCAAGACGGATTTATTACAGCCGTTCCCTCAACAGCGGAGAGAACCGATATCGCTGGCGTGATAAAGCCATCGCCAAATAAGAAGGCTGTGCCCAGCAAAAGAGCGAAGAAAATGGTGTACTCGCCCTGGTGTTGTGGGCGTCGAAATTTCCGAGGCAGAAGTGAGAAAAGAGTGAGGACTCCTCCCTCGCCGTTGTTTTCGGCCCGCAATACGAATACCAGGTACTTGATGGAAACAACAATCATCAGGGACCAAAAGATGAGTGAGGCCACGCCAAAAATTGCGGTTACTCCCGATTGGCCATCACTGACAGATTGTTGGAAGGCGTATAAGGGGCTCGTACCGATGTCACCAAAGACAACGCCGAGTGCCAATAAGGCAAGGATAGGGGTGGGTGTGTTCCGTTTCAAGATTTACCTTTCGTCGACAATTTCAATCGACGACCAGTCTTCCCGTCACACCCATTTTCAAGTTACCACAGGCCGAACTGCGATTAAATCATGTTTCTGTTGCTCCTCAAGATTTACTTGCAGGAATCTCCTTATGGCCCAATCTCCAATAGGGATTTTGACAATCGATATCAACCACCATTGGCGATCCACACGTCATTACTTTGGAGCAGCAATTCTCCAGATACCTGACTTCTTTTTCGCCTTCCAGCCTCGCCAATGAAAGCCAGCAAGCCCACCCAATCCGTTAGTCAGGAGTTCCCGGGCCACAATCCCTTTGACTGCCTTAGCAGCGTGACCTACTGCCTTTGATCCATTGGCATCCACAAATTGAATAGTGACAAGTTCAGCCACTTCAGCTAGGTATTCGAAGTTGATCGCACCTTCGTGCTCTTTGGGGAGCAAGTTAACAACCACTGAACCCGAGACAAACTCACCGAGGACCTTGGATACCGATGGCTGCCAGAATTTCGCGATGTTCCCGAGCCCACCAAGCGAGATATTCATCTTCAATCGGTAGTCCGCAATCAGGTCTTCTGCGGTCGTTACGCCGTAGAGGCCCGAGGGAATCATAATTTGCTTCCGCTCACTATTGCTCAAGGTTGAAGGTTCGAGATGGCTCCAGACAACTCCCCTATAACGCTGATGAGCGGGAAGAACCGGCGCCCTGCCTTCTACAAGTTGAGTCATTGACTCGATTGCTCTTTCTAAAAGTGGCCCTCGAACCCCGAAGACTTTTTCCAAAAGTATCGGCTTTGAGTTTTCAAGTACATCCTTGACTTGAGAAATGACTGTCCGACGCTGATCGGCCAAGGCGTTCGAGAAAAAGCCATCATCTCTCACTTTTGCTCCGCCTACCTCTTTGCCTTCTGATGGCGGGAGTAGGAGAAATAACTTCGAGGGCATGATGTACCACCGTACTGGTGAGTCCGGAGGCTTCTAGGCATAACTCAATACATTGCCCTCTTACCTCCTAGGGCTAACTAGTGGCGACGCGCCAATGGGCTACGGTTAGCCCATGAGCACTCCCACTAAGTTCCTTTATGGATTTTTGACCCTTCTCCTAGTGGCGGGCTCGCTCTTTGCTGGACGCTCGCTGGGTTCCTCCTCCCCCTCAAGTCCGCACGGAACGATTGTTTTGCGCGCTGAGAGTACGGAGTTCTTTTTTGGAAATGCCAAATATGGCTTTAACTGCGAACTCGACACCGCTAACGCCCCGGCATCCAGATATACAACAGCGGCGTATTGCCAGAGTGTGCAACCCAGCCAGTCGGCCTCCTTGGGTGCCACCGGGAAGGCCACCTTTTGCAAGGGGACAGGCTGCATTGGAAACCCCGGGCTCGGCACCCCGAGCTTTCCGGTCAATACGAAGGTCATCTTGGGTAATGCCACCTGCGTTTTGTCAGCCGAGCAGGTGCGATGTGACCGCGGAGCACACGGTTTCGTCCTGGCTGTACCAACCGTTCGGGATCGACACTGGTAACAACCTCCCCTAGCGAGCCCGCTTCTTGTATCGAGCAGTAGCCGCCATGGTGCTTAGATGGTTAGGCGCAATCTAGCGTCGAAAGGAGACTCAATGAGTCCAGCGGGCAACAATGAGAAGCCAGAACAGGTCGCCCTCACCTCTCACGCCAATGTCGACCAAATTTATCCAGAATCCCTCGGGTACCGGTTAAAGAAAATATTTTTTGGACGCGCGTACGTCACTGAGCAACTAGGAGACGAGCGGCTCAATCGAGTAGTCGCTCTCGGAGTACTAGCCCCGGACTGCATCTCCTCTTCGGCGTACGGCACCGAGGAAATCTTGACTCAGATGACGCCGTTTATTGGTTTAGCGGCCTTCAGTTTGGTCGTGCCCGTGATGTTCTTGATTCTCGGTGTTTTGTTTTTGGTCACGACGTCGTACTTCGACGTGATTAAGTACTACACAAAATCAGGTGGCGCCTACGTAGTTGCCCGCGAAAACTTCGGACCGAAGGTGGCTCAAATTGCCGCCGTGGCACTCTTAATTGACTACATCGTCACCGTAGCCGTGCAAACGGCCGCCGGCACAGCAGCGTTGACCAGTGCGGTGCCAGGCTTGCTGCCCTACACGCTCGTAATTACAGTTGGCGTAGTTTGCCTCTTGATCTTCGGCAACCTTCGCGGCATTAAAGAAGCAGGAAGTTATTTCGCTCTTCCGACTTATCTTTATATTTTTGCGATTCTCGCGACCATCACCGTAGGCGTAATAAAAAAAGTCTCGGGTTCACTTCACGTCTTGTCGATTCCCGACCATCACCTTCTTTTTGATGGTCGTTTTGGGCAAAAAGGCACCGGGCTCTTGATGGGCCTCGCCTTTCTTACTTTCCTCCGCGCCTACGCCAATGGAGGCTCCTCTCTAACTGGTCTCGAAGCTATTTCTAATGGTGTCGCCAGTTTCAAAAAGCCCGAATGGTCGAACGCACGAAAGACCTTGGTGATTATGTCTTCAGCTCTGGGAACGCTGCTCCTAGGCGTCACCCTCCTAGCATCATGGACCCACGCAGTGCCGTACGCAAGTGGTTCGCCGACTGTGGTTTCCCAAGAGGTACTGGACGTCTTCGGGTCACACGGTACCGGAAAGATCATCTTCTACTTCGTTCAGTTTGCGACTTTGTTGATTCTCTACACTGGAGCAAATACCTCGTTTAATGGCTTCCCCTTTTTGGCGAGTTATGTGGCTACCGACGGCTACCTTCCCCACCAATTCACCAAACGTGGTCACCGCCTCGCTTTTTCCAACGGAATTCTGACCCTAGGCGTCGTTTCCATCGCTCTAATTATTGTCTTTAACGCACAAGTCAATGCCTTAGTGGCGCTCTACGCCATCGGAGTGTTCACCGGATTCACCTTGGCCGGGGCGGGAATGGTGAAACATCATTGGATCGAACGGGCTCGCGGTTGGCGTGCCGGAGTCGCCGTTAATGCCGGTTCAGCGTTCGTAACCGCATTGGTAGTTGCGATTTTCCTCACGGTGAAGTTTACTGAAGGTGCCTGGCTGGTAGCAGTTGTCGGCCCAATTATGTACTACGGACTCATCCGATTAAATCGTACCTACACCCGCGAAGCCGACGCCTTCGCTGCCGAAGAGGCGGGGGATTCTCGAACGAGCAAAATGCGCCGAGTAGTCATTCTCGTCGACTCTTTTGATTTGGCCGCGAAGCGCGCAATTGAATTCTCGCGAGACCTAAACGCTTATTCCATACGCGTCGTGCACTTTGATATTGACCCCGCTGCCACCAAGCGATTAGAGATGACGTGGGCTCAATCAACGATGTCCAAATCCGGTATCCCGTTGGAAATTGTCGAGTGTGATGACCGTCGAATTGACCGCGCTTCACTCGAACTGGTCGCTGACATCGTGCGAGACCCCGATGTATTTTGCATGGTCATTCTCCCGCGTAGAGGATTCACCTCACGCGTGCAACGCCTTTTGCACGACCGGACCGCCGACAGCATTGCTGACGCACTTGCCCACGTGCCGCGCACTTCAGCAACAATCGTCCCCTACCGAGCTACTCGCAAGACCATGGAGATCGGTAAAGCAGCCAGTGAGGTCATGCACCGTGGCGGTCTTCGTGCTTCAGCACACCTCGAAGCCGATATGAAGCTCGAAGAGCGAGCCGCTGGTACTGAGCCCATTGGCGCCCTGCAGGCTCGGACCGCCGCGAATATTGCGGGACGGGTGCGTTCGATGTCGGTGAGCCGTAGCGCCACGGGTAGTGAAATGCGTTGTGTGGTAGCCGATCGGTCTGGCTCGATCACCCTGGTATTCCAAGGTCGCGATTCGGTACCGGGAATTGAGCGAGGTACTCGCCTGCTAGTTTCCGGAACCGTTATAAATCAGGCCCACGAAGCAGTCATTTTGAACCCTGGTTACGAGATCGTCGCCGAACCCGCTGGACACGAGGACCACTAACCCCCCCCCACTATCCCCAACTCCATAACTATTTTTCATTACTCTGTGGGGGTCAGTCGACTGGCTGGCCAATATGCGCGGAGGGGTGCACAAACAATGGAAATCCGTCAAGGAGAATATGGCAAGAAGGTGCTCAAAGTTGAGCCAGGTGGCGTTGAAGCCATCGCCGAGAAAGACCGTCACGGTCGTCCCGGCCACTTGTTTGCAACATGGATGAGTCCAAACCTTGAGTTCGCCACAATTTATGTGGGTGCTCTGGGAGTGTTCTTTGGATTGAATTTCGTACAGGCCGTAATCGGTATCTTGCTCGGTAATGGGCTCGGTGCACTAGCGCACTACTTCCTCACCAAGGACGGTCCTCGCTACGGTGTGCCACAGATGGTGTTGGGGCGTGCCGCTTTCGGTCGTTTCGGAAACATCTTGCCTTCAGCATCGAACGCTTTCGCGGCTGGTATCGGCTGGTTCGCGGTTAACTCGGTATCGGGAGCTTTCGCACTCTCTGCCTTGTCACACTGGAGCGTAACCACTTCGCTGCTGACCGTGGTAGTCGTGCAGATTGCGATTGCCTTCTTGGGTCACAACTTGGTCCAAAAGGTTGAGCGCTACCTGATGCCATACTTGGCTTTGGTATTCGGTTGGGCCGCCATCGTGATCTTCTCGAAGAGCCACCTGAATGCTCCAAACCACTGGTACTTCCCCGGCGCATTCCTCGTCTTTACCGGCGCGGTCTACGGGTACGCAGCTGGCTGGAACCCATTTGCAGCTGACTTTGCTCGCTACTTGCCAACTAAGACCAACGCCAAGAGCGCTGGACTTATGGCCAGCTTGGGGCTCTTCTCCTCGGCAACGATTCTCCAAATCGTTGGTGCGGCAGCAGTATCAGCTGGCATGCACCCCTACGGTGCCAACACGAACCCGGTTGCAGACTTCACGCACTTCTTGCCAACTTCGCTCGGCAAGTTGGTGCTCTTTGGCATTGTGCTTGGCTCCATTTGCGCCAACGCCCTCAACATCTACTCCGGTTCCATGTCCTTCTTGGCCATGGGCGTCAAGTTGCCCACCAACCTGTTGCGTGCAATTACCGCACTCGTATTCGGTGTAGCGGGCTACTTCGTGGCGCACTGGGCTGCTGGCAACCCAGCGAACAACTTGGAGAACTTCCTCCTGGTTATGTCGTACTGGATTGGACCATGGTTGGGCGTTATCTTTGCCGACAAGATCATCCGTCGTGGCAAGGACATCAAGCCCCTGTTGTTCGCTAAGCGCGAAAACTGGGCCGGTCCGGTGGCCTTCCTCGTTGGTGCCGTTCTGTCAATCTGGCTCTTCGCGAATCAGAGCTACTACGTTGGTGTCGTACCTAAGCACAATGGAAACTTTGGAGACATTGCCTTTCCAGTTGGATTCGCAATTTCCTTCATTCTGTACACCCTGTTCGGTCAGACCAAGGTCAAGAGCGAATAGTTCACCTAGATTTAATCAAGAACCCCGCGCCTTTGGGCGCGGGGTTCTTTTTTCTTTCGTAGGCTGTTGTCATAATCGATTCAGAAAGTTCAATCATGACCAATAAGGCGATTCTTTTTCTCTGCGTCCACAATGCCGGTCGCTCGCAGATGGCGGCTGGGTTTGCCCGCGAGATTTCCGGCGACGCGATAACTATCTACTCCGCCGGCACCCAACCGGGTGAGCACTTGAACCCTGCGGTGGTCGAGGCAATGACTGAAGTGGGCATCGACATCACCTCACAAACGCCAACCAAGTTGACCGAAGAGATGGCCAAGAATTCTGACGTAATCGTCACGATGGGTTGCGGGGACGAATGCCCCTACTACCCCGGCAAGCGTTACGACGATTGGCCCCTGGATGACCCCGCTGGCCAGTCACTCGATGTGGTTCGGCGTATTCGCGACGACATCCAACATCGAGTGCAGGCCCTCGTAACAGAGTTGAAAAACTAACTACTTACGCTTTAATTCGAATACCAGCGTCACTGCTGCCACTACAAAAATAAGGAGTGCAGGGGCGAAGTCTTTGAATTTGTCCTTAATACGCAGGTGAGCGACCACGGCACCGAGGAAGTAAAGAGTCATGCCGGTGGCGGCGGCGATGCCGAGTGGCTTAGACCAAATTCCAACGATGATGCCTAAGGCGCCCAAAGCTTCCAAGGTGGCCAAAATATTGATCTGGGCTGGCTTAACGCCAACGTGATCCATGGCTTTCATGACGTTTTCCATTTTGGAGAACTTTCCCGATGCCGAGAAGAGGCCGAAGAATGTCAACAGGGTTCCAAAAATTATCATTGCGGTTTTCATAGTGGACCTTTCATTTGTAGTTTCCAATCGTATCGAGAGACTCACCCAAAACACTGGATTGCCGATACCGTGGTTCCATGAATGAATTGCCAATCTCCCCCCAGATTCAGGTACTGCCAGGACGAGAAGCGCTGGTTGGTGCTCTCAGCGTGAGACGAACTCTTCCGACCCGAGGTCGACGGACGGTGGGCTCGTGGTGCTTTGTGGACCACATGGGGCCAGCTCAATTGGACCCCGAAATATCGGTCGATGTAGCCCCTCACCCCCACATAGGTTTACAAACGGTCACCTGGCTATTTTCTGGCGAGTTTCTGCACAAGGACTCGCTGGGATCAGAACAACTCATAAGTCCGGGCCAGCTGAACTTAATGGGCGCGGGAAATGGCGTTGTTCATGCCGAAGAGGACCCGAATTACCACCGAGGTACTCTGCACGGAATGCAGCTTTGGCTCGCTCAACCAGAGTCCACTCGCAAAAGCCCGTCAACCTTTCAACATCTTCCTTCAGTGCCAAAATTCGAAATTGGTAACGCATCAGGTCAGGTCATCGTCGGTCGCTTTGCCGACCAGCAATCCCCTGCGCTTTTGGACACCCCCACCGTAGGGGTCGAATTAAATTTGCGCTACGGACCAACGATCTTGCCTCTCGAAAAATCTTTTGAATACGCCCTGGTCGTCGCTGAAGGAGCGGTGCTTGTTGAGGGAAAGGTTGTTGCCCCTGGCGCACTCGCCTACCTTGGGAGCACACGAGATGAAATTGCTCTCGAAGTTACAGAACCAACTCGAGTGGTGTTGCTGGGCGGCGAACCACTCCAAGAAAAGTTACTGATGTGGTGGAACTTCGTCGCCAGAACTCAAGAGGAGATCTCCGCCGCCTACCAAGATTGGGTCAGCAACGACGAGCGCTTTGGCGCAGTGAATTCCCAGTTCGAGCGAATCCCAGTAACGCCACCTATTTGGTTTAAATAGTTCGCCCTCCATGGAGGTCAGTTGGTGAGGGAGTCTTATTCCGTCTCGACTGGTACTAAGAGGGCAACGATTTCGACGTGTTCGGTCATCGGGAATAGGTCATAGACCTTCATGTCTTGCAGTTCAATCCCATGTTCTTCAAACAGGGCCAGGTCGCGTGCAAAAGTGGCAGCGTCACAGCTGACATAGACCACGCGACGAGGTCGGCGACGAGCGAGCGCTTCGACGACACCCTTGGCAAGTCCGATTCGAGGTGGGTCGAGAATGACAACATCGTTCTCCATCACCGCATCGTTGATCGCTCGAGCCGAAACCGTCCACTCTCGAATTTTGACCCAAGGAAATCCCTGAGCATTTTGGCGAGCATCCTTCACCGAAAAAGCTGAGGATTCAACGGCGACTACCTTTCCGGTAGGGCCAACCTCTTTCGCCATGGCGATTGAGAAGAGCCCAACTCCGCTGAACAGGTCAACGGCGTGATCACCCTTGCTCAACTGAGCGTAGGCCAAGACTTGATTGACGAGAATCTCAGGGCCGTCACGATGGGACTGCCAGAAGGAGCGTGGACCGACGGAATAAACAAAGTTGCGAACACTCACCCGGCTTTGGGTATCGGGGTGCAGTCGAGTACCGTCCAGAGCGACCACATCGTAGAGCTCGCCTCGGCGAACGACCGCAAAGGGCTGTCCGTCGCCAATAGCGCGAAGCTCAACCTCATCAACCTTGCCCCACGAATTTTCGAAGGCCGGTCCAAAGACAAGGTCCGAGGCGGCACATTCACTGATGGGCACGAGGTCATGACTACGAGCGGCGCGCAAAGCCAATTGGCCCGACTCGGTCACCGCACAACGAAGTCGCGTACGAGTATTTTGGGCCAGCTCCGGGGTGGGCTCAATCTTGAGCTCCACTTCAATACCGGCAATGCGTTGCAGGTGGTCTTGGACCAAGAAAGTCTTCCACTCACGCTGGGCCACTGGCGATGCGTGCTGCAAGTCACAGCCACCGCATCCACCCGGAACCGCTACTGGGCACACTGGCGTTACGCGCTCTGGGCTGGCTTCGAGAATCTCGACCGCTTCGCCACGGGCAAAGTTCTTAGAACTTTCGGTCAGATTTACTTGAACAGTTTCTCCCGGCAGTGAGTGTCGGACAAAGACAACCCGCCCATCGCTGAGATGGGCAACTCCGCCACCGGTGGCGGGACGTTCAATTCGGACGCTTTCGCGCTCATCCATGGTCGACACGATTATTTCTGCCGAGCTAAAAAAAGATCAACGAGTTGTTGGGTGCGAATTCTGGCCGCTGGTTCCTCGTTGCGAGTCTGTTCAATCAGCCCCTCTGGGTCAACGCCTAAGTCACGGGTCTCTTCGCCACCCGCTCCGCTCATCCATTCCTTGATTTGGACCTCATCGATTTCGGGGTGGAACTGGGTTCCAACATTGCGACCTATGGCAAACATTTGGACCGCAGCGTCAGTCTCGGCCCAGACTTCGGCTTCCACTGGCAGGTCACAGTGGTCGAAGTGGTACTCGAACCACGGGCCAGTCGAAAGTTCTATGCCCGGCTTGACCTCTATCTCGGTCCAGCCGATTTCAGACGATGGGGCCTTAGACACGGTTCCGCCGAAGTAACGACAGAGCGCCTGTCCGCCGAAACAAATTCCCAAAATTGGAATTTCGCGCCTGTTCGCTTCGTCAATGACTTGGAGCTCACGGCCAAACCAGGCCTCTTCAACGAGCGGGTCGTAGACCGCGTGCTTGGAACCGAGAATCGTCAGAATGTCGTAGCCGTCGAGTGAAGGCGTATCGTGCTCAGCACTCATCATCACCAAATCCACCTCATAGCCGCGCTTGGCAAACGCCTCGCCCACCAGTCCGGGGGTGTCTTCAAGGTGGTGACGAATAACGAGGACGCGAGGCATGCCGTCCAGCCTACTTACCCGTTCGGTAAATCCCAACCTAAAGATTGAGCAATCTCTTTACACGTTGGGCAAAGAGGATATTTCTTTGGATCTCGACCGGGTACCCAGACCTTGCCACACAGAGCCTTTACCGGAGTGGAGTTGATAATTCCGCCCACGACCGAGTTGTCTACCGGAACGAAGTCTCCGCCCTCGGGGGTATAGCCCTCTAGGACAATGTGGGTGAAACGCTCGTGATTGCCGTCATCTACTTGGGGGATGGACTCAATTATCAATTCGGTGTCAAGCTGACTCATAGATGCCACGATAGCCCCCTAGGGTTGGAAGGGTGAAAAAGCGAGCCCCCCGAAAGCAGAAACCTCGCCCACCTCGTTCGGGTAGATCGAGTGGGCACGTCAATATCGACGGGAGTCCCAAAAAGGCCTACCGAACCTTGGCCGAAGCGACGAGCGCCGCGAATTTCGCCTTTATCGAGAACCGGGTGGAGCTGACCTCCTACCAATGCGAGATTTGCCATAAGTGGCACAACGGAAAGCCATTCGCGGGCGAGCAATTCGACTAATTTGCCGCTTTGGCTAAGGTAGAGGTAACGAAAGGTAGTCCCATGGCGGTACAGGCATACATCTTGATCCAATCAGAAATCGGTTCAGCCGAGTCGGTTGTACACGCAACCCGTTTGGTTCCTGGCGTCCTCGAGGCGTTCGAAGTCACCGGCCCCTACGACGTGATTGTACGTTGCGAGGCTGGCTCGGTTGACGAACTGGGCAAGTTCATTGTCGGCGCAGTGCAGAAGGTGCCCGGTATTACCCGCACCCTCACCTGCCCCGTTGTCAATATCTAAGGACTAGTCCCACCAGAGGTCGTGACCAAGGACTCCCTTGGCGATGAGACCCATCTGAATCTGACTCGTACCCTCAACGATTGGTAGCTGACGTGCGTCGCGGTAGTAGAGCTCCATGGGGTGATCTTCCATGTATCCAGCCGCGCCCAACATCTGTAGCGTGACGCTCGATACCCGCACCGCCATCTCAGCGGCGTAGTACTTGCACATTGAAAGAAGCGGAACAAACTCCTTGCCATATTGGCCATTGTCAGCCATCACGGCCGCACGGTAGGTCAACAACCGACCCGCTTCAATTTCTGTGGCGCACTTGGCAATCTCCCACTGAATACCCTGAAAGTCGGCGATGGTTTGGTTGAAGGCTGGCCGGTTCTTCGCGTACTCCACGGCGTACATCAGCGCACCTTCGGCGAGACCAATACCGCGTGCAGCAACAACTGGTCGCATGGCGTTAAGTGACTGCATTGCGAGCGAGAAACTTCCGCCAATGACATTCTCGGGACCAACTTTGACGTTGTCAAAGACGATGTCCGCAGTATCAATACCGCGAACACCCATCTTGTGGTCAACGCGTGGACGCGACACGCCAGGTGTGTCACCATCAACGATAAAGCCGGTGATGTTCGAGTGTTGACGTGAAGAGGGATCGCCCACCTTCGCAAAGACGGTGAACCAGTCGGCTTGAATGCCACCACTTATCCAACTCTTCGTTCCATTCAAAATGTACCCACCGGGCACGTCAGGGTCTGGCGTGGCTCGAGTTTGCATACCCGCTACGTCCGAGCCGTTACCGGGCTCGGAGAGGCAAAAGGCCGCACGCTGGGTACCGTTGGCGATACCGGGTAGGTACTTCTGCTTTTGCGCCTCAGTTCCGGCGATCATGATTGGTCCCGTTGGGAGGCGGGTCAGCAGGAGCATTAGGCCGAGCACGTTTGAGTACTTAGTGACCTCCTCGATAGCGAGCACAAGTCCCAAGATGCCAGCACCCGAGCCGCCGTATTCTTCGGGGATGCAAAGACCGAGCAAGTCCGCCTTGCGGAACTCTTGAAAGATGTCTTCTGGGTATTCGCCGGTCTTATCGATTTCTCTGGCGCGGGGGGCAATTTTCGTCTGGGCCAACTGGCGGACCATTTGGCGAAGACCTTCTAATTCTTCTGATAACTCAAAGTCCATATCCCCAAGGTACTACTCGAATCATGGCGAAAAGGCCAAAACGAGTGACTTCTGGGCGATTTGGCCACTTCAGACCTTTCCCATACAAATCGTCTTATGACGCAATCGCATGCATCGAATGCCCTTGCTTGCGCTTTATTAAGACTCGCGCGGCGCCGAAGCAGTCTGAGTCAAACCCAATTGGCAAAACTTGCCGAAGCGCCCGCCACGATGGTTTCAGCACACGAATTAGATAAACGCCACTCAACCTTCCCGACACGTTTGAAGCTGCTCAAAGCCAGCGGTTACGAGGTTCGATTCCAGTTCGCTCCGCTCACTGAACAAGACGATGGCCTACAAGACCGTCGAGAGAAGCGACCCCCAAGGCTCAGCAGGAATTCGGAGAAACCTTGCTTCAGTGGCGATAGCGTCCCTGTTGAAAATGCGGAGTAGGTTATTTCCGAACTAAGGATGAGGAAGACTTGTGGCAAAACGGGCATTGGCAATTGACTTAGGTTCAACCTCGATTCGTGTTGGCCTCGTCAGCCGCAGTGGAATTGTGTCATCGGTACTCAGCCAACAATTGACGGTCGACAAGCCATCGACTGGCGAAGTGCAGCTCGATGCCAATGAGATTGCAAATATTGCCTTGACTCTCTCGAAACAAATTCTCAACGGAGAGGAGGGTGTGTCTTCCATAGGCATCACCTGCCAGAGGGCGAGCACTGTCGTATTTGATCCACTCACCGGTGAGCCGGTCGGCCCCGTACTTTCGTGGCAAGACCTCCGAACGGTCTTCGACTGCTTAGGTTTGCAGAATGAAGGCTTGTTTCTAGCGCCCAACCAGTCAGCAACGAAGGCCAGGTGGTTAGTCAACTCCAGCGGCCGAGAAGCCTCAGAGCTCGCCTTTGCAACCCTAGAAACGTGGCTCACCTGGAAGCTAAGCAACGGTGCCGATTTTGTAACGGACCGATCGAATGCTTCTTTGACTGGTCTCATCAACCTTGACGCCAAGTCATGGAGCTTCGGCGATATGGCCACCTTGGGTCTGAGCGGCTTGCAAATGCCTGAAATTGTTCCAACGATGGGTCAGCTCGCCACTGCACAAGCACTCCCCGGTTCGCTTCCGATTACGGCGCTCGTTGGGGACCAGCCAGCTTCTCTCTTTGGTCAGGGTGGCTCGCTGGCTGGAACGAAGATCACCTTCGGTACTGGAGCGATGCTCGACATGGTCGATGGGACTACCGGCCCCGAGCACCTTCGCCGATTCGAATCCGGATGCTTCCCCACCGTCCTACGTTCAATGGGCGACGAGATCACGTGGGGTTTTGAAGCTGCGGTATTGAGCGCCGGATCTTGCGTGCAGTGGTTAGTGGATGGGATGGGTCTTTGCCGAGACCTCGATGAAGTTGAGGCATTAGCAACCTCAGTACCGAGCACCGATGGCGTCTATTTCATTCCTGCCTTCAATGGGCTTGGCACACCCAAGTGGGACTTCGGTGCTCGAGGTGCGTTCTTGGGCCTGTCACAGGGCACAACCCGCGCGCACATGGTCCGTGCGGTTCTCGAAGGGGTGGCGCATCGCGGAGCCGATCTGCTTGATGCCGCTCGAGTCCAATCCGGAAAAGAGATTTCCGAGATCCGTGTGGACGGTGGCATGAGCGTGAATACTTACTTCACGCAATTCCTAGCCGACATCACTTCAACGCGCGTATGCGTCTCAGACGAGCGGGAAGCAACACTGCGCGGAGCTGGTCTCATGGCGCTAGTTGGGATTGGTGAATTAAGTGTGGAGGAAGTCGGTCAAATGACTAATTACGCTCGCATCCACGAACCCCAAGTGGATGCAGATCTCGCTTCACTGGTCCGCTTCGAATGGGCAAGTATGGTCGAACGAAGTGAAAAGACAATTCCTGGACTGAGCAGCATCTCATTCTGACCGATTTGCCCGAATGTTGATTCTTCAATCAGAGGAGAACTGGACCGTTTTGAATAGGAGTTACGTCAACGCTCCTGCCGGAGCGACAAAGATCAAACGGAATTTGGAACTCCGCGAAAAGTACGAATTGCCTTTGCTTAGGTAATCCAAAATCAACAAATAAAGCCTGACAGGAGTCAGGTTCTGGCTTGGTGACTTGAATCGCATCCGCATAAGAGAATCCGAAAGAAGCTTCTTGAAACCGCTTAAGGACTACAGCACCCCGTTTGAGATGAGACCAGACTCCACGATTGTGAAAAGCAGCAATTTTTAGCTGCGAGCCCTGGGAATCAAAAATCCTGATTTTAGGAATTCCACCTAATTCGCACTGGTTTGGTCCAGTGTTTGTCAAAAGGACTGTTCTGTAGACATTCCCCGCATTTGCTCCAGACCCAGTAATTGAAACCTCCAAGTTACTCATATTGCATTGAGCCGAAATCGAAGTTGTTTCACCAGCCAAACCTAACCAGCTTACGAAAACACCAAAAAGTAATGGCAAAAACACAACGACCGCTAAAAGGGCTCGCGGCAGCTTGTTGAATTTGACCATCAAATTGGAGTGGGGTGCCATGCCCCAGAAAGGTATCCGTTATACGGCGTAACATTGAGATCACGTGAACTCGAAGGTGTGAGGTTATATTGCCAAAGCATCACTTTCATATTCCCCCGAGCACGAGTTGCTCCAGCGGAACCAGTCATTAGTGAGTTGAATTCCGCACCTGCTACAGCGCAAGTCGTAATTCCAGGGTACCCATCCGCAAGCCACCAAACAAAGGGTATTGATGGTGTCCAATTGGTTCCGAGAAGATTATCCCAATCTGTCAAATTTGCGTACAGGCCCGATATTTGACTAAGCGCAACCATCTCAAGCAGGAAGCCGTAAACGATGTCTTGCCCTTGCTGCTGGGTTCCGTGGCCCCAACCAAGATTCCCAATCTCTATATCTCCAAAGAAGGTTCTGCCTCCGACAAACTTCGATGCTGCATCATACAAAACCTCTGTACAGAATGCACTGGCTTGCTGCTCACCCCAATCTTTAGCAGTCTGACCTGCGGGAATGGTTCCTGGTCCCTCAACGTCCCGATAGGCGAAAGTTCTTGTTGGACCTGCCAAGCGTGCGGACTCTGCGTTCCATCCAACACCGAGATGAGGGGTTATCCCAGCGCCAACTTTTCCAATGTAATAGTTATCACCATCGCCAGCACACGGAAATTCGCCGCCGCTTCAAGAATCCATTCCAAAATAGAAATTTGGCCACGTCATGGTCACACCAGTCACACAACAGACCTATGAAGTCTGCGCCTTATAAAGATATCACATCAAAGATATGGCGGCCCCTAGAAGATGCCATTCCAATTCTAGAACTCTTTAGAAAGTGCTTCGCCAACTGCTGTGGGTTTCAACAGAAATTCCTTTGAAAGCATCAGGGCTCTTGGTTGATTCAGTGCGATGACACCTGTTATCAATTCATTTCGCGAATAAAGAGCGGCCCAACTTCTACTTGCCAACGAGCCCTTGAAAAGGTGAATCGAGTCTTTAGGGCTTGGGTATCCAAGCATTTGAATTTTCTTCCCGTACTGATCACTCCAAAAGTAAGGAATCAACGGTTCGGCCGTTATCTCAGATACCCAGTACTTGGCAAGGACGATTGCTTGTTCCGCGGCGAGCTGCCAGTGTTCGATTCTGACCATTTCCACGCTGGAGCCGACTCGGAGGGGAAATTTGGCCACATCACCAATGGCGCCGACACCTGGCTGAGCCTCAAAATGTTCGTCAACCACCACTCCACCGTCGAGTTGAATTTCCGATTCTTCTAGCCAGGTCACGTCAAGCGCTGAACCAACTGCTCCAATAACCATCGCGGCTCGGATTGATTCGCCCTCTAAGAAGACCTCTTCACCGTCTTCAGAAATATCGAGAATCTTCTGATTGGTACGAACCTCCACCCCGAATTCCTTTGGCAAGTCCTCGAGCCACGTCGCCACAGTCTCTCCAAGGGGTCCTTGCAAGGGCCTTGACGCAGCCTCTAGTACCACCACTTTGATTCCGCGAGCGTGGAGTGTTGTCGCGACCTCTGCGCCAATGAAGCCAGCGCCAATAATGACGACCTGATCGTCTTCTTCGAGACGTTCGATCGCTTCTAACAATTCCTGCGTATCTTCCTTGGTGCGCAGCACGTACATCGCACCGGCTCCGGTGAAGGGCAACTCCCGCGCGCCAACGCCGGTCGCGATCGCGACGTGAGTTCCTACTAGAACCTTGCCGGACTTGAGAGTAACTCGCTTATTCTCAGCGTCCAGCGCCACGGCCTTATTTCCAAAGTACGTATCGATTCTTGCAGTGGCAATTTTCTCTTGAGTAGCGAGAAGAATTTGTTCGATTGGCCACTTGCCGGCCAGCACCTGCTTAGAAAGTGGTGGTCGGTCATACGGGGCGGACTCCTCGGCACCAACCAACGAAATCTTTCCCGCGTACCCTTCGGCGCGGAGCGCCTCTACCAAGCGCCATCCGGCAAGCCCAGCACCGACAACAATGACGTGATCGTCCGAAGTCAACAAGAGTTATTCCTCGTCAGCCGAAGTGGCAATGCGCTCCGTGAGGTCGGCGACTTTGGCTTCGGTGGCGCTCAGTCGAGTCTCGAGCTCTTCAATAATGGCCGTAGCTCGCTCTAGTTTGGCGAAGAGTTCATCAACTGATACTTCCCCACCATCAAAGGAAGCCACGATGGCGTCGAGTTCTTCGGCCGCCTCATTCCACTTACCAACTTTGCTCACGATGCTCCATTCTTTGTAACTACGGTACTTCCAATCGTTCCATCTTCGACACGGGCTGTTACTAACTCGCCGAGGGCCACCTGCGACGTCGAGCGAACAACTTCCCCAGACGCATTCGTCAAAACGGCCCAACCTTGGGCGAGGCGCTTGGCTGGGTCATAGGCGCTGAGTAATTGACGCGTACTTTGCAGATAGGTGCGTTTCGTGAAGAGCAGATTCTTAACCTGATGGGCTAAGTGGGAACCAGTTGTCTCGAGGTGACGCTTCTCGGCTCGCAATCGGTCGCGCACAGCAAAAACCACGGTGCGGCGGCGCTCGGCCAAATAATTCTGCGCGTCTTCAAGAATCGCTTCGGTTGCGCCGAGAACGCTTTGAGCCGATTGCGTGATGTGGTGATAGCGCCAATCGTTAACGAGGGCGACAATCATCTCGCCCAGCTTCGTAGGAGTGATGGCCATCGTGTGCGCAACGAGGTCAGCAATCGAAGTATCGCCGGTGTGACCAATGCCGGTGAAAATAGGCTTCGTAGATCCAGCAATTACGCGAGCGAGCGTTTCGTCGTCGAAGCAGGCCAAGTCTGATTTCGAACCGCCTCCGCGCACCAAACAAATAATGTCAACATCACTCTTCTCAAGCGCCTTGATGCCTTTGATAATTTGAGCTGCGGCTTGATCGCCCTGCACGAGGCTCTGGTAGTGAGTGACAGAGAACGATCGACCTGAGTTAAGCAACTGTCCCGTGAAGTCACTAAATCCTTCGGTGCCCTTACTGGCCACGAGACCAACCGAAAGCGGGACTCCTGGAACATCGAGTGTTTTGTTTTTCTCGAAGAGACCTTCGGCGGTCAGCTTGGCCAGAAGCTCGGCTCGGCGTTTTGCGGCGTCACCCAAAATCTCTGCGATATTGACGTCGGTAAAGGTAAAACCGAGACGACCTTGAGCCTCGTAGATATCGACGTAGCCCTTCAATGAAACCACCATGCCGGCCTTCAGCTCGATGCCCTCTTCGGCTAAGCGCTTCTTGAGTGGCGCCCAACCCGACAACCAGCAGTGAACATTCACCATGGCCGGGCGGGCGTCGTTGTCCTCGGGGTCAATGAGATCGACGTAGAGGTGGGATTTTTCGTAGACCTTGGCGATTTCGCCACGAATCCAGATCTGGTGGCGTCGGCCATAGGTGTTCTCGAGGTGGGCGGTAATGAGTTGGTAGAACTCTTTGACGCTCAGAACCGCTGGTTCTTGGAGATTTGTCTCTTCACTCACGTGGCGAGGTTACTCGCCTAGGGTCATATTCCACTTGATATAGGGGATTTTGACGTGTCAGAATGGTTGAGGATGGTCGAGTCGACCGGGTAGTCGCATTTCGCTCGAGAGGGCGGATTGAGGAAAGTCGGGGCTCCGCAGGGCAGGGTGCTCGCGAAACGTGAGTCACGGTGACGTGCAGGAAAGTGCCACAGAGAAGAAACCGCCGATGGCTGGGGCAACCCAGTACAGGTAAGGGTGAAACGGTGCGGTAAGAGCGCACCAGCACGAGGGGTGACCTTCGTGGCTTGGTAAACCCCACCCGGAGCAAGATCAAACGTGGGAGGCCCGCCCGGCCGGTCTCGGTAACGAGGCCACTCCCGAGGTAGATCGCTGAGATGGATGGCTACACAGCCCTGGTAACAGGGTGGACAGAACCCCGCTTATAGGTCGACTCACCATCCACTATCTAGAAATTTGAGAGACTGTCCCGTGCCACATTTGCCCTTTCGCGAACTACCGGTCGCCGACATGGGCAATCCCGATACCAGCGGCCCCGTTCGCTATCTCTGGTGGGTCGCCAAGTCCCAAAAGGCCACCCTGTTCTTCAACGCCATCTTTGGCATCACTTGGATGGTCGCCCAGGCACTCACGTGGGCTGCGGTGGGTGCGGCGATTGACTACGGCATCAGCAAACACAACCCGCACGCTCTCGCCAAATGGGTCCTGATTGTTATTGCCCTGGGCATCTTTCAAGCGATTAGTGGAGCGCTCCGTCATCAATTGGCAGTTACCAATTGGATGAATGCGGCGTACCGCACCGTCGAATCGATCGCGCGCCACGTCGCGTCGAGTGGAACGGCCGTTACCGACGAGATCCCATCGGGCGATGTTGTCAACACCGTCGGCGCTGACGCCATGCGCATTGGTGGGGCCTATGACGTATTTGCCCGATTCGCTGGTGCAATTGTCTCGTGGATTTTGGTGTCGGTAATCCTTCTCTCCTCTTCACTGAAACTTGGCCTCATCGTCTTGATTGGGGTGCCGGTACTGGCTTCATTAACGACTCCGCTCATGCGACCACTCCATACTTCCCAAGCCGCTCAGCGTGAATCAG
Organism: uncultured Actinomycetes bacterium; assembly: GCA_903825035.1. Taxonomy (GTDB): domain Bacteria; phylum Actinomycetota; class Acidimicrobiia; order Acidimicrobiales; family RAAP-2; genus RAAP-2. The sequence continues at coordinate 24,778 of CAIJYV010000027.1, read as the reverse complement.
GGGGCAAATTAGCCGCCTTGGCCGCGGACACGGTGGTCGGACTGCGGATTCTTCGAGGGGTGGGCGGCGAAGAGGTCTTTTTCCAAAATTACAAAAACGAGTCAACAAAATTGCGACGAGCCGGCGAGCGAGTCGCTACTCCCCAAGCCACCCTCGAATCAGGTCAGGTTCTGCTCCCCGCAATTTTGACCACCATCGTTACGTACGTGGGAGCGATGGACGTGCTGCACGGGCAACTTCGTCCTGGTCAATTGGTTGCCTTCTTTGGCTACGCGAGCTTCCTCACGACACCTTTGCGAACCGCGATTGAATACGTAATTACAACAACGCGGGCTTACGTGGGCGCCGGAAAAGTACTGCGAATTCTCACGATCAATCCGGTCATCACTCAGCCCCCAACTCCTGCTCCTTGGCCCACCTCTCTCGTCGAACTAAAAGACGGTCAATCTGGCCTGACCCTCGGCGCAACTGGACTTATCGGGCTCGTGACCGAGACTCCTAGCCAAGCCACTGCCCTCTGTGACCGTCTCGGGAGATTCTCCGCCGATAGTGGCACCGTTACGGTGAACGACCTGCCCATCTCCGAGTTCAGTTTGGAAGATACGCGGCGAAACATTGTGGTCAGCGAAATTGAGCCTCGCTTATTCGCCGGGGAACTTCGATATGAACTTCTCCCCCACGGCGAAATCAACGATGAGCAAATTATGGATGCTCTCGCCGCCACCAGTTCCATCGATATCCTCGATGCACTCGAAAATGGCCTCGGTAGTTGGGTCGAAGAACGCGGCCGCAGCTTCTCTGGCGGACAACGCCAACGCCTCACCTTGGCGCGCGCCATTCTCACTGATGCCCCCGTCTTGATTCTCATCGAACCCACTTCAGCCGTGGATACTCACACCGAAGGGCGGATCGCCGCTCGCTTACGAGATGCCCGTGCCGGTCGCACAACTTTGGTCGCGACCTCCAGCCCCCTCATGCTCGAGAAGATGGACTCTATCTTCTTGGTCGTCGATGGGCAGGTCGAGGCTCAGGGATCGCACGCCGAACTAACCGAGAATTCCGCGGCCTATCGCCGCATCGTGCTTCGAGAGGACAGCTGATGGCGATTTTGCCCATTGCCTCGACCCCGGTAGTGCGGGCCTACGCCTGGCGACTTGCCAAACAGTACCGCTCTAAGACCGCGGCAATGCTCAGTCTCTACGCTCTTGCCTCGGCCATGGCTCTGGTTCCTGCGTGGATTATTGGCTCTATTACCAGTGCGATAAGCAAGCACTCACTGAGTGCTGGCATGATTAACACCGAGATTTTCTGGCTCGCCCTCTCCTCAGTGGCCTACGCCCTCTTTTCTCTCCTCGCACGTCGCCGCAGCTACATCTTGGGTGAAGAAATTTTTGCGCAGCTCCGCGAAGAATTCCTGGAGAGCGTGTTGCAGCTACCACTCATCGAGGTTGAGCGGGCGGGCACTGGCGACCTCCTCTCGCGTACCTCGAACGACGTGGAGTCGCTCGCGCGAACCGTACGCTTTGCCCTGCCCGAGTGGCTCGTCGCCATTATTCAGACCCTTATTACCTTGGGGGCGATGCTCCTGGTGAGCCCACTGGGTACGGTAGCGACCCTTGTTTCAACGCCCTTCTTGTTCTTCTCCACTCGCCACTACCTTCGTTACGCCACCCCAGGATATCGACGCGAACGTATTAGTTACGCCACGATGATGGGAACTATCGCCGAGACCGCTGAGGGTGCGCGCACGATTGACGCTCTGCGGCTAGGACATCGCCAGGTTGAACGGGTGCGAAGTGACATTCGAGAGTCCTTCTACTCAGAGATGTACACCCTCTTAATGCGACTGGTTTGGTTCCCGATTGTGGAATCTTCCTACGCCCTCGCGACCGGTGCGACGTTGGCGTGGTGTGGATTCTTGGCCTATCACCACATGATGAGTTTGGGAGCCGCTACCACCATCACTTTGTACGTGGTGCAAATCAACGTCCCGATTGACCGAATCATCGCTTGGCTCGACGAACTACAAATCGGACAAGTCTCCTTAGCTCGCTTAGTGGGTGTCAGCGTCGTAAAGGACACTCGGCCAACCGAGGGGACTGAGCCCACAAACGAGCAGATTGAGTTGCGTGACGTTCACTACGCCTACCGAACCGGTCATGATGTTCTCAAGGGCATCAATCTGACTATTCGTCCGGGCGAGCGACTCGCCATTGTTGGGCCATCGGGTGCCGGCAAGTCAACAATCGGACGACTAATTGCCGGCATCGACGCCCCCACTGGAGGTTCCGCCACCGTGGGTGGTCAGCCTTTGGCCGAACTACCACTCACAATGCTCCGTTCACACGTGGCACTGGTCACTCAAGAGCACCACATCTTCATCGGCACGGTGCGCGACAACTTAGCGCTCGCTAAACCCGAAGCCACCGAAACCGAATTACTGGCCTGCCTAGAAGCCGTTGACGCTCTGGAATGGGTGCGAGAGCTCCCCGAAGGACTGCACACCGAACTCGGCACCACCGGACACGCCATTAGCCCCGCCCAAGCTCAGCAGCTCGCACTCGCTCGCTTGGTACTGGCCAATCCTCATACTTTGATCCTCGATGAGGCGACGGCACTGCTCGACCCCAGGGCCGCACGGCACCTCGAGCGCACGATGAGCGCAGTCCTCACTGGCAGAACCGTTATTGCTATTGCCCACCGACTCCACACGGCCCACGACGCCGATCGGGTATGCGTGGTAGTTGATGGTCAGATATCTGAGCTCGGTACCCACGATGAGCTTGTCGCATTGAATGGCGAATACGCTGCCTTGTGGGCTAGTTGGCGTAATGAGAAGTCGCCGGAAGATCAATAAATGACCAAGCCGCTCCACACGAGTGAAATTGATGCGTGCCTGCACAAGATTGAACTGAAACGAACCGAACCCTTTTCTCACTTTCGCCACACCTTGAGCGACGAACAAGAGCGGCGGCGCAAAGAGGCCGAACAACTTCGCGAAAGAGTCGTGGCCGAGTTGCTCGCCACCCACCCCGACGCCGTGACGGCCAACTCGTCTGAACACACACTGGACTTGCTAACAGCGGGAACAACAATTGTCTTGCGCGGCCGGCTCAGTAATGAATCGCGTACGTTAACGACGACTGTTCCAGTTCTAGTACGAGTAGGGAAAACCAATGAGGGGTTCTCCTACGCACCACTGATCATCAAGAATCACGAAATTACCGAGAGCGCGACTACTCGGAGCCTGCAAAAGACGACCGTGACCGAACTCTTGCCGACGACTGGCGAGGAGATTACCGGCGTAGGGCTACGCTCAACCCCCGGCGTTCGCCGAGACACCTTGGCCCTAGCGGGGATGTCCCGACTGCTCGCCGATCACCGCTTGAACGACCCCAAGTGGCGCGGTGGAATCATCGACCGCAGAGGGGATCTCTATTGGGTGCCCCTCGACTCGGATTACTATCCCAAGGCCAACCTGGCCCAATTCGATCAATTAGTGGCTGAGCGATTGGACTTACTCGTCGCCATCGACAACCGCGAACCTGACTCAATGGTGAGCGACCCTTATTGGCATCGAGAATGCACCGAGTGCGAGTTCTCAAAATACTGCCAACCCGTGCTCGAAGAGCTCGATGACGTTTCACTCGTTCGGTTCTCTAATTACTCACAACAACATCTCATGCGAGCCAACGGCATCAGCACTCGAGCCAAATTGGCCGAGCTAGATCCGGTCAAAGCCCAGAAGGCGAAGGTTCACCCTAACTCCGTTGGTGGTGTTGAAGGAGTGCTCGCACCGAGCTTTGATCGACTCGATGACCTTATTTACCGGGCACGCTCTTACGAGATGAAGACCATGCTTCGGATATTCGAACCAGCCAAAATGGGTTGCCCAACGGCCGACGTTGAGATTGATGTCGATATGGAGTCCTATGGTGACTCCACCTACCTATGGGGCGCCTACGTTTCAACTAAATCACCCATCGAGGGAATCGCTGAGGGTTATCAGGCGTTCTTCAACTTTGACGAGCTCACTTTCGAGAGCGAACAAAGAATTTTTCAAGAATTCTGGCAGTGGTTCATGGGGCAACGAGAGATCGCCGTAAGCGCCGGTAAATCCTTTGCCGGCTACTGCTTCTGGGAGCACGCCGAGAATTCAATGATGAACCGAGCCGTGACGCCACCACTGCCCAATGGCCCAAAAATGGCGGATCTCGAGGAGTTCCGTGGCGCGAACCCCAAGCAGTGGCTGGACATGCACGCTTACGCCAAGAATCAAATCCAAACCGCGGGACAATCAGGTCTCAAGCAAATGGCGGTAGCTGCCGGGTTTCAGTGGCGCGATGAGGCGCCTAGCGGTGAGGCCTCCATGTCTTGGTACGAGGTGGCTATTGGCGCCGCTCCCGCCGAGGCTCAAGCCTCCCAGGAGCGCTTACTCCAGTACAACGAGGACGACTGCCGGGCCACCAAGGCGCTGCGAGACTGGCTTAACGCCGACGCTCAGAATCTCCCCCACCGCGACGATTTCCAGCCGAATAGCACTCATTAACATTGGTTCGTGAACTCAGCGCGCCCCCATGCTTTTCCCGGCGCTGCTGCGAGGAGCGCCCGATTCGTGGGAACTCTGTCGGCACTCCTATCGGGCCTCTCAGCACTGCTACTCGCCGAAGCTGTTAGCGCCGTCGCTGCTGGAAGTTCGAAATTTTTGCCTTATGCCGTGGGCGCGGGACTGGCCAAGTATTGCGCCACGGTAGTCCTGAGTCGAATCTTGTTGCGAGTTGGGAACCTTGAGAGAAATCGCTCGCGCGAAAGGCTATTTCCCTTGCTGAGTGAAGGGCTTCGATCTCGAGGTCAAGTCGGGGATCTACTGACGAGCGCTGACCAATCGGGTCTCGTTGCGACCGTACAATCGTCCTACGCCAGCTTACGACTCGCACCACTGAGTCTGCTCGTCGTCTTTTTGGCGGGCGGATGGCTGAGTGCGGGAATTGCCGCAACATTGATTGCGGTGTCGATTCCGCTCTACATCCGCGCTGGACAGAATGCCGAGAAATTTGGCGATGAATACGAGACGGCACTGGCGGACCTAGAACTACGCGAACTGCAAGTATTAGAAGCCGGACAGGAGCTTCGTGGACTCGGAGCCGGCTCATTTGCTTGCGACGAGGTGGCCGCTCTAAGCGAACGTGAGCACAGCAGCGCAATGAAGGCGCTTCGCGCGGCCCTGCATTCTTCGCTCATAACTGAATTCTTGAGCGGGGTCGGAATCGGATTAGTGGCTATGGTTGCCGGCTTCGCACTCTTGGGGATGAGAACCACCTTGCTTCGCGGTCTCATCGCGGTGCTATTCACCAACGAGCTCTTTGCCTCCGTTCAACGTTTTGGCAGCGAATTCCACCAAAGTCAAGAATCCGAACAGGCACTGAAGACCTTTTCGACTAAACGTGAATCCCTCAAATCCGAGGTCTCATTGCCCCGTGCCATTGGATTAGTTGCGTCGAAGGGAAAAACCCCGGTTGACCTCAATCTCCGCACCGGATCTCGGCTTCTAATTACCGGGCCATCAGGATCGGGAAAGTCATCCTTGCTTGAAGCCCTGCTGGGCTTGAGAAATCCACTCGAGGGAACGGTAGAGAGTGGGTCAAGTGCAATTGCCTATGTCACGCCCAGAGAGAGGCTCTATTCGGGCACCCTCCGAGAAAATCTCGATCCCAGTGGACAGCACGGGGACTTAACACTCAGTGAAGCCCTGGCGAGCGTTGGTTTACCCGCTGGTCGATTCGGTTCGCTCGATGCACGACTTGGTCCAAATGGAGAGGGTCTTAGTTCAGGCGAACTCGTTCGTTTTCTATTGGCCCGAGGCATTGTGGCTCAAGCCAGCCTCTTCGTGCTCGATGACATCAGCGGATTGCTCGACCCGGCGAGCCGGAAAACAGTCGAGAAATATTTCAACTCCAATCCGCATCTCTGCGTGGTCGAAGCAGCCATCGACTCGCCCCTACTCTCGGCAACTTCGACCATCAAGGTAACGCCGTGAACATTCGCCAACGACTATTCAAGTGGCTGAGGCTCGGACGCCCTCCGCTGTCCTTGGTCCTCTTCGCAATTCTCCGATCTGTTATTTCGAACGTTGCCGCGGTCGGTCTGTTTATCGCCGCTACCGCGTTGTTAGTTGTGTCCTCTCAGAATGTGACACTACAAAGCATTGCCGTTTTCCTTATTGTGATCGAACTCGTAGCCTTTATTCGCTCCCCTCTTCGCTTTCTTGATCGACTCAGCGCCCACCAACTTGGATTTGCTGCAGTTCAGCAATGGCGTCGAGTAGTGACGAGCTGGATCACCAGCTGGGACTCTTCGCAAGCGACCAAACTTGGTCACGGAGAGATACTCGATAGGGCGCTTCGCGATACCGAAGAGCTGCAAAACTTGTGGCTGCGGACAATTCTCCCCGGATTGAACGCACTTCTTTTACTCGCTTTCTCATCGGTCATCTTGTATTTCATTCCGGGCGGAACGGGACCGAGCGTTCTGCTCTATCTAGCAATTGTTGGCGCCGGCGCTTTCGTTGTCGCCCTGGCCACGCGCTCGCTCGGAGTCGCTGAGGCGACAGTTCGTGAGGCACGGGGTAATCTGCGAGCAGTCGCCACCGAAGCAAGTCGCGTGGCGGCCTCCTTGCGCCTCCTTAAATCGAAGAAGGTCGTCGAAGATCGCCTCGCCGGGGCCGTAGCGTGGCTTCACGTGGTCGAGCGTCGCCGCGAACGCGAGGCTCGAATTCAGCGTTTGGCACTATTGCTGGCGAGTTTCGGCGCACTCATCGTCACCGCCAGCCACTTCACCCCGTATTCACTCTGGCAAACGGTCTCAGTTCTCATTGGCTTCAGCGCCTTCGATCTACTGAGGCAATGGGACGCGGCACTCGCCGGTGCCATCGCCCTCGATGCGGCGATGAGTCGTCTCGAGGAACTCGAGCCAGTGGGCTCCGAGGTGAGCGGCCCATTTCCCTCAGACGCCGGCATGTACGTGCACGACTACCTTGTTCAGGGAATCCCAACCACCTTCGCCATTCCCCTTGGCTCAAAGGTGGCGATTACCGGTCCATCAGGGAGTGGAAAATCAACGCTGTTACGCGCAATAGCCGGAATGGGAGTTTCCCCGAGCGGCTACATCACCATTGGTGGCGTTCCTATTAGTTCAATTAATAACGCGGCATTGCGAGAATTTGTTACCTACGTCCCCACCGAATCAAATTACATAACTGGATACCTCGGCGACATCGTGGAATTGGGTCGAGACATCACCCGTGACTACGTGGCTGACCTTAAATCCCTTGGCCTCAAGTGGAAGCCAGATTTCAATCTCGTGAATCCTTCTCGTGGTGAGCGCGCTCGCCTCGCCGTGGTGAGAGCTATGGCGACCTCTCCCGCAATCATTATTCTCGACGAGCCAACGAGTGGGCTTGGCGAGTCTGACACCAAGGCGCTGCTCTCGCTTCTGGACAATTGTGACGCGACAGTAATCTTTGCAACTCACGATCCTTTGGTCGTGAGCTGGTGCGACACGGCTATTCGTTTGTAAGTATTTTTGTGAAACTTCGCACAACGCGGAAAATTGGGGTTTTCGCAACGTGACTCCCCGTGAACCTTCCTCTAAGTTCTAGATATTGGCCAGGGGGGCCAAACATCGAAAGCCCGCTTGTCTCGCAAGGGATGAGCGGGCTTTGTTGTTATTTGGCTACAGGCGGAACCATGTTGAAGTGCATCAACGACGGAGAGCCCGATCGAATCGTGATTGAGCTAATCGACGCATTCGAGACCCTCGTGCGCCACGCCACTGACCCAGGAACTCCCAAAGCCCACGCCACCGCTGACTTTACGGGCGACATATGGGACACGATTGCCAAATGCCGATCAGGATCGTGCAGCAAGCTTTCTTTGTCCTCGTAGAGCGCGTCTAGGGCGGCGTGAACGCGCTGATCGACCTGGTGGAGGGACTCACCACCACCGAAGGCTTTATCGTGGTCATACTCAAAGGCTCGCCACTCATCACTGGAAATGATCGAGAGGGGCTGGCCATCCAAATTCCCGTAGTCCACCTCAATAAAGGACTCGTCCACCGTCGCTTCTAGATGTGGGATTGCCAGTGCAGCCGTGTCTCGCGCTCGCTGTAAAGGCGATGTCCACACCTCGCAGACATCGAGAAGATAGGGACGCAAGGCAATCGCTTGTTGTCGTCCAAGATCAGACAAGGGCGTATTTCCCCTTCCGACCAGGGTATTGGTGGCGTTAGAGGTTGATTGTCCGTGTCGGATTAGGTGAATCATGGGAGGAGCAATCGACCACACTCGGGGCACGGCATGAGATTTGACTCAGTGGTCTTTTTCAACCGGTCAACATCCAAAGGTGATAGTTCAATGTGGCAACCTTCACATCGGCCACTCACAACTCGCGCTGCGCCAACACCGCCACCGACGTTGCTACGAGCTCGTTCATAAAGGTCCCGCAGTGGTGTGGGTACGTTTTCAATCAGCGGCACCCGACCCTGAACAAGGGCGTTCAGCTCCTCGTCCAGCGTGGCGGAGAGTTCGGCTACCGACTCTCGAAGTTCGTTGCGCCGCGCAACCATTTCCTTGGCACGCTCGCTGACCGACTCCAGTTCTAATTCCATGGGTTCCAATTCCAAGAAGTACTCCACCTCACTACTTTGGGCGTAATTCAATTGGGTATTTACGTGATCAAGTTCTGTTTGAACGGCCACCAATTCTTTGGGGGTGGCAGAAGGTGCAGCCAGTCTGTGCTCTAGCTCTTGCCTGCGCTCGGTCATTTGAATCACCAATGAAGTCGCTCCACTGAGTTCCGCCTTGATCGGGAGCATCGCTTCATTCAACTCCGAAAGTTGGGACGCCACCGACTTCATTTCGGACTCTAAGACACCCAATTCCTTCAACTCCGGCAGCTGCGATTTCTGCCCACGCACTCGTTCAATCCAGCGATCCGCGTCCACGAGAGCGTTGAGTGTTTCGAGTGAGTCCATATCCCTAGTCTGCCAGAGACCGCAATGCCATCTCCGCCTCGAGTTTTCTTACCGCACCCCTCATCGAAGGTTCGCATCGCTCGAGCGCCTCAGGATAACTAAACCAAAACACCTCTTGGCTCTCTTCGGGTGGCGGGGTCGGGTCTACTGGTGGACTAGTGAGAATGTATCGAACGTCATAGTGGGTGTGACCCCGTGGGCCAGGGTGCACGTCTACGTGGAATATTTCCACCGGACTTGCCAAGGAAACCGGCAGTCCTGTCTCTTCGAGCGTTTCGCGTAGGGCAGCTTGCGCCGGCTTCTCTCCCTCATCCACGTGTCCGCCGGGCTGGACCCAAATCCCCAGTCGCCGATGGAGATGCAAGATCATTCCGCGTTCTGACACCACGAAGGCCGAGGCCGTTACGTGGTGCTCGACTAATCCTTCGTCAAACAATTCTTCCGCTTCATTGAGTAGCGCAAGCGTCACTAATTTCGATTCCGCTTCGCGCTCATCTATGGGCACGAGGCGGGAAATCTCCTCAATCAATTCCTGGCGAATATTCATTGCTCGTCGAGAAGTTGCCGCACCGAAGGTGGAACCGGAATCTCTCCAGTCAGCATTGCCCCGTTTTGACTCTCGATGGGAGTGGTGAATCGGAGTTCAGCCGGTACTGTGCCGCTCCAAATGGGCAAGTCCAAATCTTCTGGGAAGTCCTCAGTCGGTCCCGCACTGATCTTCGCTGATGCTTCCGCAATTTCTACTGCGACGACCATCGTTAGATTGACTTCACGCTCATTCATGGGCCGCACTTCGCTCGCGCGTCCGGGCAAAATTGCGTCAACAAACATCTCTAAGACTCGAGACTTTTCGTTGAAGTCTGTCACTTCGTTGGCGGGCCCGAAGAGCGCTACGGAGCGGTACGCAATAGAGGACTCAAAGGCGCTCCTCGCCAGTCGCAGTCCGTCGTACAGAGTTACGGTCACGTAGGCCTCACCGGCTAGAACAACCGACTTCATTACTGCGTTGCTTTGCGAACCATGCAGATAAACAATGTTTCCTTCACGTGCGTGGAGGGTTGGCAGCGCCATCGCCGAACCGCCCACAATTCCCGCTACGTGGCAGAGGCGCGCCTCGTCAAGGATCTGGTGGATGGTCGGCTCGTCGTACCGAGCCTTGCCTGGAAGGCGGCGGACTCGAGTTCGCTCACTTGGAGCCTGTTCCTGTTGAGTCATTGGCGAAGTTCTCCCGCTAAAAAAGTTCTCGTAAGTCCCGCAACCTCCACGTTGCGTTCGAAGAGTCGCGCGTGCATCACGCCACCGCGAGCGGAGGCCTGACGGACCGAAAGTGTTGGCGATCCATTGATGCTCGAGAACCACGGCGCTAGCGCGCACATCGCACTACCCGTAACTGGGTCTTCGGCTAGGCCTAAACGTGGGGCAAAGACTCGAATGGCTACATCTACTTGGGGTCCGCCTATGCAGGCAGCGATAACGATGGAACCGGGAACTAGAAAGAGGGCCATGGAATCAACATTGAGCCCGCAGAGGGTTTCGTAGTCTTTAACAACCGCGAGCACGCTTTGGGCTCCGGCTTGGTAAACCTCGGTCACGTCGCCGAGGGTCCCGTTGAGTATCGAGGGGTCCAGTGGTTCAATAAAGGCTCGGGGTAGATCGACGGCGAGCAGTCCATTTCGCAATCGGCGACCCGTCAACGTTCCCGCGCGAGTCATAAAAACAAATTCGTCGGCGGGCACACCAAGTTCATTAATCAGCACGTGAAGAGTGGCGAGTGTCGCGTGCCCACAGAGATTCACCTCTACCGTTGGCGTGAACCAACGCAAGCTCCACGCATCACCCACTTGGCGAACGAAAGCGGTCTCGGAGACTCCCATTTCATAAGCAATCAGCGCGAGTTCTGCGTCGGGAACCTCACGCTCTAGCAGAACGACCACGGCGGGGTTTCCCCGCTCGTTTTCGTCAATGAACGCGTCTACCCACCAAACCCGGTGACCAAAACTGACATTGATTGATTCCACCCCTTAACTTTGCCACATGGAGGCCAGAATTGGGCGTAGGGTCATACCGTGCGAATTGTCACCTTCAACATGCACGCGGGCGTTGACGGCTGGGGTCGTTCAACCAATGCACTAGACGGGCTAATTGCCCTAAGACCCGACATCGCGATTCTTCCCGAAACCTGGCGAGGCAAAAATGGTCCAGATTTCTTCACTGAAATCTGTCAGCAGCTCGGTGCGAACGGCGAATTCGCTCAATTAGCCAGCGCTGAACGTGTTCGTGCGGAGTCGGGTGGGCCATTCTGGCAACCACTCTCAGCCCATCTGAGTGGCGAGCATGGACTGTACTTCAGCGAGCATCGGCCCTTAAAACCAGCCCAGTTGCGGCGGTGGGGTCGCGAGACCACCATTGAACAGGGGTCGTGGGGGCTCTCGCTCCTATCGAGATTCCCGATTCGTCAATCAGAGATTTTTGATTTGGGCCGATTGCCGAGAGAAAAGGTCAACCGGGCCCTCATCATTGCTTTCATGACTGACCCGGAATCTGGTCGAGAATTCTCGGTCGCCGCCATTCATGGAGCGCACATCTCCCATGGCTCGTATCGCCTGTATCGAGAGGTCCGAAAGTGCCTCGCCCAAGTACCGCCCGAGACTCCCATCCTCTTCGGTGGAGACTTCAACGCATGGCGCCCCTGGGTGAGGTATTTCTTTCCGAACTGGACTCATTTGGCGAAGCATCGGACTTGGCCCGCGCGTTTTCCACACTCGCAGATTGACCACCTCCTAGGTCGCGGTGCGTGGCATGTCGCCAAGAGCGGTTCGGTGAATTTGGGAAGTGATCACCGCGCGCTCTATTGCGATCTCACGCTCTAATCTCTATGCTCCTCATTAATTCGAGGAAGCAAGGTGAGCAGCGTTAGTCCGGGCCAAAAGGTAACGAGCGCCGCCACTCGCCACGGGAAATTCCCATGCCAGGAATCGACGAGCAGGCCGAAGAGTTCGAGCCCAATTACCGCTCCTAGAACTCCCGCCACAACGATCCAGCCAGCGCATGTTGCCCTATGCCTCTTCGGAAAGATCTGTGTAGCCAACGTGGCCAGAACTGGCGACATCGCCCCGCTCATGCCGATTCCAAGCAGGTAGCCAACGATGAACTGGGCCTTCGACCCGCCGTAGGCGATGGTGGCCATGAGCGCCACAGTCAAAATCGTCAACACGAGTGTTCGTTTTAATCCAATTCTTTTCGATAAGAAATTCCCGATCCACAGTCCCACTAATCCAGTAACTGCGCAGAGCAAAATAATTAGTGACATCGACGAAGGCTGAATATGGCACACACCTTCGCCATAGACAAAGGCAAAGCCGTTGGCGGGTCCCCCAATGACGCCAACGGAAAACGCCACTAGCGACAAGGTGAGGACCGGCTTGCGAAGCTCATGGGGAACGGCCCCGAGTCTTTCGTCACTCTTCTGCGAACTGACCACCGCCTTCAAGGGTCGCAGGACTAAGGGCATAAACATCAGTGGAACCAGCGCGAGCGCAAAGAGCCAGCGAAATGAGTTTGGTCCTCGAACCGCCCCGTGCAAGACCGCCGCTAATCCCGCGCCGATGCCCGTCCCCGCGGTCAAGACAGCCATTGAGCCCACTCGATGTCCGTGCGAGTGTTCGCTCGTCATAATTTGCGCTAACGCCGATGCAGCACCGAATAATGGTCGAGCGAGAGCGAACAAGAGAACAAAGATCCAATAGCTCGGACTGAGCGCGGCGAGTCCGGTCAACAGGAGTCCCACGTACAGCACCCATTTCAAAATTCCGGGTCGTGGTGTTCTATCGGCGTGTGACGTGAAGGCAAGTGATCCAAGGGAGGCCAGTCGAAGAATTGCGAGCCCTAGGGCGATTTGGCTTCCATTTAGGCCTACCAGGGTGTTGACGTGCAACAGATTGGGGTGCGATCCAAAATGGGTCGCCACATCATTAAGGGCCGCCACAGCCCCAAATTGAGCAAAACTAGCCACCAGGGCTACACCGAACAGTGACCTGCGTATTCGAGCGTCCGCCTCAACAATTTTGGTCACTCTTCGTTCGCGTAACACCACCGACATAGGATACGACCATGACAAGTCAAATAGACAAAGAATCCCCCACCTGGCCATATGAGCTTTTTGCTCAGACTCTACAAATGGGAATTGATGCCCAACAGGTGGCGTATAACGAGTTTCTAGCCTCCCGTCCCGGTCTGGTGGGCGACCAACCCGCCGACCCTCAAAGTGACCAGCGTGAGCGTATGGAGGCTTCCAAGCGCAATGTCGGACGAATTGACACCCTCTTCACCCCCGAAGGCGTTACGGCCGCATTTGGCAGACCTGAGGTAAATGGCGAGCAAGGCGTTCCCTCCAACGAGACAAAAATCATTGAGCTCGCCTCGACGCTCGTGTCGATTTATGACGGAATTCTCGATTCGGCCCGTCAGACTTTGGCCTGCCAAGTACCGCCGCCGTACAACGAGATCTATCCGGCCATTGCCAATTTCTCGCGAGGTCCGCTGCGAGAGATTCAGGAGTTTTCGACCCTCTTTGCGACTACCACCGAGAAGATTAAGCACGATCTACTTGCGGGCAAAACACCCTCGGTTCAGCTCACTCTTTCTCTCAGCATTTCCGTCGATGATGCCGATATGGCGCATTTCAATAGCATCATGGATAGACTTACTCCCAAGAAGAAGCGCGGCTTCTTTCGACGATAGGAGTAAACATGGCTCGCAGTTTGCGTTCTCAGTTATACCGCAGTGCTCGCATTTTGGGCGATGTCGAGGCGATGTCTAAAGGGCCCGGTGCCTACGCCAAACGAGTAGTCCGCAAAAAGACCTACGGTCGTTCAATGGGGCTGACCAACTCCTTCTTTCGATTCTTGAAAAAGTAACTAGCGCTTTCGCACTTCTCGCCACACACTCACGGAGAGTGCGCCAAGTACTAATACGGGCAGCACAATCATCAGAGCGTGAGCGTGAGTTGATTTAAAGACAGCTAAGACGCCCAGAATGGTGATTACCGCCACGAACAGCTCGGGAGTGTCGCCGACAAGAAAATTCCACCAAAACATCCCGAAGGCCTTGGTCGCCTTCTTGAGCAACTTCATGACGCCACATTCTTTCGACTCTGCTTGGCAACCGCGACAATGGCCCACGTGCCCGCTAGGTAAACCAGGGCCAACACTGGCAGGGCGGCGTCCGAACCGGTCCAGTGGATACCCAGCCCTTCGCCACACCAAAAAGTGCCGTAACTAACGAGAAGGACCCCGACGGTCATCTTCATGGCGTTTTCGGGAACGCTACTCAATTGTTTGGCCACGAGGACTCCAACTACCGCGACCAACAGCACCGTTCCAATTGCCACCCATGACGCCAGAAGGATTTTATGGGCCGAAGCGCCCAAGGTGAGAACGGTTATAACCACTTCGAGGCCCTCCAAGAAGACCCCCTTGAATGAGGTGACAAAGGCCAGTGTGTCACGTCGAGAAACTTCGCCATGCTCGAGTGAAGCAACTGTCGAAGCGAAAATTGCGTCTTCATCGTGCTTGGCCTTGAGGCCACTCGACCGCAAGACCGCCTTGCGCAACCACTGCAATCCAAAGATCAAGAGGATGGAACCTACGACGATTCGCAGGTCATTGATTGGAATCCTCAAAAGTGCCGGGCCGAATGCGGCAACCAAGGCGACCAGCGTTGTCAGGGCTACAAGGACTCCTTCGAGCGCGGAACGCCAACCTCGCGTGTGGCCAACCGCCACGACAATCGTGAGCGCCTCCACCATCTCCACCGCCGTCGCCAAGAAAATTGCGAGAATCAGCACTGAGTTCGAGGTGGAAATTGTGGCAATCATGATTACTCGCTAACTGTAGCAAGGTGATTTGCCATAGGGTCTAGTTTGCCAGAGCGGTCGCGCGCAGCCACTCCGAAAGGTCCGGGAGAATCAGTGGATCAATCATGTGCCCAACTTGAGTTGAGCGATACGTCAACACTGCCTCCGAGGGGCCGGCTAAGTAGTCGTACGAAGTGGATAGCAATTCAGCGGGAATGACATTATCCAGCTGACCGACCGCGTGGAAAATCGGTAGGTCGTGGAGTCGCCCAATCGATGTTGGAACACCCGCATCAAAGGGCAGAGTTCCGTATAAGACGGCCCCACCCGCAAATCGATCGGGTGCGTCGAGCAGCAATCCACCAGCAAAGGCGGCTCCCCCACTGAAACCAAGAGGGATTACCGCTCGTTCCGGCCCAACGAAAGGGTCCAGCCAATTCCTGAACCAATTGAGCTCGTGGCGCAATGACTCGGGCGTGGGGCGACCGATGCCTCGATTTTCGAACCACGCGAACGCATTCGGGGCCACTGTCACTCCCCCGCGAATGGCGTAATAGGAGAACTCAGCGGGCAGGTGCGGAGCCAAGTTGAGTATTTCCTGCTCGTTTGAACCTCGACCGTGAAGGAGAAGCACTACGGGTGCATCGACTTCTGCAGAGCCGGCGTGCAGGACAACGGGTTCGCTCATACTGCGCTACTTGCACCAACGCCGTAGGAGGTCATCGACAGAGAACCCATGGTGCAACCGTCAATAAGTACGTCAGTCTTTTTCCCAGTCGCGGCCGCAATGCCCGCCACATACGCGAGTGGGAGGAAGTGGTCAGGGGTAGGCACAGCCAGGCGCCAATCATCGCTCTGCAGCAAGTCGCCAAGCTCGGAAGGTCTCTCGAGAACCAATTGCCGTGCGTCGTCGTCGAAGCGTTGCGCCCAGTCGAAACCCCCATCGGCATTATGCCAATCAATTGCTCGTAGATTGTGCACAACATTTCCACTAGCCATAATCCAGACACCATCGTCCATCAATGGCGCAAGTTTTGACCCCAGATCCAAGTGATAGTCGAGAGGCTTACTGGCATCGATTGCGAGCTGTACAACTGGAACGTCCGCCCTGGGAAAGGCGTGCGCCAACACCGACCAGGTCCCGTGATCAATGCCCCACGAATCATCGTCGAGCCCCACCCAAGTTGGTTGCACTAGCCCTGCAACTTGTTTGGCTAGTTCTGGTGATCCGGCAACTGGATATTCGAACTGACTCAACTCTTGGGGAAACCCATAAAAATCATGAATGATTCGCGGATTCGCTTGAGAGGTCACGGCTGTGGCGTTGATATACCAGTGCGCAGAGATGGCCAAAATGGCACGAGGCCTCTCAATGCTCTGTCCGAATTCGGACCACATATTTGTAAACCGATTGGTCTCCAGGGTATTCATGGGGCTTCCGTGGCCAATAAACGTTGCAGGAATTGTCATTGCCTCGCCTTTCATTCAGTCATTTCTCATTATAGATGACATATCAACTACTTCAAGCACCGAAGAAAACCGCCCTAACCGGGCGGTTTTCCTCGAATCAAATCCGCTTCGCGCTAGCCAATCATGCGGATAATCACCGAACGGCTGCTCGCACTGTTTGGCGCCATGGCATTGACGCCAGCTCCGTAGGCCAAGACCTGGATACTCGAGTAACCCTTTATCGAGAGCAGGTGCTTCAAGTAGCCCCGAACTGCACTCGCCCGAGACTTACTGAGGGCCACATTATGGGCAGTTGTTCCAACCGAATCGGTGTAGCCCACGCACACGTAGGAGTGGTGCCTGAGAGCAATCATTGTGTTCGCAATCGTGGCGACTTGTGCCTTGAGAGATGAAGTCAAGGTTGACGAATCAAGAGCGAATTGAGAAATGGTCGAGCCCGTCCCCAGTGCGAATGAGTTCGCTACGGGAGTGTCGACCGAGCCGGAGCTGCACCGATCCCCAGCTGGAACCTGACCAAGAGATTGGTCCATTGCTCCACACAACGAAATTTGCGTTCCGTTGTTGTTGAAGAAAGCGTTCCCGGGAATTAGCTGGAAGGCAGGACTTGTCGCGTTCACCTTGTAGTACGAAGGCTGTGTGCCGTTAGTCACAAGAGGACCGAGGCCAACGTTCGCCTTGATTCGATCACGGGTACTGGGGTTGACGCAACCGCTCGCCACCGTCTGGGACACATTGTAGCCACCACTAATGAAAGTCGCAGAACCAGGAAACGTTCCGTCATGCACATGGCACGAATCGCTGTTCGTCAAAGCGAGAATGTCGCCCGCCAGGTAGAAAGAACCTCGCGTATACAGAACGTTCGTAACTTCTCTGGTGGTTGTCACCGTCGAACGCCAAAGCGAAGTGGTGCCAAGTGAACCATTGAAAATTGCCCCACCGAGGTCGTTGGCCGAAACCCCCGAAACTTGGCCGTTACCCGCGAAGGTGGAGTATGAAATCTTCAGAATTCCATTACCGCCGTATGTCCCATTCGAAATAGCGCCACCCTCATGGCCACCGGAGTTACCTGAACCGGTTGCCGCGTTATTGAAAAACGTGCTGCGCGAAATATTCGCTTGCGCTGAAGTGGCAAAGTCCTCTCCATTTGAGATAGCTCCACCGTAGTCACCACCGTTGTTTCCAACGAAGGTCGTTGTGTCAA
Organism: uncultured Actinomycetes bacterium; assembly: GCA_903825035.1. Classification (GTDB taxonomy): domain Bacteria; phylum Actinomycetota; class Acidimicrobiia; order Acidimicrobiales; family RAAP-2; genus RAAP-2. Next base: position 7,223 of record CAIJYV010000027.1, on the reverse strand, counting down.
TGTTCAAACTCGAAACTGACCCCTGACCGTCACCGGAGTCAATTGCCCCACCTACTCCACGCTGTGAAGTATTTCCCGAGACGGTAGAACCGGTGAGCGTCATGTTGGCGTAGCCGCCGTTGGCGCTTGAGATTGCGCCTCCGCAGTCATTGGCAGTGTTGTTGCGAAACACAGTGCTGTCAATTGCTGCGGTAGTAGACCCCTTCAACGGAATGTCACTTCCAGATAGGTTCACATCTTCGCCATCAGCCATGTCAATCGCACCGCCATTGCCCGTCCCGGTTACATTATTGGTAAATGTAGAACCGCTGATGGTCAAATTGCCCCGACCACCCCAGTCACCAATATCAATGGCGCCGCCATTCACATAAGCGTTGTTGTTCGTAAATACCGAATTCAGGACTGTTAAGTTGCCCGAACCAAGGTGGTCGCCAACATCTATCGCCCCACCATTTCCCGTGACGGAATTGTTACGAAAGACAGAGTCAGACACCGTGAGAGAGCCGCCATCGGAATAATCACCGAGCGTGATCGCACCGCCATCTCCACTCAATGTGGCGTTCTGGAATATGACGTGTGAGATGTTCACGACGTCATTATTGGAAATCGTCAAGATTGATGTCGCCATAGAGGAGCCATCGAAGGTTGCAGATGAGGCTCCAGTTCCGTCAGAAACTAGGTTCAAGTGGACACCGGGACTGTCGAGGACATAGCCGGCCGAAGAAGAGTATCTCTGAGACGGGTCCGTTTCAGCAAGGTGAATGGTGACCGTATCGTAGCTGGAGATGAGGCCGAAAGCGGTATCCAGTGAGCAGTGATCCGCCACCGTCGTGCAAATAGTTCCAGAGCCCGTTGGGAAGGCATAGAGGACTTGAAGTTGGCTTGCGCCTGCTGTTGGTGTGGTCGTTGCAACTATCCCCACTCCCAGCATTAGTGATAGGGCAGAAAGCAGTTTTGCCAGTAATTTCATAAGGTCTCCAAATTAGGTGCTAATCAAAAGTACCATCAACGCCTGTCGGGCTGGGGAGACAAAGTTCCAGCGAATGGTTCGGGACTCTTGCTTGCCTCGCATTGGTGGATTCTCCGCTCTTTGTGCGATTGACGACCCATGCAGATATAGGTGAAATTTCAACTACTGAATAGAATTGGTTCGTGGCAACTACTTGGCTTAATGAAAACGAATTGGCCGCCTGGAAGAGTCTCTGGCTAATGCAGTTGCAGGTGGAGGCCCGCTTAGGTGAGGATTTGGCCAATCATGATCTTTCGCTGGCCGACTACTTGGTCTTGGCCACTTTGTCAGACCAAATCGACGGAAAACTGCGAATCGTCGAGTTGGGGAACGAACTCGGCTGGGAAAAAAGTCGCGTCTCGCACCAAATCACCCGCATGACAAACCGTGGGCTGGTCGAAAAGCAGCGTTGCCTCACCGACGGACGTGGATTCTTTGTTGTGGTTACCGACCACGGAAGAGCCTGCGCCGAGAGTGCGGCTCCAAATCACGTCAAACTAGTGCGCAAACTTGTGCTTGACCAACTCAGCGAGAGCGAACTCAAGACCATTCGCAAAGTCGCAGAGCGGGTGCTTTCAAACATTGATCACGGTGTAGGTGCATAGTCAATTCTTCATCTTCTTAATTGTCACACCCTTTCGGTATTGTTCAAACGCGTGATTGTTTGAGCACGTAGAAGTGAGGGAGGCGCATGGACCTGAGTCCCAAGAATGTCAATAATTGGCACCGACAACTCTGTCAGGTCACGCCCTGGCTCTTTATTTCTGGTGACCTGAATGGGAATCGTGAATTAGCGCTAATCCAGTTGACCGAATGGAACGACGCAGGAATTACTGACATTATCGATGTGCGTGGCGAATGGTCTGATGAAGAGTTCGTTGCGGCTCATTCGCCAAACATTCACTATCACTACTTGGGGACACATGACGATGGAATAGCTCAGGATGAGGCCTGGTTTAGAGCCGGAATCGAAGCAATGGAAAGTGCTTTGAGCAATCCCGCCGCAAAATTGATGGTCCACTGCCACATGGGAATCAACCGGGGACCGTCGATGGCGTTCGCCATGATGCTCGCCCAAGGATTTGAAACTATTGAGGCGCTCAACGCCATCCGAGCAGCTCGACCTATCGCAGGAATCATCTATGCCCAGGACGCACTTCGCTCGATACGTGCAATAAAGATGCTCGACCCAGATCAAAACGACACTGAGATATCCGAGGTACAGAGTTGGTTTGAGACCAACTACATAGACGTGGGAACAATTATTAGAAGGATACGCTCCGCCTCTTGAGTGACAATCCTTTGCATCACCAGCGTTCTACCAAACAAAAAGCCGGCCACCCCAAGAGGTGACCGGCTTTTTAAGCTTGAGTCTTAGCCGCGAACAACTACTTCGCGGTTCATGGCGTACAGCGAGTTAGCCTTTGAAGCTCCCTGGCCAGACACGGTGAACTTAACGCCGGTGTAACCAGCTGCGTTCAAAAGCGCCTTGAGGAACTTCGTGACATTGTTTGCGCGCTCGATGCTCAACTTCAAGTTGAAAGACTTCGAACCCTTCGCTGAAGCGTAGCCAGTCACCGAAATTACCTTCACGTGCTTGGCCATGATCTCGAGTGCCACATTAGTCAGTGTCTGAACTGACTGCGCGGTTAAGAGCACCTTTGAGTCTCCGAAGAAGGTCTGGGCAAAAATTGCACCAGGAGCTACGTGTGGGTTTCCAAAAGTAATCGTCTGAGTCACGGTGGTCCCGTTACGAGTAAAGGTCACGATGCAGGTACCGGCGGTTGTCGCACTGATGATGTTGTGCGACATGGTGCAGCCACGAGCAGAACCGTTAGCAACCGTATAGGTTGCGCCAACGTTTGTACCAACTGAAGGTGTCAATACAAGCGGAACTCCAGCGACTCCACTTGTCGGACCAACGGTCAAAGTAACCGTGGGGACAGCTAGGGCCCATTGGGCGTACAGGACGACGGGAGAAGCAACCGAGAACTGAATACCGGCGGCGTAGAAGTCACCATCTGTACAGGTGGTGTACGAAGTGTTCGTCGTGCACCAACCGGTGAAGACGTAGCCAGTACGAGTCAACTGAGGGGTTCCATAGTTACCAAGTACGTGCACCAGGGTGGCGGTGATGTAGGTGTTTACGTCAACGGGGACGTTTCCGGTGGCGCCATTAGCGTCATAGGTTACGTTAATGACCTCAACCGTGAAGGTCTGGGTCACGGTAGTTGCAGCCAAGTAGTCAGCGTTACCAGCATCGTTATACGTAACGGTGCAGGTACCAACGGCCAGGAAGTAAACAACTCCCCCCGCCACTGAGCAAACTTCGGGAGTTGAAGTCGCCTGAGCAACTGATTCACCGCTAGTTGAAACGGCACTTGGGTCGTACGATCCACCAACATAGACGTGGTCAGGCTGAGCGTTGTTAAAACTAATAACTGCCGTTGCCTGATTAACAGTGATCGACTGAGTCTGGGTAGTAGCAACGTCATAGGTCGCGTTACCGGGCTCATCGAAGGTTACGACACAGGTTCCAACGTGGTTGAAGGTCACTACTCCTGCAGTCACTGAGCAAATGTCCGAAGTCGACGTAGAAACAGCTACGGCGAGACCGGAGGTTGCGGTTGCAACTGGCGTGTAGGTGGTACCAACCACGGGTCCACTTGGTGCGGTCGAGGTAACGGTGATGGTATTTGCCAACTTCGGAACGGTGATGTTCACGGTCAAAGTATCGGCAACTGAGTAGTTGGCGTTACCGGCGTCGTCAAAGGTCAACGTACAGGTACCGGGGTGCAAGAACGTCACAACACCGCTTGACACGGTGCAGACTCCCGTAGTGGTGCTCACCACAACAACGGTGTCTGATGAAGTCGAAGTTGCAGCTGGCGTGTAGGTCGAGCTCAAAGCCGGTCCGCTTGGGGCACTAGTTCCCAATGAAATCACTGCCTGAACCTTTTCAACGTTGAAGGTCTGTACGACATTCGTTGCAGCGTTGTAGTTTGAGTTACCCGTATCCGAGTAGGTGAGAGTACAGATTCCTACACCGACGAATGAAACGACGCCACCCGAAACGGTGCAGATCGAAAGCGTGCTTGAAACAAGCGTCACGCTGTCGGTCGAGTTTGAAGTTGCGTTAGGCGTGTAGCTGCCGTAGTTGTACAGGTGGCTAGGCAGTGCATTGTTCACAGTAATAACTGCGGTGCCCTTGGCAACGGTGATGTTCAACGTTGCTTGAGCGGCGGCTGCGTAGTCGGAGTTGCCCGCATCGTCGTAGGTGAGCGAACAGGTTCCTACACCGATGTAGCTCACTACCCCACCACTTACGGTGCACACGAGGGGTGTGGTGCTCGCAACGACAACAGTGTCACCAGAGGTTGAAGTTGCCAACGAGGTCAAGGATCCACCAGTAACTGCACCCGACTGTGAGGCATCGGGAGTGATGACAGCAGTGGCCTGGGTAACGGTGATGTCTTCGGTTACCTGAACAGCCGCCGAGTAGTCAGCGTTACCAGCATCGTTATACGTAACGGTGCAAGTTCCAACATGGTTGAAGTGGACAACTCCACCTGAGATTGAGCAGATGCTCGGAGTCGAAACTCCGTAGGTCACGCTCAAGCTTGAAGTTGAGGTGCCCGCTGGCGTGTACGCATTAGTGCCAATGACTGGCGACGTTGGCTTCGATGAAGTCACCGTAATTACGGCCGCAGGTGGCGTGACGGTCAAAGTCAAGGTTTGCGTTGCGCTGTTGAAATAGCCGTCAGTGTTGGTGGCAGCAATTCCAATTACACACGTTCCAGAGGCCGTGGCCGCTAAGCCTGAACCATCTGAGTTGATGGTGCAACCCGTGGTTCCAGCCGAGTTAACACTGAACGCGAAGGTGTCGGCAGATCCGCTGGTGTAGGTCGAACCTGGGGCGTTGCGTGCGACGGTATCGCCGTCAGTGGGGGTGGTGGCTAGGTAGGTCGAACCGCGGGCAAAGGAGTCCGTGTAACCGGCAGCAGCCGAACCGGCCCAGTGGCTGGAGGAGTTGGCGTTGGCCAAGGTGATGGTCTGAGGTTGCTTGACGTAGTAACTCAAGTTATTGGAGGTGGCTGAGAACCACGTTGCACTACCGTCAACGTAGGCCGAGTAAACATCGGATCCGTTGGGAAGACTGACGGTGATCGAACAGGAGCCGCCGCTCAAGGTACAGGTGTAGTTGCGCTGAGGGTTACTGGTTGAAAGGTTCGGAATAATTGCCGAATTCAGCAACAGCGTTACCAGCGTGCCGTCGTCACCGACGACATCTGCGCCCTTGTATTCAGTCGCGGTAAAAGTAACCGAGGGACCTGGGTTATCAATCTTTGTTGGAAGAACATTCGAGTTGTTCGAGGTCAGCACGAGAGTCGTTGAAGGGTTCTGGGTGTACTGAGCGTAGAGGGTGAAGTCTCCGGTCAGTGGAGGGTTGATCGTCTGCCCTGGGTAGTAGGCGGTCCCGCCACCATTTGCGAGAGTCGTCCACTTTTCGAAGCGGTAGCCCCGGTAGGTGTTATTTGGATTCTGAACGAGCTGGGCCGTTCCAGTTAGTAAGGAGGACTGCGGAATTCCCTGCTGCGACCACTGGCAGTAGTTGTTGTCAACACGCGCTGGCACGTAGTAAACGTGGTTCTGCTTACTCTGACACGCCGGCAGGTTGGCGTCATAGTTCAGATTGTACGAAGAACTGCCGTTAGGGTCATTGACGTAATAGGTATAGACCTGAGACGTGGTTCCATTCGAAGCCAGCACGGTGATGTTGATCCGGTTAATTCCTGGTTCAAGATTGCTAAGGCTTAAGTTAACCGCGACTCCCTGCTGAAAAGTGTTGTCCCAACTAATGTCCGTTGTGTCACCTGCGGTGCCTGTTACGTTCGAGACCGACTCACCGGAGTTCGTCAGGTAGACGGTCACGTTGGCGTAGTAGGTGTTTGCATCCACGAGCATCGGGTTTCCTGAGGTGGTGAATGTGCTCAGGTTCGCATTATTGAGATTGATTCCGGTAATGGTGGTCACGGTGGTGCCGGTGGCGCTCGCTGGCGTTGCGAGCATGGCAAATTGGCCAGCCACGAGACTCAGGACTAGTGCCCCAATTCCCGCGATTTTTCTTGCAACACCACTGAAAGACTGATTTGTCATGGATTCTCCTAATTGGCGACGAGTTAACTTATCAAATAATTTATTAATTTTTGCAGGAGTTCTGAGTTTTCCACAGTTTTTACTTCTCCGTGCAAGATTGGGAGACCGTGTGGTGGCATACCGCAGAGAATCTAGATTCTGCAGCTTTTAGCCATCGCATGAACATGATGGTGGGCGCTGAGGGATTCGAACCCCCGACCTGCTGAGTGTAAATCAGCTGCTCTAACCAACTGAGCTAAGCGCCCGGGATGTTCAAGTATAGGCGAAAAGTTAAGGGTGCTAGAAAGGCCACTGTTTTTTATAGAAGGCGACCAACTCTGGGGTGCTCGCAACAACTGGCCGGCGCTTTACTGGCTCGGGGGTCTCTAAATCTTGATCGTTGTATTCGCCTTCAGCGGCTCCCGCTTCGCGCGCAATGAGAAGTCCTGCGAGATAGTCCCAGGGGTTTAGTGCGCTTTGTTCGGCAACACTAAAAACGTCAAGCGAACCCTCTGCCACCAAGCAGATTTCCAATGCCGCCGAACCCAGTCCGCGATTCTGAAACCAAGCAAAGCGGTGTTCGGGAAACCCCGAGAACGCAACGAGCGCTTCAGCGGGGTCGGTCTGTCCATTGGCGCGGATGGCGCCTCCATTCAAGCGAGCGCCCTCACCTTTGAGTCCTTCGTAGAGGTCACCGGTCGCTTGATTGCGAACTACTCCGCCAATCAATTCAGGTCCCCTCATTAGCGCCAGGCTTGTTGAGAAGAACGGTACTCCTCGGTCACAGTTTGTGGACCCATCTATAGGGTCAACCACGACCTGAAACTCCCCCGAACCTGAGACTCCGGATTCCTCGGAAATCACCTGGTAGCCCGCTCCGGTCAAGATTCGAATAGCGATTTCGTCAGCTACCAAATCGAGGTGATATTGGGTGTCACGCTGACCAGAATATCCCTGGCGATGGCGCCCGGTTACGGCTAACCCAATGGATTCGGCGCATTCTCTAAGGGGGGCAAGGAGGTCGGTCACGTGTTCAAGGCTACCGTGGCCAACCGCTAATCTGAGTGCCAATGGCCGC
>CAIJYV010000026.1 GCA_903825035.1 uncultured Actinomycetes bacterium | reverse complement strand
TGACACCTTGCCTGGCCTGATCTGCGACACTAACTATGTCCAGGGAGATGGCGTTAACGCTGTTGACACCACTAACTGCACCGACGCGACTGATACCAACTACAACTTCACCTTTGTCCCGGGCATGGTGACGATAAGTCCGCGCGAAATCACAATCACGGCTCCTGACGCCACCGCCAACTACGGAGACGCTTCGGCTACTTTCGATCCAACGGCGTACACCATTACCGCTGGGTTTCTGTATGGCAGTGATTTCTTGAGCTTGACCTGCGCGGTTGACTACAACTCGACTCTGGCCGTTAATACCTACCCCGGCGCAGTTACTTGCACGGACTCAACTGACCTTAACTACACCGTGAGTGTGAGCCCAGGCAACTTGGTGGTCGGCGGTTCTGGAAGTTCACGTCTCACTCCGACGATAACCATCACGGTCAATCCACCGAATCTGTTCTCGGGAACTTCATACACGCCAACGGGTTCGAGTACTTCAGGGGACCTCGTCATTATTACCGTCGATCCATCGTCCTCGTCCGTTTGCAGTATTGACGAAAGTGGCGTTCTGACCTTTCTGACGCCCGGGATTTGTACGCTGAACTTTACTGATCCCGGAAGCTCTACTTATGGACCAGCAACAACTTCGACTCAATATACAGTTGTGACTTCGAATCAGTTCACGGCGACCTTCGTGATCCCTGCGGGGGTGCCGGGTTCGGGCTCAACCTCTGTATTTTTCACCTTCGGTCAGACCATCACGATGCTCGCCGCTACGTCGATTACGCAAGCAGGGCTCCAATTCTTGGGCTGGCGCGATGGCCAGGGCAACGTATATTCGGCCGGCGCGATCTGCTTCTTCGGCGGTGATGTGACGTTGACAGCTCAAGTCGTTCGCCCTACCACCGTTGTATTGACTGTGCTGCCAGCCAACACCAAAGTTGGCACATCCTTTCAGCCGGCCGGCGCTGCAAGGTTTAACGGCCTCAATGTGCCAAGCGACCCCGTTACAATTACGTTAAGCACCAACTCGCACGGATGTACTTTGGTTTCCGGTCGAGTCGCCTTCATCACGGTTGGCGCAACCTGCATACTCCACTTGCACGCCAACGCAATTGCCGGCTATTTGGCCAGTGACGCAAATATTTCCTTCTTAATTTCGAGCGCGACGACCGGAGGAGGCACGACAGGTCATGCTCCAGCCCCTCCCACAAACGTTCTCGTCACTCAGAACGGCTCGAGCGGCGCAATTGTTACCTGGACCAAGTCACCATCTACCGGTAGCTCGGCACCAACGAGCTATCAACTAATCAGTCAACCCGCTGGTATAACTTGCGCAGTGTCCGCGCCGACGACTCGCTGTAGCGTTTCGGGATTGACTCGCGGTGTTCACTACGTCTTCAAGGTACGCGCAGCTAACTCCCGCGGTAATTCCGCCTACGCCTTGAGTTCCCCAGCCTTTGTCCTTGGATCACGTCCGACTCCGCCCACCAACATTGCGGCCAACGTCAACCCCTCATCCCCAACCGTTGACAAGCAGGCGTACATTTCCTGGAGCCCACCAAGTTCCTCAGGCGGTCTACCAGTCGTCGGCTATATCGTGAGTGTTCAACCTGGTAACCACCACTGTTACACCACCGCCACTGTGCGTCACTGTCTCCTGCCTCTCGACAACGGGACCAGTTACACCTATTCAGTCCAAGTGGTGACCGATCCATTGATAAAGAAGTTGACGGCAACCTCACGCCCGCGGTCACTTTTTGTTTCAACCCCAGGGACTACTCAGTGGACCCCGTTTTGGCAGAATCAAGCAACTACACCAGTGGCCGTGCACCCCAACATGACCGGCGCTCTCACGCCAACGATGCTCGAACTGCCTGTGACACTTAATTTCTCGACTACTTCGAATGCCACGAGTTACTCTGTCTGGTTCAATGGCGCGAATATCACGGGTAACCAGCCCCCGGTGTGTCGACCAGTTGGGTCACTTTCAATCTGTAGTTTCACCTTTACGCCTGCGAACTACTACATTCTTCGCGCCAGCGACTCAATCATCATTCGTTCGAATAATCATCAGATGTTGGTTCTTCGTCCTCTCGCGCCACGGTTGCTGCCAGTAGCGACGTTCCCGTACGCGACCAACAGCTCTACGCCCAATGCCGTAGAGCAAGTCTTCTTACAAGCCATGGCTCAGTGGCTCGTGAGTAATAACTACACCTCGGTTACCTTGGCCGGTTATACGGACGACGCTGGTATTGCTTCGCAAAACCTAACCCTGTCTCAAGCTCGCGCTGATGAGGCGGCCGCTTACCTTCGCGCGCAACTGGCGTTGTTGAATGTCACCAACATCTCAGTCACTGGGGTCGGGTACGGGGTCTCCACTACCTATGGCTCTGGATGCAACCCAGCCCAGGACCCATCTCAATACCCAACGGCGTTGAACATCAACTGCGCAATGAATCGCCGTGTGATCTTGGAAGTCTCGGGGCAAAACACCGCTCCGATTCCCTTGAGTGCACCGATGACGCAGGCGGACGACGCATCGGTGTCTACTCAGTGGAATGCTGCAGGAACCGGTGGATTGCCGATCACTCAATACGCCGTGTATTTCGACACCTATAGCGATTTTGCACAACACGGTTCTTTTGTCTCGACCTCGGCTCTGGGTGGCTGGCAGTTGGGCTGCTCGACAACTTCGACAAGTTGCTCAGTTTCGGGACTCACAAATGGAACCCCCTACGTGTTCGTAGTGGTGGCAACCAATGCCCTTGGGGACTCGATTCCTGCTGTAGTTTCGGTCGCGACGACACCTTCGGCGAATTGATTCTCACAAAATCGTCAGTCAGAGTGTTACTTCGTTCCTACTGGTGCGTAACCTGTGAGGAGCAAATAGCGAATTCAAATGCCGTCATGTAGTTGAATTGCGTGTAGATGTTTTAGCGGGGGAGTAAACATGACGGCTTTCGCCACCCTTATCTTGCGTAATGGACGCGTCGCGACCCCAACCGACCCGAGTGGCTTTGCGCAGGCTATTGCAATCGACGGTAATTCGATTCTGGCTTTGGGATCTGACGTCCAAATAGACGAGTACAGAAATTCGCAAACTCGCGTTATAGATCTCAAGGGGCGTCTGGCATCACCCGCCTTCGGCGACGCGCACGTTCATGCAATTTCCGGTGGGCTTGAGAGTTTGCGCTGCAACCTTCTCGGACTTCGCGACCGGTACGAGTACCTGGCAAAAATTGCCGAATGGTCTAAGCAACTGGGTCCAAACGATTGGGTATTGGGTGGCGGTTGGGCCATGGAGGGATTTCCCGGTGGTGTGCCATCGGCGGAAGAGTTAGATTCCGTAACGGGCGGACGCCCAGCGTTTTTACCTAACCGAGACCACCATTCCGCGTGGGTTAACACGCGCGCGCTTGAAATGGCTGGTATCGACAACTTCACGTCGGATCCCTTTGACGGTCGAATCGAACGAGACCCCACCGGTAAGGCCGTTGGCGCGCTCCACGACGGAGCGATGGGGCTAGTGGCAAAAATCATGCCGCCGACTTCGCGAGAAGAACTAGCCGATGGGCTCCGTGCGGCACTGCAACGTCTGCACTCCGAAGGTATAACGCACTGGCAAGATGCGTGCATTGGCTACGCCGGTGAACTTGGTATCAATGACACCTACGAGGCGTACATCCAAGCCGAGGCGGAGGGCTGGTTAACGGCCCGGGTGCGTGGCGCGCTTTGGTGGGACCGTAGCGCTGGTCTTGGGCAGCTGAGTCATCTACAGAGTCGTCGAGAGCAGGCGGGCGGTGGGCTCTTTCGAGCCACCAGTATCAAGATGATGATGGACGGGGTCTGCGAAACTTTCACCGCCGCGATGAGTCGGGCCTATGTTGGTGCGCCAGGCGCTAACGGAACCCATAAGGGCTCCCTCTTTGTCGACGGCGACGAACTAAAGGAAATCGTTAGAACCCTGGACGATCAAGACTTTCAAGTCCACTTCCACACACTGGGCGACTTTGCGATTAGTACCGCATTAGACGCTATTGAGAGCCTGCCGGAGGTTCGGCGCCAGGTCGGACGTCACCACATGGCTCACCTCCAGTTCGTAAACCCGAAGGACGTGAAGCGCTTTGGCCAGTTAGGGGTGGTGGCGAATTTTCAACCACTTTGGGCGATGCATGACCCACAAATGGACGATCTCACTCTGCCTTTTGTCGATGACGATATGGCGAACTGGCAGTACTCCATCAACACCTTGCAGACGAACGGCGCGAGAGTTGCCTTTGGGAGTGATTGGCCGGTATCGAGTCCGAATCCCATTTATGAGATGCACGCGGCAGTTAACCGCACTGCAGCGCCAAAGTATGGTCGTCCCGGTGAACGTGAATGCACCGTGCCATTCCGTCCTGAAGAAGCGTTAAGCATCGACGAAGCCTTACGAGCCTTTACCCAAGGCGTGGCTTACGTCAACCGAGACGAGAACGTACTGGGAACCCTTGAAACGGGTAAGCAAGCAGACGTTGTGGTCTTGAACCAAGATTTGTATTCCATCCCATCGTCGAGCATCGGCGATACCAGCGTGGATCTCACCATTTCCAGTGGTGCCGTGGTCTTTGGAGACGAATAGTCACCAAGAGAAAGAGCAGTAACTAGTTGCCGAGGGGGGCAAGATGTCAAATAGGGAAGTAAAAACAAAATCTGGCTTGACGGCCGATGAGTATGGGCAATTGCCCGGAAATTCATTGGGACTGTTCCAAACCAGTGCTAGTACTTTGGCCAATATTGCGCCTGCGTTGTCGGTGTTCCTAACGGTGCCATTCTTAGTTGCGAGCATGGGAACTACCGCTCCTTGGATTTTTGTACTGGCCGCCGTTGCAATTCTCTGTACGGGCATGAGTGTGGTGGAATTCACCAAGCGAATTCCAAGTGCCGGAGGTTTCATCAGTTTCATTACTCGTGCTGGCGAAACGCGCAGTCGATCCACAGGAACGTTCTTTGGCTCCTTTACCTTCTACCTGTTGCTCTTGGCCTACCCAGTGTCGATTTCATCCCTAGCGACATTCTTTGGTTCTTGGATGCAGAATCACTACGGATGGACTCCGTCGTCGTGGATTTGGGTTTCAATCGTGGCCCTAGCCTTCGCGATTCCCTTCCTGCTTCGCGGAACCGGCGTGTCGGTGAAAATTGCTTTCGCACTTTTTGTCCTCGAGGCCGCAGTCCTGGTCGTTCTTGGAATCATTGTGTTTATTCGTTCCGGTTCTCAGATGTCCGCACCATTCCACACCGTGAACGGTTTGGGATTTAAGGGTATGACCGGCCTGGCCTTCAGCTTCGCCGTCTTCGGTTTTGTGGGCTGGGAGAACTCAGGACCGTTGGGCGAGGAGGCTAAGGACCCGAAGCGCACCATTCCTCGGACGATTCTGATTTCAGTCCTAGTTTGCATGGTCGTGTTCTTTATTGCCACCTATGCGCTCGTAGTGGGTTTTGCCCACATCTATGGCGCCAACCACGGAATTCACATTCTTTCTACTTACGCGGACCCATCTCCTTTCACGACATTGAGCCAACACTTTGCTCCGTGGCTTAATTTCTTGATGTTCATCATCGGACTCTCAAGCGCCTTGGGTGGCATAATTGCCGCATCGTTGCCTGGAACTCGCTACATTTATCACGGTGCACGCGCCGGACTGCTGCCGGCTTCGGTATCGAAGGTGTCACCAAAGACTGGTGTTCCTTACGTTGCGATGCTGGTGTACGTTGGCGGAACCTTGCTGGTGACAGTTGTGCTGGACCTCATCCTTCACAATGCGGCCACGATTTCAGCGGATGAGGCGGGTATCTCGACCGTTCCGCTGTTGATTGTCTACACCTTATGCAGTTTGTTACTCCCGGTCTTCATTTTGAAGAAAGATCGCGCAAACTTCAACGTCCTGCGTCATGTGGTTGTCCCATACCTTGGGGCGGTAGTCATGGGGTACGGCGTTTGGGAATCAATCAAGCCGGGGCAGTCGTTCCCAGGCAGTACCTACATCATTTACGTGGGGATTTACGTTCTTATTGGAGTTGTGGGCGCCTTGCTGGCAATGCCTCGCAGTGAATCAGTTGGGGCCAAGCTGGCCCACGGACTCGAAACGGCGTAGTTTTCAACACGCAAAGAGCCGGCAACCTATCGGTTGCCGGCTCTTTGCGTTTGTATCAACTATTTGATTAGCACCAACTTGGAAAGCCGCATAATTGTTCGGTAACCGGTTTTTGAAGCAGTGACCTGCACCCGTAGGTGTCGGCCCGCATCAGTACCGCTGGTCGTGTAGGTGCTGTGGGTGGCTCCAGGGATTGCCACTCCCGCACTGAACCATTGATAACTCAAAGTAACGCCAGGGGTCCAGTTAGTCAGTGTCGCCGTCAATTCGTTCCCATGGACCGTATTGCCGGTAATGGCGGGCTGAGTGGTTGTTATTTTGAACGCCATACGAACCAGCGAAACTTGGCTTACTCGCACAATCGGCGTGCTCAGTCCGTTTATTGTGCACGTGGCTACAACCCGCAGGCGCAAATGTTTGTTGAGCAATGAAAGCGGCACCGTGTAGGGATCGGTGGTGCCGTCACTCGCGGGAATTTGATTCGCCAGGTCCGCGACCCCGTTGGCAACCCAGTCATAGGTGAATGAAGTGCAGGCCGCATCCCATGTGCCAATTGATCCAGTGATGACGTTGCCCACATTGGCGTACCCACTAATCGTGGGTCCACCGGTAGTAACGGCCTGAATCTTTAGGGCCTGATGAGCCACCCCTTGCAAGGTGAGAGAGGTTGGTGAGTCAACGTAGGTGATGAGACACTGGCCGACCGCAACAAAGGTCACCGCGTAGCTTCCATCGGTGGCCATGGTGCAAACGCTGGCAGAACCGCTATTAATTGAGGCGGTAATACCGGTACCGAGGGTATGTCCCGAGGTGCTCGTGGCGCTTGGGGTGAAGCTCCCGAGTACCACGAGAGAGGTTGGAGATGGTGTCGTGAAGCTGATTTTGACTTTCACGGCCGCGCTCGCGGAGAGCGGAATTGACACAATTCCGAATCCAATAAGTAGGGCGGTAAGGGTGGTGCGGAACGCTTTCATGGGCCTCCTGTAGCTACCCCAAATGTACGAGGCGCAGGTTAACGAACACCAACTTGGCAGGTTAAATAATCGCAACATTTGGCATTATTTTCCCTGATTCACTGTGCCAAACTCGTAGATATTTGTAAAGGAGGGGCTGTGGAGCCAACCTACAAGCTGGATCGGGACACGAGCATATGGTCCTTTGACGAGAACAACGAACCTGCTCTTCGAGTCGATCCGGGTGCCGTTATTGAAATTGAAACGTGGGACTGCTTTACCGGACAGGTGACGAGTGAGTCAGACACGCTCGACAAACTGGATTTAAACCGAATCAACTCCGCCACCGGCCCAATCGCGGTGAACGGGGCCGAACCAGGAGACATGCTGAGCGTTCGCTTGTTAGACATACGGCCAAACGCCCAGGGAGCTTCGATGACAATTCCTGGCTGGGGACAACTACACGAAAAGGTCCAGAGCCCCGTGACCCGCATCTATCAAGTAGCCAACGGCGAAATTTCAATGAACGAGCGAGTGAAATTTCCTGTTCGACCAATGTTCGGTGTTATTGGTGTATCACCGGCCTCGGGAAATATTTCCACCTTTGAATCCGGCAAGCACGGCGGCAACCTCGATGACCACATGAATGGAATCGGAGCGGTGGTCCACCTCCCCGTTTTCCAATCAGGAGGACAACTCGCAATCGGTGACATGCATGCCTCAATGGGCGATGGTGAGATTTGCGGAACTGGCGTAGAAATTGGTGGAACTGGGATCATTTCGGTGGACCTAATCAAGGGGCGACGAAGTGAATGGCCAATTACTGAGACGGCAGACTCTATCTACACCCACGGAACCTCGCCTGACAATATTGACGACGCACTGAACGCCGCCTGCGACGAGGCCATGCGATTACTCGTTGATCAATGGAGTTTTAGCGCTGAGGATGCATTCATGTTTTTGTCAGTTGCCTGTGACCTGGGCATTGCGGCCTACTATCACCCCAGCCCAGGATGTGCGACAGCGCGAATGCGGATTCCTAAAATCTCCGCAGTGCCCGCTGCTTTTAAGATTTAGCTCTTTCGGGCTGCCTTTTGAACGGCAGCGGCTACGGCCTTAACGACGTTGGGGTTAAACACGGTCGGAACGATGTAGTCGGCTGACAGCTCATCAGAACTTACGGAGTCAGCGATGGCGCGTCCCGCGGCGAGCTCGACCTCAGTAGTGATCTTGCTGGCGCCCACATCGAGCATGCCTCGGAAGATTCCGGGGAAGGCCAGCACGTTGTTAATTTGGTTTGGCTCGTCACTTCGACCTGTCGCAACAATCGCGGCGTACTTACGGGCGATGAGTGGCTCAATTTCTGGGTCAGGGTTGGCAAGTGCAAACACAATGGACTTCTCAGCCATCAGCTGTAAGTGCTCTTCGGTGATGAGATTCGAACTTGAAACGCCAATGAAAATGTCGGCGCCTCGCATGGCTTCGGCGATATCGCCCTTGCGACCATCCTTATTTGTGTTTTGGGCGAGCCAGAGGCGGTCACGGTCTAGATCTTGAACCTCGGCATCCAAGATGCCCTCGCGGTCACACGCCACGATGTCAGCGACTCCTTCAGCCAGAAGCAATTTCGCGATAGCCATACCAGCTGCTCCGGCACCAAGTAGTGCCACGCGAGTGTCAGTCATCTGCTTTCCGACAACGCGTAGTGCGTTAAGGAGCGCGGCGTAGACAACAACGGCGGTACCGTGCTGATCATCATGGAAGACGGGAATATCGAGAGCTTCGCGGAGTCGTTCCTCGATTTCAAAACAACGTGGAGCGGCGATGTCTTCAAGATTGATGCCACCGTAGGAGGGCGAAATTGCTTTTACGATAGCGATAATCTCCTCGGTATCTTGGGTGTCGAGACAAACCGGCCAGGCGTCGATGTTGGCGAAGCGCTTGAACAAGAGGGCCTTACCCTCCATTACGGGCAACGCCGCTTCGGGGCCAATGTTGCCGAGCCCGAGTACCGCTGAGCCGTCGGTGACCACCGCGACGGTGTTGCGCTTAATAGTTAATTTGCGAGCAAGCTTCTTGTCCTTGGCAATCGCGGCCGAAATACGGGCTACGCCCGGCGTGTAGGCCATTGAGAGGTCGTCACGAGACTCCAGTGCCACTTTGGGAGCTATGCCAATCACTCCGCCACGGTGCATCAAGAAGGTGCGGTCGCTCACCGCAACGACGTTGGCCCCATCGAGAGCGTCAACCACTTCTCCAAGTCTTTCGGCGTGGGCCTCATTGGCCGCGTTACAGGTCACGTCAATGGTCATTCGGCCATCGATTGGCTCGGTTACGTCGAGGGCGGTTACCAGCCCGTCGTTTTCCGCAATGGTGCGCGAAACCTCTGGAATAATGCCGCCGGAGTCGAGGCCAATTCGAATGGTGATCGAATACGAAGCGCTGGGGGAGTTCATGACAGACCTTCCGAATAATTGCGGATGAGATTACATCGTACTAGGGCGCTCTCAAGCGAATCTCAGCCTCTTACGCATAGGTAACTCTGTGAGTTCTAAGTTTCCTAAACTGTCCCTAGAGCATTTCCAGGAAAGGAAAACCATGTCTGGATCTCCACGCCGAGCACGCGAACACGAACCGGTCTTAACCGGAGGCGTTGAAGGTAACTCGCGACTCACTACCGCGCTCGCCGCAATCCTCCTCCTGTTGTTTTTCCTCGAGGGAATTACTTTATTGGGCGTACGGGCCCACTTAAGCCTGCACGTTTTTATTGGCACCCTCCTTATTCCCGTCTCCGTAGTGAAGGCGGGGTCCACTACATGGCGATTCGCCAAGTACTACTGGGGAACGCCCCAGTATGTTCGCAAGGGGCCACCTCAAATAATCCTCCGACTACTTGGACCTTTCGTTGTCGTGCTGACGATGGTGGTCATTTTTTCGGGGTTGTTCCTTGTGGTCATCGCCCCTACGAGCATGCACAACACGCTGTTGTTCATTCACAAAGCATCGTTTGTTCTATGGTTTTGCGCAATGTCCGTCCACGTCTTGGGTCACATAGTTGAAACTGGCCGAGAAGCGACGGCCGACTGGGTGGGTAAGAAACGTCGAGAGATTGCTGGCGCAGGCCTACGGCAATTTGCCGAAATTGGCGCGTTGGCCCTTGGCATTGGATTCGCTCTCTGGGTGACTCCTTTCGCCACTAGCGCCATCTTCCCCGGCGGAAACTAGTGCAGACGCCAACGAGGGCGAAACAGGAGCTCGTCACGCTGTTTTTGGCGGGGCTCGGGAGTGTCGGTTTTGTCCTCGTGAGACTCTTTGTTGCAGCGAAAGGCGATTTGTCACGCTTTGTCGTAGCGGGCATCCGTTGGACCGGGCCGAGTAATCACTTCCTGCACCATTTTCCAAATTCCGGTTACGACGGCCAGTTTTACTGGCGGCTCGCCGCTGACCCATTCAATATTCATCTGGCACCCCTGTTCGGCATACCGATTGATCATGCCCTGCGTGATAACCGAATCTTTTATCCGGTGGTTAGCTGGGTTTTCGCCCTCGGTCATCCGCGGTGGGTCAGTGTCGGGTTAGTACTCGCAAATATTGTGGCTCTGGTTGCACTTACCTATGTAGCCGTTCGGGTATGTCGCGAAATTAATCGCTCGCCCTATTGGGCGCTGGTGGTGTTGCTGGTACCGGGCCTCGTTGGTTCACTGAGTCGAGACCTCACGGAAATATTCTCCGCTTTACTCGTGGTTGCGGGGCTCCTGGCATTACGCCGACAACAATTCTGGCTGGTGGCGCTGGCCTGGTCCCTTGCGAGCCTGACCAGAGAGACCAATATCTTGGCCGCGGTTTGTCTCGGAGTGCTGAGCATGTTCGACATTGCTCTAAGAAAACGAAAGATTTCGTGGCAAGAGGTTGCCTGGGTCGTTCCGGGTATCGTTTTCATTCTCTGGCAGGTGATTGCCCACCAAATCCTTGGCACCTTCCCGCTCGCCAGCTCGTCTGGCACTGGAGACTTGGGCTGGCCCTTCTGGGGCTTCTTACACGGGGCCGGACGTTGGCTTCCCTCACTCCAACTCCACGTCGTTGCTAAGTGCATTCTCTACAGCGTCGAAACCCTAGTCACGGCGACGTTGTTGGTTATCACAGTGCGTCGTCGTGAATTATTCAGCCCTCTCGAGCGAATAATCATCACGGCCTTTTCGCTTCTCTTCATCTGTGAAACCCAGCGCGGCTGGCAAGTGCCATTCGATAACCGGTATGCCACCGTTCCCTTAGTGTTGATCTGGTTTGGATTCCTCCGAGGATCTACCACCAAAGAGCTTCGTCGGTACTTGTGGATTGCCCCGTTGGTCTTAGTCACCGTGGTGTGGCGACTAGCGGTGATTTAAAAGAAAATAGAGCAGAGGTCGTATATTTCGCGAGGTAACTTTCGCTGGCCTCCCGCAACTTCAGTAAGGGGCACCAGGGTCACCTGATTGTTGCGCACTACTGGAATAGTGCCGAACTTTTGTTCAATGACCGCCTTGTAGGCCCCAGCACCAACTCGTGTCGCCCAAATACGGTCGTGGGCGGTTGGAGCTCCTCCACGTTGGAGGTGGCCCAGTACGGTGGTGCGGACATCGAATCCGGCGAGCTCTTCGAGCTTGTTGGCTAGGAAGTTTCCAACTCCGCGTGTGGCGAGGCGAACTCCGCCGATTCCCTCAGTACTGAGTCGCGAAGACTCGACGCCACCAAGGGTATCGAGGTGAACACCTTCAGCTACGGCGATAATCGAGAACATCAATCCGTTGCGACGGCGGTGATTTACGTGCTCAATAATCTCTTCGATCGTCATTGGAAATTCTGGTACAACTACGAGATCCGCACCGCCAGCGAGCCCACCCAGTGCGGCCACCCAGCCAGTTGAGCGGCCCATTGTCTCAACGACCATTACTCGATGGTGCGAGGCAGCGGTCGTGTACAGGCGGTCGAGCGATTCGGCGACAATAGAAATTGCCGTGTCAAAGCCAATGCAGTAATCGGTGCCAAGCAGGTCATTGTCGAGGGTCTTCGGCACACCAACGATCGGGGCGCCCCGATCGGCTAGCCAGCTGGAAATTCTTTGAGTGCCGTCACCCCCGATGGCGATGAGGGCATCAAGGTTCTCACCTATTGATTCGAGCACGCGGTCACGACCGCCCGCCGGGTGGTCAAGGTCGAAACGCTCAGTTCCTAATAGGGTGCCACCCTGGCCGATAATTCCTCGAAGATCGCGGTCGTAGAGTGGGGAAGCGGTAAATTCATGTACGAGTCCAGCCCACCCGTTAGCCACACCAATGACGTCGTGGCCATCGCGCAAAGCTAATTCACCCGCTGCCCGAATGGCGGCGTTCAATCCAGGAGCGTCTCCGCCGGCGGTGAGAATACCAATGCGCATGAAACTCCTTGGGTGGCTTCAACCTCATTCTATTCGTTGCGGGCCGATTGTGGAAGGTCTTCTTGGGTGGTGAGCGATTAACTAAGGTTGCTGAGCATGGAGCACCCACTCTTGTACTGCCTCGACACCGTGATGGTGGACGTGATTATGAAAGTCGCTCACATCCCACAAAAGGGTGGGGACGTCCTCGCCGATGATCGACTCTTTACGGCCGGCGGAGGCTACAACGCTATGAGCGCCGCTAGTCGATGTGGATTGCAATCGGTTTACGTGGGCACCCTGGGGACGGGACCGTTCAGCGACTTGGCCAGCGAGGCGTTGGACCGAGACGGAATCTCCGCTCCGCTCCCGCGAATTCACACTCTCGACACGGGGTATTGCGTCACCCTTGTCGAGCCCAGCGGAGAGCGAACCTTTATTACCGCGACGGGTTCAGAGGTGGAGCTGGGCGCAGCGGAGCTGCATCAAGTGGCTCCTCTACCAGGAGATTTCGTTCTGGTCTCGGGTTACAACGTCATGTACGAACCGCAAGCCAGTGCGATTCTTTCGTGGATTGAAGATCTCGACAAAGAGGTCATCGTCGCCTTCGATCCAGCAATCCGCGTAGAGGATATTCCGGCAGCAAACTTACGACGAGCGGTGTCACGCACAAATTGGCTGCTGTGTAATGAGCGAGAGGCCCAGTATCTGTCGGGCAAAGTCGATATGGCTGAGGTTGTTTCTGAATTGGCAGGAATGAGCTTGGATGTCATTCTGCGAGTTGGCGCGGAGGGATGCTGGGTCATTAGCGGCGACTCGGTGACGCAGGTGCCAGGTTTCCACGTGCAAACAGTTGACACCACTGGAGCCGGCGATACCCACAACGGAATCTTTTTGGCTGAATTGGCCCGGGGCGAATCTCCCACCCGAGCGGCACGCATCGCAAACGCTGGGGCAGCACTGGCGACCGAACAGTTCGGGCCCGCCACCTCACCCTCGGTCGACGTCATCCTGGCCTGGCTCGCCGACCACGAAACCGCGAAGTAGGGTAAGGGCTCGATATGGCAGAACTCTCCTTCACCTATGGCACCATGGCAGCTGGCAAGTCCACACTCGCCCTTCAACTGTGCTGGCAACTTCGTGAGAGTCGTGATGACGTGGCTTTGTGGACCTTTGGCGACCGCTCAAATACCGGCGTTGTGACTAGCCGCATCGGTATTGAGGCCTCAGCGACCGCCATCGAACCTGGCGAACCCCTCACTGAATTCGTTGCCGAGTTGAAGAAGCAAAATGTCAAAATATTGGTTATTGACGAGGCTCAGTTCTGCTCGATGGATCAGATTGATGAAATTGCTCGCCTGGTGGATGATGAGGAAATTAACGTCCACGCCTTTGGACTTTCGGCCGACTTTATGCTCAACGTATTCCCTGGCTCGCAGCGCTTGTTCGCCATCTCGGACCGTTCGCAAGAATTACCCCTTACAACCTCGTGTTGGTGCGGTGGCCGAGGCCGATGCAACGCTCGAATCGTCAACGGCGTGATTGCCCGCGGCGGGGACCAGATTGTTATTGGTGATGCGGGAGGCTCGGACGAAGTTCACTACCAAGTGCTCTGCCGTCGCCACTATCGCTCTGGCGAGCTAGGGCGCTAAAGCTCGAAGATCTCTCGAAGATCTCCATCATCGACATTGAAGACGAAGCCACGGATTTCGATCTTCTCGACAAAAGGGCTGGCCTGCAGAGTCGCCATAGTTTCGCGCACACTCTGGTCAACGTCACTGTAGGCACCAAGAGTGAATGGGGGCCTAGAACCCTTAACTTGTTCGAGCTCAACGAGAAGTTTGTCCTCTTCAAACGTTTCGAGGCCGCAGCGAGTGTGATGAATCACCATTACCGCCTGAGTCTTTAATAGGTACTGGCTTAGTAGCAGCGAGCGAACCGCATCGTCAGTCGCGAGGCCACCGGCATTTCTGATGAGGTGGGCCTCACCGAGGTTAAGTCCAAGCGCACCGAAGAGATCGAGGCGTGAATCCATGCAGGTTAAAACTGCCAAGTGCAGTTGAGGCATGGTCGGTAGTTCACGGTGCCCGTGTTGCGCAACATAGTTGCGGTTATGGCTTAGCAATTCATCAATCACACTCATACCGACATTCTACGAGTCGATGCAAAAGAGACGCTGGACAAGTAGGGTCAAATCGGAGGTAAATATGGACCACATTGACCACATTCGAGACGAGCTGCGAGAACCAGCTAAAGAACTTCGAACCTTAATACCGGATGTCATGAGGGGGTATGGGGAACTTCACAAGGCGGTGATGGTTGATGGGGCGGTCAGCATCGCCCAAAAAGAACTAATTGCCTTAGCTATTGCCATGACTCGAGAATGTGATGGTTGCATTGGTGCCCACGCTCGAGCGGCTGTTCGAGCGGGAGTCACCCGTGAGCAGGTGGCCGAAACCGCGGGAGTAGTAATCATGATGAATGGTGGCCCGGGTACCGTTTGGGGCCCACGAGCCTTGCGAGCCTTTGACGAGGCCAGCACGCCAAAGGATCAATAGGTCACGTGGGAGCGATTTTCGGGCAAAATGGAGAGGTGGAAATCCTGACCGACCAAGTACGCGCTGACCGACTGAAGGCCCTCAACTCTCTGATGGAGTTACTACGCCCTATGGTCCAAGCAGACGGTGGAGAGATCGTCCTCGTTCGATGCGATGTGGAAGCCGGAATCGTAGAGGTTGAACTTCAAGGTGCATGTTCGAGTTGTGCAATTGCCGAGGACACCCTGTCGGGTGGGGTGGAGCGAATCTTAAAAGACCGCCTTCCTTGGGTCACTGAAGTAATTGGTGGGGTCCAAGAGACTGACGACATCGAAGGTTCCCAGCTTCTGGGCGCTGGCGGCTACGTTCCCAAATATCGCCCGAGCTGAACCTATCCCTACGGACACGAATTTAGTTTGTTCGGTTATTATTTAGTTAGGCTAACTAATGAAACCGACTCCTTCCGCTGAACTCGCCGCTCGCCTGCGTCAAGCCGTGACACGAATGAATCGTCGTCTGCGCGCGACCTCCTTGGGCGAGATTTCACCGGCTCAAGCGTCAATGCTGGCCACGATCGAGATGCTTGATGCTCCGAGTCTGGGTGAGCTTGCGGCCGCTGAGCAAATCCAGCCACCATCAGTTACCCGCCTGGTCAAGGGACTGCAAGAGTCCGGCCACATTGTGCAAAAAACCGACGAAAACGATAGGCGAACAACTCGAGTAGCTATCTCTCCTCAGGGTAAGAGGGCGCTAAACGAAATTCGAGATCGCAAAACCCAATTCTTAAATTCTAAACTCAGCGACTTATCCACAAAGGAACTGCACAAAGCAGAAGAAATGGTCGCGTTGCTGGAAAGACTCTTGGGCGAATGAGCGCTGCCCGTAATTTCTCGGCTCGAACTTTCGCAGCACTTAAAGTCCGTAATTTCCGGCTGTATTTCATTGGTCAGCTCATTTCCTTTTCCGGGTCATGGATGCAGTCGGTGGCTCAAGGTTGGTTAGTTCTAAAACTCACCGGCTCCTCTGTTGATCTCGGTTTCGCGATTGCTCTTCAGTATGTGCCAATGCTCGTAATTGGGTCCTACGGCGGGGTGGTGGCGGACCGCCATTTCAAGCGACCCATTTTGTACGCAACTCAAACCGCGGCCGGCTTGCTTGCGCTCACTCTCGGAGTTTTGGTTTCGATTCACCACGTCAATGTGCTTACGGTCTATCTCATTGCGTTCGGGCTCGGCATTGTCAATCTGTTCGACGTTCCGGCCCGCCAGGCTTTCGTTCAAGAAATGGTGGGTCGCGACCTGATTGCCAATGCCGTTAGTTTGAACGGAGTTTTAATGAACTCGGGTCGAGTTATTGGACCCGCCGTTGCCGCAGCCACCATCGCAATCTTTGGCATCGCTACTTGTTTCTACGCCAATGCCATATCGTACGTAGCGGTACTAGTTGCGCTGGCCATGATGCGAGCCAAGGATTTCAACCCTCTGCGCACGGTAACGCGCGAGAAGGGCCAAATGTTAAAGGGCATCAAGTATGTCGCCTCGACTCTCTTGTTGCGAAACACAATTGTGGCGGTCGCACTTATCGGGCTCTTCGCATTTAACTTCACCGTTACCCTGCCGTTACTCGCCACGCAGACCTTTCACGATCACTCGGCTACCGGTTATGGCGCCTTAATGGGGGCGATGGGGCTAGGGGCGGTTATTGGGGGCCTCTACGTAGCTCACCGCCAACGCCCCACCCCTAAGTTGCTCGCAGTTTTAGCGACCGCTTTCGGCGTTCTCATGGCCATTGTGGCGGTTTCCCCTTCACTCCTCATCGCGGAGATTTCAATGGTTCCCATGGGTGCGTTTTCAATTGCCTTTGTCTCTACGGCCAATGCAACCCTGCAATTGAACTCCTCAGAGGAGATGCGAGGGCGAGTCATGAGCCTGCACGGCACCGCTTTCTTGGGCACCACACCAATTGGAGCCCCGCTGGTTGGACTGATTGTCGGGCTCACCAATCCCCGCATTGGGATGGGCTGCGGTGCTGTGGTGACATTGCTAGCCGGTCTGTGGCTTTTCATTCAATTGCCGGCCAGTCGCAAGAGTCACAAAGAGCTACGCGAAGCGCGTTAAGCGGGTTTTTGGGCGAGCCAAACTCGGCTCCATGGTCCCCAAACAATCCCGTGGAGACGGTCATTGGTGAGTACCTCGATGATGGTAAAGCCGGCATCCTCGAGATGTCGGCGGAAACTGTCCTCTGAGTACATTCGAAATTCGAGAGTTGATCCAAGTCCACCGTGAAAAATCAAGTCGCCGAATGAATGGAACTTTCCGTCAGGCGTGTATCCCGTCCACGTAGGAGAGGGCTCCATCTCCAGTTTGGTATTGGTCATAACCGGGAAGTGTTCCGCATGCGCATCACCGGCGCGAGTGTGGGGCACCGATAACACTGCAATGCCACCTGGCTTCAATATATTGAAGAGCCCAACGAAGGCTCGGTTTGCCGGTGGCTCAATGTGCTCGAGTACTTCACAGCAACTCACTATGTCGGCAGAATTGAAGAGTGATTGATCCGGTTCGACAATATCGAGTCGAGGCTCTTGATGGTAGTGATGGTTGGAGTATCGATCGCCAAATAACTTGGTGGCGAATCGCGCCATCCACCTACCATCGGAAACGCCAATCACTCGTTCGGCGTTCGGACACAACACCATTGCTTGGCGCATGGCCTTGGCAACGGCGCGTTCGCGGGCGGTCGATTTACAGATTCGGCAAACTGACCGCTCGCGCTCAAACTGGCCAATGGCCACCGTTGGCAATTGGCAAGCGGGGCAAATGAAGAATTTCATTCGGATATCTCGGTTTGGCTCACTATTTGACGCTATCGCTTACAAGACAGCATTTGTGGAGGCTGTCACCGCGCAAAACCCCTAAAGTTGAAACAATGTCTGTCCCCGGCGCGCGCAAATTCACTCGCCAAGAGTCCAGTGAAATTACGAAACAGCAGGTAAAACCGACGCCTCGAGTGGCTGAGGCGCCACAACCAGGGAAACTTCGAATTGCGCTCTTGGTCTACCGAGGCAACCCAACCTGTGGGGGGCAAGGTGTTTATACCCGTCATCTCTCACGTGAGCTCATGAAGTTGGGACACAGCGTCACTGTCTTTTCCGGCCCTCCGTGGCCCGAGATTGATGAAGGCGTGGGTTTCGTGCCGGTACCGAGCCTGGACCTCTACCGCTCTCCGGACCCATTTCGGTGGCCGCTGGTTTCAGAAATTCGCACCTTCGCTGATTTCGTGGAGCTCGTATCAACCCGATTAGGCCACTTCGCAGAACCTCGGGCCTTCGCAATGCGTGTCGAAAAGATTCTGAATGCTCGGCGGAGTGAGTTTGATCTCATTCATGACAACCAGACAATGGGGTACGGAATCGAACGCCTCAAAAAGAGTGGCTGGATCGTTCTCGAAACCTTGCATCATCCAATCACCGTTGATCGAGACATTGCGGTGAGTCACGCAACCTCTCGTTGGGCCCGGGTTGGTGCGCAGCGGTGGTATTCCTTCCTCGCAATGCAGATCAAGGTCCTGAGGTCATTGCCGGCGGTAGTGACGGTCTCGCATAACTCGAAGGTTGACATCAACGCTCAGATGGGTGTACCGCTAGAGAAATTGACGGTGGTGCCCGTGGGCGTTGACCACGATATTTTCCGACCCAACTCCTCAATCCTCAAGATTCCGGGCCGCATTATTGTGACGACTAGCAGCGACCAACCCATGAAGGGGCTAGTGCCGCTCTTAGAGGCCGTAGCGCAAGTACGCAAAACGCACGCCATCACCTTGACGGTAATTGGGAATCCAAAGCCTGATGGACCAATCGCCGAAGCATTGGTCCGCCTCAATCTCACTGAGGTCGTGCACACGGTGAGCGGGGTAAGCGATGAGGAGATGGCCGGTAAATACGCGGAAGCAGAAATCGCCGTTGTGCCGAGTCTGTACGAGGGTTTCAGCTTGCCGGCAATCGAAGCGATGAGTTGTGGGGTGCCGCTGATTGCCACCACTGGCGGAGCCTTGCCCGAGGTGGTGGGAGAGAACGGCGTTATGGGGCTCCTCGTGGAGCCTGACAGCCCCTCCGCGCTGGCGTCGGCCATGATGAAGCTCTTGGACGAGCCGGAACTGCGAGAGCGGATTGGGGCGGCGGGTCGTAATCGAGTTTTGAGCCGATTTACCTGGGAGGTAACCGCCCGAGGAACGGAAGCTTGTTATCTGGCGCTCGTTAATGAGACCGCCTTGCCGTTGGCAATGACCTTCAACTGATGCTGACCGCTGATTTAGACCGCTTGACCCTTACGAGTGGGGAAGTGGTGCTCGATCTCGGCGCCGGTTTTGGACGGCACGCCTTTGCCGCACTTCGACGCGGAGCCAAAGTGGTAGCCCTTGATTCAGGTCAAGCCGAGATGGAATCGGTCAGCGGCATGTTTTACGCCATGCGAGAGGTGGGCGAGATTCCTGCCAACGCCAACGCTGAAGCAATCCGCGGCGATGTGCTGGCTCTGCCATTTTCGGATTCGACCTTTGACCTCTTAATTTGTTCTGAGGTGATGGAGCACATCGCTGATGAATCGCTGGCCCTGAGCGAGCTTTCTCGGGTGGTGAAGGTTGGTGGTCGAATTGCTTTGACGGTACCAAGGACTTGGCCCGAGAAGATTAATTGGGCTCTCTCTGACGACTATCACAATGTTCCCGGAGGCCATATTCGGATTTACCGTCGAACCCGACTTGAAGATTTACTAGTTGAGGTTGGATTCAGAATCGATGGTCACGAGTACGTCCATGGGCTACACACACCCTATTGGTGGCTGAAGTGTCTTGTCGGTACTGAAAATGATGGACACTGGCTAGTGAGGCGGTACCACCAGTTTTTGGTGTGGGACATCATGAAAGCCCCTTGGGTGACTCGCCTCTTGGAATCCCTGCTCTCGCCCGTAGTAGGTAAATCCTTGGTGATTTATGCCACGAAACTAGGAGAGCGCTAGTGGTGTTGGATCTGAATCAGATTGCCGCTCAACTGAGACGGTTTCAGTTGCCCAACGGCCTAGTGCTGCAGACCCCCAATGGAATTGGGGATCCGTGGAATCACGTGGAAGTTCTCATGGCTTTCACGGTGGCGGGCGATTTTGAGGCGGCCCAATCGGGGTATCGGTGGTTACGCGACCACCAACTGGGGGATGGTTCGTGGTTCCATTATTACCGAACCGACTGCGTGCACTCTTCGAGAATTGACTTTAATGTCATTGGCTATCTCGCCACCGGGCTCTTCCAGTACTGGCGGATAACTGCTGACAGGGCCTTCATCGACGAGATGTGGCCAACTCTCGAACGGGCGCTGCGCTGCATTGAAGCCCACGTGGATGACGCGGGATACGTGCCGTGGTCAATTGACTCACGTGGTCGAACAGAGAGTTTTTCACTCCTCACCGGTTCCTCATCACTCCTTCATTCACTTCTCTGCGCCAACAAACTTGCCGAGGAACTTGGTCAGAAAGCCGCGATTGCTCCGGAGAAGCTAAGCGGACTTAGGCACCGCGTCAAGGAACACCAAAATCGTTTCGCCAACAAGCGAGAATTCGCCATGGACTGGTACTACCCATCACTGTGTGGAGCAGTGTCACTTACTCGCGAATATCGCCAGAAGTTTGAAGATTTGTTCTTGGTTCAGGACTTCGGAGTGCGGTGCGTTTCGAATTCCGAGTGGGTAACCACTGCTGAGACGGCAGAATACGCACTGACCTTGGCAGGTGTTGGTGAATTGGCTTCCGCTAGGGAGCTGTTGTCGGGCCTCGAAAGGTTTAGGGCGCCGGATGGCCTTTTTTACACCGGAATTGGACACGAGTCGGGACGCACCTTCCCGCTCCATGAAGTAAGTAGTTACAGTGCGGCCGCTGTTGTTCTAGCGATGGACGCGATCGAGAAGATTTCTCCAGCCCATGACATCTTGACGAGCCACGCTCGGGAATTGGGCGAGTTCAGCTGTTCGCTTTGTTAGCGGATTCGCACCGTAACTCGTAGCGACCCCACCTCGGCGACGTCGACAAACACCCCACTTTGGACGGCGGTTCGGTAGATTTCGTAGGGAACCTGACCACCATCGGCGGGATTGGCGAACACGTCGTGAATGATCAAAAAGCCCCCAACGGTGATTTTGCGGGCCCATAACTGAAAGTCTCGCCACGCAACGTCATGACCGTGACCGCCATCAATAAACAGTAGGTCTAAAGGTTGTGCGAAATGCTTGGCGATAATTGAAGACTCACCAACCAACGCCACCACAGAGTCTTCCAACCTCGCCTTGGCAATATTTCGTTGCCAGTGGGGAAGCGTATTGAGTCGGCCATCTTCGAGGTCCACCAAGGTTGGGTCGTGGTAGGGCCAACCAGCCTGATTCTCTTCGGACCCGTGGTGATGATCAAGTGAGTAGAGCAGACAGCTGCCCTGTTCAGCAGCGGCCCCGAGGTAAATGCTCGACTTGCCGCAGTACGCACCAATCTCGAGCCAGGTTCCGTTCGGCTTGCGAGCGCCGTGCAACAGGGCGTTGTCAAAAAGAGCTCGACCTTCATCACTGGGCATAAAACCAGTTACCTGATCGGCCAGGGCCAAGAGTTCCGCTACGCGGTTCACGCGACGAGTAGGTGAATCAACGTGTAGAGGCCGAGGATGGCAAAGACCACACCGCCAAATTTACGAACCAGCGCCAGGGGAACTTTGCGCAGAATGAAACTGCCGCCGTAACTAGCCAAGAAGGTAACGGCAACTAAACCAATTGAGGAGGCCGCAAAGACGAGAACGGGCTGGTGAGTTTTGGCCACCAAGTTCGCCGCTTGAATTTGGGTTAAGTCACCAAATTCTCCAATAAAGATGACCCCAAAGGCCGTCAAGGATTCACGCAAAAAAGTGGCGCGGCGTTCTGGTTCGGCCTCGCGCGCACCTTCTTCTTCGACCTCTTTTTCCTTGGCTAGCAACAAATAGGCCGCACCAGCGAGGAAGAGGACTCCAATAATTAGCTCTTTGATGTGGCTCGGCAATAAAGTCAAGAGACCACCGGCTGCACAGGCCAGCGCCATCTGAACAATAAAGGCGCTGGCCGCGCCAATCGAGACCGCCAACGGGCGTGCCTTGGTAGACATCACCACGGTGGCGATCATGGTCTTGTCGGGTAATTCCAGCAGGAACATAATTCCCACGATGCCGAGAAAACCTCCGATTGACATTGAGTTCCCTAGAACTGGCTACGGATCGATGAAGCGAAAGCCAAACCAACTCGCATGCGCTCAATCTGTTGTTGAATAGTTCGTTGTTCGCCACCTAGTGGGTGGTCGTTGTGGAACTTTTCAACCGTGTCGGCGAAGGCCTCGTCCTGGAAGAAGGTCGGAATACCCATAGCCAAGCGGGAGTGAGTGTTCAATGGGAATTTCTCCATGGCCTCATCCCAGCGCTTGGAGATGAACTCCCAAATCTTGCGACCGGTGACTTTGTTGGTTGACAAGAAGCCGAGCAAGATTGCCGAGTCCTGGTTGCGGAACTTGGTGAAGGCCTTCTCGGCGGCGTCCAGCGCAGTCTTTTCGGCGTTGAATGCACCAAGGCCAATGAGGTAGCGCTGCTCGGTCTGAGGGTCTGGCGCGTTGTCGTAACGCTTGAGGAACTCCTCGTAGTCACCCTCGCGGTCCTGACCGGCCACAATCGAGAGGATCGTGCGAGCGAGGTTTCCGTCCATGTCATCGGCCTCGTAGCGACGGATGGCCTCGGCGATAACCGCGTCATCCTTGACGATGTTGCCCATGACCCCCAAGACGGTGGCGCGCAACTGCGGCGTGAGTTCGTCCTCACCGGACTTGGCGTCCCAGCCCAGCTTGGCCCACTCGGGGGCGAAGATTTCGCGAGCCTGTTCGGCGAGGACCGATTCCTTGGCCTGACCGTAAATTACACGGTTTACGTAGTTAAAGGCACTCGCGACGGTCGCCCACGGGGTGGGGTCGTTGAGCCCCTGGAGCCCCTTGGCAATGGCCAAGAAGTCTGTCCAGCTGATGCGGCTCGCAAACAGCGCCGCCCACGAGTCGGCGAGCAGGGTAGCGCGCTCGAGCTCGTCGAGGTCCTTGACTCGAGGTGAGAGAGCAGCGAGTTCGGCCTGGCCGTAGCGTGAGCGGAACACACCTGAGCCACCGGCGTTAACGACCAAGGGCAATGCTCCGTCAACCGTGATGGGCTCCTCGCCCAACAGGTGACGGCTGACCTCACCGCCAGTGAGCGAACGAGTCAGTACCGGCACGAGCCAGTTCTTGCCGATCGAGCTCTCGCCACGCTTTGCGCCGTAGGCGAAAGGCTCTTGGGTGAGCTTGCCGTCGGCGAGCGTTACGAGTGGGTGACCACCTTGCAAGATGAAGGTGTTCATGACATTGCGAACGGGCTGACCCGAGTGCTCTTCGAGAGCATCCCAGAGATCAGTGGTGATGGTGTTCGCGTAACTGTGCTTCTTCAAGTACAGACGGATACCGTCACGGAAGGTCTCTTCGCCCAAGTACTGCTCGAGCATGCGAAGAACCGACCCACCCTTTTCGTAGGTGAGTAGGTCGAACATACCGCGAGTGTCATCGGGCGAGATGACTTCGTATTCAATCGGACGAGTTGAGTGGAGTCCGTCAATCTGCATCGCCGCATCGCGGTCAACACCAAAACCAACCCACATCTTCCACTCTGGCTTGTAGGCGTGAGTGCAGAGAATCTGCATGAAGGTGGCGAAGGCTTCGTTTAACCAAATGCCCTCCCACCATTCCATGGTGACGAGGTCACCAAACCACATGTGAGCAATTTCGTGCGCGACAACCTCGGCGACCCGCTTTTTCTCTGCAATTGAACCCTTTTCGGAGTCCACGAGGAGGGCGGTTTCACGGTAGGTGATGCAACCGAGATTCTCCATGGCGCCAAAGGCGAAGTCGGGAATCGCGATCATGTCGAGCTTCTCACCGGGGTAGGGGATGTTGAAGTACTTAGAGAAGAATCGCAAGGCGTGGGCCCCAGAGTCCATCGCCAAGTCCGAAAGCCCCGCCTTACCCTTGGGGTAGACGACCTTCAGTGGAATTCCGTCGACGTCGACGGCGGCGGTCTCTTCGAATGGTCCGACGACGAATGCGACGAGGTAGGTCGACATCTTCATCGTTGGCTTGTAGGAGATTGCCTTCAGTCCATTGCCCAAGTCCTGCTCGCTCAGCACTGGTGAGTTCGAGTACGCCGCGAGGTGTGAAGGTACCGTCAGGTTTACTTGATAGGTCGCTTTGAAAGAAGGCTCGTCCCAACAGGGGAATGCGCGTCGGGCGTCGGAGTGCTCAAACTGAGTGGTGGCAATGGTGTGACTCGTGCCGTTGTCGTCTTTGTAGGTTGAGCGATAGAAACCGTGAAGCTGGTCATTGAGCGTTCCGTCGAAGGCGATTTCCAAAACGCCGGTGCCCGCAGCGAGCACCGAGTCGAAGTGCAAAGTCGCAGTTTCATACTTTTCGTCGTAGGTAATCGAGCTAGCGGTGTGGTTCGCGCCACCCAAAGTAATTTGGGTCGCACCCAGGGCCAGTTCAATGGCGTGCAGGGTGATCGAAGAGGTGGCGGTAACCACTTCGACGTCGATTTCCACCCGGCCGGCAAAGGAGAAGGCCTCCAGGTCCGGAGTCAGGAAAATACGGTAGGCCGAAGGGACAACCTGGCGGCCGAGACGGTAGGGATTATTAGTTGAACTCATAACCGGCAACTCTAGGGGCAAATCTTCTATTCTCGCTAGGTGACTTCTTCGCCAACGCCCGTCTCCCTCCGCTCCAAACCAGGGCCTGGCCGTTTGGCCGTTACGGGCATTGGAAATGCCCTGCTGGACATCATGACCAAGGACCCCGAGGAGGCCTTTGCCACGGTGGGCCTGACCAAGGCCGCCATGAACCTGATTACCCACGACCAGCTCGAAACCGTCTACCGGGCCATGGGCGAGACCATCGAGATGGGTGGGGGATCGGCCGCCAACACGATCGCGGGCGTGGCGGCTCTCGGTGGCACCTGCGGTTTCATCGGCAAGGTCGCCGACGATGAGTTCGGACAGCGCTTCATTCATGACATGAAGTCTCTCGGTGTTGAGCTCGACATGGCTCTAGCTCGTGAGGATGATGGCGTGACCGGACGTTGTCACGTATTTGTTACCGATGACGCTCAACGAACACTCGCGACCTATCTCGGCGCGGCGAATCAGTTGCGAATGGATGACATCAAAAAAGACCTCATTGCTCGCTCGGAGATTACCTATGTTGAGGGCTACCTTTACGACTTACCACCCTCGAAAGAGGCAATCCATAAGGTGACGAACTTTGCACACGAGCATGACTCGATGGTCGCTCTTTCACTCTCAGATAGTTTTTGTGTCGATCGACACCGCAAAGATTTCTTAGACCTAGTCACAAATGACGTCGATGTCTTGTTGGCCAACGAGGCCGAAATTCTCTCGCTCTTCCAAGTCACCGACCTGCATCGGGCCTTTGATTCACTCGATGAGCTCGGTGTGCTCTCGGTTATTACTCGTGGTCCCACTGGCGCCGACGTGGTTACCTACTCGGGTGTCGTCTCGGTGCCGGCTATGGATGTACCGGTAGTGGTTGATCAAAATGGTGCAGGAGACCTCTTCGCCTCGGGCTTCTTATTCGGACTCGCGTTAGGCGCAGACCCCGTCGAAGCAGCGAACCTTGGATCACTCTGCGCTGGTGAGGTCATCTCGCACCTAGGTGCTCGCCCAGAATCGGACCTCGAAGAGCTCGCAACCAACGCTGGCTTTTTATAGTCCCATGGCGTCGAGCTCGGCGTCAATGGCGCGAGTTCGAACCGTTTCCCACCGCACCCAGTGAACGGTGATTGGGATACAGGCCAACAACATCAAGGCGTCTCCGCCGATCCACATTATGGCTCCGCCGAGATGGAAGTTCTGCAAGACCCAGGCCACGCTGGCGCCCATGGGGGCCATCGTTAAGAGTCCGTGGTACGGGACGTGCGTATTCATCATCAGGGCTAAACCAGTCACCGTATCAACGGGAACGGCGGCCATAACGAAGACCAACCGAAGTCCTGGGTGGATTTGTTGTCCCCGTTCAATGCCGAAGGCAATGCGAAAGAACAGGTAGCCCACCAGAAGAAAGCCAATTTGCTCGAGGTGATGGAACCATTCGTGGGTCAACATCAAATTGAACACTCCCGTTAAGTGCGAGAGGGGTATGAAAACAAAGTAAGCCAAAAAGGCCACGAGGGGATGAAGGATCACCGCGGCAATTCGACCATCGAGAGCGGCCTTCATCCTGGGCGTGCCCGCCTCGTAGATTAAGTCGAGCGGACCAGAGAGCGCGAAGAGTGGAGCAGCGACCATTATCAACAAAAGGTGCTGAATCATGTGCGCCGAAAAGTAGGTCATATCAAAGACGCCCAACACCGATTGGGTCGCCAAGAAGGTCACCAGAATGCCGGCGAAGAAACTTACGATACGCCAACGCGAATACGAGGGCACCTTCATAATGCCCCAGAGATAGAAAAAGGACGCACCCAGTAGAAGTGAAAGACCGCCGAGCCCAATGTGCCACTGGTCGAGATGACTCCAAGAGAATGGGGCGTTCATAGAAACCACGACGCAACGTTAGTCCTACCCGCTCTGAATCAACTCGGCACTAGCATTGAGCCGTGAAATCGAAGTATCTCTCTCGTCGAGCGCTCATGCTCAGTATTGCCCTAGTGGCCTGGTTGGCTATGTGCGCTAGTGCCGCCTACTGGCAGGTTGGCCGGGCCGCTCAAGGAAACTCCCTGAGTTTCTTGTACGCCATTGAATGGCCCCTCTTTGGAGTGTTGGGCATCTTGGGCTGGATTGCCCTCGTGAATGCGGACACCATAACCGAACACCAAGCCAAGGCTCGCCGCGAGTACGAAGAGAAGATGCGCGCCGAGGCGAAGGCCGCTCGTGAGGTCGAAGCTGAAGATCCCGAGATGGCTGCCTATAACGATCACCTCGCAGAATTAGCGAATAAACCTAAGAAGAAATTGTGGGGCCACTAATGGATGCCAGTTACCGTCGTTACCGAGTCATGTCTTACGTGACCGGAACCACCCTGTTGATGCTGTGCGCAACATTTGTCCTACATAAGGTCAGCGCTTCGACCTGGGAGTCAATTTCGTGGTTCGTAAAGACCATTGGCATTGGCCACGGAGTGGTGTTGTACCCGCTCTACATGATCGCTAGCTTCCAAATGGTGCTAAAGCACAAATTGAGCATGCTGTTGCTCGTGGGGATGTTGCTGGCTGGTTTCGTCCCGGGCCTGGCTTTTTACCTAGAGCATCGGATGCGAGTGCGCCTGTTCAGTGAACGAGGCTAAAAAGCGTTGAGTTAGCCGCGACCGCAGTTCGGCTTCTTGCCGTGGTTCGCCTTTTTCTTGGCGCGAAGTTTACGCTTAACAGTTCGCTTTGACATAGGTGTCAATGATAGTAGGTATCGGGTGGGGCTCGCCAAACGAGGTGGAAAATGACAGATTTATCAGCCGGGCAGCTCGTAATCGTGGCAACCCCCTTGGGCAACCTCGGGGACCTCTCGGCGAGGGCCCTCGCACTCCTCGCTACCGCCGACGCGGTCTTTTGCGAGGACACGCGCCATTCCAGGACTCTCTTCAGCGCCAACTCGATTTCGCCCAATGGGCGCCTTTTTGCCCTTCACGAGCACAATGAACTCGAGCAGAGCGTCGAGGTAATCGCTCGGATCTCGCGAGGTGAAACAATCGTGCTGATAAGTGACGCTGGCACGCCGGGCATCTCCGATCCGGGAACCCGGGTGGTGGCCGCGGTGGCCAAAGCCGGATTGACCGTGACGACCGCACCAGGTCCTTCGGCGGTAATCGCCGCGCTTTCGGTGGCGGGAATTGACACTGAGCGCTTTGTCATGGAGGGCTTCTTACCTCGCAAGGCCGGTGAGCGGGCCGGGCGATACCAAGAGTGGGTGAACGAACGCAGAACAATCGCCTTCTACGAATCACCCCAACGCCTGGTGACCACCTTCGGTGAATTAGCGGAGCGATTTGGTGATCGCCAGGTCTGTATTGCTCGAGAACTCACGAAGCTGCACGAAGAGTTGATCCGGGGCACTGTCGCCGAGGTCGCAGCCAAACTTCAGGGCCGAGAGATTCTAGGTGAGATAGTCGTCATTCTCGCTGGAGCAAGTGAAGCGCCACCCGTTGACGAAGCAATGGTTACCGACTGCTTGCGAGAACGCCTGGTGGCGGGGGACTCAACCAAGGCGGCGGCGAACTATGCAGCTCAACTCTACGGAGTTTCGAACCGTTCGGCCTACGAATTGGCATTGGCAATCCGCAGCACGCTCTAGCCTTAGTAAATGGCTCGCTTCTACATAACGACCCCAATTTTCTATGTGAATGACGCTCCGCACGTCGGTCACGCCTATTGCACGGTCAACGCTGACGCCATGGCGCGCTGGCACCGACTCAATGGGGACGAAACCAAGTTCCTCACCGGAACCGACGAGCACGGACAAAAGGTGGCCGAAGCCGCAGAAAAGAATGGCCTCGAGCCGCTGGCGTGGGCCGACCAGACATCAAAGCGATTTCGAGATGCGTGGGATGCGCTTGACATTTCCTACGACGACTTCATCCGCACTACCGAGCCCCGTCACTACGAAACAGTTCAGAAATTCCTCACCAAGGTCTACGAGAATGGGTATATCTACAAAGATGTGTACCGCGGCCTGTATTGTGTGAGTTGCGAGGACTACTACACCGAAGAGAGCGCGGACGCGGGCAAGTGCCCCATTCACGCCAAGCCCCTAACGGAGATGGAAGAAGAGAACTGGTTCTTCAAGCTCAGTGCCTTCGAAGACAAGCTGCGCGAATACTACGACGCGCACCCAGATTTCGTTACCCCCCACACCAAGCGCAACGAGGCCTATTCGTTTATTAAAGGTGGGCTGAAGGATATTTCCATTACTCGCACCTCAATTAAGTGGGGCATCCCCGTTCCGTGGGACGACCAGCACGTGTTCTACGTTTGGTATGACGCGCTCATCAACTATCTCACCGCCATTGGCTACGGCCGCGAAGATGACGAGGTAGAGAAGTGGTGGCCGCATTCGCACCACTTAATCGGGAAAGAGATCATCCGCTTCCACTGTGTCTGGTGGCCCGCGATGTGCATGGCGGCGGGACTCGAACCCGTAAGTCACGTTCAGGTTCACGGATGGCTGCTGGTGGGCGGTCAAAAATTGTCCAAGACCATGGCCGCTGAAGGTAGCGTGCGCTTGGCTGACATCGCGCCCGTGCAGCTCACGACAGAATTTGGTGTCGATCCCATTCGCTATTACCTCCTTCGCGAAACCTCGCTCGGAAATGACGGGGACTTCTCGCACGAAGGGATCACTGCTCGCTACAACACCGACTTGGCGAACAACCTTGGCAATCTCGTGGCCCGCGTGGCCGCGGTCGTTACCTCGAAGTGCGAAGGGGTCGCCCCGTCGCCCTACGTGAATTCGACCTTGCGTGAGAGCGCTGCAGAAGCGGTACGCACGGCTGCGGAGGGTTGGAATCGGTTCTCACCGCAGGCCGGTCTCGAGGCCACCTGGGGGCTTATTGGCGAAACTAACGCCTATCTAGAGAACCACGCCCCATGGAAGATGGAGCCGGGCGAAGAGGTTGAAATCGTCTTGGGAGATGCGCTCGAGGCCATTCGAATTGTGGCGGTCCTGATCGCGCCAGCAATGCCATCAGTGGCGCAAGAGATTTGGAATCGAATTGGCCTTTCGGGTCAGGTGACAGATGAACTCTTCGCCGAGCGAACCAAGTGGGGCCAGTTTCGTGGTGGGCACCGGATTGAGAAGGGTCAGCCCCTCTTCCCCCGCATGGCGGACTGATGATGAGCGCATGGACCGACGCCCACGCACACCTCCAGGATAATTTTCTGGACAACCCAGAACGCGGTACTCGCACCCTGCAGGAGAATCTTGACGCGGCCCTCGCGGCCAACGTCAAGCGAATTGTCGTTATCGGCACCGAATACGCCTCCAGCGTCGGCGCGTTGCAAGTTTCAGAATTTCAGCACGAAGTAGAGCTGTACGCCACGGTGGGGCTCCACCCGCACGATTCGCTGAGCGACGTGAACGAGATCGTGGCACTCGCTCGCAAGGGACATCCCAAACTGGTCGGTATCGGCGAGTGCGGACTGGATTACTACTACGAGCACTCACCGCGCGAAGAACAGATGAAGTCCTTCGCAACCCAGATCGCCCTCGCCAAGGAACTTAACTTGGCGCTGGTGATTCACGCTCGAGATGCGTTTGCGGATCTCTTTGACATCCTGCGCAGTGAAGGGACGCCCGACAGAACGGTCATTCACTGCTTTACTGGAAACGTGGCGGACGCCAGAGGCTGCTTGGATCTGGGATGCGACATTTCGCTGTCGGGTATCGTCACCTTCAAGAATGCAGAAGAGTTACGCGAAGCCGCCAAGATGGTGCCCCTAGACCGACTGCACGTTGAAACCGACTCTCCATTTCTCGCGCCCTTGCCACATCGCGGAAAACCCAACGAACCGGCATACGTGTCGCTGGTTGGAGAATTTGTGGCCGAATTGAGGGGTGAGGACCGAGAAGCCCTGCAAAATACCACTTCTGCCAATACCGCAAGGCTTTTCAATATTCCCGTTTTGAATTAATTCCCTTAGAATGGTGCAGTCGTAAAGCGACACGCCGCTAGTACGGGGCTCAATCGGAGGAATGAAACTGAAAGTAACCTCAGCGGGTACACGGCAACGTATCTGGTTTCATAGCTCGGCCCTAGCGGCTTTCGTGGTCCTGCTCGGGACGCTGGGACCGCTCACACTGCACGCCTCGGGGTCTCCCGTGGCTCGGATGCCGAACGTCG
This sequence comes from uncultured Actinomycetes bacterium, assembly GCA_903825035.1. Classification (GTDB taxonomy): domain Bacteria; phylum Actinomycetota; class Acidimicrobiia; order Acidimicrobiales; family RAAP-2; genus RAAP-2. The sequence goes on along the minus strand of CAIJYV010000026.1, from coordinate 131,238 downwards.
TCGGGCTCACTAAGGCTCAGACCTACAGCGTGATGCGCCAGCACAACATATTTTTCGTCACCTCAGGAGTTGGCTCGGGGGATGGTTCATGGCAGTTTGTTCAGCACCAGAGTCCAGCGGCGGGGGCCCCAGCTCCGGTCAAGGCCAACGCTTACCTGGTTGTCAACAAGATCGTAAAGGGTGGCCCCCGGCCAATGCCTCGGCTGATTGGATTGAGTCGCCCAGCGGCAGTTGCTGTCTTGAAGGCCAATGGCCTGTACTACCAAGACAAGGGTCCGGGGTCGGCGAATAACACCTGGAATCGTGTGGTGAGCCAAAACCCACCGGCGGGCTCAATTGTTCAGTGGCTAGGGCATGTGGTCCTTGGCGTGACCAATGTCCATCACCCTGTTACCACCACCACTGTTCGACCCACCACCACAACCTCTTCGACTTCGACGACGTCAACCACCACCACGGTGCCCGATACCACTACCTCATCGACGCCAGGTTCAAGCACCACTTCAACGACACCAACCAGCACAACTCTGCCAACCACGCCGGCAGTGATTACCCCGTACGGCGGATTACCGCCTTACAAGCGGGTTTTTGAAACCTTTAAGCCGCTGGCTCACACCACATCAGGCGATCAAGTTCTGGTGCGAACTCTGTCGCCGAAGATTTGCTCGACTCACAACAACGTGCTGAAGTTTCTGTGGCCCGGTATGTGCGTCTTTCAATATCGCGATCGGGGAAATGCGAATTTCCTCCCCGCGCAACCAATCACGAAGCGAATCCCGGTCGATCACCAAGCGGTGGGTCAAGCAACTTTCTATAGTTATCGCCCAGGTTTCTGTGCTTCGCACTACGTCCAACTCTTCCCCGGCATGGCTCCTCACACCTTCTGGTTCCCGCGGGATCAACTCTTGAAAGTAACGAACCAGGCCAACCACATTTCAATCTTCTGCCGAGTTACTGACCACGAGGCGGGGGGCGATCCGCATGTGGTGGACCTGTCGATGACTCAGTTCTCCCAGTTAATTGGCCGAACCGGGGACTTCAACGCCATCAACGCCATCGGCGTTTTGAAGGTAATCATTACCTGGTGACCCATTCACGCACCGATCTGGTGGCGCTCTTAAACGACCACGGACTATCGCCCTCGAGAGCTTTGGGGCAAAACTTTGTCGTCGATGCCAACACCGTCCGTCGAATTGCTCGACTCGCCGAAGTCGGGCCGGGGGATCTGGTCTTGGAGATTGGCGCGGGACTCGGATCTTTGACCTTGGCCCTGGTTGAAACGGGGGCAGAAATCATTGCCCTCGAGGTTGACCGTTACATCGAGCCGGTGCTGCGCACCGTGGTGGAACCTCACGGAGTTCGCGTTCATCTGGGTGACGCGCTCAAAGTGAACTACGAAGAGCTGCTTGGTGGCCGCCCCGCGATAGTGGTGGCGAATTTGCCTTACAACGTGGCCACCCCGCTGGTTCTGTCGTTGCTTGAAACCCAGCCGCTCATTAAGCGAATGCTCGTCATGGTCCAAAAAGAGGTGGGCGAACGAATGGCCGCCAAAGCCGGTGAGGACCCCTACGGAGCGGCCTCGCTACGACTGCAATACTTCGCTGACGCCAAGGTCGTGGGCAAAGTTGGCCCCTCGGTTTTTGTGCCGAAACCCAAAGTGGATTCGGCGCTCGTCGCAATTGTCCGTCGCCCCGAGGTGAGGATCAGTCCAGAGCTGGTGAGTGAAGAGCGACTCTTTGAAGTTATTCGAATGGCCTTTGGCCAACGCCGCAAAATGCTGCGACGGAGTTTGGCCGAAATCGTCAGTTCAGAAGCCTTCGCAAATTCAGGTGTCGACGAAACTCGTCGTCCCGAAGAGCTCACCATTGAGGAGTTCGCACAGTTGGCGGCTCAGCCATGACTGTGCACCAGGCCCCAGCCAAGTTGACGTGGTTCTTAGAGGTGACAAAGACTCGCGACACTGGATGGCACGAACTACGAAGCGAAATGGTCACTCTCTCGCTCTGCGACGAACTCGATATTGACGAGACCAGCGACTACGTGATGATGTCGGGAGAAACCAACGGAGTCGAACCTGGTCCAACGAATCTCGTGAGTCGAGCATTGCTCTTGGCCAACAGAAGAGCCGGAGTATCGCTGACTAAACACATCCCAACCGGCGGCGGCCTAGGGGGCGGTAGTGCTGATGCGGGGGCGATTTTGCGTTGGGCTGGTGGCGTGAGTGTTGAAGCAGCGTTGACTTTGGGCTCGGACGTTCCCTTTTGCCAACTTGGCGGGCGAGCGCTGGTCGAAGGGCTGGGAGAACAGTTGACGCCTTTGGAATTCATCGAGCGACCGGTAACGCTCGCCCTCTTTGACTTTGGCGTTTCCACCCAAGCGGTGTACAAAAGGTTTGACGAGCTCGATCGAGCGGGGGAGGCTCGCGATCCACGAAATCACCTCACTCGGGCGGCTCAATTAGTCGAGCCCCGAGTTGCCATCGCGCAAGGCTGGCTGGCCGCCGAGTTTGGCGAGGAGGTGGTGTTGGCCGGATCAGGGGCCACGCTGTTCATCGAAGGACACCTGAGAACGGACATCGATCAATGGGAGGTCGAGAGTCCCGTCGGACGGGTACGGTTACGCCAAGTACAAACCACGCCCGCAGGCGCGTAGCGATTTATTTACCAGCAGCTCGACGCTGGAAGCGCGTACGCTTCAACATCTTCTTGTGCTTCTTCTTACGCATGCGCTTACGGCGCTTCTTAATCAGTGATCCCATGGCTGTACAACCTTAGTCGGTGGAGGAGGGGTGGAAAATCAGGGCTGGTCGCCGACGCGCTCAATGCTGAGGGCCTGGCGTGGACAGCCCCGGACGGCGTAGCGGGCCGACTGGAGGGCCCGGACATTACCGAAGGGGGTGGGGTCCTTCTTGATGATGGGGTACCCCCACTCATCAATATCTACCAATTCGGGGGCGAGTTCGTGGCAGTGGCCGAATCCGTCACAGAGAATTGGGTTTACTTTAAGGACAAAGCTGCCGGTGCGTCGAATTACTCCCATACGAGGTCCTCTTCTCTTTCGTGCCTTGGAACGGTGGCGTAGAACTTCGTGTCTCGAGAGCCCACGCAGGGGGCTCCGTTGATGTGGTTTTGCAGGTCCTTGTCAAAGACCTGCAACGCGGTGCGAATCATGCGAACCACTCCGTCGGGGTGCTTGCAAGCTCCGCGGCCGTCAATTTCGGCAGCGCGATGAATCAAGCGATCGAGTGACTGCTTGCGATCCTTGCCTCCCGCAACTAATTGCTGGAGGTCTTCGGCAAGTGCGGGAAGTCCAAAGGCGCAGGGTCCGCATTGACGCGCCGACTCGTTGGCCATCCACTTAGTGATGCGATAGGTCTCCATGATTCCACACGCGCGCTTAGGTAAGACCATGATGATGCCCGCTCCGACGCTCGCGCCAACTTCTTTGAGGTACTCGGTGGCGAAGGGGAGGCGAATGTTGTCGCCACTTAGCCAGGTGCCACCGTATCCACCGAGCAAAATTGCGCTGGGATCGGTATCGGCCCCAGCTACCTCCAAGATCGCCTTGACGGGAGTTCCCAGGGCAACTTCGATCACGTGAGCTCGATCGACCGCACCGGTCACTGAAACGAGAGTGGATCCGGGCGAGCTTTCGGTACCTAATTGGCGGTACCAGCTGGCGCCGAAGCGACCAATTAGGCCCACGTTGGCGCAGGTCTCGGCATTATCGACCAGGACCGCGTTGCGACCAATACGCAAAATAGTGGGTCGCTGGGGGCGGTACTGCGGAAGGGATTCGTTGTCGTCGAGCCAGTGGACAAGGGCAGACTCTTCGCCCGCAACGTAGCGCCAGGGCGGAGTGTGGAGCTCAATTTCGGGCCCGCGCAAACTCCGGCGAGTGCGCTCGTGGAGAGCGCGTTTGACGTTGTTGATAACGATGGGGTTGTCGCGCGAGACACAAATGGCGATTCGCTTGGCCCCAATCATGTGAGCGAGCATCTCGGCACCATCAATGACCAAGTGGGGGTTGGCGTTTAACAGAGCCAAGTCCTTGTGAGAGGCCGGCTCGCCCTCCATGGCGTTGACGACGACAAACTTCCCGTGTCCGCGCTGTTGGCTCAAGAGCTCAACTTTTTTGTAGGTTGGAAAACCCGCACCACCTCGTCCGGTTAGACCGGAATTGCGAAGTTCACCGAGGAAATCCGTTTGGGCGTCTACGAGACCAAATTCTTGGTCGTGCTCTTCGAGTGACAATGGTCGACCCGAAGCACGGTGCATCAAGCGCGGGAGAGAGTTCGCTTTAATCATCGGCGGGGCCGACCTTTCGAAGTGGGACGTTGGTCACGAGGGAAGGGAGAATTCGCGCTCTTCGCCGATGGAGCGGCGGGACGAGCGGCTCGAGCAAGAGGAGAGAGCGCGGTACGCCCACCGGCTCGGGTGGGGCGACCGAAAAAGCGCCACAGACCCGCAACGACAATCGCACCAGCCGAGAATGCAACAAAGGCAAGCCCGGTGGTTCCCTTGGTGTCTGTTCCAATCATGGCGGCGTGCACGAGAGCGGTGATGTAGGCAATCCACGAGAACCAGTGAATGAATCGCCAAGTCGCATTCTTGATTCGCACCTTTAAGAGGCTCGATATCCACACCGCCAAGATCAGGTCAAAGGCGATTGTGCCAATTGCCACCTGAGTGGTCTTGTAGGGCGAGGCGAAGGGCACGACAGTTGAGAGCCAGCCGGTAGCCACGTAGCTATCGATGACGGTAGTCACAATGTGCAGGGCCAGAAAAATGACGGCAACGATGGATAGTGATCGATGCAGCTCGTTGATTTCGAATCGTCCAACGATGGTGCCACCGATTCGGTTTGCCACGAAGGTCCCGAGGAACACCACGAGGGTCAGTAACAAGAGGGCAACAATCCCAGTTGCTCGAGTGGAGTACCAAAGGTACGGGGTGGTCAATGCGGTCATGCGGGTTGTTCCTCTCTGGGCCAAGCACCCACTAAATCAATGGTGCCATTTATACGAACCAAACGCGCGGCAAGGCCAGCCTGGGCGATGTAATAACTCGCCTCTTCGCCCCAAACGAGGGCCGCGGTAGAAAAGGAGTTGGCCTCGGCACAGCTCGCCGCCACCACCGAGGCCGAACCGTAGGGCCCGTTGGCGCAGTCACCGCTAAAGGGGTTAATTATGTGGTTTTGGGGTTTCCCGCCAGCGCGCCACGCACGAATCACTCGTGATGAAGTAGCCACGCCGGCATTGCTTAAGCCCAAGCGCAAGTCATTTTCCGTCGCCTGAAGCGAATCGCTCACGCCAATAGCCCACAGGCCGTCGGGACCTTCGCCACGCACAGCAACGTCGCCCCCAATTTCAACCACGACGCCAGAAACGGGCGCGACCTCGTTGGCGATCAAATCGCAGGTCAGGGCTTTGGCGGTTGCCCCGAAATCCAACTGACAGTCATCCAATAAACGAACCGTCTTGGCTTCACGATCAATTACGATTGCGTCGAGACCAAGTGCTGGCTGCGTTGGTGAAAGCGCGATTGCCTGGTCACTTTCAATTTCGTAGAAGTCTCGGTCATAGCCCAGAGCGAGCAGCGATGGCAGTACTGTAGGCGAGCAAGCCCCTTGTGTTTGTTCGTAGGCCGCGAGTGCGGTCGTGAGACAGAGATCGAAGGTTGGCGAGTAGTTCAACGCTTCACCGTGACTCGCATTGAGCCTGGATAGTTCAGAGTTAGGAATGAAGCGATTGACCGCTGCATCGACTTCGCCCAGCCAGTGGTCGAGGCGTTCGATCGCAAAATCGAGAGCCTCGTCCTTTGCGACGGTGACAGAACCGGTAACGCCCCAAACACTGAAGCGGTGGTTTTTCACCAACAGCCCAGGAAGGTACCCGACGCCGAAGTGTGGCAAACCGTTGGGGTGGTAACCGGAACAGTGACCACGGTCGTCGGAGTGGGCCGAGTCGTAGTGGGTGTCGTTCCGCCACCGCCATTTCCCCCGCCAGTGGCGGCGGTGGTGGGTGTGGTTGCTGGCGTGGTGGTTGGAGTCACACCGGAGCCACCCGTGGTAGTAGTCGTGGTCTGAGGACTCGAGGTGTAGGCCACTGCGGTGCTCGCAAAGTAGGCGACCATACCGGCTGAGAGGGCGCTGGCTACCAAGAAGATTGAATTCGAAAGTAGACGGACTCGGGCGAATCGGCGGTCTCTTAGCTGTGGGGTGCGTGGGTTTGGTGTCATGTTTTAGCCTTGTTTTGAGGTATCTCCAGTGTGCCAGCCCTAAATAAAGTTCATCGAGGCTATTGGTAAGAAACCCTTAAAAGAGTTGGCATAACACTACCGCGTAGCGTTGGCGATTGGCAGGGTCATGACCATACGGGCCCCACCCAGTTCCGGGTCAGAGTCCACGGTCACCTGGCCGTCAAACTCCTCAATGACCTGCTGAACAATAGAAAGCCCTAAGCCCGAACCGGGTAGCCCCCGTGCTGAGGGTGAGCGCCAGAACCGGTCGAAAACAAAGGGGCGATCATCCTCGGCGATGCCCGGACCCGAGTCAGCGACACTGACCACGCCATCGTGACTACTGACCTTGATTCGTCCGTTCACGGGGGTGAACTTGATTGCGTTGGTCAAGAGGTTCGAGACGGCTCGGACGAGGCGGTCTCGCCTCCCGTTGACCACCGACGAGAGAACCTCGGAATCAATTGTGATGTTCTTGATGCGGGCGTAGGTGCGAGCGGTATCGAGGCACTCGTCGACTACTTCATCGAGTTGGATTTTGACAATTTTGCCTTCGGAGTATTCCCCTCGAGCGAGTTCGGCGAGGTCTCCTACGAGCGCAGTCAATTCATCGACCTGGGTGACGACGTCGATGGTCAATTGTTCTAAGTCTTCGGGGGAGAGTTGCTTAGCTTTGCTCAACACCTGGGCGTTGGTGCGCAAGCTCGTCAGGGGAGTGCGGAGCTCGTGACTAGCGTCAAGAACCAATTGCCGTTGGAGGTGCTGACTGTTCTCAACGTTTCCGAGCAGGTGATTGAAGGTTTTTCGCAACCGACCCAATTCGTCGTTTCCACCTTCGCTTAAGCGTGACTGGAGATTATTGGAATTAGCGATGCGCTCAATTTCGTCAGTGACCGCCTCGAGAGGCGTGACTGCACGACGAGCGAGCAAGAGACCAACACCCAGGGCGAAGAGAAGTCCAGCGAGCATGATGAGCAACGTTGTGGGCAAAACGTGGTTATTGGTCGTTAATTGAGCGTCAATGGGCTCTAGATAGACATTGGCGGTGGCGGTTTTGATTAGACATGACTCCTCGGGACAGAGGGATTCGGAGTTCGCTGGCCGATAGGTGATGTACTCACGGAAGTGCTGACCGTGACGGACAATTGTGCGGAACTGGGTGGGTTGGGTGCCGTTCGCAATCGCAATCAAGAGCTTGTCGGCAGCGAAACGTCCAGCTGGGTAGACCTGTCCAGCGGTATCAACAATTTCGTAGGGCGGGTTTTGGCTCTGATCTTCGTTACCCGGAATTCCGATGGCGTTGTTGCGCAAATTTGCGTCAACGGTGGTCAATGCGGTGTTGTGTTCGGTGTAATAAGCCGCCAGCGAAGCGAGTACGGCAACGAGTGAGGCCGAGAGCACGGCCGCGAGGACTACTCGGGTGCGGAACTTCATGAAGCTTTGAGTGAGTAGCCAACTCCACGTGCGGTGTGCAAGAGACGAGACTCACCATTCTCTTCAAGTTTGCGACGCAAGTATCCGATATAAACCGCGAGGGAATTAGTACCTGAGTCGAAGTTGTATCCCCACACCAGATCCAAAATCTGATCGCGAGTCAGCACTTGACGGGGGTGCTGCATAAAAAGCTCCAGAAGTTCGAATTCGATCTTGGTGAGTTCAATCTTTCGTTCACCACGAAAAACTTCGCGAGTGTTGGGATTGAGCGTTAGGTCCTCATAGCGCAAGTTGCTCGCTTCACCACCCGTTGACTGATTACGACGCAAGAGTGCCCGTAGGCGAGCGAGTAATTCAGCCAGGTCGAAGGGCTTGACGAGGTAATCGTCGGCGCCCACGTCCAGGCCTTCAACGCGGTCGTTCACCGCGTCGCGAGCGGTCAACATGAGAATCGGCGTGGTGTCTCCCGATTGCCGTATTCGTCGACAAACCTCGAGCCCATCGATGTCGGGGAGCTGTAAGTCCAAGATGATCGCGTCGGGGGCACGTAATTGGAATGACTTTAAGGCGCTCAGGCCATCTTCGAGAAGTTCGACCTCGTAGTTCTCCATGCGCAGGGCGCGACCCAAGGAGGTGCGAATGGCGCCGTCGTCATCGACGATTGCCACGTAGAGGCTGGCATTCTCAACTGACATGAGGGACTCCTTCGGGTTTGTTCTAGGCTCTAGTGTGTCTAGGTGCCTTAAGGGCAAACCACAGTTTTAATAAGAATACGTAAAGAATTGTGGACCACCGGTGGCGGGTAGTTCAATTGGCAGAACAACGGACTTTGAATCCGTCGGTTGGAGGTTCGAGCCCTCCCCCGCCAGCCAACACCGTGGGCGCTGCTCTATGCAGCAAACTAGACGGGTGACTCAGTCGATAACCGCCATTGTGCTTGCTGCCGGAGTCGGCAAGCGAATGCAATCGGATCTGCCTAAGCCGCTGCACCGACTCGCTAATAGAGCACTGATCGACTGGGTCATTTCCGCATTGAGCGACAAACGAATTACAACGGGAGTCGTTGTTGTTGGTCATGGGGGAACGCAACTCACGCACCATCTCGAGTACCTGTCGGGAACTGCGGTTGAGTGGCACTTCGTAACCCAAGCCGAGCAGCTGGGTACGGGGCACGCAACCACCGTTGCGCTTGAAGCGCTCACGCGCGAGAGCTCCGAAATGGTTCTCATAGTCCCAGGCGATACCCCACTACTTCGAGCAACGAGTATCACGAAATTTATAAACCAGCACCTAGCGACTGGAGCGGCACTCAGCGTGATGAGCGCGGTCGTTGAGAACCCCACGGGATATGGACGCATTATTCGAGATGAGGACGACAACGTGGCGAGCATTGTCGAAGAGCGAGACGCCACGGACTCTGAGCGTGCGATTCACGAAATCAATACGGGAATCATGATCGGATCGCTCCCAGCGCTGGAGTCGGCGCTGCATCGAGTTGGGCGAGGCAACGCCCAAGGGGAGTACTACCTCACGGACGTAGTTGGAATATTGGTTGCCTCCGGCGCCCTCGTCCGAGCCGATTGCCTGATTGATTCCACTGAGGCCCAGGGCGTGAATGACCCCGAGCAACTGGCTTACTGCGAATCTGTGCTGGCTGAGCGCGCAGAACAATAAACACGTTCCGCCTTCAACTACGATTTAGCCGTGGAGTCACTGTCTAAGCGCCGTCTGGTCATTGTTTCGGGTCGTTGCCACCCAGCCCTAGCCCAGGATGTCGCCGACAACCTTGGAGTGGCGTTAACCAACGCCAATGTCCGCGAGTTCGCTAACGGTGAGATTCACTGCCGCTTCGATGAATCAGTTCGTGGAGCGCACGTCTTCATTGTGCAGACTCACGCGACACCAGTGAATGACGCAGTGATGGAACAACTCATCATGATTGATGCTGCCAAGCGCGCGAGCGCAAAGTCAATTACTGCCGTTATCCCTAACTACGGATACGCGCGACAAGACCGCAAGTCCGCCGGTCGTGAACCGATTACCGCGAAGCTCGTCGCCGATATGTTGCAGACCGCTGGGGCCACTCGTGTGCTGAGCGTTGATTTCCACTCGGGTCAGATTCAAGGCTTCTTTGATATTCCAGTCGACCACTTAGTCGCTGCACCAGTTCTCGAGGCGTACCTGCGCGAGAACATTGACCCCAAGAAGATGGTTGTCGTAGCTCCTGACGCTGGTCGTGTGAAGGTTGCCGAACGGTACGCCCAACACTTGGGTTGCGACTTGGCCCTAGTCCACAAGACTCGCCCCAAGGGCACCGCCAATGTTGTTGAAGCTCGTCACATCGTCGGTGACGTGGTTGGTCGTCACTGTGTTTTGATCGATGACATGATCGACACCGCCGGAACAATCGTTGCGGCCTGTGACTTGCTGAAAGAACACGGTGCCGATGACATTTGGGTCATGGCGACCCACGCGGTCTTTTCACCCCCGGCCGCTGAGCGACTGTTCAACGCGCCAGTCAGTCGAGTTATCGTTACCGATACCTTGCCCCTTACCCCCGAGAAGCGCTTCGAAAAGCTCGAAATCCTCTCCATCGCCCCCCTGATCGCAAACGCAATTTCCGCAATTTTCGAGGATTCCTCAGTATCGGAAATCTTCGGCGGCGAGAATCTGCTCTAAGCAAAAGTGGGGCCCCTGGCCTCGGGCTAGACTAAGAAACCCTGTTGCCCGTGGGCTACAGCCATTCGCCAAGGAGTCACCATGTCTCAGATCACTTTGAGTGCCGCAACTGACCGCGTACACGGTTCAGCCTCATCACGCCGTCTTCGTATTGCCGGTTCAATCCCCGCCGTTGTGTACGGCGAGGGCATCACGCCAGTACCCGTAGCGGTCAACGCCAAAGAGTTTCGCACCGCCGTCTCGGGTGAGCAAGGTCTCAACTCCTTGATCAACCTCGAAGTAGCCGGTAAGACTTACACCGTCTTGGCTCGTGAATTGCAGCGTCACAAGGTGCGTGGCACCGTAGCTCACATTGACTTCCAGGTCGTTGACCCGAACAAGCCCGTTGTCGCCGAAGTGCCATTGCACGTCATTGGTGACGCCGTTGAGGTTCGTCACGCGGACTGGGAAGTCGACCAGCAGTTGTTCAACATCGAAGTTAAGGCTCGTCCGAGTGACATCCCAACTTTCATCAACGTCGACATCTCCGAGCTCAAGCCCAGTGGCGCAATTCGTATCAGTGACCTCACCTTGCCTGCGGGCGTTGAGGCCACGGCCGACGCACACCTGGCGGTTGTCGCCACCTTCGCCGGTCGCGCTGCTAAGCAGAACGAAGCTGCCGGCGCTACTGCCGCCAACTAATTCGTATGGCGCTTAGGCGCGGAAACGACGAACGTCGCGGCACACCAAGTGTGTTGCTAATCGTCGGGTTAGCTAATCCCGGAAACGAATACGAGGGATCGCGTCACAACATTGGTGGCGATGCGGTCCGTGAACTAGCGAATCGACGTAACGCAAACTTCTCTGTCGAGCGTCGTCAGCGCGCCAGTACCGCGACAATTTCCACCCCACGGGGCTTGGTTACGCTCGCTATTCCCACAACCTATATGAATGAATCGGGCGCGGCGGTGAGCCCACTGCTTAAGCGCACCTCGATTGAAGATTTGGCCAACTTGGTGGTGGCGCACGATGAATTAGACCTCGACCCTCACCGCCTGCAATTGAAATTCGGTGGCGGACTGGCGGGCCACAATGGACTGCGCAGCATCGCAAAAACGATTGGGACTCAAGACTTCTCACGATTGAGAATTGGCATTGGCAAGCCCGAGCGCAAAGAAATGGTGACCGACTGGGTGCTGAAGCGCCCAACGGGGTACCGCAAAGAAGAGTTGGCCTACGACGTCCAGCGAGCGGCCGACGCACTGGAGGCACTGATCGACCAAGGACTCGAAGCCGCTCAGCGCACTGTGAATGGCTCGTGAGCCGAGGCCTGTCTCGAGTTCTTGAGATTGTTGCTCCCACCTTGCGCGAAAAAGTCGCGCGAGGTCACTTCATCCCCTCGAGTTTCGCCACCGCGGTGACGGTGGCCGCCCTCGCGCTCGATGAGCCGGCGAGCGTGGTGATTACCGAAACGACCGCTGAAGCGGAGTCACTCTTCTCCGATCTCCAGCAGTGGTTGCCAGGAGCCGATCTGGCCCTGTGGCCGGCTTGGGACATTCACCCACTCGAACGAGTATCGCCCGACGCCAAGGTGATGGCCCAACGCGCCCACTTACGCTGGCGAATCGAACATGATGACCTGCCGCTGGTCATCGTGGCCTCGGCTCGTGCCATCGCGCAAATTTTGCCACCGAGCAAAGCCCCTGAACCTTGGCAGTTTGATGTTGGCGCAGAGTATGACCGTGATGGAGTGATTGCCGGACTGGTCGCCAGCGGTTATCGACGCGAATACAGCGTCGAGCACCGTGGTGAGATCGCGGTTCGTGGTGGCATCTTGGACATTTGGCCCGCGGAAACCGAAGAACCTATTCGACTGGACTTCTTTGGCGATCAGCTGGAACGAATTGCAATCTTTGACATTGGCACCCAGCGATCCATTGAAGAACTCACCGAGACCCTCGTCGCTCCGGCACGAGAGTGGGTGCCCAATCAAACCCAGATGGAGAACGCGGCCACACTCGCCACAGCACAACCCTGGGGAAGGGCGACCTTCGACCGAATCGCCAGTGGGGACTCTTTCGACGGTCTCGAGGGCTGGATGAGCCTGTTCGCCGCAGAGCGAAAGTCGCTGCTGGACGAAATCGGTGAAATCAAGACCTTCGTCATTACCCCCGAAAAAATCAAGAGTCGCCTCGACGATGTTTATGAAGAAGAGCGTGAATTGACGAATGTGGTCGCTGCCACCTGGCAGGCCACCGTCGACGTTCCGTTGTTACATCTCACCTATGACGAAGTATTCGCGGAAAGAAACTTCACGCCGCTGGTGGCCCAACCCGGGGCCGAGTCCTTCCTCACTTCGCCACCCGTTACCCAAGGCGACCACGCACGTATTGCCGCACACGTGAGGGGTTGGAGTAATGCCCGTCGAGCAGTGGTGCTCTCGGCAAATGCTGCAGCCATTGAGCGAATGGCCGAGCAGCTTCGCGGTGAAGGACTTGAAGTCACGACCAATCCCGACGCGGTGTTTGATGTTCGAGTGACCGTACTCGAGTCAACTCTGAGTCACGGCTTTTGGCTTGACGACCCCGAAGTGGTGGTCTGGAGTGAAAGCGATCTCACCGGACGGCGAAGCGTGCACCGCGCGCAACGGGCCAAGGCACGCACCGTCGACGCCTTCTTTGAAGACATGGCCGTGGGTTCCTACGTTGTTCACCGCCAGCACGGAGTAGCCAAGTTCTCCGGTACGACTACACGCGCAATCAACGGGGTAACCCGCGACTACTTAATCTTGGAATTCAAGGACGGTCGTAGTTATTGGCCGACCGATCAAATTGACGCACTCACGGCCTATAACGGCGGTGACGCGCCCGCACTCTCACGTATGGGAGGGGCCGAGTGGCAAAAAAAGCGTGCTCAAGCCGCTGCCGAGGCCTATCTCGTGGCGCAAGAATTAGTTCAGTTGTACCGTGAGCGAAGTGTTGCCCCCGGACACGCCTTCGCTCCAGATTCGGCCTGGCAGTTCGAAATGGAAGGGTTGTTTCCCTTCCAACTGACGCACGACCAAGCCAAAGCGGTCGCGGAAATTAAGGCCGATATGGAAAGCCCCCGTCCAATGGACCGATTGGTTTGCGCGGACGTGGGGTTCGGCAAGACCGAGATTGCGGTTCGTGCGGCGTTCAAGGCAGTTCAGGACAACAAGCAAGTGGCCATTCTTGCCCCGACCACGCTGCTCGCTTCACAGCATTTCGCCACATTCAGTGAGCGCTACGCCGGTTTCCCTGTGAAAGTCGCCCTACTCAGCCGTTTTGTTGACGAAACGGAGAGCAAGAAGACAATCAGCGGACTGACCGATGGGTCAATTGATGTCGTGATTGGAACTCATCGTCTTCTCAGCGAAGTGGTGCAGTTTAAAGATTTAGGTCTCTTGGTCGTCGACGAAGAACAGCGTTTTGGCGTTAATCACAAAGAGGCCATCAAGGCGCGATCGGTTGGAGTTGACGTTCTGACCCTCAGCGCGAGCCCAATTCCGCGTACGCTCGAAATGGCCCTGACGGGCATTCGTGATATCTCGATGGTGACAACGCCCCCATCAGATCGTCGGCCAATCTTGACCCACGTGGGTGAATACGACGAGCCAGCGGTAGTGGAAGCAATTCGACGTGAACTGCTTCGAGAGGGGCAAGTCTTCTTCGTTCACAATCGCGTGGCTGACATCGATGAGGCCGCACGGAGAATCACCTCGCTCGTCCCCGACGCTCGAGTAGCGATCGCGCACGGTCAGATGGATGAAGGCACCCTCGAGCGAGTGATGGTCGACTTCTGGGAACGCAAATTTGACGTACTGGTGTGCACGACGATTGTTGAATCGGGCATTGACGTGCCAACAGTTAATACATTGATTGTTGACCGCGCTGATCGGTTGGGTCTGGGCCAGATGCACCAACTTCGAGGTCGAGTAGGCCGTGGCGATCAGCGAGCGTACGCGTACCTGTTCCATCCGCGTGACAAGGTGCTGACCGAAACCGCCTACGAGCGTTTGCGCACCATTGGTGACAATACGGCCCTCGGGTCGGGCTTTAAGATTGCGATGCGCGACTTGGAAATTCGCGGCGCAGGGAGCCTCTTAGGCCACCGCCAGTCTGGGCCGGTCGCAGCGGTGGGATACGACTTGTACGTCCAGCTTGTTGCCGAGGCCGTTGCAGAAGCAAAGGGTGAAACGCCGATTGAAGTGGAGCCCATCACGATTGACGTACCTGGCGAAGCTCACCTGCCGAGCGACTACGTCAGCACGGACGACGCCCGACTTGAGGCGTATCGCCGTTTGGCTGTTGTTTCAACACAGGATGAATTGAATGATTTGTCGGCCGAGTGGATTGACCGCTACGGTGCTCTACCCAGTCCCGCCCAGGGCCTACTCAACTTGGCCCAGCTCCGGCTTGTCTGTTTGGCCTCGGGCGTTACTTCTTTGGTCGTGCAACCCGCCAAAGTTGGCGTTCGCACCTTCCCCGTGGTGAAGATTCAGCCCGTGGAGTTGAGCTTCTCTCAACAGGTGAAGCTCCGCCGCCTCTACGGATCCCAGTCGTATAACGAAAGCGGTCGTGAGGTTCGAATTGAGATTCAGGCTCGGACGGTTGAGCCTTTGGAATTGGTGGAAATTCTGAGAGAAATCGTGGGCACCGAGGCAGGGTAGGCGCTCACTAGCATGAGTGCATGCGCCGAATCGTAATTCTTGTTCTGCTCCTCGCTGGTATTGCTGTCGGTGCGGGAATCGAGTCCCAGCGAGCGGCAGTCTCGATTAACTCGAACAAGATGTCGGACTCGACCTTTCGAGCTTCGCTGCAAGCTCTCGCCGAGAACAGTGGCACCCGCTGTTACTTCTCGACCATCTATTCGGTGCCTCCTCACAGCGCTGGGGGTCGAGACTCGGTGATCTCAACTACCGCTGCGCAGTGGGCGAACACGGTCATTGATGGATATGCGATTGAGGCCTACGCCGTGAAACACCACTTGGCACAATCGGCTTCGGTACTCGCACAGACCAAGGTGTCTTTGCTCGCGCAACTCAGTTCGCAGGCGAA
Source organism: uncultured Actinomycetes bacterium (assembly GCA_903825035.1). Classification (GTDB taxonomy): domain Bacteria; phylum Actinomycetota; class Acidimicrobiia; order Acidimicrobiales; family RAAP-2; genus RAAP-2. The sequence continues at coordinate 115,829 of CAIJYV010000026.1, read as the reverse complement.
AGCACTCAAGCTCAACTGCCCAGGAACAGCGCAACAAGCCTTTGCCTCATTTCCTAAGTCGGCACAGAATCTGCTAATTCGCTCAACCGCGGCCTCCCAAGAGTTGGTCCGCCGACTTGGCAACGCCATTGCGATTACCGTGCCAAACCTGACTGCCTACTACGAAGCCCACAAAAGTTCGTACGACACTCTGTGTATTTCCGTGGCGGTCGTGCCACAGATTCAACTGAGCGCATTCCACGCTGACCAATTGGCGGGCGCCAGCGTGAAGTCTTTGGTCGCGAAATATTCAATTGATGCACAGTCCAAAGCCAAGAGCGGATCGCTCGGCTGTTATGGTCCCACGAGCAGCTCGTACGCCACCGTGCGCACTGACGTAGCGGGCCAGTCATTAAATTCCTTTGGTTCTTCCCCTCGCCCAATTACCTATAACGGCGTCACCGATGGCCTCTACGTAGCCGTCACCTCACGCTCCACCAATACCTTCACCAGCGTGGAGCAACTCGTGGCGAGCGACTTGCAAGCCCAGAACTCAACATCAGCTTCGGCCGTGCAAAACACTTTGCTCTACAAGGCCGCGGTTTCAATTGACCCCGCCCTCGGCCGATGGGGATTGACAAACTCGGGCCCGCAGGTCTTTGTTCCGGGCGTTCCGGCGGTGGGTAAGTTTGACCGGACTACTTTGCGACTCGTGCTTTCTCAGTTCGCCCCCACCTACCGGTGAGCAAACCCGTCGTACGGGTAGTGGGATTAGGTCCCGGCCCAAGTGACCTGCTTACTCAACGGACCGTAAAACTGCTTTCGACCTCGACGGCTGCACGTCTGCGTACCAGAGAACATCCCGCCGCTCAAGAGTTCCCCGAGATTCCCAGTTATGACGCACTCTATGAATCGGCGGCGTCGTTCGAAGAGCTCTACCGAGCAATCGTCGATGACCTTGTTGCCCTTGCTAAGGAATCAGGCGAAGTTGTCTACGCCGTACCCGGCTCTCCCATTGTCGCTGAACACACCACGGAGTTGCTGCTTGCGCGAAGCGATGTTCGAACAGTCATCGAACCTGCCGTCTCGGTGATTGATGTGGCCTGTGCGGCCCTAGGACAAGACCCGATGACGGAAAGCGTACGCGTCTGCGATGCGCTGGGTTCGACAGAAGCTTTTCGCGGACCAGGTCCGTTGCTAATCCTGCAGACCTATTCACCCGAAATTTTGGTAACCGTCGCCGATCGGCTGCCGAGGGGGACAGCGGTGACCATCTTGCATCACTTAGGTCTCGGTGATGAGCAAATAATCTCGGTAAGCAGCGAGATGCTGCCAAGTTTCGAACTCGCTGACCATTTGACTTCACTATGGGTTTCGGGGTTTCGGACCACGGGCGAAACCATGGATGACCTCGTTAGTTTCGCGAAACGACTTCGCGCCGAATGTCCGTGGGACCAAGAACAAGACCACGCGAGCCTGGTCAAGTATCTGCTCGAGGAGTCCTACGAGGCGATCGAGGCGCTGGAGAATTTTGTTCGCGAATCGCCCGAGGGATCCGACGACCCAGCGCTGATTGCTCACGTGGAAGAAGAGTTGGGTGACTTGTTGTTCCAGGTAGTTTTTCACGCCGAGCTGGGTGACGAGGAAGAACGATTCAATCTCGCCACCATTGCCGATTCGGTTCGTGACAAATTGACTGGACGTCACCCGCACGTCTTTGGTGAGGTCAAACTCGACTCATCGGATGACGTGGTTGTGCAATGGGAGCAGATTAAGAAAGAGGAGAAGGGCCGGACCGGCGCGATGGACGGCATCGTCTGGCAATTACCTGCCCTTACCCTCGCTAACAAGGTACTTTCGCGAGCTCGGCGCACCACCGTGGCGCTCGAAACTGGGGCTGAGGCCAAGGATTTGGCAATGGAAAAGATTCAGTTGGAGCCCTCGACCGAGTCCCTGGGTGCAGCATTGTGGTCCATCGTGGTCCTCGCCAACGAATTCGATATTGATCTAGAAGGCGCTCTTCGCGAACAGATCTATGCGCTGCGCCACAAGATAGAAGCAGAGAATTTGTAGCCAGAACCTCCAATGGCTTGACTAACCTTGGTTGCAAACAAGGAGCGTCATGAGTGCCATTGAACTAGTAATTGGTCGCCAAGTTCTCGATTCCCGAGGCAACCCCACCGTTGAGGCGGAAGTCTTCCTCGAGTCCGGCGCATTTGGTCGGGCTATCTCACCCTCTGGTGCATCTACCGGTTCGCACGAAGCAGTCGAGTTGCGAGATGGAGGTTCGGCGTGGATGGGTAAGGGCGTGATGACCGCCGTTAACTACATCAACGGCGAGATCAATGAAGCGCTCGAAGGGCTCGAAGCACAGGACCAGCGCGAAGTCGATGAAACCATGATCTCGCTGGATGGGACACCCAACAAGGGGCGACTCGGCGCTAACTCGATTCTCGCTGTCTCGCTCGCCGTTGCTAAGGCCGCTGCTATGGAATGCGACCTTCCCCTCTACCAGTACGTTGGTGGTGTCAACGCCCACGTGCTACCCGTTCCGATGATGAACGTTGTCAATGGCGGTGTGCACGCGAAGAATTCCATTGACTTTCAAGAGTTCATGGTGATGCCCATCGGAGCCTCATCTTTTCACGAGGCGCTGCAGTGGGGCACCGAGACGTACCACGCCCTCAAGGAAGTTCTCGCGGCGCGAGGACTTTCTACGGCGGTGGGTGACGAGGGTGGATTTGCCCCCGACCTGCCTGACAACGAGACTGCCGTAAAGGTTCTTGTTGAGGCCATTGAGAAAGTCGGGCGCGTACCGGGCAAGGAAATCGCCATTGCGCTCGATCCGGCCACCTCGGAGATTTACCGAGATGGGAAATACCACCTGGACGGCGAAGGACGAACGCTCACGAGCGACCAGATGGTGGACTACTGGGCCGACCTCTGTGACCGGTACCCAATTGTTTCGATTGAAGACGGTATGGCAGAGGATGACTGGGCTGGCTGGAGGGCGCTGACTGAACGCTTAGGAGATCGCATTCAGCTCGTTGGTGATGACCTCTTCGTGACCAATACGACCTTGCTGCAAAAGGGAATTGACACCAAAACGGCTAACTCAATTCTCATTAAGTTGAACCAAATTGGTACGTTGAGCGAAACTCTCGATGCAGTTCGTTTGGCCAATACGAATGGCTACAGTGCCGTAATTTCCCACCGTTCTGGCGAAAGCGAGGACGTTACTATTGCTGATTTGGCGGTTGCGACGAACGCTGGTCAAATTAAAACTGGTGCCCCAGCGCGTTCAGACCGGGTTGCCAAGTACAATCAATTACTGAGACTTGAAGAACAACTCGGGACTCAAGCGAAATTTTTAGGCGGATCGTCTTTGTCGGGGGCGACACATGGGATTACTAAATAGCATTATCAAGAGGCGGCAACGCTGGGCGGTGCCGGTCGTACTCGCGATGTCAGTATTCATGCTCGCTTCGTGGTTTCCCGCACGCCTGTTGTGGAGCCAGCACCAGCAAATTTCCCAGGTGAACTCGCAGATAGTCGCCCTGCAACAGCAAGAAAAGGTCCTGAACGCTCAGGCCAAGTCCATCGACTCCAAGACCGCTCTGACCAATCTCGCGCGATCGCAATACCAGCTCGTAAAGCCAGGTCAATCCTTGATTCAGATTCTTGATGGAAAAAACACCATCTCATTGGGTGTCGGCTCTGGCGATCCCGGCCAGCAGCCTCTCGCATCTCCTTCGGTGGGGAACACCATTCCGGCGATATCGGTGAAGGTTCCGATTTCGCACTCGAATCTCCTCTCTCGCTTCGTGCGGAGCCTCGAGTTCTGGCGTTGACCTTTCTTGACGCCACCGAGGCCGATTACTCAGTCCTCGAGCAGTTACTGGGCCGAGAGCCCGCTGGGCGTTTCGCAGTTGTCGTTCGCCGCATATCTGGTGAACCCGTGGTCATCGAGAACGAACCGCATTTACGTGATGGAACCCCGATGCCAACTCTTTACTGGCTAGTGGACAAAGAGTTGCACGAAGCGGTAAGTCGCATCGAAGGCGACGCCGGGGTCCATCGGTACGAGGAGCTAACCAATCCCGAAGACCTCCAAGCGACCCATGACGCCTACGCTGAGCGGCGCAAGGCTGCCACAGTACGGCACGACTTAGTGCAACCCAGTGGCGGCGTTGGCGGCACCAGAGTCGGAGTGAAGTGCTTACACGCTCACTTGGCAAATTTTCTCGTCGGCAACTCTGATCCGGTGGGTGAGATTGTGGCCACTGAGGTAGCGCTACCCGAATTTGTGATTATCGATGTCCGCGCCTAGGGCCGTTGCCGCATTGGACTGCGGGAGCAATTCAACACGGTTACTCATCAGCGATTTAGAGGGAAATGCCCTGGCGCGAGAGATGCACGTGACGAGATTGAGCGAAGGCGTTGATCGGACCGGAGAACTCCAGTCAGCGGCGCTAGAGCGAAATTTTGAGCAACTCCGGAACTATCGCCAATTAATGGATGAGTACCACGTCGTAGAAGGGCTGCTCGTGGCGACTTCAGCGGTGCGTGACGCTCTCAATGGTTCGCAATTCCTTGCTCGAGCCAGTGAAATCACCGGTGTCGAGGCGCGCTTGCTGAGCGGCGACGAAGAGGCTCGACTTTCTTTTGTGGGCGCTACCGCCGACCTGCCCGAGGCCTCTACGCCGTACCTAATTGTTGATGTTGGTGGCGGTTCCACTGAGTTAGCGGTGCCGGTTGAGGGGATGCTGCGGAGTTATTCCATGCAACTGGGCTGTGTTCGAGTGGCGGAGCGAGCCCTCGGATTAGGGAAGCCAACTCCAGAAGAAATTGCGAATACCTGGGCTATGGTCCGCGAGGAATGTGACCGTGCCTTTGCTCACGAGCCTTTTTTCTCTCAAGTTGTCGGTAATGTCCAGCTAATTGGCCTCGCGGGCACTGTCGCCACGCTGGTTCAACTAGCGAACAATATTGATCAGTACAGCCGAGAAGCGCTCCATCACCAGCGGGTGACTTTGGCGCAGGTTCGCGAATGGCGTGAACGGCTGTGCTCGCAAGGCCCGGCCGAGCGACTCAAGCACCCGGGGATGAGCTCGGGTCGCGAGGATGTTCTCCACGCGGGCCTCTTCGTGCTCGAAGAGGTAATGACGCGCTTTGGGGTAAGTGAATTACTGAGCAGTGAAAATGACATCCTGGACGGAATTGTTCTCTCGTTGCTTTCTCCCGAACCGAACTAAGCGTTAATCTTTTGAAAGAAAGGAACCGCATGGTTATTACGCGCAATCCGAGCTATACGCCGATCGTCCTCCGTGGACATCGGGTAACTCTGCGAACCATGAGCGAACTTGACTACAACTCGTGGTTTGAGGTGCGGGTACGCAATCACGGCTGGTTGCTGAAGTGGGAACCGCGATCTGCTTCGGCGAGCCACCTTCCAGAAGACTTTCGGAGCTTTACCAATCGATGCGCAATTCGTGAACGTGAGCGTCACCTGGGAACGGGCTTTGGATTTGGTATCTTCCTGGACGAAACTTTCGTCGGTGAAATAACAATCTCTGGGGTTATGCGAGGACCGATGCAATCGGCTTACGTGGGGTATTGGATTGACGAGCGTGTCGCCGGTCAAGGTCTTATGCCCGAGTCGCTGGTGGTGGTACTGGATTATTGCTTTGAGACTCTGCGACTGCACCGAGTTGAAGTGAACATCATTCCCAGAAATTCATCTTCGAAGCGAGTCGTTGAGAAGGTGGGTATTCGCTGTGAGGGCGTGGCGGAGCGATACTTAGAAATTGACGGAGCTTGGGAAGATCACGCTCGATACGCCATCACCGTTGAAGAGTGGAACGACAAGGTCGAAGACCTTCGGGCTCGATTTCTAGATCGCTAAGAGCGAGCGACCACGCATCTCGCCCAGATTGGTGGTGCGAAGGGTGCCGCCCAACTCAGCAGCTAAGGCGTGACCCGAAACGGCACCGTCGCGAGGTAGCACTACGAGTACATCAGAATTACCTCGGGCCAGTACGACGCCCGCGACCCGGAGTTGGCGTAAAGAGGTTCGAACTTTTTCGACGTCAATGTCGAGAGAGAACTCGACGGCCGGGTTGACGTAGGAGGTTTTGCGCAGGCGCCGAATGTCTAGGAGCATTTCAAGAGAATCGCGACCCACGCGCACCGACGATCCGGGCACATCGGTCCAGGTCACCGATACCGGCTTGATGCTGAAGTCGAGTAATTCGGCCAAGTACAGAATTTCGGCGTCAAAGGCGAAGCGGTCGACTCGCCCAAAGAGTGCGAGTAGCCGACCAGGAGCTAGCTGGAATCCCTTGCAGCCACACTGCGTGTCTCGTAAATTCGATTTGGTGTAGTGCCGCACGATGCGGTTGAAGACAACTCCCGCAACCGTCCGGAGGGTTGATTTGTAGACAATGTTACGACCTTCCGCGCGTGACCCTGGAGCGAGCTCTGACTTGAGTAATGCCTTCATAATGGCGGGGAAGTGCTTGGGGTCAATGGCTTGGTCCGCATCGGCGGTGATGACGTAGTCGCCAGTGGCGATGGCCATCCCCAAGCGCAAAGCGGCTCCTTTGCCCATGTTGGTCGGCTGCTGAACGAATACTGCATGGGGCAGGTCGCCATATACCGAGTGGGCGGCTCGGAGGGTGCCGTCGGTTGATCCATCATCGACCACGATGACTTCAACAAAATTGACGCCAATCTTTTCTAAGACAGGTTGCAGTCGAGTTCGCCCGGAAGCGAGGCGTTCGGACTCATTGAAGGCGGGTATGACTATCGAAAGTTGTGGAGCAGTGTTCACGGACGGGCTGCTCCAATCAGGCCGAAGGTAAAGAGGGGAGCGAGCGAGATGCGCGTACCCGTACGAGCGGCGGCAATGATGGTGTTCACACCGTATGGGCCTGAGCCGACGTACATCACAACGTGGTCCACAGTGTGGTCACCATCCAGGTTGTAATAAAAGAGAAGGTCACCAGGCTGAAGTTTACTGAGCGACACGTGCTTTAACGCGGGCCACTGCGTCGAGGTTGTTCGAGGAATACGGAACCCTGCTTTTGCCCACGCCCATTGAACGAGCCCAGAACAGTCAAACCCGACTCTCGGAGTTTCGCCACCCCATTGGTACCAAACGCCAATTTGAGATTTCGCGTAGGTCACGGCAGCCAACCCTTGCGCGGTACCGGCTATTTGGCCAATGGTGTTTACCCGCAAGGCGTTTTGGATGGCGACAGTAACTAAGTTCGCCGCCGCTTGCCCACCGACGGCCGAGGCAGCAGCGATGGCCTGTGTCTCCCCGGCCAAGTTGTGATGCTTAGCGGCCCATACTCCTTGTGCAATCTCATAGTTAATAATTTGGTGACGATAGCGAGCGGTGACCGCACTGAGCGTGGCGCGAGTCCTTGCCTCAAGCGCCAGGTTATTCACCAACAATTTGTGAATACTGACAGTCTTGGCGGCGGCCTGGGATCGCAACTTTGCTTCGTGCACTAAGAGAGCATCGAGGGAGCGTTTTTGATTTTGGTAATTTGCTCGCAGCGCGCCGAGATTGCCAATGACGAGATTTTCGTACAATCGGCGCGCGTCACTCTTGGTGAGCGGTTTATTGAACAACGCTTCAATCTGCGCGGCGGATGCGCCCAAGATATAGGCCAAAAGTTCAGAACGAGCCAAACGGCCTGTAGTTGAGGCGATTTGGTTTCGCTTCATAATCACCTGAGTTTGAAGGTGGGCGACGGTCGCATTTAAGTCGGCCAACGCAACCTTTTCGGCGTCGTACTGATTGGCGGTAATTTCACTCTGGCTGGCTTCTTGGGCGAGAGCTTTAGAGAGGCTAGCTATTTGGGCGCGAGTAGCTGAAAAGGGGTCGGCACTCGCCCCAGTCCAAGGGACCAGGCTGGTTGCTAACGCCAACGCAGCGCTCAGCGCGGCAACGAGGGGCGTGTGGCCGTGTCGGCTCGCACGAAACATAGGTCTAGCCTAGTTTTCAGCGCTCTTTCGCTGACGTGAAAAGGCCAAGCGAATTTAGATTAGCGTTATAAATCAACGATTTACTGCTCGGGGGCGTAGCCCAATGGCAGAGGCAGGGCGCTTAAACCGCCTCCAGTGTGGGTTCGAGTCCCACCGCCCCTACGCAGTAATTCGTGACGTATTTTGGGTGTTCCAATTTTTAGTAGCGTTGACCCGTGGCAAAAAGTGCAACTGGAAAACTCGTAAGTCAAATTGGTGCCTCAGGTGGCGGCAAGGCCTATAAGAAGGCTCGCCCTGGGAACTACTACGGCGTCTTGTTCGTGATCGTCATCTTGGGCCTTACCTCGGTCCTCTTTTCTCGTTATGAGTACCAGAACCCGACCACTGCGCCAACTGGTCCTGCACCACAGCCTGGCACGACTTGGTTCGCTGCTCTCAGCATTGACAACTGTGGAACCCAAATTACTTTGCCCTCGGATACCAATTACAAGGGCGGCTTCATCGTCTTGGCAAACAACGTCATCAAAGTCGCACCCGTGGGCGCTGCGGATTCTGGCAACAACGCTACCGTTGGTCAATTCGCAAATGAATATGTTGGCATGACCGCATCGTCATCGACTCTGGCGATTCCAGGACCCACCGGTCTCGCGCAAGCCAGCACCACCTTCCACAACAACACCACCTGTGCTGCGGCAACCAAGTACGCCGGTCAAACTGCAACCATTCGATACGCATACTGGAGCACAGTCGCGCAGACCAAGCCGACAATCACCACCGATCCTTCGTCAATCAAGTTCACGCCGGATATGCGAATCACGATGGCCTTCTTGCCAGCGTCAATAAAGATTGCTCCTCCTTCAGAAGGAACCATCTCGGCTATGTTCACTGACGCTGCAGCTGCTGCAGCCGCGACAACGACTACAACCGTGGCGGGCACCGTAACGACCAACCCAGTGGCGACTACGTCGACCAACCCAGTGGCGACTACTTCGACCCTGCCAGGGACCACCACAACTTCAGTAGGCTGATCTTGAAGTCGATCATCTTGGTCGGCGGTAAAGGAACGCGACTTCGTCCGCTGACCTTTGAGACGCCCAAGCAAATGCTTCCATTGGTGGGGACGCCAATGATTGAGTGCGTCTTCGAGTCTTTGGCTTCTCACGGAGTGACCGAGGCGGTGCTCTCGCTGGGCTATTTGCCGGAGAGTTTTATTGAGGCCTATCCGACCAACGTCATCGCGGGGGTCAAAGTCACTTACGCTGTCGAGCCTGAGCCTCTCGACACCGCTGGGGCGATTCGCTTCGCCGCCGAGTTCGCGGGACTAGACGAAACCTTTTTGGTGGTCAACGGAGACGTGCTCACCGACCTCGACATCACCCGCTTGCTTGCCTTTCACCGTGAGCGCGGTGCCGAAGCCACCATTGCACTTCACCCCGTCGAGGATCCGTCACGATTTGGCGTAGTGCCTACGACCCCCGAAGGCAAGGTGATCGCCTTTGTCGAAAAGCCACCACGTGATGAGGCTCCGACAAACCAGATCAACGCGGGCACCTATGTCTTTGAGCCGAGCGTACTCGCTCGAATTGCGCCCGAGGGTCGAGTGAGCGTTGAGCGCGAAACCTTCCCGGCTCTCGCCGCCGATGGTGTCCTCTACGCCTTGGCTGATGAAAAGTACTGGCTGGACACCGGTACGCCTCAGGCTTTCATCAAAGCCAACGTCGACCTGCTTAAGGGTCGCGAGCACGTGCATGAATTCGTTGGTATCGAAAACGGATCATGGATTCACCCGAGTGCCACCGTTGATCCTTCGGCCAAAATCATCAATTCGGTAATCGATCGCGACTGCATCGTGAGCCACAACGCCATTCTCATCGAATCCATCCTGATGCCCGGAGCGGTAATCCAAGCCGACGCCAAGGTCAGCTCGAGCATTATTGGACCAGGTGCAGTAGTGGGAAGTTCGTCAGTGCTTGGGGCAATTTGTGTGGTTGGGGCAAACGTGCACGTGGCACCAAAGTCTGAACTCTCGGGCGACGTGCGCCTTGGCGGAGTCTGATTACCTGAAAAGGTCCTCATTCGCTGGGCGAATGATGTGCTCGGCTACCGATGAACTGCCGAAGTGCTTGGTCGCAAGTCCTCGAATGTGAACAAATGGGGTAGAGCCGTCCTTGGCCACTACGAGATTGGCGGCCGAAGCTATCTCATCGGCAATGGCAACTTGGGTGACTTCTAGTAACCGTCCAGAATCATCCGATTGGCCGCGGAGATCATCAATTACTTGAATACCTGCGGCACCTAGGGCCACATCAGCCACACCATTACGCCAGGTACGTCCAAAGGTGTCGGTAATGACGATGCCGACAGTTTTCCCGGTGGCGTGACTGAATTGGGCCCGAAGGGCGCGAGCGGATTTATCCGCGTCAACTGGCAGCAGTACCGCAGTTTCAGGCTCGGTATTCGAAAAATCGATTCCGGCGTTGGCGTTGACAAATCCGTGATGGGTCTCAGTGATTCGCAAACCACCTCGGCGCCGCAGTATCCGACGTGATTGACTTTCAATCAACGATTCGCGGGCTTCTTCTGTGCCATTGAAAGAAACCACTTGACCCTCTACCTTTGAAACCACTTTTGAGGTCACCACGAGCAGGTCGAAATCCTCAACAGTGATACTTGCGTCACTGAGGGCGGTGAGAAGGTGCGGCAGTAATTCGTCACCCGAACCGAAGCGATGCGCAGAGTAAAGGGGAGTAACTACGAGTTGAGCCATGTACCAATTCCCTGAGCGAGGGCTGAGGCAGATTCTGGTTGGGTCATGATTGTTGGCAGAACGGTAACGCTGGCCCCAAGTTCTTCAATCCGACTGGCCTGACTCGCATCAACTTCGTCGATAAACCAATGCCCAACTAATTCTCCGTAATAGGCGGCTACGCCGTACGAGGAAGCCTCGAATCCCAGCTCAGTCATCAAATGATCTGCTGGACCCTTCAGTGCGCGACCACCGATTAAGGGCGAGACGGCGGCGATTGTATTTCGGCGAGCCCGAAGCGCTTCTGAGATTCCAGGTATGGCGAGGATTGGCGCAATTGAGAGCACTGGATTGGAGGGAGCAATTAAGACTCGAGTGGCATTTTGAATAGCGGTCAAGCTCTCGGCAGTCGGTACGGCGACTTCAGCCCCTCGGAAGGTCACTTTCGAAACTGGGACGGCGTGACGATGCTTCACAAAATATTCTTGGAAACTTAGCTCTCCGATGTCGGTCTCAAGAAAAGTTGCAACAGCGTCATTGGATACGGGAAGGATCGGGAGAGTTACCCCGTGGTGCCGTGCTAATTCGCTGGCGACCTCTGTTTTCGTTGCACCCTGGTGAAGTCGTTCGGTTCGATACAGGTGAGTCGCTAAATCTCGATCACCCAGTTGAAACCAGGCTTCTCCACCAAGTTCAGCAAGCTCTCGATTTACGCGCCAGGTTTCGTCAGTCAAGCCCCAGCCCGTGACTTCATTGTTCAAGTTAGCCAGGGTGTACGTAATGGTGTCTAGGTCAGGACAAATCGTGAGCCCGTGGAGCACCAAGTCGTCGCCCACATTGACTACGGCGCAGTAGTTTAAGTCGGCGACCTCGCGCTGGAGGAGGCCGAGTAGGCGGGCCGCACCCACCCCACCGCAGAGAACTGTTATCACGCCCAAAACCTTAGGGGCTGCTCACTACACTTAGGAATCGTGCTCGACTCTTTGTTAACCCCCTGGCCCGGCGAGCCCGCGCTAATTGGACTTCACCTTGACGGGGACTCAATCAGCGAAAGTTTTCGTCACGGTCCCGTAAACGAGGTTCGAGCCTGGGCTTCAGTATCGAAAACCGTTGCCAGCCTTCAATTTGCCCTCGGGAGCGAGACTGATCCAACCTTGGGCGCCTGCCCAGCCGGGCCGGAAGGCTCCACTCTTACCCATCTCTTGGCTCACGCCAGTGGCCTGGGCTTTGAAGCAGATTCGCCACGTGCTCCGGTTGGTTCGAAGCGGGTGTACTCCAATGTTGGCATTGACCTCGCCGTATCGACAATGACAGCAGGAGACCCTCGAGAGTTCTGGGGACGAGAAATCTTTGCTCCGCTGGGGATATCAGCGACCCTGCAAGGTCGACCCAGTTCTGGGGTGGTGGGGAGTTGCGAAGACCTCGCGATGATCGCGGGTGAGTGGCTGCGACCAAGACTCATGAGTGAAGCTGGGCGGGACCGAGCTCGCACAGTCTTTCTTCCGGAGATAGGCGGAGTGGTTCCTGGCTATGGACGATTCGAACCCTGTTGGTGGGGTTTAGGCGTAGAGGTCAACGGTAAGAAATCCCATTGGATGGGCGATTGGCCCTCACTGAGTTTCGGCCACTTTGGACAAAGTGGAGCATTCATGTTGGTGAACGTTGAAGAGGGCATCGCCCTAGTTGCCACCAGCACTGTCGACTTTGGACCGTGGGCGAAGGAGTATTTCTCGACCGTGACCTCGTCTCTGCGCGAAGAAATCTTGCGGTCATGAAAACCTGCATCGCTCTTGATCTCGATGGTTCGTTGGAGTCAATGGGCAACACCATGGCCGACCTCGCCCGGGCACTAGAAAAACTTTCCGACTTAGAACTTCGCACGTTTCATTCGAGTTCGAAGCGTGAACGGGCGAGTGAACTACGAATTCCGCGGAGAAGGTGGAGGCAGCGACGTTGGCTGGTGGGTCGAGGCCGAGCATTCGACAAAGTCTTTCCGAAGGTCGAGGTAGTACACGTTGCCGGAGATGCGCTCCCGCCCACAAAGAAGATTCCGTTAGTAATCAGCATCGACGATCTTCGCCCCTTGCGTTCTAGGGCCAAGGCCCATCCGCGGATCAGAGATCTCCAACGGGCACTCGATCAGGGGGCAACTTTGGTCGTCTCAACTCGAACCGGTTCCCATGAGGTCCAAACCGCATTGAGAGCTCGACGTAATCAGGTTGTCTCGGCGCCTCCCGTTATCCCCGCTCAGCCGCTCGTCACCACGGGTGATTGCGTGGTGGTGAATGTGGCCGGTGGACAAGAGCGTCTGCTAGCTCGCTTACCGGAAATCACGGCCTTTGCGAAATCGGTAAATGCCGAGGTGCTGGTGCTCGGGAGCAAGGCGGTCAACAAAGAAATTCGAGGAAAGGTCGGTAAGGTGCGCCTCGTTCCACGAGCAAAGGCTGCGCAAACCCTGCAGCGAGCCCGAGTGGTCATCGATATTTCCGACGGGGCTCGCTTTCCCTCCTTTGGTGTCGCGGCACTTTCGGCGGGCGTTCCCACTATGGCTCGCTTGAGTGATATCAATTTTGAGGTCATGGGTGGCGCGGCCGCTTTGGTGGAGCCAGACCAGGAATTCATTGAGTTTTTACGCGAGCTGTGGCATAACGAGTCAAAACGAAAACTGCTGCGTGCAGCTGGTCTGGAACGAGCCAAGGATTTTGAGCCAGAAGCAGTTGCGATGCGGTACCACACGATTTACCGCGACATTCTGCGAGACTATAAAGCGTGACCCAGCGAATCCTGCTCTCGCTCGACCAGTTATACCGAGCCCAGCCAGGTGGTATCGGGACGTACGTGCGGGGACTTATTCAGGGGCTGAACGAGGTTGCTACCTCCGAGGTTGAGGTACTCGGCCTAGCCCCTAAGGGGATGTCTCCACTTTCGAACCTTGGAATTGAAACGGTGGAAGCACCACTCGGCCTGCGCGCCCTTACTTCGCTGTGGCGATTCACTTCAGTTGGCGTGCCAAGCAATGTTGATGTCGTCCACGCCCCAACCTTTGCGGGCCCCTTCGGCGGCGGGAAGGTCACCACGAAACACAGCGTAACTATCCACGACGTTCTCTGGCGTGACGACCCAACGGTAACGAGTCGACGTGGCGCAAAGTTTCACGAGTCTCGACTGCGCCATATCCTAAAAACTCAGTCACTACATCTCTTCATTCCTTCACCTCCACTAATTGATCGGTTGCTGAATGAAGGCGTGGCGGAATCTCGTATTACCCAGATCCGATTAGGTGTTGACGATGATGGGGTGGAGCCAATTTCCAAAACCGCCGTTCGCGATTTCTTAGCTGAAATGGGGGTAAAGGGCCCTTTCACTCTCTATGTTGGGACACGCGAACCTAGGAAGAATCTTGAGCGTCTTATCCGCGCTCACGAGATTGCGGCTCGAAGCGAGCCGGCTCTTGGGCAGTTGGTCCTTGCGGGACCGGCTGGGTGGGGGCGCGAATACCTTGACCACGCAATCGCAGTTGGTCTGGTGCCTCGCGAGACCCTGAAGGGCCTACTCCGCGATGCCCGCGTCATGGCCTACGTCCCTTTGGCCGAGGGCTGGGGGCTGCCCCCAATTGAGGCGCTGGCCCAGGGAACTCAAGTAGTAGCCAGCACTACGACCCCTTCGATTGCTGGGAATTCTGAGGTTGTGCAGGTCGACCCCTTGGATATCGAGTCAATCGCTGATGGACTCATCCACGCGACGACTCTCAGTTCTGCGGCGACTGACCGCCGCCGCCGACAGAGTTCGGTGGCCGCCCTGACCTGGTCTCAGATGGCTCGCGAACACCTGAAGGCATGGCGATGAAGCTGGGCCTCGATGTCTCGGCCGTTCCAGTACAGCCCGCGGGTGCAGGTCGCTACATCGTCGAACTCGCACAACGACTCGGGCACCATCTCGATCTTGAGTTACTTTCGCGAAGCGACGATACGCAACGATGGGCAGCAATTGCGCCAGCGGCTTATCTGCACGGTTCAGTTCCTGCTAATCGAGTGTTGCGACTGTTGTACGAACGAGAACTGCTTGGTCAGAGCCGAGTCTTGAAGGCAGTGGACGTATGGCATTCGCCCCACTACACCATGCCCCATCGAGCCGGTCGGCCAACCGCCGTGACAATCCACGATCTCACGTTCTTTACCAACCCCGAATGGCATGAACCGGCGAAGGTCAGATTTTTTCGTCAAGCGATTCGCTACGCGGCAAAACACGCTGATGTTTTAATTAGCGTTAGCGAGTTCACCGCAAAGTTGCTGCGCGAACACGTTGCTACCGATGTGCCGATCGTCGTAGCACCACACGGGGTGGACCTTGAACGCTTTTCGACCACGGGCGTTCAAGACGATGCCCTCTTCAGTGCAGCCAACTTGAGCAACTCAACTCCTTTCATTCTCTTCGTGGGTACCCTCGAACCGCGCAAGGGTCTCGATGTATTGCTGCACGCTTTTTCCGAATTAGCGCGAGAGAATGACGACATCGAACTTTGGATTGCGGGGCAAATGGGTTGGGGCGAATCGAACTTCGCTCCATTGCTAGATCGCCATCCGGTACGCAATCGGATCCGCAAGCTGGGCTTTGTTTCTGATGACCTGTTGCCAGCACTGTTGCGTCGAGCGGAAGTCGTGGCGTATCCGTCACGAGGAGAAGGCTTCGGGCTTCCGGTACTCGAGGCTATGGCCTGTGGCGCTTCGGTTGTTACGAGCGCCAAGACTGTTATGGCAGAAATTGCCGGACCCACAGCGCTCTACAGTACGCCTGGGGACGCGGGTGAATTGGCTCAAGCACTGGGCCAAGCAATTTCCGAGGCGCCTCGTTCGCGAAAAGAGCGAACCGCGGCAGCCCGCTTACGAGCTCAACGCTTTACGTGGGATGCCTCGATTGCCCAACACCTAGAGGCCTACCGCATCGCGCAGGGCCGAAAACCCTCTATTCACTAGGCCCAGCAGGTACCCAGAGGGCAAAATTCGGGTCGATGTCCAACTAGCCTTAATTGTCTAATGGAGACTCGTGCCCCCGCCGTAGTAGCCATCGTGGTTACCACCGACTATGGACTTGGTCTTGAAGCCACGGTTGCTTCGCTCGTAGATCAGGATTACCCCTCCCTCTCAGTGCTGGTTATCGGCAACGGTCAGGCCGACCAAGTACCTGAGCGAATCGCGGCGGTCGCCCCCGACGTTTACGTCCGACTACTCGACGCAAACCGAGGCTTCGCGGCTGCCTGTAACGAAGGGGCGCTGCTGGTCCAGGGTTCAGCCTTCTTTTTGTTTTGCCACGATGACATTCGCTTGGATAGTGATGCGGTTTCAATCATGGTTGAGGCGGCCTATCGAACCAACGCGGGCATCGTAACCCCAAAGTTCGTCGATTACGAAGATCCAATGGTCCTGCTTCACGTAGGTCAAACGAGCGACCGGTTTGGTTCGGTGAAAGAGCGCATTGAAATTGGCGAGATCGACCACGGACAACAAGACCTCGAACGAGATGTGTTTGTGGCGCCTGGTGGCGCAACGCTTATTCGCACTGACCTCTTCAACACCCTCCGCGGGTTTGACCCCATGTTGCCCGCATTAGGCGAAGACCTCGACATCTGCTGGCGGGCCCAAAATGCCGGTGCGCGCATCATTGTCGCCCCAGGCGCCAAAGTGGCTCACCGTGAAAGCATCGCTCGAGGCGAACGCCCAATCTCCGCACTCGGGGCTCGACGGGCTTCACGTCAAAGTTTGCAGCGCCGCCACCAGCTATTAGTGGTTGCGACGGGTTGGGGAGTCTGGCACACTCTGTGGATTCTCGCCCAACTATTTGTCCTTGACGTAGTTGAACTCGGAATTTCCGTGGTGGGTCGTGACCGCAAACGTGTTCGCGCCATCTTGGGATCTTGGCGGTGGCTGGCTTTTCACCGTCGTCACATCAGGGACCGCAGGAAGCATCGTAAATCTATCGTTGCTCTCACCGACAGCAATCTCCGTCGTCTGCAGGTACCTGGCGTTAACCGCATTAAATCCTTTGCTAACACCCTCGTTCGTGAAGGATATGACGCAGCGCGTGGGATTTTGCCCGAGGAAGAGCCAGAACAGCGTACGGAGGATCGAGCCGACGCTGGGGTGGGGTTCGGCTCAACCTTCTCCGAGAATGACGAGTTCGACGAAATCACTGAAAACCCCAACTTTGCCTTGCGCCATCGCCCATCAAAAATCTTCACCTCCTTTCGCTCGCAGATTTTGCTCATTGGTGCAGTGTTCACCTTCTGGGCAATCGGAACTCGTAACTTGATCTCAATGCACCTGCCTCTCGTCGGTCGGTTAGCGCCACTCGACTCTTGGTGGAGCACCTGGCGCCACTTCTTTGCTTCCTGGTCGCCCAATGGAGTGGGCACTGGAACCCCGGGAATGCCTGGTTACGGTGTGATTGCGTTCGCGGGAACTTTCGTCTTTGGCCGTATGGGAACCTTGCCCCGGCTGGCCCTCATTCTGGCGATTCCGGTTGGCGCGATTGGTGTCGCACGTTTCTTGAAGTACAAGGTATCTAATCGAGCACGCATCATTGCGTCTATTGGATATCTGGCAATGCCCATTGGTGCCAACATGATTGCGCAGGGGCGAATCGACGTTCTCCTCGTAGTGGCCACTACGCCATTCATTCTTCGCCGGATGTTTGAGTTACTCGACGTTCCGGGATTCCGACTGAAGCCGTACTCTGCTGCGGTGCCATTTGGACACCGAGGCTGGCGTACCTCAGAGGCGGGCCAGCGAATGATGCTCGTTATGTTGGTCGCCCTGTCGATGGCGATGGCACCAGCCGTGGCCTTTATCCCATTACTTATTGTGGCGGGCGTTTGGTTGGCGCGTCAGTTTGAGCCGGACGAGACCGATTCAGCTCCCTCGCACTGGAGGCTCTTGGGTTCGGTTCTCGGCTCGACAGTGTGGTTTTTGCTGCCGCTAGTCGCAAACACGCTCCTAGCGGGACGTCGAGCACTCGAGGTGTTTGGCTTGCAGCGCGGCGGGTGGTCCTCCCCGGACTTGTGGTCGTTAATCAAGGGTGCCGATGGAGGTTTTGGCCAAGCTTGGTGGTTCTACCTCTTGCCCATTGCGGCTCTGCTCGGTTTGATAATTAGTCGACAGGCTCGACGAGCGGTTGCGACCAAACTCGCTTCCATTTACGTGCTCACTTTGCTGCTGAGTGTGCTTGTCTCGCGCGGTACATTGGGCCCACTCGCACCTGACCTCGATGTCCTGCTCGTTCTCCAAGCGGCAGTTGTAGCGGCGCTCGTTGGGGTAGCGATTAGTTCTCTGGAGCACGACATCACGGCGGTGAAATTTGGCCTACACCGCTTGATCGCCACGGCACTGGTGGCGAGCATTGCGCTCACCGCAATTCCCTTCATGCTGGATAGTTCATCGGGTCGCTTCGATTTACCGACCACTTCAGTTGCTGAATCTCTTGGCCAACTATCGAGTAGCCCATCTGGCGGTTTCCGAGTCCTCTGGCTGGGCGATCCTTCGGTTCTTCCGCTCGCTGGTTGGTCCGTAGCGCCTGGTGTGGCCGCTGCGACTTCGATGAATGGTCTTCCTGGGGGAGCAACCCTTTTCACGCCGCCTGACTCGGGGGCGAGCGATCTGGTACTCACCGCTGTACGCCAAGCGATGAACGGCGCAACCGTTCAACTGGGCGCGGTTCTTGCGGAGGCTGGCATTTCAACGGTCGTTGTACTCAACTCGGGCGCTCCAAACTTTGCGGGTGTTCAGTCGTCGCCAGTGCGAAATGCGCCGAATATCTTGGTCGCCGCGCTTGGTCACCAGACGGATCTGTCGCTTAGTCTGCAGACTCCATCAGAAGAAACGTTCTCGAATCTGAAATTTAAGGGTATTGTCTGGGCCAAGCAAGCGAGACAAGCCAGCGCTCCGATATTTTCTAACGTTACTTTCTCGGGTGAAGTTCCCCAGAATGCAATAGTTCACGCGGCACTCGCGCCCGCCGGGGCATTCTCACTCGACGTAAACGGCAAGCCGGTAGCGCGGGCTCTCCGTCATGGATGGGGAGCTATCTACAAGACGTCGAGCTCAACCGCCTCGGTAAATATTGGATCATTGGTCCTGCACCAGTTTCCGCTGAATGGTTTACTCGCTGGCTTTAGTTTGGCGCTGTGGTTCGTAGTGTGGCTCGGATTCGGCTGGATTCAGCGCTTGGAATGGATCTTCACCTTCCGAGGTAGTAGAAAAATTCAACCTCGTCGCGCCAGGGAGAAATCGTGAAATTTATTCGGCTTAATTTAGCCACGGCCCTTGCCGCAATCTTTCTTCTCGCCACCCTCGTCAATTACGTTCAACATCCAAGTAACCCAGGGATCAGCACGGCGAGCAGTTTAGGAACCAATGCCACTGTGTTGTACTGCACCGGTTTGAGTTCGACTAAACACCATGAGTCTGGTCTCGTGACCTTTCAAAACACTTCGGGGGAGAAGCGCTCCATCACAATCTCAGTGTCAAGCCCCGATGCGAAAATTGTCTCGACCAAGTTGATTCTCGGTGCGTATCGCAGCAAGACTTTTGATCCAAGTACGGTGAGCGCAGGCTCCTATTTTGGAGTTTCGGCTCAATTCAACGGCACTGGCGTTATTGCCCAAGAATCGTTGATGAGCGGACAGAGCGTCACACCTTGTATTTCGAGTGGCTCACGCCAGTGGTTCGGGGCGGGCTTTGATACCACGGTGGGATCTCTCGGTGCGCTGAGTGTTTACAACCCAACAGGAACTCCGGCCGTGCTGAACATCGTGGCCTTCACTCCCACTGGTTATGTGGCGCCGGCCCCATTCCAAGGACTCTCAGTTCTTGGGCACGCAGAGAATCTCATTGATCTTGGTAGCCAGATCGTGGACCGAGCAGATATTGCGGTGCGCGTTACAGTTCTCCGAGGCTCTTTGGTGGTCGCCGGGGTTCAAGAATCGGGTTCGACCCAGTCAATTCTCACGGAAAGTTCTCAGCCACAACTTGCTGTCACCTATCCGGCAATTTCTACCGCCGCCTCCGCCTATTCAGTCATTCGACTGGCCAACTCGCAGAATCGTGATGCACTGGCCCACGTCCTCGTTGACGATGGGGTCTACGGCAAGGTGAATTTCACCGTTCCCGTTGCCGCGTACTCAACCGCCGAGGCTCGCATTTCGCCAAATACTGCAATCGCTGCTGGCGGGCTCGTGAGCGTAACTGTTAAATCTAAGCGGCCACTTTCGAGCTCGCTTCTCACTGGTGCGACGAAGGGTTTGACGTGGCTAACCTCATCGACTTCGAGTTCCGTCGTGGTGGTTACCGATCCTTTGAAGCTTGGCTACAGCAATCTAGTTTTGGCGAATACTTCCAATAAAGCAATTACCGTGACCGAAACACAACTCAACGCTGGCGCGTTGCAAACCACGTACACGCTCAAGGCCCACGGAACGTTGAGTTTCGCCACGGGAACTCGGTTAACCGCGCCCAACATTGCCACTGAATTCAAGGCGAATTCGCCGGTGCTGGTCGCGACAATGATCCGAGCGAGTACTCCGCTCGGGATTTATCCAATCGCTCCGTTATACAGCCGGTAGGGTGGGCGGCTCCCAGTCAGGGGAGGGCTCGTTGGAAACTGGCGCCTTAGGAACTTGACGCTTCTGGCCGACCACGCTCAACGCAGACACCGTCTTCGTTCCCGTTGGGTGAACTTGCTCGCCAAACGCTTCGTCAATGATCGCAGCGGCAGTTTCGCCATCTAGGGTCTCTTGTTCAATTAGCGCAGCCGCTAGAGCCTCGAGTCCGCGACGGTGCAAGGTGAGGACCTCAATGGCGCGAGCCTCTTGCTCACGCAAAATGCGCTCCACCTCATCTTCAATGAGCTTGCCAGTTCGCTCAGAGGTGCCCCATTCCAAAGCAACTGGTCCCACCTCTTTGGACATGCCGTACTTCATCACCATCTCGCGAGCGAGCTGGGTGTTGACGGCAATGTCATTGGAGGCGCCCGTTGAGAGGTCTCCGTACACTAGGAGTTCCGCCACTCGTCCACCGACGCGCATACAGAGGGAGTCTTCGAGCTCTTGGCGCGAAGTAATGTGCTGGTCTTCCTTAGGCAAGGTCCAAGTGACTCCGAGGGCCATACCGCGAGGAATCAAGGTGATCTTGTGGAGTGGGTCAGAGTGGTCAAGGACGTAGGCCAAGAGGGCGTGACCGGACTCGTGCAGCGCGATGCGCTCCTTCTCGCCATCTTTCAAAACCATCGAGTCTCGCTCCATGCCCATAAATACTCGGTCCCGGGCAGATTCGAAGTCCTGCATCCCGATTGATTTAGAGTCGCGGCGAACGGCGTGGAGGGCTGCTTCGTTCACGAGGTTCGCCAAGTCGGCTCCGCTCATGCCAGGTGTGCCGCGAGCGACAACCCCGAGGTCAACGCTCTCGTCGAGCGGCTTGTTGCGGCTATGGACTTCCAAAATAGGAAGGCGCTCGCTGAGATCAGGTAGCGCTACAACAACTTGGCGGTCGAAACGCCCCGGACGCAAGAGGGCGTCATCAAGGATGTCAGCTCGGTTAGTGGCCGCCATCACAACGACACCAATGGTGGGGTCGAACCCATCCATCTCCGAAAGCATCTGGTTGAGGGTTTGCTCGCGTTCGTCGTGGCCGCCTCCCACGCCCGTGCCACGCTTGCGGCCGATGGAGTCGATTTCGTCAACGAAGATAATTGCGGGAGCATTTTTGCGAGCGGTAGCGAAGAGGTCACGGACACGGCTCGCACCAACGCCGACAAACATTTCCATGAAGTCTGAACCCGTTACCGAAAAGAAGGGAACTCCTGCTTCGCCCGCGACCGCACGAGCCAACATTGTCTTACCCGTGCCCGGAGGGCCAATGAGCAACATGCCCTTGGGAATGGAAGCTCCGATTTCTTTGTAGCGTTCGGGAGTCTTGAGGAATTCCACTACTTCGCTGATCTCTTGCTTGACACCGGCGTAACCCGCGACGTCGGCAAACTTAGTCTTGGGGCGATCTTCGTTGAACTGCTTGGCCTTCGAGCGACCGACGCCCATCATGCCGTTCATCTGACCCTTGGCTTGACGCGAAGCGAAGAGCATAAAGCCGCCGAAGATGACTATCCAAAGGAGATAGGGAAGAAGGGTTGAAAGGAGACCGGAAGAGTTGTTAAACGTTACGTTGACGTTGTTGTTCCGAAGTGTCACGACCTCATCGGCAATCGAGGGTACGGGACCGTTAGAGACGTAACTAGTGCCGTCTACCAATTGACCAGAGATGACTCCGGTTGAGTTATTGATAGCCGCGGAGATGACCTTGGAGTGCCGAGCATCCTTGAGCAGGGTGGAGTAGGAAATGTTGCGAACAACCTTTTGCCCGACCACCGATGAAATGACCATCATTCCAAGTATGAAGGCGACAATGAGAACGGTGATGATCCGTCGACGGTTGGCGGGCTGGTTCTCTTCGCCGGGGCGAATAAAGAATGCTTTGAGACGATTTGGCTTTTTTTCTTCTGGAGTCACTCTTCTAGCCTAAAGGCTTAGTGAGACAGTCGGATTTGGGCCTGTGCATAACTCCCAGTTGTTAGCGTGGCAGGAATGAAAGCATTGTCCGGTGAAAGCACTCCATGGACCCGGGTCCTGGGGATAACTATTTGTGTCGCCTTCGCCTACGTGGTGGGGTCGGTTTTTGCCGACATCTTTCAGGGTTTCGGCACTTCGCTGTTCCATTTCCGTGGGGGCATCAACAGGCTTTACAAAATGGCGGAACCACCGGGCTGGTCGATCGCGGCCACCTTATTGGGCGTATGGCTTGGCTTGCTAATCGGGGCTTGGTACATCCGGCGTCGAGGTTGGGTAAGTTCGCTGCGCGGACTCTTCCAAACTCGGTGGAGCGACCTGGCATTTATTCCGCTCGGGATTGCGGGTCAAGTGATTATTTCGCTCGCCTACGCACCCTTTCACCTGGGCTCAAAGATGGACGCACCGGCCAAGCACCTCTTTGGTGGAGCCGGTGGATTCCTCTGGCTGCTGGGAGTCATGTCGGTACTCGGCGCACCAATCGTTGAAGAAACGGTGTTCAGAGGAATGATGTATCGCGGCTTCTTCGAAAATTTTGCTGATCGAAACGAGAGGTGGGCGTTCCGGCTAGCCCTGTTCTTCTCCGCACTTCTCTTCGCAGGAGCACATTTTGAACTACTGCAGCTTCCCGGATTGTTTTTTGTAGGCTTGCTGTTGGCGTATCTAGTGAAAAAGACGGGGAGACTGGTGCCGTCAATTGTCACGCACGCCAGTTTTAATGCGGTCGCCTTTGCCTATGTAACCTTCGCGCAGCACGGAAAGATTTGATGAAACCATTACTTAGAAAAGCCAAAAATTATTTTCACGAATTTTCACCGCTCGGAATTCTTGATGTCGTAGTTATTGCGGCAGTACTAGTGGCAATCCTCTGGCAGCTCCACCCGAATCTAATTTTTTCGAGCACCTTGCTTACTGGTGGAGACACTGGGTCTCATTTAGTTTGGGCGCAATACTTGCACGCCCAATCGAACCCATTTAATTTCACGCCCTGGTATCCCGGTTGGTACGACGGCATGCCGCTATTCACCTACTACTTCATCCTGCCCGACCTTTTCGCATCTCTGCTCACCTACGTGATTGGCTTTGCGGTGGCGTTCAAACTCGCCACCATTGTTGGATCACTCCTGCTGCCCATCACTGCCTACAGCCTGGGCAAGATGTTCCGAGCACCTCGCCCTATTCCATTGGGGTTAGCGGTCGCCACCCTTCCGTTTCTCTTTGACGCCTCTTTCACTATTGACGGAGGAAATCTCTTTTCGACAATGGCCGGGGAATACGCCTTCTCCCTTGGTCTCGCTTTGGCGTTACTAACTATTGGGTTGTTCCTTCGTGCGATGCGCCGGGGCCGGGGGTACTGGCAGTGCGCTATTGCCCTCAGTTTGACGCTGAGCTCCCACGTCTTACCCTGGTTCTTCGCAGTTGCGGCCATCATTGTGCTGACCGTGATGGAGCTCGTGAGTCGACGTCTGAAGACCTTCACCCCGACCGATGATCTGGTGGAGGGGGATTACAGCCGCCCCCTTCGAGTTGCGATAGTCGGGGGATTGCTCTCGGCCGCTCTGTCGGCCTGGTGGCTGTTGCCATTCGCGACTCAGCAGGGCTACACGAATTCAATGGGCTACACCAACGACGACGTGTCGACTCTGCACGCCGCCTTTAAGTTTCTTGGCTGGTACACCAGTACCGGTGCGCCAGCGGGTGACCGTTGGGTCATCATCATGGCCGTCGTGGCGATGGTGCTGGCGGCGTGGAAACGCGATCGCCTCGGTAGCTGGTTGAGCATTATGGCGATTCTTTCGCTCGGGGCCTTCTTGTATATGCCACAGGGGGTGCTGTGGAACGAGCGGTTTGTGCCCTTCTGGTTCTTGAGTATCTATCTCCTCGCTGGCTGGCTCGTGGCGTATTGCGCAAACTTGTGGGTCGAGCATCGCTCCCAGCACGAACTTCGCTTAGAGGAAAAACTCCGAGAGGACGAAGACGCGAGCGCCTTAGAAGAGTTCGAAACCGAGCGCGAGGATTCGCGCTACCTGAAGTTCATGCGCGCAACATTGGTGGTGGGTCTGTTGGGCTTGGGTTCTACCTTGCCCTCTTTTTCACCACCAGTTCAAAAAGCCCTCGGGCTCAATATCCAGGGCAACCAAGTGACCAACTGGGCGGCGTGGAATTATTCGGGCTACGAGGCAAAGTCCGGTTGGCCCGAGTTTCATCAAATCATGACAATCATGCAGCGGATGAGCAAGAAGTATGGTTGCGGTAACGCAATGTGGGAATACAACTCGAACCAAGATCGCTTTGGGACACCTGAGGCACTGATGCTGTTGCCCTACTACACCAATAATTGTGTGGGATCAATGGAGGGACTCTATTTCGAATCCTCGGCGACGACCCCGTACCACTTCTTAGATCAAGCGGAATTGAGTGCTTCGCCATCCAACCCACAAGTGGGACTCACCTACGGTGGCGTGGATGTAAATCTGGGCATTAAACACTTGCAATTGCTGGGCGTCAAGTATTACTTTGCCTACACCCCGGCGATTGTGGCGGCCGCAAATGCGAATCCAAATCTCACCCCGATTGACGTATCTACTGCTTGGCCGTCACCGGGCTTTCAGTGGCACTTCTATCTCATAAAGAATTCGTCGGTCGTTACTGGATTGAAACACCTACCCAATGTTTTACAAAATGCCTCATCGCGAGTGAACTGGCTTAACGCCAATCAAGCCTGGTGGCTTACTCCAGCTCTGTGGAAGGTCTACGGCGCGGCCTCCGGTCCCGCTAACTGGCCCATCTCGACTTCGATTAACTCAATGACCGCTGGGGCCACCCTGCCCAAGGTGAAGATCACTCGAGTCGTTCAGCAATCGCAAAGCATCTCGTTCCACGTCGACAAGATTGGCGTTCCAGTCCTCGTGAAGATTTCTTACTTCCCGAACTGGCAGGCGCGGGGAGCAACGGGACCCTATCGAGTGAGCCCGAATTTGATGGTTGTGGTACCCACCTCTCATGAAGTCACTCTGGTGTACGGCAAGACCTTCTGGAAGGCCTTTGGAGACACGGTTACCGAAATTACTGTGGGCGCTGGAATAATTTTCTGGTTCACTCGGTGGCGCCGGAGGCGTGCCGAGTAACATTGCCTCTCGTGACTACCGGAGAGATCTTTAAGGCGTACGACATTCGGGGTACCTACCCGGACCAAATCGATGAGAAACTCGCCCGAGCTATTGGCTCAGCTTTTGCGACCTTTCTCGCTACCAAATCGATTGCTATGGCCAAAGACATGCGTCCCTCGGGGGCATTTCTCACCCAGGCATTTGCCGAGGGCGCTCGTGCTGTTGGATGCCAGGTAATTGATCTCGGCCTCGCCTCGACGGACTTTCTCTACTTCGCCGCGGGCCATCTCGATATGCCGGGCGCAATGTTTACCGCTTCGCACAACCCCGCTCAGTACAACGGCATCAAAATGTGCCTCGCTGGGGCCAAGCCCATTGGTGCAGATACTGGATTAATTGAAATCGAAGCGCTGACCAATCAGTTCCTAGCGACACCCGCTACCGGTGAACTGGCTCCATTAGAGGTCCGTGACCTCTTGCCCGAGTGGGTCGAACACGTGCTCTCCTTCATTGACGTGAGTGCGCTTCGCCCATTGAAAATCGTTGCCGATACCGCTAATGGAATGGGTGGTTTTGTCGTGCCGAAGGTCTTTCAAAACCTTCCCTTCGAAGTCGAGATCATGTATGAGGAACTCGACGGCAATTTCCCTAATCACCCCGCCGACCCACTCAATCCTGAGAATTTGGTTGACCTGCAGCGCCGTGTTCTAGAGGTGGGAGCCGACATTGGTCTCGCCTTCGACGGCGACGCCGACCGCGTGTTCTTGATCGACGAAAAAGCGCAACCGATTTCTGGATCTACGACAACCGCCATGGTCGCCGCGGCGGTGCTCGAGCGTAATCCTGGCGCCACCATTCTCTACAACATCATCTGCTCTAAGGCGGTGCCTGAAGTTATCGCTGAGGGCAAAGGCGTGGGCGTCAAAACTCGAGTCGGCCACAGTTACATCAAGCAGGTGATGGCCGAAACGGGTGCCATCTTTGGTGGTGAGCACTCGGGCCACTACTACTACCGTGACAATTACCGCGCAGACTCGGGAATCATCACCGCCCTAGTTGTCCTCGAACTTCTATCGAAGGCGAACAAGCCGTTGAGCGAAGTTGTTGCGCCCTTTGACCGCTACGCCGCGTCGGGAGAAATCAACACCACGGTGCAGAGCCCTGTTAATTCGGTAGCCGTTATCGCCGAAAGGCTGAAGGCGGATGGAGTATCGATTGATCTCATGGACGGGCTCACCGCTCAGTATTCGGACTGGTGGTTCAACCTACGCCCGTCGAATACCGAACCGCTGTTGCGCCTTAACGTCGAGGCGCCAGACGCCGAAAGTTGTGCGCAGCGGGTACGAGAGGTACTGGCCATGGTCGCCGAGGTTGGATGATGGCACTGAGCGATTTCATTCTCGACCTGCTTGTCGACCCCGTCGATCACAAGGGACTTTTGTGGGTCGAGTCAGAGAATTTGCTGTACAACGACCGACGTCACGTGGCCTTCGAAGTTCAAGGGAGCATCCCAGTGCTGCTCGAAACAGAAGCTCGCGCCATTGACGCCGCCGAGCACGCGCGCCTCGTTGGAATCACTGGCGTACGCCGTACCGGACCGAAGAGCTAACTGCGCCCGAAGAGGGCTCTTGCCACCGTCGACCAGCGAAAAAGCTGTGAAACACTCGAGTTGAAAACCAGTCGATTCGCGTACAGCGAACAGGCCGCGGGGAAGTAGAGGTCCTCGTAACCTCGGAATAAGTTCCAGTGGGCGATGAATCGTTCACGATCAAATTTGGGGTTTAGCCGTCCTCGAGATGAGGAGACGAAGTGCTGAACGGTGACGGCTGGTTGAAAGACGGTGTGCCAACCCTTCAGCTCTGCGCGCATGCAGAGGTCAACATCATTGAGGAGCACCTCGAGTTCTTCATCCATTCCGCCGAGTTCAATCCACTTGACTCTCGAAATCATGTGCAGGGCTCCGGTAACCGCTGAAACATTTCGTATTCCCGCGTACTCAACCCAAGTCGATGGGATATTTACGCCGAAACGGATGTGCTGAGGGTAGGGCGCAATTGCGATGCCGCTGTGCTCGACTTGATTGTTCTGGTCAACAATCTTGGCGCCCACGACCCCAACATCATCAAGAAGTGCGGCTCCGAGCAAGAGCTCTAGCCAGTTGCTGGTCTTGACAATGGTGTCATTGTTGAGCATTACCAAGAACTCGGCGTTGGAGAGTTTTGCGCCTTGATTAATTATGCGGGCGTAGTTGAAATCACCGGGGCAGTTGACAACTTTGTGCTTGGTCGTGGCCAAATAAGCCAGGGTCTCAGACTCTTTTGAGTCGTTGTTGAGAATCGTAATCGTGTAATGCGCGTAGGTGGTGCAGCGCTCGATTTGCTCAATACATTGACGAAGCAAATCAAGCCGGTCTCGAGTTGGTATGAGAATCTCTACCTGCGCTGGCTCAGTTGAGTAAACGTGCCAACTAACCAAGCCTGGAATTGAACTCTCGGAACGAATAGAGGGGAGCGAGCGACGTGAGAGCGCCGCTGAGGTGGCGCTAAGCAAATCGGACGGTTCGGTCCAAGCCGCCGGGGTGCCGATGAGAAAATCGTAGCGAGCGAACCGCGCCCCCTCATCGAGCATTCGCAGAAAGAGGTCAAATTCACTACCCGACTTAAATTCTTTTCGGAGCCCGCCCACCGCTCGAGCGGTGCTATTTCGGATTAAATAGTGTCGACCAATCACGTTCCCACTCAGCAGCGTGTGCGGCCCCACTCGACGTGGACGAGCTCGGGGGAAATCTTCATCTGAGTAGAGCTCGTCGGTATAGAGCAGATCGAAATCACTGGCGCAGCTGAACGCAAGCGCTGCCGCCCTTTGAACCTCAACCCAGTCAGATCCCTCGGTAGCGACAAAGGTCCAAGTTGTTTCAAAATTCATGAGTGAGCGATTGAGCTCGGTGAGGGCTTCTTGGTCAGCTGTGCTCGGGAGAGAGACGTAGGAGACTTCGGTTGGCTCCGGTGGTACTGGAGCGCCGAAAATTCGAACCTCTACTACAGGTTCGAACCGAGCCGTGGCGCCGCCACTGGACAATTCCCGCCTGAGTAGTTTGGCGATTCGCCCAAAGCCCTCGTCAGAGAGTCCGAGTGAGAGTCCGGCTCGTAATCGTCGGCCGCTAAACCAATAGGTCCAGAAACGAAAGAACCGCCAAGAGCGGCGTATTTCTCGCTTCGAGTAAGACCGATTGGCTGGTCCTGAGTTCAAGTTTTTTCCTTCGAATTGGCTCCACTAAGCGTAATGGGCGACCGGTGGCGATTTGGTCCATGAAACCCCAAGTTCGTGCTACTTTTTTTCCAGTCCATATTCCCAGAAGGTGATATCCAAAATAGAAAGAGGTTGTCGTGTCTGACGCCCCAAAGCAAACATCAGAGCACTCGTTGCGCTCAGGAGTCCTAGGGCTCTTTGACTCGGTAATCATGGGAATTGCTGGTTCAGCCCCCGGATACTCAATCGCAGCTACGACAACAGCACTATTCGGAGCCGTACTCTACGGCGGACCAGCGGCACTTCTGTACTGCGGTTTCTTTATGTTCGGAATCGTCTTTGCCTTCAATTATCTGTCTAAGGCTGACTCGCATGCCGGCGCGGCTTATTCCTGGGTTCGCCGAGCAATCCACCCCGTTCTCGGATACTTCTCAGGTTGGGCGCTCGTGGTATCGGCGCTCATTTTCATGGTGATCGCCACCTTCCCGGCGGGTTCGAGCGTTTTGAGTCTGTTCTCTAACGGACTCGCCGCCAACAAGACCTGGGTCACCGTTTTCGGTGCACTCTTCTTCCTTCTCATGGTGGGAGCTGTTGCTGCTGGTGTGACGGTAACCGTTACCGTTCAGATCATCATGTCCTGTATCGAAGTCGCATTGCTCATCCTCTTCGCATTAGTCGCAATCTTCCACGCGCACCACGTGACCAGTTTTTCTTGGCACTGGTTCTCTCCAACGGTGTTCCACGGGCAAAGCGGCTTTGTCGCCGGCGCCTTGCTCGCAGCCTTCTACTTTTGGGGTTGGGACGTCACCGCTAACTTGAACGAAGAGACGAAAGATGCGCACAAGACCTCTGGATTGGGTGGAATCTTGGGCACCATTGTGGTCTTCAGTCTTTTCGAACTTTTTACCATTGCCTCGAACCTCGTTTTGACGCCCGCGCAGTTGCAGAACAGCAACAACGCTGCCGACATTTTGGCGGTTCTCGGACAGACTGTCTGGCACGGCACCGGCGGAAAATTGATTGTCGTGGCTGTGTTGCTCTCAACGGTGGCCACCTTGGAAACCACCTTGATCCAGGTAACTCGCACCCTCTTTACGATGGGGCGCGACAACACACTGCCTAAGGCACTGGGAAATGTTCACGCTGAGCGTAAGACCCCAATCGTGGCGACGGTGGTTGTCACAATTTTCTCCCTAGCCCTGTTCATTGGCAGTCAGAAGATCGGTTCGATTTCAAATATTTTGACCGACGGATACAACGCCATTGGCCTCCAGATCTGTATCTACTACTCGCTGGCTGGGCTCGCGGTAGTAATCCTGTATCGTCGTCAATTGTTCAAGTCGGTGAAGAACTTCATCTTCATGGGCCTATGGCCTTTGCTCGGCGCCCTCTTCATGATCTATATCTTCATCGAGGCCTACAAGGGTCTTAACAACACGACTCGTTTGGTTGGCCTTGGCGCGATGGCGCTGGGTTTCATCCCAATTGGGTACTACTGGTTCGTTAAGAAAAACCCTTACTTCAACATGCCCTCAAAGGAAGACCGTCACGCGGTGATTGAAGAGTTCGAACAGAACCTCTAATTGCTGTTGCACTGCTGGGGCCGAGAAATCGGCCCCAGCTTTTTGCTTTCTAGACTGTTTTCATGAACCTAGAACTTTCTGGCAAGGCCTTCTTGATCACTGGTGGGACAGACGGGGTTGGCCTAGGCCTAGCCGAACGCTTACTAGCCGAAGGCGCCCTGGTTGGTGTCTGCGGCCGCGACGAAGACCGACTCTCGAGTGCTCGAGCTCGGCTTGGAGAATCTGCACTCGTTTTCAAAGCTGACGTTACCGTTGGCGAAGAACTTGATCGGTTGCTTGAAGCGTTCATTGACCGGTTTGGGCGACTCGACGGACTGGTCAATAATGCCGGACGTTCGGCAGGGGTTGCGATTGAAAATTCAAGTGATGATGAATGGCGCGATGATTACGAATTGAAGGTGATTGCCGCGCTGCACCTAACGCGTCGGGCAATTCCTCTTTTGCGGGTCACCAAGGGTTCGGTGGTGAACATACTGGCCATCATGGCTCGTACCCCGCACGCACTTTCCACGCCAACTACCGCCTCTCGGGCAGCGGGGCTGGCGCTCACCAAGACTTTGGCCCTCGAAGAGGGCCCCCACGGTGTTCGAGCGAATGCCGTATTGATTGGATTAATCGAGTCAGGACAATGGGTTCGTCGTGCCGAAGCCGCTGGTGAGCCACTCCAGGAGTATTACGTAGAGCTCGCCAAGGAAAATAAGGTGCCGCTGGGACGGTACGGAACGCCAGGGGAGTTTGCCGATTTGGTCTCATTTCTCCTCTCTCCACGGGCTTCCTATATCACTGGCGTTGGAATTGCCCTAGATGGCGGGCTCTCACCGGTCATCTAATCGGCCAACTCCTTACTGGGCTTTCTGGCAAACTAGGAGAAACAAAAGGAGCGTTCGTGAACGAGAACGAAGAGAGCACTAACCAGTCCGAAATCAACGGCGAAGTGGCCGAAGGTGGCGAGCTCGAAAATGTTGTGGGGGGATCTCGTCGGCCACTAATTCTTGGAACGGTTGTCTCCGTACTGGTTATTGGCGCAATAGCGGCCACTTTGATGTTTGCCTTTGGTGGCAGTAAGAGCAGCCATGAGCTCAAGAAGGCGACGAACGACTCCTTCTTTGCGGAATATAACGGCGCTAAGGCCTTGTTGACCGCAACAAATTCTTGCACCAACTACCACTGCGTTAATGCTGCAGCCAAGAACGCCTACGCCGCCCAGCAGGGCGCAATCGACAAACTTGGCGGTGGATTCCCGAGCAAGGTTCAAAAGAAGTACGACAACTACAGGGGTGACCTACTAGCAATTGCCGACACCTACAAGTCGCTTGAGACCGCCAAGTCAAAGACGATTGTGGCTCAGTACTATTCGATGTGGCAGACACAGTTCAAGAGCTCCGCTCATGATGGTTACTTGCTACTAAACGCCATCGGAAAATAGTTCGAACATCCGTAGTGTGCGGTTGCGACCAAAGTGAACGTTGAAAGCCGTCGAGCACGTCGAACGCTTCAGGGTCGGCGGTCGCTCGAAAATCCCACTGGAGCCCAGCACGTCTGGTGGCTTCATGAGGCCCTCGCTCTTGAAGAGCCACTGGTTTTACCTGCGCTAGACAGGACCATCCGTGCCGATTTCTGCATCGTTGGGGGTGGATTTACAGGACTGTGGGCGGCAATCGACATCTTGGAGAAAGACCCGAGTGCCTCAGTCGTGCTCATCGAGAAGGATGAATGCGGCTTTGGCGCCAGCGGCCGGAATGGTGGTTGGGCTACTGGTTGGCACGACGAAATAACAGAGATGGTCTCACGCTTTGGTGAATCTGAGGCCCAACGGCTCATAGATCGGTCCGCCTGGGCTCTCGAGCGAATACAGAACTTCAGTGAAGAACACGCGATTGAAAGTCGTTATCGCCATAGTGGTGTCGTGTGGGCCAGTTCGGCGCCTTGGCAGCAGGGGATGTGGAGTGCGGCGCGTCAGGCGTGGCGAAGCGGGGGTGATGCCCAGGCCTGGCAGGATCTTTCTGCGGATGAGGTTCGAACTTGGACGGGGTCGCCGCATCTCTTGAATGGTGCTTGGCAACGTGATGGCGCCACGGTGCAACCAGCGCTCTTGGTTCGGGGTTTGCGCCGAGCGGCCGTACGACTCGGTGCACAGATTTTTGAGCATACCCCGCTCGTTACGATGTCTCGGGAATCGCCAACAAAAATCGCAACGCCCAAAGGCGCAATTGAGGCCAACTCAGTGATCTTGGCAACCGGGGCGTGGGCCGCTCAATGGAAAGAACTTCGCAGATCCTTTGTTCCGATTGCGAGTCATATCGTTGCCACCGAGCCAATACCTGAGCGACTGGCTGGTTTGGAGTGGAGTAACGGAGCGGCGCTCGGAGACGGTAATCAAATGGTCCACTACGCTCAAGTGAGCACCGACGGTCGGATCATTTTCGGACGCGGTGGAGGATCTATCGGTGCTTTTGGACGGGTGAGCGCAAATCTTTTCGATAATCCTCGAACGTTGCGAGAAGTCGCCCAGGACTTTCGTCAGTGGTTTCCGCAGTTCCATGACGTGCCACTTTCGTTTGGCTGGGGCGGAGCGGTCGATCGTGCTCCTGGACACCTTCCTTTCGTTGGTCGATTTGAATCGAATGCCAAGATATTTTTTGGTGTGGGCTACTCGGGCAATGGCGTAGGGCCGAGTGCCTACATTGGCCGTGTTTTAGGTCACGCGGCCCTTGGGATTCGTGACGATGACACGACTGGTGGCATGGCGCAGGGCGTACCGGCTGTCTTCCCGCACGAACCACTTAGGTCATTGGGAGGTGCGGCCGTGCGCGAGGCGATCCGATGGGCCGAGGGAGGGCAAAAACCTGGGACCAACTCTCAGGTCGCACATCAAATACTCAGTCGTGCAGTGACGTTGCAAGTTCCATCGGTTCGAAGTCAGACGAGAGCAATTTTCGCCAATTAGAACCAAAAGATGCGCGAGGTAACCTGTGCGATGGCAAATTCCGCAACCGCGCTCTTCGCAAAATTCCCAGACAAACTAGCCAGTTTTTATGAAGCAGTCCTGAGCGCCGAGTTAACTCAACAAGAGGGCGTACTCCAAGTTCTTAACGATGGAACAGAGCTCCTCATTCTGTCAATTCCCGCTGAAATCTCCGATGAGATAAATATTTCGACTCCACCAACCGTACGAGAAGATGTCGCGTTTAAGCCGATCTTTGAAGTTACCAATTTGAACCTAGCCACGGTGGCCGCTGAATCCGCCGGGGGAACTGTCACGCCGAGATCATTCAGATTCAATGGCTTTGATCATGTTGACATAGTTGACATCGAGGGAAATGTAGTCCAGCTTCGTGCTCGGTCTTTGAGTTAGCTGAATTGAATTGGCAGTGTTAGAGCGATAATTCGTTCGTCGTGCGCCCACATGCTTTGAAAATTGATAGGTGTTTCAAACACAGTCAACAATTCAGAATTTTTGGACTATGAGGACCGGGCAATCATGTCGAGAATTGTTGCAACACGAATTGAGTCTGCGCCAGGGACGACCCAGCCACCATTGCCGTTGATTACTTCGCCTACGTTCTCAACCATGTTGACGAAGGCATTGGTGACGGGGAATTTTTCAACTTCGCCATTAATGAACAGGGTGCTTGCCTCGTTCCAAGTCGAGAATGATTCTCCTTTGCCGGCGCGTATTTCACCCAAGGTGCCTCGAATAAGCAGTTCCTGGTGACTTGGCAAGGCAAATGAACTGACTGAGTGGGCGGTAATGCATTGGTTGATCAGTACTTGGACGTCAGTCGTTAAATCAATACCGGTTGGACCGATTATCCGCTCGACCTGAGTTATTGCAAGATCGGGGGCACCTCCAGTTAGGGCCACCCAAGCGTGCGCTTGGTAGCAACCCACATCAAGTAGAGCGCCGCCGCCCATGGCTGGAATGAGTCGGTAGTTGTCGGTCATTTCTGAGGTGAATGAAAAGGCAGACTCAATGTGCTCGACCTGTCCGATGGCCCCATTGGAAACAAGTTCGACCATGCGGTTGAAACGTGGATGCCATCGGCTCCAAACGGCCTCAATTAAGAGGCGCCCATTCTTGGCGGCTGTTGCAAACATCGCCTCTGTTTCTCTGGCGTTTAGCCCGAGAGGTTTTTCACACAGGACATCCTTGCCGGCCTCGAGCGCTTTGGTCACCCATTCAAGGTGTTGGCTGTTGGACAAACTGATGTAGACCGCATCGACTTCCTCGTCGGCCAAGAGCTCGTCGTAGGTTGCGTAGACCCGTTCGGGTTCAAGGCCAGCGGAGCGCTGAGGGTCTCGACTGGCAACGGCGTACAAAGTGGCTCCGCGGGCCGCGTGGACGGCCGGGGCCAATCCTCGACTGGCGACAAACCCCGCTCCGAGAAATCCCCACTTAACGTCCACTGGTTAGACCCTGCGAAGGACGGGTGTTACCGGCAACGCATTTTGCGTTGCCGATTGCTCGGCGGCTTGCATGATGGCCACGACGTTACGAGATTGGAGCGCGTTGACCTCCATTGGAGTTCCGTTATTCAAGAACTCAACAATGGAGCGATGGAATTCATGAGCTGGTAGCGGATTCAAGGGCGCAGTCCGCGAGGTTCCGTCGCTGTGATGGACAGTCAGCACTGCGGGTAAGTCTGCGACCGCTGGTTCTCCCGCTGGGTCCCAATTACCAATAATCGCTCCTTCGGTGCCGAGTACGTAAAACTTCGGCTTTCGAGCGGCAGCCAGGTCGGAGTGGATGAAACGTGCTTGCTTGCCAGATTGGAAGGTAATAGTGACCTCGGCGTGGTCGGCATTGGTCACGTGAGTCCACACACGCTTGTGGTTTTGCCCACTGACGTGCGCCACGTCATCGGGGAGGATGTTCAAGATCTGATCGATGAAGTGACTGCCCCAGTCGAAAATTGCTCCACCAGATACTTCGGCGTCCGAGTGCCAGTAATCACAAGGTCGGGAATAGCCACCGACAAAGCTGTCGTAGTGGTACACGTCGCCGATTTCGCCAGACTTGATAATTTCTCTCAGCGTGACAAAGTCCGCATCAAACCTCCGGTTTTGATACACCACCAGCATGAGATCTTTATCCGAGGCTAACGAAATCAGCTCATCACATTGATCAGCGGTGAGTGCCATCGGCTTTTCGAGTACAACGTGGATGCCTCGAAGCAATGACTCCTTCGCCCATTGGTAGTGGCTATTTGGGGGAGTGGAAATAACGACTAGATCTAAGAGGCCAGAATCCAGCATTTCGATCGCGTCACTGAAAGCGGTGGCCTCGGGAGCGAGTTGGAGTGCCGCCTCGACGCGTTCGGGATTGGTATCGCAGACCGCCGAAAGCTCGAGTCCGGCTGTATTTTGAACTGCCTGATTGTGTTCATGTCCGATTGCACCATACGCAAGGAGGCCGACGCGAATTGTGCTTGATTTCATGGACCTGAGTTTAAGTGCGACCGAGTGTAAAAGTGCCATGTAGAGACCTATTTTTGGTCTCGAGCAAATTGATTGGGAGCGAATAAACTAGGGCATGTGTAAAAAGACAGCCTGCGCATAAAGACAACTTCTTCAAAGCTGCTCTTCGGAATAGCAGTCCTTCTAACAGCTGCCTTGCTCGTAATGACATGGAACTACCTAAAGCCTGTCCCTTTTTCAAACGACAGTGAGGCATTGAGCACAGGATCAATTGCGGGGCAAGTTGTGCCTTGGCAAATATCAATCAGTTCAAATCGGAGTGCAGCAATTACACTTCAAAATGTCGTTCTTATTCCCGTGCCGGGTGTGGCAACACCAGTTTTAATTGGCCCTACGGTATTTGTTAATACACCTCGTTACCCCAAGTTTTCGTTTGGAGGAGCAAAGACCTCTCTTCCTCTCATGGGGAGTGATTCAATATGGCGGTCCCTTCCATTGAAATCATGGCAGATGGGCGTTCAAGGTTTCCGAAGTCTAAACAATTTAAAAATTTATCTTGGCGCATCTCACCGAAGCTGGATAGCCTTTGGACTCGAGGGACAAAAGCCCGGTTCTGTGTATGCAGTTGCAGGCCTTAAGTTGAATTATGCAATACATGGGATTAACTATTCCGCAGTATTCAACGATGGTGCAGCGTTCTGCAGTTTCAGCAAAAGTACAACCGGGACAGCTGTCGGCAGCTGGTGTTCGGATAAATTAAAGACTATTCAACAAAACTTGTTTCTCAATTCAGGCGTCTTGGCGCAAGTACACCTTACGGGTACACATGGTTGACCCGTCAAGATACAACTTGTAAATCCAATCGTGACCCAGCCTTGGCGCCATCTGCTGGCTGAACATCTGGTCAAGCGCACCAACTCCTTCGCAGGTCTTTGCCGAAAGTGGGAGTGTAAACCAAGCAACTGGAAGCCCTTATTTGGGCTGGGACGGTACTGACGAGCAGACTGTTGCGACCTTCTCTGGCGGGCAGACGATCTATGTCGGTGAAAGCGATGGCCAGGGCTGCTAACGGATTGGACCGTAAGCGCGCTTCGAGCAGATTAGCCATTACTAAATAACCCAGCGGTTCGTAGAACGTTGAAATTCTGCAGTTGGGTACACTGATGTATGGCAATTACCGGAATGACGACCTTCTTGTGGTTCGATGACCAGGCTCTAGAAGCGGCAACCTTTTATGCGGACCTCTTTGGTGGCAAAGTTGGCAATGTCTCTCGTTACCAGAGCGATGCGCAACAGCCAAAAGGAGCGGTCTTAACCGTTGACTTTGAATTATTCGGGCGACCATTCTCGGCACTTAACGGCGGTCCGCTATTCCAACACTCAGAGGCAATTTCCTTTCAAGTCCACGTTGAGACCCAAGAGGATGTCGATTGTTATTGGGACGCCATCGTCGCTGATGGGGGAGCCGAGGGTAATTGCGGTTGGTGCAAAGACCGCTGGGGCGTGAGCTGGCAGATCATCCCGCACGCGCTTGGGGCCGCTCTTTCTAATCCAGACCCCGCAGCCGCTCAGCGAGCATTCGAGGCAATGATGCAGATGCGCAAAATTGTGATTGCCGAGCTCGCCTAAAGTTCAATGACGAAGATAGTTCTCGTTGTTCAATGCCGTGATCGCCCCGGCATTGTTCATGCAACGACCGGGGCAATTCTTGCTCTTGACGGGAACATACTTGAAAGCCATCAGTACCGTGACGAACTAAGCGACGACTTTGTACTGCGCGTTACCTTTGAAACCTCCGCGACCAAAGTTCAAGCGGAGGAGAAACTCCGTGCAGAACTGGCTGAATTTGAACCGGTATTTCGACTTCGGACCCAAGACGAGCCATATCGGGTGCTCCTGATAGTCTCCAAAATCGACCACTGCCTTATCGACCTGTTGTATCGACACCAAATTGGTGAATTGGCCGTTGAGATTCCCTTAATCATTTCGAACCACCGAGACCTTGAACCGGTAGCGCAGTCTTACAAAATTCCATTTGCCTATATTCCCGTAACTCTTGAGAGCAAAGCTCATGCTGAGGCGCAAACTCTAAAGTTGATTGAAGAAAACTCAATCGACCTGGTCGTATTAGCTCGGTATATGCAAATTTTGTCTGATGAAATGTGCGACGCACTACCTGGGCGAATTATCAACATCCACCACTCATTCCTGCCGGGCTTTAAGGGTGCGAAGCCCTACCAGCAGGCGTACCAACGCGGAGTCAAACTCATTGGCGCCTCAGCCCACTACGCAACGGGAGACTTGGACGAAGGTCCAATTATTGAACAGGACGTCGCTAGGGTGACGCATGCTCACGATGCCGCTGAATTACAGGCATTGGGGCGCGATATCGAGCGCCGGGTTCTTGCTAAAGCGGTCCGATTACACATCG
Organism: uncultured Actinomycetes bacterium; assembly: GCA_903825035.1. Taxonomy (GTDB): domain Bacteria; phylum Actinomycetota; class Acidimicrobiia; order Acidimicrobiales; family RAAP-2; genus RAAP-2. Next base: position 77,707 of record CAIJYV010000026.1, on the reverse strand, counting down.
AAGACCGATTGGTAGTCGTAAATGACAGAACAATTGTTTTCGAATAGTAGCCACCTGGGTGAATTTGCCCAGAAGCCCGTTGCCTAAGAAATTGTTTTCGATGATTCGAGTGGTGATGATCATCGTTGCCATGTGAGCAAGAAGTTGAATACGTTCAAACCTCCGGCAGAAGTCACTCTTAGATTCTGGGGTCGAGCCCCTTCGTGATCATCACTAAGAGATTTCGATAATTTTCAGCAGCTTCTTGGGAGAAATTTTGCCCCTGCATCTCGAGGGCGACGTAGCCGTGGCATGACGACCAAACAATTTGCGCAATATCTTGTGGTGCACCGATGCGAACTCTTCCGTTCGCTTGGTCGGCCGTTACTAAGTCGACCAGAGCCTGGAAGGCGAGTCCGGCAGCCTGAATATTTCGAACTGATGGTTCAAAGCTCTCAAAATGCTGCAGAAACATAACTCGATAGTGTCCACGGTAGGCAAGTGCGAACTCTCGGTAGTTAAGGCAACCTTGTTCGAGGGCAGATTCGGAGTCAGATGGGACGGTCGTGAGCGCTTGGCGCAGTGCAGTGAAACCCTCATCCCAAATTTCACCGAGTAATCCACCCATACCGTCGAAGTGGTTATAGATCGCCATCGGGGCGACTTTGGCCTTGGCGGAAATATCGCGTACACCAAAGTCGTTCAGTGTTCCCGTGGCGAGAATCTCGATTGCCGCCCGTAGAACAGCGGGGCGAACCTCACTTGAGGGTGTTCTCAATTGAGCTTTAGTCACGAGGACAGTATATGAGAAGGCTTGCTTTTATGGGACAACGTTCTATACTAATAGAACAACGCTCTAAAGAGGACTATATGAAGAACAACGAACACCCCTGGCGGGTACTTGCAGTACTTTGCCTCGCTGTCTTGATGGTGGTTATTGACAACACCATCGTGAATGTTGCGCTGCCATCGCTTTCACGCGATCTCCACGCCTCAAATTCTGCGCTCCAATGGATTGTTGACGGTTACTCCCTGCCATTTGCCGCACTGATGCTCGCTGGAGGCGGACTCGCCGATAGGTTGGGCCGGCGTTTGGTGATGGCCGCAGGACTGGGCTCATTTGTCCTCTTCTCAGCCTTCGCGGCCTTCTCGCATTCGGTGTCCACCTTGCTCGTCGCTCGCGCTCTGATGGGTGCCGCTGCAGCGTTCATCTTTCCGGCCACACTCTCGATCATCACCGTGACCTTCTCAAACCCTAAGCAACGAGCTGCCGCGCTAGGCATTTGGGGAGCTACCGCTGGAATTGCTATTGCGGTTGGCCCAATTGCTGGGGGAGAACTCATTACGCACTTCTGGTATGGATCTATATTCCTGGTCAATCTGCCACTCGGACTCTTGACCCTCCTCGCCATCGCCCTAGTTGTCCCTGAATCACGAAACATGCTTAAGAGGCGGTTTGATTTTGTGGGACTGATTCTTGGAACACTCGGAGTTTTTTCCTTAACCCTAGGCATCATCGAAGGTCCGTCGTGGGGCTGGCTCAATATTGGAACTCTGGGCGTATTCACCCTCGCTCTAGCCAACTTCGCTTGGTTTGTTCGTTATGAAGGACGCCGCCAGGACCCGTTATTCGAAGTACACATCTTTCGCAACCCAGCCTTTAGCGCCGGCGCTTTTTCAATTGCGGCTGACTTCTTTCTCTTATTTGGCTTCATATTCCTCGTTACCCAGTACTTCCAGCTCGTAAAGGGGTACTCGGCCCTGTCTGCGGGAGTACGGACCTTGCCCTTTGCGGGAACGGTGATGATCACTACACCCCTCGGCGCGATTTTGGCTTCCAAAATTGGTGCTCGGTACGTGGTGCCAACTGGTCTCGTCTTGATGTCAGGTGGCCTGTACTGGATGAGTCAATTGAGTGCTGGAAGTGCTTACTTTGGGCCAGTGGTGGGGGCGATGATTGTGCTGGCAACTGGCTTTTCGCTCATCAGCGCACCATCGACGGCGGTAACAATGAGTGTCCTGCCCTCACACCAAGTCGGGGCTGGAGCGGCCGTAAACGAAACGACCAGAGAACTTGGTGGCACCCTAGGCGTTGCCGTCTTAGGTTCGGTGTTCTCGTCGCTCTTTGGCCCATCGGTGCGGACAGCTCTGCTGCCTTACCTTCATCATGGCTTGACGCAGCACGCGATTAATACCGCTCAAAGTTCTATGTACGCCGCTTCGGTTGTAGTGTCAAAGTTCCCGGCTCAGTTGCAACCGAGCCTCCACCACTCAATTGTCATGGCTTTCATGAATGGATTTCATCGTGCGTGCTTGGTCGCAGCCGGAGTCGGAATTATTGTTGCTATTGGTGGCACTCTCACTTTGCCAAAGGGGCCGCTCACAAATGTTGAGCACCCCTAGAAGCAAAAGGTTAATGGTGGCTGCTCACGTTCTTTGCCGGATGAGAATTTGCGCACGCTCTAGAATTTGACTGTGCGGTACGCCATTCTTCTCACAGCAGCCTCCAGTTGGTATCTCGTGGGCTTGAGTATGACCGTCGGTCTCGTGAACTATCCCGCCTTCCAACTCGTTGGTGAAAGGGAATGGGCTCTGTTCCATAAGCATCACAGCGAGAAGATTGCCTGGGCGGTGGGCTCTGCTTGGGTTGGACAAGCGGCCGGTCTTATTTGGTGGTTCGGACTTGGTGGCGGGGGTTCGATTCTGTGGTGGCTTACCGGCTCCCCAGCTGCACTCGCCGTTGCGCTAACGGCATTTTCGGCAGTGGGGATACACAATGAGATTTCCACCGATCGCCAAGCCCGGAACCTTCACAAACTGCGCATCGTGCATTGGGTTCGAACTCTCTGCTGGGTTTTAGCTGCGGTTTGGGTGTCATGGGCTATTCGCTGATTGCGCAAATTACTGTCGACTGGACAGTTGAATATCGCATCTGACACTCGGCCCGTGCGGGACTAGGCCTGATTTTTCTAAAAGTTCACCGTACGGTTCAATGAACCTCAAGCTAATTTCTCAACGTTGTGGAGGTAAGGGGATTTGAACCCCTGACCCCTTGCATGCCATGCAAGTGCTCTGCCAGCTGAGCTATACCCCCAAAGGCGGACTTAATACTAGCAGACCCTAAAAATCTCACAATCTAGACTGGGTGAATGGCCCGTCCCTTTTCCGTAACAGAGATTGAATCCAAGTGGCAGTCCCGTTGGCTAGAGGAGGGGACTTACAACGTCGACAATGACGATGCCCGAGAGCGCTTCTACGCCCTGTGTATGTACCCCTATCCATCTGGCTCGGCTCACCAAGGTCACGTACGTAACTACACCTTCGGCGATCTTGTGGTTCGGTACCAGACAATGCAGGGAAAAGCAGTTCTTACACCATTTGGATTTGACTCATTTGGACTACCCGCAGAAAATGCTGCCATCAAGGCCGGCAGTCACCCTCGAATTTTTACCGAAGCTCGCATGGAAGAACTCAAGTCTTCAGTTTTGAAGTTGGGTGCGGTCTATGACTGGCGTCGCTTCGTGTACTCCCACGATCCTGAATATATGAAGTGGGCGCAGTGGATTTTCATCAAGTTCTTTGAAGCGGGTTTGGCCTATCGCGCGATGGCGCCAGTTAACTGGTGCCCCGGATGCGCCACGGTGTTGGCTAACGAGCAAGTTTTGGGGGATGGAACTTGCGAGCGAAGTGGCGATGTCGTCGAACGCAAGAACCTCGAGCAGTGGTTTTTCCGCATCACCGATTACGCTGAGGAACTCTTGAACGATGTTGACGCGCTGGAATGGCCCGAGCGTGTCAAGACAATGCAGCGCAACTGGATTGGTCGAAGCGAAGGTGTTGAGTTTGACCTTGCGCTGGCGAGCGATATGTCCCAGTCACTGCGAGTATTTACGACCCGTCCAGACACCGGTTTTGGGATTACTTACGCTGTCGTGGCCCCGGAGCACCCGCTGCTCGAAAGACTGACGACCCCAGAGCAAAAAACGGCTGTTGACACTCTCGTGGCGTACGCCAGTTCCGCCAGTGAAATGGAGCGCACCGCTTCGAGCGACGCAGGAGCAGGACTCGACAAGCGCGGCGCCTTTACGGGAAGTTACGTGATCAACCCCTTCACGGGTGAGCAGGTCCCCGTGTACGTGGCGGACTACGTGCTCGGCACCTACGGCACGGGTGCGATTATGGCGGTACCGGGCGAAGATGAACGCGACTACGCCTTCGCTCAAGCGCACGGCTTGCCGATCATTCGCACTATTGAAGCCCCAGCAGATGTAGAGGGCTCCTACAGCGGTGATGGCCCGCACATTAATTCGGGATTCTTAGATGGCCTCTTTATTGCTGAGGCCAAGGAAAAGGCTGCCGTTTTCCTCGAAGAGGGATCGAATGGCCTGCGCAAGGTGAATTACCGCTTGCGTGACTGGCTGGTTTCACGGCAGCGTTTCTGGGGTTGTCCAATCCCCATCATTCACTGCGAGAGCTGCGGCCTCGTTCCAGTTCCGAGCGACCAACTTCCCGTTGTCGCCCCCGATGATGTGGTTATGGATAAGAGCGGACAATCGCCCTTGGCGACACACGATGGCTTTCGCAACGTTGCCTGTCCTAAGTGCGAAAGAGCAGCTCGACGCGAGGCAGACACCATGGACACCTTCACAGACTCGTCGTGGTACTTCTTGCGTTACACCGACCCGTTCAGCAAAGACAAGCCTTTTGACCCAGTCGAGGCCGCGAAGTGGATGCCGGTGGACCAATACATCGGTGGAATCGAACATGCCATTTTGCACCTGCTCTACGCGCGTTTTTACGTAAAGGCCTTGGTTGATCTCAATATTGCACCTGGCATTGAGCGCGAGCCGTTTAAGCGCCTCTTCACTCAAGGAATGATTCGTCTCGACGGGGCAAAGATGAGTAAGTCCAAGGGCAACTTAATTGCCCCTGAGAAGTACTACCCAACGGTGGGCGCTGACGGGCTTCGGGTTTTTCACCTTTTTGTCGGTCCACCAGCCGACGACGTTGACTGGACCGATCAAACCGAAGAGGTCATCGAAGGTTGTGCGCGCTTCATCGACCGCCTTGTCCGGCTAGCCGAAGGGTTTGACGTCAATTTCCACGAGGAAAGTAACGCCGAGGACTTGAGTGTTACGCAAGCGGTTCACCGCACAATTGCTCGCGTGACGACAGACCTCGACCGTTGGAGTTACAACACCGCCGTCGCGGCGCTGATGGAGCTTCTGAATACCCTCTCAAAGAATGCCCGCAGCCCCGAAGGCATCAACAAGGGAGTTCTGGACAACGGAATCGACACCATGTTGCTACTCCTCGCGCCGATGGCTCCCCACATCACCGCGGAACTGTGGGAGCAGCGCCGCCCCGCTGAGAGTTCAGTTCACCAGCAGTCTTGGCCCATTGCGGACCCCGCGATGTTGGTAGAAGAGACCGTAACGATGGTCGTACAGGTCAACGGCAAGGTAAAGGCTCGTCTCGAGGTTGCTCCCACTATTTCGGAAGCAGAGGCGACAAGTATCGCTCTGGCCGCGCCAGAGGTTGTCGAAGCCCTGGAGGGTCACGCAGCGCAGAGAGTCGTCGCTCGACCACCTCGATTGGTGAACGTCGTTAAATAGATGGCGAGCAGCGCGAAGTCCAAGAGTGAGGTGACCATTCAGCCACCTCAGTTCGACCGACCTGAGGTTGAGATTCGTACGTCGGCAAAACGAAAGAAAACTGGAACGGCTCATTGGGCCGGATCGCGAATTGTGGTCCAAATTCCGGTGACCCTAAAGGGGAAAGCGCGGGCCCAATTTGTTGATGATCTAGTAGTTCGGCTCTTGACCCAGCGACCACAAATCGCAGCCGGCGACGTGGCGCTCGAAGAGCGCGCTCGCGTTCTGGCTGAACTTTATAACGACGGTATTCTGCCCTCCGCGGTTCGATGGGTGAGTAATCAGAAGTCTCGATGGGCTTCGTGTTCTCCCGATACTCGCGAGATACGAGTATCTAGTCGACTCACGCAATGCCCCGAGTGGGTGATTGACTGCGTGCTGGTCCACGAACTCGCTCATCTCCAGGAGGCCGATCACGGTCCGGAGTTCCACGAAATTGCCAATCGCCACCCTCGACAAGCAGATTGCGCCTTGTTTTTAGAGGGCTACGCCTTAGGTTTGGGCATGGCGATTGAAGAGCGAGACGTCTTTAACTAGCTTCGCCCCGGAGGAATTTCTCCAGTTCCGCTGCCAGTTCGTCACCACTCGGGATTTCGCCGCCCAGTGGAGTTGAGGCTTCGCTGTCGACGGCGTGTTCAAGCTGTTCAATCATTTGATTGTTATCTGGGTTGCCACCCATCATGTCTTCGACCTGTTGACGGGCCTCGTCGGCCGAACGCCGAAGTTCTGAGGAATCCAGGCTTAAACCTGCAGTCCCCGCTAGCCCATCAATGAGAGCAGCGGCGGCTTCGGGGTAGGGAAGGGATGCAACGTAGTGAGGAACGCGAGCCCAGAGGGTCACCATGTCGATGTTGACTTCAGCGAAACCCAGCTCGAGCGCGGAGGTGATTCCGGCGGGAACCTCAATCTCGCCGTTGACCGTTCCAACAGTGGCGAGCAGGTGGGCGCTTTGCGCTGCGGCTGTTCCTATAACTCGAGTTGGGCGAGTGTGAGGAGCGGGAGCGGGGAATGCACCAAGACCGACCACTATTCGAATGTCAAAGCGTCCCGCTGCATCGGTCACGATGTCTACGAAATCACTCCAGTGGAAATCGGGCTCGGGTCCAACGAGGAAGATCAAGTCGGCTCCGTCTCGGTCCTTGCCGTATCGAAGTTGAATTTCCGGCCAGGTTAGTTCGGTAGTGACCCCGTCGATAATGCGAGCCATCGGTCGGCGCGCACGTTGGTCAATGAAATATTCGGTGTCAAATGTAGCAAGGACTTCTGTGTCTATGGCGTCCAGCATGGTGTTCATCGCCGTATTGGCAGCCCCACCGGCGTCAATCCAACCTTCGAGACTGCAAACCAAGACCGGCTCATTGAGGTCGGGGTCCGCGAGGAAAATGATGCGCTCAAAAATGTCGTCGTCCATGCCTCGCCTTTCTCCTGCTCCCTTTCTAGTCAGTTTTGACCGCTAGGGGAAATCGTTAAGTGACGATTTTAGGTCTTTTTCGACCTAGGCTCTCTTGCCTAGACCCGGAAGGAAAGGCATGGAAGTTACCTGGCTTGCGCCCCCGGTTTCGCTGGCATTGGGCGACCGATCCTACGACCTCACCTACCGCGCCCTCGTAATGGGTATTTTGAACCGGACGAAGGACTCCTTTTTCGCTCCGGCGGCGACTTATAACTTCGATGATTTTCTCAAACGAGCCGAACAATTAGTGAAAGATGGCGCCGACCTCTTGGATGTGGGTGGGGTCAAAGCGGGTCCCGGCGATGAAGTGAGCGAGAGCGAAGAACTCGATCGAGTCGTTCCCGCCATAGCGGCCCTTCGAGCGCGCTTCGATACTCCGCTCAGCATCGATACATGGCGCGCGAGTGTCGCTGATGCCTGTTTTAGCGAGGGCGTGGTGGTTGGCAATGACATCAGTGGATTTGGCGACCCCGAGTATTTGAGGGTTGCGGCGCGCCACAACGCCACCGTGGTCGCTACTCACATCAGACTTCGTCCACGCGTGGCAGACCCGAATCCGCAGTATGACAACGTGAGTGAATCGGTCACGGAGTTTCTTTTGGAGCGAAAGGACCGAGCCCTCGCTGCCGGAATTGCACCGAACAGAATTATTTTGGATGCCGGCCTAGATTTAGGCAAGACCGCGAGCCAGTCACTCGATCTCCTTCGTCACTCGGATTCGCTTTCGAAACTTGGCTTTCCACTCTTGCTCTCATCGTCGAACAAAACTTTCCTGGGTAAGATTTTTGACCAAGCGGTCACCGAGCGGCGCGAGTCCTCATTGGCAGCCTCCTCGATGGGGATCTCCCTGGGGTGTCGAGTCTTGCGCGTTCACGACGTTGAGGGAACGGTTCGGGTCCGAGATACGATTACTCGCATACTGGAGGCTCGATGACACAATTTGTGTGCGTACAGGGTTCATCACCCACGATGGTCAATGATGAGCTGCAGATCATCATTGCTCGTGAACTGGGCGAGCTCGACCCTTCCTTCGCCCTAGAGGACATCACCTTGAAGTCTTCACCGGTGGATGAGCGCGACGCCCTAATTTCAGCGGCTATTACGGCGATCAACTCGCCTCCCTTTTTAACCAGCAAGCGGGTAGTTGTTCTGCGAGATGCCCAACACCTCTTGAGTGATTCCGTGGCTGCGATTAGGTCGTGGGCTGAGAATCCCGTTGACGGGGTGGTGCTCATTGCGGGCGTAGTTGGGGCTAAGAAGGGGACTGTTGCTGACTTTGCCGACGAAGTAATCAACTTTGCTGTTGGCACATCAAGCAAAAGTCACGTTGAGTACATCACTAGTCGACTGAATCAACACAAGGTGAAACTTGATCGGCCCGGAATTGACCTCTTAGCCGAACACTTTGGTGAGGATTTCAGTCGAGTCGACAACTTGGCTAGGACTCTCGCCGCGTTGTTTTCCGAGGAACCCCTCACCTTCGAAATGATTGAGCCGTACCTAGGTGAACAAGGTGGCGTGTATTCGTGGGACCTCACACGATTCATCTGCAAGGGAGACACGACGGGGGCAATCGTGGCGGTGCGCCGGATGCTCGACTCGGAGTCGTTGGCGGCACTGCCAATTTTGGGGAGCTTGCGAAACTTTTACATCGACCGTGCGAGTATTTCGGGCAAGAACTTGGACGTTGCTGAGGTTATGAAGACCTTTAAGAAAACGGAAAAGCAGGCCCAGTACTTCATCAAGGAGAGCAAGGCGCTGTCTCAAGATAGTTTCGCCGTGGCGATCCACCTGTTGGCCCAAGCGGATGTGGATCTAAAGGGTGGAGTTGATTTCGGCCGGGATGTGACGAACGATCAAGATCTGACCGATCTGACGGTGCTGGAAGTGCTGGTGGCTCGATTGTCGCGACTACACGCGACAGCGAGACGCTAAGCCTTAGTTGTCTTAAGGGCGTTGATGCGGCGCATCAAGCCAGACTTCTTGTTCGCAGCCTGGTTCTTGTGAATAACACCCTTGGTGGCGGCTTTGTCGATGCGCTTGATAGCGGCCTTCAAAGTCTCTAGCTCGTTCTCGGTGCCGGCAGCAGCCAAGGCGTTCTTGGTTCGGGTGCGGACCTCGGACTTCACGCGCTTGTTGCGCTCGCGCGCAGCTTCGTTGGTCTTAATACGCTTGATTTGGCTCTTAATATTTGCCACAAACAACCTCGTTCTCGAGCGCAACGTCCGTTACGCGGGCTTGGCTACTTTAGCAGTAAAAAGTGAATTCATTCAAATAAAGCAAAAACGGCCCGCCCCAAGTGGGGCGGGCCGTTGAAATGCTCAAGCGAGGCTTAGAAAAGGGCCTCAACTCGACGGTTCAATGCACGTCCAGCGGCAGTCGCGTTGGAGGCAACGGGGTTCGAAGAACCGCCAGCCACAACAGTGATCTTGACTGCGCCATCCTTCAGCGAAATGAGGAACTTCTTGAGAAGAATCTTCACTTCTAGGGCACGCTGGTGGCTCAAGGTGGCATTCACCTTGGCAGAGCCGGTGTTGTCGGTGTAACCAGTCAAAGTGACGCTGGTAGCACCAGCGGTCTTGATGGCCTTGGCCAAAGCCATGACCTGGTTGTAAACGGGACCACGGTTCGACGAAGCAACGTCGAATGGACGGATGATCACTCCACCACCGGGGTTGGAGCAGATCTTGACAATTTGGGTGGGCTCTTGGGTAATCACGCAGTTAGCCAGGTCGTAGCTAACGGTGTAGGCCGTGGTGTCCAAAACGCCCGCTCCTCCTTCAATCAAACCTGTGAATCCAGGCCCGATTGGCATTCCGGATTGGTCGGCGTCGGTGAAGGAGCCGTCCTTGTTCGGAACGAGAACAAACAAACCGGTTCCGTCAAGACCAAAGATGTACCCGGTGCGTGGCTGGAAAGCAAAGCTGCGAACTGGCGCGGTCTGCTCAGTAGCGAGGCCCCAGTCGGTCCATGTGCCTGCGCCAGCACCGGAGATGGTGGTGCGCTGGAACTGACTGGTTGAGCCAAATACTTGGTACAACTTTCCGTCATTACCAAAGGCAATAGCCGAGACATCGGAAGCGGATGCTTCGAAAACGGAGAATGAAGTTGCCGCCGCGTTGGCATGGTGAATGCAAAGGTTGCTGTAGTCAGAGAACACAACGTTTCCGCTCGCGTCGACAGTGAAGAAACTGTTGTCACTAGTGCAGGCGCCAGTATTAGTTACGTTACTCGTGTCAACCACCATGTGGATGTCTGAGGTGGTAGCCAAGCGGTTCAGGCTCGTCGAAATGCGAGCAATTCCCAGCTCACCGTCGGTGAAGTAGATGTAGCCGTTACGGACAATGAGATTGCTGCCGTAAAGGTAACCAGTTGAGCCGTCGATGCCGCTTGGGTGAGCTACCGGCCAGGTCTGGCCACTGGTTGAAAGGATCTGAGTCTCGACGCCGGCTTTGGAAACCTTCACGAGGCCAGTGTTGTATTGAACCCAGAGGTTGCCCTGAGCGTCGTAAACGCTGCTCTGGGGCGCCTGGGTCACCGTCGAGGTCAAAACGTGAACCGTTGTGATTGTGGTGCCAAAGGTGGCGGGTGTTGCGTTAGCAACTCCAACCTGCAAGGCAGCCGAGCCCAAGAGGGCGGTGGTGACCAACGCAAGGCCTGCGCTGGTTCGCTTAAACATATTCATTCAAATTCTCCTTAAACGGGCAAAATTGCCCTTGGTAAGGTTAGTCATTCGTAGCCTCGAAGAAGGCACTTTGAGATAAAGACTGTTACAAAGCTTTACTGAAGGTGACACCAACTAACCTGAAGTCGCCGTGAGTACGCCAAAAGTCGACATATCTAAAATTAGAAATCTGAGCATCATCGCTCACATCGACCACGGTAAGTCGACGCTGTCTGATCGAATTCTCGAAATAACTGGCGCGGTTGACCCACGTCTCATGCGAGCTCAGTACTTGGACTCAATGGATATTGAACGTGAGCGAGGCATCACGATTAAGGCGCAAAATGTTCGCGTTCACTGGAAAGACAGCATTATTCAGCTAATCGACACCCCCGGTCACGTGGACTTCGGTTACGAAGTTTCGAGATCGCTCGCGGCCTGCGAAGGCGCAGTGCTGTTAGTTGACGCCTCCCAGGGTATCCAGGCCCAAACCTTGGCGAATTGTTACCAAGCCATCGAGAACAACCTTGAAATTGTTGCCGTTCTCAACAAGATTGACCTGCCGGCCGCAGATCCTGATCGCTGCAAGGAAGAGCTCGAACGAGTTCTCGGGATTCGCGCGAATGAGGTTCTCACTATTTCAGCCAAGACCGGCGTGGGCGTTCCAGAATTACTGGACGCAATTGTGGAGCGAATCCCAGCGCCCAAGGGTGACCCGAATGCTTCACTGCAAGCCCTGATTTTTGACTCTAACTACGACCAGTACCGCGGCGTAGTGAGTTCCATCAGAATCGTCGACGGCACCTTGCGCGATGACATGAAAATTCGCATGATGCAGGTGGGCGCCAACCACGAAATCGAAGAGATTGGTATTCGCACGCCAGACTTAAAGAAAGTCTCCGAAATGGGTCCCGGAGAGGTTGGCTACATCATCGCGGGAATTAAGGATGTAGGTGGGGCAAAGTCCGGTGAGACCATCACCGACGCTCTTCGCCCAGCAGCCGCGCCGCTGTCGGGATACATGGATCCCAAACCCATGGTCTTTTGCGGCATCTACCCAATCGACGGTGATGACCTCGCTGACTTGCGAGACTCACTAGACAAGCTCAAATTGAATGACGCGTCAATTACCTTCGAACCCGAAAACTCTCACGCGCTTGGTTTTGGATTCCGCTGTGGATTCTTGGGCTTGTTGCACATGGAAATTGTGCGTGAGCGTTTGGAGCGTGAATATAACTTGGACATCATCGCTACCGCACCCTCGGTGGTCTACCGCGCTTTCTTGACCGACGGCAGCGAAATTGTCATCGATAATCCCACGGAATTGCCCGACCCTTCTCGTCTCGATCACATTGATGAACCAATGCTCGACATCTCCATCCTTTCGCCTTCGGAGTACCTTGGGGCCATCATGGATCTATGCCAGAGTCGTCGAGCCGAGATGATCAAGATGGACTACCTCTCCACGGAACGCGTAGAGCTCAGATACTCAATTCCCCTCGCCGAGGTGGTCATTGACTTCTTTGACGCCCTCAAATCCCGCACCAAGGGTTACGCCTCGTTGGACTACGAACCGGCTGGGTACGTCACCTCTCAACTGGTTCGAGTGGACCTGCTGATAAACCACGAACCGGTTGACGCCTTCTCGACCATCGTCCATAAGTCCAATGCTGACTACTACGGGCGCAAGATGGCCGAGCGGTTGAAAGAACTCATCCCACGTCAGATGTTTGACGTGCCAATCCAGGCCGCGGTGGGTTCGCGCGTAATCGCTCGTGAAACGGTCAAGGCCCGACGCAAGGACGTGCTCGCCAAGTGTTACGGCGGAGACATCACCCGTAAGCGTAAGTTGCTCGAAAAGCAAAAAGAGGGAAAGAAGCGGATGAAGAACTTGGGGCGCGTTGAAGTGCCCCAAGAAGCCTTCGTCGCCGCTCTCAAGCTCGAGGACTAGTAGCCGACAGTTCCGTCAATCAATTCACGAAGCAAGTCAGCGTGTCCCGCGTGCCGAGCATATTCTTCGATGAGGTGAAGGTAAATCCACCGAAGATTCACCGGGTACCCCATGGGGTGGGGAAGGGTGGCGACCGTGTCAACAGCGTGCCCCAGAGCGATCCGCTTACTCGTGGCGATGGACGAATGAAAATTACTTAGTGCCTCTTCGACAGAGATTCCGTCCAGGTCGTGAAAATCAACATCGGGGTCGTTCGCGGCGTCGTAGTACCAGGTGGAAAGTTCGTTGGCGAAGATGTGCTCGAACCAAAACTGTTCGACCCCGGCGTAGTGGCGAATGAGGCCCAGTAGAGTCAAATCCGAGGTGGCAACGGGGTGGCTCTTGAGTTGTGCGTCACTTAAGCCCTGACATTTACGTAAGAGGGTGTTGCGGTAAAAATCCAAGAAACCCTCTAGTTGGGTGCGCTCTTCGGCGGTGCCGATTGGTTGGCTTCGTTCGACTTTTTCGGTGTCGCTCACTCCGCCACCATAGGACCTTCTCGCCTGGTTTGCCAGAGGGAGCACACTGGCCTTGGCACTCGGTAGAATTGACTGCCAGTAAGGCACCTATGGCACAAAAACCCTCCACCCCAGACTCAAGTCAAACGGACTTGGACCAGCGCAAGGCCTCCATCCTTGAAGCGGTCGTCGCCGAGCACGTCGATACTGCCCAGCCCGTCGGGTCGTCCTCGGTAACCCAGAACGCCAAACTCGATGTTTCACCCGCGACTGTCCGCTCAGAGATGGTCTCGCTCGAGCGCCAAGGCTATTTAGCGCAACCCCACACTTCGGCCGGTCGAGTTCCGACCGACAAGGGATACCGCTATTTCGTGGACCACTTGAAGTCCGGAAAACTCGGCGCCGCCAAACAACAACAACTAAGCGAATTCTTCGCGACCGTGCGAGGCGAAGTTGAAGACGTGTTGGAGCAAACGTCAATGATGTTGAGCAAACTAACCAACTACACCTCGGTTGTACTGGGTGGATCGAGCTCGACGGCGCCGATTGTCAGCGTGCAATTGGTGAACCTCGACGCACATCACCAACTGCTCGTGACCGTCTTTTCGGATGGAACTGTTTTGAAACATTCAGTCCTGGTCGATTTCGAAGCCGATCACACCGATGTCGCCGAAGCATCAAAGCAACTGAACGCGCTATTGCACGGGACCACCATTTCAGACCGGGTGCAAGTACCGTCACGACAAGATGGCGTTGCGACTCTGGTTCGAGAAAGCGTCGCTATCCTTCACGCCGAACAACCAACGAGAGAGGGCGAGCAGGTCTTTATTGGCGGGTCGTCCAAGGTTGCTGAATCAATTGATGGCGTTGACAACGTGAGAAATGTACTGGCCATATTGGAGCAAGAGCTGGTCGTAGTCTCCATGATTGAAGAGGTCTTGGCCGAGGACGTGGCGGTAAAAATTGGGTCGGAAAATCAACTCGAACCGTTGGCTAGTTGTGCGGTCATCGTCGCTCCGGTCACGGTCGAGGGGGAGACCATTGGCGCAGTGGGGCTCCTTGGGCCCACTCGGATTAAGTACTCCGAACTGATGGCGACGACGCGCAGCGTGTCCGAACACTTGACTAAACATTTTGAGGGGGAGCGAGATCGATGAGTGCAAATTTGTATGAGGTGCTCGAAGTTGAGCAGACTGTCACCCACGAAGAGATCAAAACTTCTTACCGCCGCCTGGCGCGCAAATATCATCCCGATGCCAATCCCGGGAACCACGAAGCGGAGGCGAAGTTCAAAGAGATCTCGCAGGCTTATGAGGTTCTCTCGGACCCCGACCGTCGCGCCCAGTACGACCGTTTCGGCTCGACCGATCAGAATCAGAATCCCTTCGGTCAAGGCAGTGTGCAAGACATTTTTGACATGTTCTTCGGGGGCATGGGAGGGTTCCAGCAACGCAACGCCGGACCTCAACCAGGCCAAGATGCCCAGGTGGTCATGGAAATCACCTTGGATGATGCGGGTTATGGAGTCACCAAGGACCTAACTGTCACGATGCCCCAACACTGCAAGGAGTGTTCGGGCCGCGGGGCCGCGGCGGGAACCTCTCCAATTACCTGCGTGGAGTGCGCGGGTGCGGGTCAGGTGCGTCGAGTGCGAAATTCAATTCTCGGTCAGATGATGAGTGCCTCTGTTTGCACCCGGTGCCAAGGCTTCGGAACGCGTATTGAGACTCCCTGTGAAACCTGTCGTGGAAGTGGCCTCACGAACGAAGAGGTGACCTTGAACGTTCAGGTGCCAGCAGGTGTTGAAGATGGTTCGACTATGCGAATTGCCAATAAGGGTCCGGCCGGCGCGCGAGGTGGCGGATTTGGTCAGTTGTACGTTCACCTGCGAATCACGCCCGACGATCGCTTTGAACGTGATGGCGAAAATCTTCACCACGAACTACACATTTCATTCGTCGAAGCGGCGCTCGGAGCACATCTCAGCGCCCCTACCTTGCGCGGCGAGGTCAAGGTTGAAATAGAGCCTGGGACGCAGAACGGAACAGTTTTGCGATTCCGCGGAGAAGGTATGCCGCGATTGCACTCGCGACACCACGGTGAGTTGTTCGTTCACGTAGTCGTCGACACGCCCACCAATCTCGATGAGGAGAGCGAGGCACTCCTTCGCGAGTTTGCGCAGAAACAATCCATCTCGGTCACCGAACCGGGTAAGCGGCGCAAGGGCCACCGGTAATGCTGATCGAGTGGACGCGCCGAGTTGAAGCGTTAACGCAACTTCGCGTATCCGACCCAGCGAACCCACTTCTTGAAAAGGAAGCCGAACACCACCTGCGAAAAGTACTCCGCGCCCAAGTGGGTGAAGAGGTGGTTGTTACCAACGGTGCTGGTTCGTGGTCTTTCGCTCTGGTCCAAGATTCGGGACTGAAGCGAGTCAGTGAAGTTCACCTTGATCCCCAGCCAGCGGACACGGCGCTGTACTTGGCCCCATTGAAAGGCGATCGAAGTGAGTGGGTGGTCGCTAAGGCGACCGAACTTGGCGTGAGCGCGTTGATTCCTCTTCTCAGTGAGCGGCTGGCAGTGAAGTTCAAGGGCGAGGCGAGGTCCAAGATTCTCGAACGCTGGCGACGAATTAGTGACGAAACGACTGGCCAGTGTCGAAGGACCTACGACCTGGTGATTGGCACACCCGTATCGATTGACCAGGTACCGGCACACGTCGCGGTGGCGGACTTTGGCGGCAAGACGGATATGGCGGGGGTCCGCGCCATTGCCATTGGCCCTGAAGGGGGCTGGGCGCCGGGTGAATGGGGCAGCGAACGCCAACTGATCTCGCTCGGCACAACGGTTCTGAGGGGCGAAACGGCAGCTATTGCCAGTGTCGCCCTCATGACCCTGGCCGCTCAGGGAATGACACTGTAGATGCCTAAATCTAGGTAATGATGAGAACATTCAATGAGTGACTGCCTTTTTTGCCAAATAGTGAATGGTTCAATTCCCGCGCAGATAGCGGGCGAGAATGAACGAGCCTTGGCCTTCGCCGATATCAATCCACAGGCGCCAACTCATTTGCTGATTGTCCCCAGGATCCACATCACCAATGCCGACGAAGTCTCGACAGATCATGCCATCGACTTGGCGAGCATGTTCGCCCTCGCTCAAGAGGTGGCTGCTGCTTCACTCGTGCGCGATAGTGGCTACCGTTTGGTTATGAATGTTGGAGAAGATGCGCAGAACTCAGTGGCGCACCTTCACATGCACCTGCTCGGAGGCAGAAAGATGACGTGGCCCCCCGGATGAGTTTCGACACCCGCGCTGACGATTCCTTAAGCGCAACGACCTACGTAGCCAATACCCACCTCATGACCGAACTCCTCGGTCCGCGCGACGAATACCTGCGCGCAATCGAGAAGGCCTTTCCTGGTTCCAAAATTCGCGTTCAAGGAAATCAGATCACCGTCACTGGTACTGACGCCGCTCGCATACTTCGGCTCTTTGATGAGCTCGTGCTAGTTCTCGAAAGCGGTCAGACACTCGACGTGACGAAGATTGAGCGCACCGTAGACATGGTTGCTGAAGATATTCGTCCAAGTGAAGTGTTACGCCACGAAGTCGTGCGGGGCGCTAAGGGCAAGGCCATTCGTCCTTCGACTGCTGGTCAAAAGCGCTACACCGACGCCATTGACACCAACATCGTGACCTTTGGAATTGGTCCCGCCGGAACCGGTAAGAGTTACCTTGCGGTGGCTCAAGCTGTTCAAGCATTGCACCGACGCCAAGTAAATCGAATTGTGCTGACTCGCCCGGCGGTTGAGGCGGGAGAGAACTTGGGATTTTTGCCCGGCGACCTCATGGCCAAGGTCGACCCCTACCTGCGCCCGCTCTATGACGCGCTCTACGACATGGTTGGCCCCGATGGTGCTCAGCGCTTGATTGCCAATGGGACCATTGAGGTTGCGCCGCTCGCCTTTATGCGAGGTCGCACCTTGAATGACTCCTTCATCATCTTGGACGAAGCCCAAAACACAACCCCCGAGCAGATGAAGATGGTTTTGACTCGAATTGGCTTTAATTCCAAATTGGTCGTGACCGGCGACGTAACTCAGATTGACCTAAACGGCAAGCGTTCTGGCCTCGTGAACATTGACAAAATCTTGGGTAACGTTGATGGTATTAGTTTCGTTTTCCTTAGCTCTAAAGACGTGGTTCGCCACCGCATTGTGGCCGACATTGTCGCCGCCTACGACCAACAGTCATCATGACCGTTGACATCTACGCTGCCGACGAGCAGACTGACCACGAGATTGACCTTGCTCGATGGGTCGCCCTCGCCCAAGGGGCCCTCGAGGCCGAAGGGGTGGTGGCTCCCGCGGAGGTCTCACTCATTTTCTGCACCGAAGAGACCATCGCCGATTTGAACGAACAGTTCATGGGCAAGACTGGGCCGACTGACGTCTTGAGCTTTCCAATCGAAGCGGAGCCCGAGATGAGCGGAAGGGTGCCCGATGCGAGCTCGACCGGACCTGGTTCTCACTCGAGCGAAGTGATTCCTCGACTCGTGGGCGACATCTTGATTTGCCCAAAGGTCGCTGCACGAAATGCGGTCGAACACGTGGTCACCTTTGACGATGAGGTTGCTCTGCTGGTCGTGCACGGTGTGTTGCACCTCTTGGGCTGGGACCACATGATTGACGCTGAAGCTGAGCTCATGGAATCTCGCGAACGCGAGCTGTTAGCGGCGTACAACAGAGGGACGAACTAATGCTCGCAGCAATTTGGCGCACCAGTGACACCTACTTAGCGGTCACCGTAGTGGTGCTGCTGGTTTTATCTGGATTCTTCGCCATGGCCGAAACATCCTTGGTTCGAATGAATAAGTCCCGGGCGCGCTCCCTTCGCGATCAAGGGCGTCACGGGGCTAAATCATTAGTTGACTTAGCGGAGAACCCCGAGCAGTTTTTGAACCCGCTCCTCTTGCTGATTCTCATCTGTCAGTTGGTCTCGGCCACCATGGTTGGCGTGCTGGCGGGACACCTGTTTGGCGCCGCTGGCGTATTTGTTGCCACCGCGGGCGAAGTCGTCGTGATTTTCGTGGCCTTCGAAGCCATCCCCAAGAACTTCGCCGTTCAGCACCCCGACCGAGCGGCACTCGCGAGCGCACCAATGGTCTCTCGCATTTTGCGATTCCCTCCTATCCGCTGGATTTCTCGCTTTTTGTTGGCGATTGCTGATGGCGTCATGAGTTTGATTGGCGCCAAGGGCTCGGCCCAGAGCGTGACTGAACTCGAGGTCCTGGCTTTGGCCGATGTGGCCCACGAAGACAAGGTTATTGAAGAAGACGAGCGAGACTTCATTCACTCAATCATTGAATTTGGCGACACGGTCGTGCGCGAGGTCATGGTGCCGCGCATGGACATGGTAGATATCGAAAGGGTCGACACTGTTCGAGCAGCGTTGGACTTGGCGATTTCCACTGGTCGATCTCGAATTCCCGTCTTGGGTGAGAGCGTCGACGACATTGTTGGAATTGTGAACCTGCGGCACCTCGCCGACCTCGTATTGCGTGGACAGGGCGAAGAAGAGGTGGGGACGCACGCCAAAACCGCCCACTTTGTCCCCGAGACCGCGCCCGTCTCGGCGGTACTTGCGGAAATGCGAAAGGAAAAGGTTCACCTCTTCGTCGTAATCGACGAATACGGTGGAACCGCAGGACTCGTTACCCTCGAAGACCTCATTGAAGAACTCGTCGGTGACATTGACGACGAGTCTGACGTAGAGACTGAATCGACCGTCGAAGAACGCCGAGGCGAATCAGAGTTAGTTGTTAGTGGTCGATCAAACATTGATGACGTCAATGATGATTACGGCATTGACCTTCCGAAGGGTGGCTGGGACACCGTAGGCGGTTTGGTCCTAGACGCTGCGGGTGGCGTCCCCGCGGTGGGCGAAAGTTTTGTGGTGAAGAATTTCAAATTGACCGTCCTGAGAATGGATGGACGACGCATCGAAGATGTGTTGGTAGAGCATGAATGGCCGAACGAATGACGAGATCTGGATTTGCCGCAATTATCGGACGACCTAACGTTGGTAAGTCCACCTTGCTGAATCAAATCATTGGCTCCAAGGTCACCATCACCGCGAACTCACCCAATACAACTCGCCAAGCCATTCGAGGTATTTGGACCGAGGGGGATGTGCAGGTTGTCTTTGTTGACACCCCTGGAATCCACCGGCCCCGCACGCACTTGGGCGGACGACTCAACGACACGGCTCGA
Organism: uncultured Actinomycetes bacterium; assembly: GCA_903825035.1. Taxonomy (GTDB): domain Bacteria; phylum Actinomycetota; class Acidimicrobiia; order Acidimicrobiales; family RAAP-2; genus RAAP-2. The sequence goes on along the minus strand of CAIJYV010000026.1, from coordinate 58,234 downwards.
GCGGCCGTTGACGGGGTCGACGCCATTCTCGGTGTCATTGAAGCCAGTAGCCAAATTGGGCCCGGAGACCGTGAAGTCATCGCGACGATGCTGCGCAATTGCCAGAATCTCAAAGGACCTAAGCCAATTCTGGTGGTCAATAAAATTGACAAGCCGGGACGAGATGCGGTCGCCGCTCAATTGATGAACGCGACCCAGGTGGTCGAAGAGATCGCCGCAGATCTAAAGCTTGACGGTGTAGCGTCACGAGTTGAATACTTCCCGATCTCAGCCAAAACGGGAAGTGGGGTCAAGGGGCTCACCGAGTACGTCCAGAAACTCATGCCCGAAGGTCACTTTCTCTTTGACGCTGAGGAGGTCTCTGACGTCCCCGAGGCCCAGTGGGTGGCGGAACTCGTTCGTGAGCAACTGGTTCGAAAGACCAAGCAAGAGCTCCCACATTCGATTCATTGCCGAGTAATCGAGTTTGAGTGGCCTCACATTACCGTCGAAATCTTGGTCGAGCGTGAGAGTCAAAAGGGAATGGTGATCGGCAAAGGTGGAGCACTGCTCAAGGACGTTGGCATCGCCGCACGCCGGCAGCTACCCGAAGGTTGCTACCTCGAGCTGAAAGTTTCGGTCGAACCCGGTTGGCAAAAACGCGACGACATTCTGGACCGTCTCGGTTACTAGGCCGGCCCTAGAGGGTCTTGAGAAACTCAATCACTTCGGCGCGATCTCGAGTGCGCTTCATTGGGGGCAACGCCTTAAACATCTTGCCCCGATAGCGAGATTCGGCTAGTCGAGTGTCAAACACCGCGACCACTCCCTTGTCGGTAGCGGTGCGAATTAAGCGCCCAACGCCTTGAGCGAGCAACATAGTGGCTTTGGGTAGATCTACTTCCATAAACGGGTTCTCGGAGCGTTCGCGGCGCGCCTCGGCGAGTGGCTCACCAGGAACCGAAAAGGGCAACCGGTCGATGGTGACCAGTGAGAGAGAGTGGCCCGGTACGTCAATTCCCTGCCAGAAACTCGTTACCGCGAAGAGACTCGCCTCGGGGCTCTGACGGAACTCTTCGATGATTCGCTGACGTGACTTGGTGTACTGGACCAAGACCTCGGTATCGATTCGTGGCGCCACCGCTGCGGCGACGCGCTGCATGACCGTTCGGTTGGTAAAGAGAGCCAGAGTGCGTCCACCGGCGGCGGTGATGAGCGTAACCAGCTCTTCGATAATTGCCTTAATGGCGGCTTCGTCGTCACGCCGATCGGGGAAGCCGTCGGGAACGTACAGCAGGCCATGCTCTTCGTAGTTAAAGGGACTGGGTAGACGCTGTACTTCAACTGATTTTGGCAAGCCCAAGTCGCGGGGGAGGTTAAGTGGGATGGTGGCGCTCGTCAGGACCGCCGAAACCTCGCTCCAGAGTTCTTCGGCAAGTCGGTCGCCAACTTCAATCAGGGAAATCTCGAGTTTGACCTCACGTTCACCCTTTACGAGGAATAGGAGCTCGCCGGACTTGACACTGCGCACCCGAATCAAGTCATTGAGCAAATGCACCAGTGGACCAGTGGCTCGTTGAACCTTGGCGAGGGCGTCGGCGTTCTCGGTCTTGATGGCCTTCAGGGCTTCGGTAATTTGAGTTACAAGGGTCGTTAGATTCACCAGTTCTAATTGGACCTTTTCGCTGACTCCCGTTAATTTCCCCGAGGCGAATTGGTCATCCAGCGCGACATTAAACCGCTCGGCGACTGTCTGGAGTTCCAAGCACTGCTTGGCGGCGTCTCCTTCGAGCACGAGTCTTGCAATCGTCGCGGCGGCGCGAAAACTGGCCGCAGCCAAACTTGTTCCGAGGGCCCGAGCAAAAATATCGAGCGTTTCGTGGGCCTCATCGAAGATGACAAAATCATGTTTCGGCAGCATTTGCCGCCCGGTGGCGAGATCGGCCGCGTAGAGCGCAGTATTGACAACGACTATCGATGCCTCGGCCGCTTTAGCCTTAGCGATTTCGTGGAAGCAGTTCCCACCCTGGGGACACTTGTTCTTAGAGAGGCACTCTTGAGGAGTGACGGTAACGGCGCGTTTGGCTTTCTCGTCGACCTCGAAGTGGAGTTCATCTAAGTCGCCAGTCTCGGTGGTGCGTGACCAAGAAATGATTTCTCGAATTTGATCGGTGGAGGTTTGGGGAATTTTGCTGCCGTCGTCGAAGGTCAGTTGCCCACCACCAATATTGGTGGTGCGGTTAAGGCACAGGTAATTCTGCTTACCCTTCAGAATTGCGACCTTCACGCCCCGTAAGTGTTCGGCGACGAGGGGCGCGTCTTTGGCGGCGAGCTGACTTTGCAAGTTCTTAGTCGCGGTAGCGACGACAACCCGTGCTCCCGAGAGTGCCGCTGGTATGAGATACCCCAGCGACTTACCAACGCCCGTCCCGGCTTCAATCACGCAGTATTCGTTATTGGAAAAGGACTCCGCGATCGTCTTGACCATGAGTCGTTGGGACTCGCGAGTCTCACCACCACCGGGCAAGTCGTGGGTCACCTTGTCGAGCAGCTCGAGGGCGGCCTGGGAATCCACCGTTACGCGGTTATGGCGCAACTGGACGGCATCATCCTCGGAGGGCTCAATAAAGGGAATTTCCTCGTCGGGGTCGAAACTATCCACCCGTGCAGGTTAGGCGTGGGGGTGTGTCATTTGGGCCCATCGCGAACTAAGTTTTATCCATGCCCGATCCGCGTCCGACCCCAATTCCCCGGTCGCTTGATAGATCATCAATTCCAGCGCACGTGGCCGTCGTCATGGACGGAAACGGTCGCTGGGCCCAGCGCCGCGGCTTGGTGCGAACCGAGGGCCACGGCGCGGGCGAAGAGGCACTGTTTGATACCACCTACGGGGCCCTGGCGGCGGGGGTGAAGACCCTGACCGTCTATGCGTTTTCTACCGAAAATTGGACGCGTCCCATCGACGAGGTCCGCTATCTTATGAATTTCAACCGAGGCATCCTTGACCGCCACACCGAAGATCTTCACGCCGAAGGGGTGCGAGTCACCTTCAGTGGGCGACGTAATTGGCGAGTGCCCAAGAGCGTTTTAGCCAAGATGGAGTGGGCCGAAGAGCTCACGAAGAAAAATAAGCGCATGACCCTAAATATTGCCTTCAACTACGGCGGACGGGCGGAGATTGTGGATGCGGTGGCCCAACTGGTGCGAGACAAGGTGTCCGCGGACAAGGTCGACGAGAAGGTAATCCGTGCGCGGCTCTATCATCCCGAAATTCCTGACCCCGATATGGTTATTCGAACATCGGGGGAATACCGCATCTCGAACTTCCTACTCTGGGAGATGGCGTACGCCGAACTCATCTTCACCGACGTGCTCTGGCCCGACTTTCGCCGTGAACACCTGTACGAAGCGATTGAGGAGTTCCAAGGTCGCGAGCGCCGCTTCGGGGGACTCGACAAATGACCCTGCGGCGCGTCACGATTGCCGTTGGGCTCCTCTTTTATATTTTCCTATGGCTGTTGGTATTGAATGGCGCCACCTCGCTACTGCCAATCGTCGTTGTTCCACTCGTGCTCTGGATCATCATTGTGGTCGGAGTGGCCCTAACAAAATTCATTGGTATCAAGCCGCGTGAATCGCATTTTGAATCGAAAGATGATGAGCAGCCGCAGAACTGAGTTTTCTGACGACGCCGTAGTCCTGCGTAACTATAAATCTGGTGAGGCAGACCGTGTGGCGGTCCTGTGGACTAGAGAGCACGGAAAAATTCGAGTTCTCGCCAAGGGTTCACGTAAGCCCAGTTCGAAACTAGGCGGCGCACTCGATCCGCTCAGTGTGGTGCGTGTGAATCTCGTTCAAGGTAAAGGAGACCTGTACGTCACTCGCAACGTTTCACACCTCCTCACCCTCACTACCTTGCGCGCGAGTTACCACCGAATCTCCGCCGGCTACGCCGTAGTGGAGGGGATCGATGCGATTCCGCTCGATGATGTGGCTGACGAGGGTATTTTCGACCTCCTCATCAGGGTCATGGCCAGCCTCGATGATCCAAAGTTTGACCCCACCTTGGTACCCGCCGCCTTCTTCATGAAGTTTCTCGCTTACGACGGCTCGGAACCACTCTTGGAAGAATGCGCGGGATGCGGCTCGTCCGGTCCGTTCTTCGCCTTCGACGCGGGAGTTGGCGGGGTTCTGTGCTCGACTTGTCGACGAGGCTCTCCGCTCTCACCCGAGACCTATAAATTGCTGGTGAGAATTATGGGGGGCGACTTGGCGGGGGTCTTGCGTGAACGAAATGTCCCTGGCTCGGCAGAATTGGTACACCTCGCTCACGCCGCGATGGAGAATCACCTCGGCAAACGGCTTAAGGTGGCTCGGATGACTCCTTCGATTCAACCATCCAGCCATGAGTAAGGACGCTTTCCTTCCAACCACTGTGATGTGGTTTCGCCGTGATTTGCGGCTACGCGATAATCCCGCACTGGTCGCTGCCGCCAAGGCGGGGAGTGGTTCAGTCGCCGGCCTCTTTATCTTGGACGAACAACTCCTGGCGAAAAGTGGTCAAGCTCGCATTGGCTTCATGGCCGAGGCCATTTCGAACCTTGATGCTTCGATGAGCACGAAGCTAAACGTGCTGTCCGGAAAACCGGTTGAAACAGTTGTCGAATTTGCCCGCGAAGTTGGGGCGACGAAGGTCTTTGTTACCGAAGAGTTCACGCCCTACGCGATTGAGCGTGATCAGAAGGCGGCCGAAGCGCTGAAAAAAATTGGCGTTGAACTTGTTCAGATTGACTCACCCTATGTCGTAAAGCCCGGCACAATCATGAATCAAGCGGGACTCCCGTACAAAGTCTTTGGTGGTTTTCGCCGAGGTTGGGAGCCACTGAGCGAAGGCATCAAGGTGCTCGCGGCCCCCAAAGTCGAGTGGGTACAACTCTCCACTAAGAAACCGGTGATCGCCGCAAACTCTCGGATTCGCCCTCGTTACTTTGGCGATTGTCCCGAGTCCACGCCCGACAGTCTCCCCGAAGCCAGTGAGGTAGCGGCGAAGAAGCTAATTGCCGAATTCGCGAAGAAGAGCCACGAATACGCCGACCACCGCAACGAACCGGGCGTTTCGGGAACGAGCAGGCTGAGTCCGTATTTGCGCTTCGGCTTAGTGCACCCGCGTCAAATTTTGGCCGAAATTTCACAGAACGATGCCGGTGGCCGAACCTTCGCGAGCGAGATTTGCTGGCGAGAGTTCTATGCGGACGTGCTCTTTACCAATCCAAACTCCCGCTACGAGGCGTTGCAGCCGAAAATGGCTCGACTCCGAATTGACAGCGATGCCACGGCCATTCAGCGTTTCCAAACTTGGACGCAAGGGCAGACAGGCTATCCCTTGGTCGATGCGGGAATGCGCCAACTTCTTGCTGAGGGCTGGATGCACAACCGAGTTCGCATGGTGACAGCATCATTCCTCATCAAAAATTTGCACATTGACTGGCGGTGGGGCGCGCAGTGGTTTATGTGCAACTTGATTGACGGAGACATTGCGTCGAACCAACACGGTTGGCAGTGGACTGCGGGAACTGGAACGGATGCAGCGCCCTTCCATCGAATCTTCAACCCGACGTTGCAAGCAGAACGTTTTGACCCAGATGGCGAGTACATCAAGCGCTACGTGCCAGAACTGCGTGAAGTACCTGCCCCTGATTGCTTACGCCCACAGGGGGGCACGCTGCTGAGTGCGTTGGACTACCCTCCACCAATCGTTGACCATGGCGTCGAGCGAGCCGAGGCCTTGGCCCGCTTAGCTGAGCTAAAGACAGAGGCTGAATCATGAGCGATTTTGGGGTGTACGTTCACGTTCCCTTCTGTGCTCACCGCTGTGACTACTGCGCCTTCGCGACCTACTCGGATCGTGACGAGTTGATGGACCGCTACGTTGATTCGGTCGTGAAGGAAATTGATCTGGCAGTGGCTGATGGTTTACCCGTGGCCGACACCGTGTTCTTCGGCGGCGGGACCCCCTCTCGACTGCCGGCTCAGCAATTGATCCGAATTCTCGACGCACTCCCGAAGGCGAGTGACGCTGAGGTTACGGTCGAATGCAACCCCGAGGATGCCTCACTAGAGCGGCTCGCGATATACCGTGCCGGCGGTGTGAATCGAATGAGCTTCGGCGTTCAATCCACCCAAGCCTCGGTCCTGGCTGACTTAGGTCGTCGACACGGAATTAACGCCCACCAAGAGGTGGCTCGTGTAGTCGGCGAAGCGGGTTTTGACACCTGGAACATGGACCTGATTGTCGGTTCTCGTGCGGAGTCGCTGGATGACGTTCGCGCCACCTTGGGCGACCTGTTGGGTCTCGACAATCCGCCACCTCACATAAGTTGTTACGCCCTCACTCCCGAACCCGCGACGCCGCTTGGTCAAGATCCCAACCGTCACCCCGATGAGGATGACACGGCCAATAGCTACGACCTGGTCGGCGAAGTACTCGAAGCGGCGGGATATCGATGGGAAGAGATTTCCAATTGGGCGAAGCCTGGGCACGAGAGCCGGCACAATCACGTGTACTGGAATCACGGAAACTACCGAGGATTCGGTTCCGCGGCACACAGCCACGAAAATGGGCGTCGATTCTGGAATGTTCGCACTCCCGACCGTTACATCGCGTTACTCGAGCAGGGCGAATCTCCATTAGGTGGACAGGAGGTCCTGGACGAAGCAACTCAGAACTTTGAGCGTGACGCATTGGCGCTACGCACGAGTCGGGGCGTACCGATTGAGGCTTTTGAGTCTCTTGACGAGATCAAGCACCTCTTACAGGTTGAAGGTGGGCGAGTAGTGCTCACGCCGAAGGCTCGATTGGTCGCGAATCAGGCAATCGTTCGACTGAAAAGCGCACCGTAACTCCGGTAGCCTTGAGGGATGTCCGATGCTCCCATTCAAGACCCCGAACTACTTGACAAAGTAACGAATCTCGCCAAACGACGTGGCTTTATTTTCCAGTCAGCGGAGATTTACGGCGGATTCCGCTCTACCTACGATTACGGCCCCCTGGGCGTAAACATGCTGCGCAATGTGAAGAACGCTTGGTGGCAGGTAATGGTTCAACAGCGGATGGACGTGGTGGGTATTGACGCCGCCATCTTGGGCCCGCCCGCCGTGTGGGCTGCGTCGGGGCACTTAGCTACCTTTACCGACCCACTGGTGGATTGTCGAAAGTGCAAGGAGCGCTGGCGCGAGGACAAGATCAACGGAGTCTGTCCCAACTGCGGCTCGACAGAATTCACCGAGGCGAGAGCCTTCAACTTGATGTTCAAGACTCAGGCCGGCCCCGTCGAGGGTGAAGGCGCCACCGCCTATCTACGGCCCGAGACCGCTCAAGGCATGTTTACGAACTTCGCCAACGTACTCGCCACCTCGCGCAAGAAGCCACCCTTTGGAATTGCCCAGGTCGGTAAATCGTTCCGAAACGAAATTACGCCGGGAAACTTTGTTTTTCGAACCCGTGAGTTCGAGCAGATGGAGCTGGAGTTCTTCGTGCCTCCCGCCGAGGCCGACACTTGGTACCGCTACTGGATTGACCTGCGCTACAACTGGTATCTCAACTTGGGTATTGCGAAAGACTTTCTGCGTTTGCACGAACACGCCAAGGAAGACCTTTCGCATTACTCGCGTGGAACGACCGACGTGGAATTCCTCTATCCGTGGGGTTGGGACGAACTCGAAGGTATCGCTAATCGTGGTGACTACGACCTCACCCAACACGCCCAGGCTTCGGGCGTAAGCCTGGACTACTTTGATCAGGCCGAAAACGAGCGCTACACCCCGTACGTTATCGAACCGGCCGCGGGTGCCACTCGAGCCATGATGGCCTTCTTGCTTTCGGCATATCACGAAGACGAAGTGGAGGGGGAGACTCGCGTGGTGCTGCGCCTTGATTGGCGACTAGCCCCCTACCAAGTAGCGGTGTTGCCGCTGTCGAAGAAGCCTGAGCTCGAAGGCGTGAGTCAGAAGGTGCTCGAGGTACTGGCCCCATACTTCACCTGTGATTACGACGTCACTCAATCAATCGGTAAGCGCTATCGCCGCCAAGACGAAATCGGAACTCCTTTTTGCATCACGGTGGACTTTGACACCTTGGAAGATGGCGCGGTCACGGTCCGCGACCGCGATACGACCGAACAAACACGCGTGAAGATTGAGGACCTGTTGGGCGATATCCGCGCTCGAACCGGGCAGCAGTAATGAGCGACGAATCTCGAGCCCTAGTCTTTGGCTCAGTCGCGGAGGCCTACGACGTTTATCGTCCGGCCATCCCCGAAGAGGTGGCCCATCTACTGGATGTCAAAGGGCGAGAGGTGCTTGAGGTGGCCTCGGGAACTGGTCAAGTCACTCGGGTCCTCGAGCAACTGGGTGCCAAAGTTACGGCGGTCGAGCCTGATGAGAGCATGCGTGCAGTTCTTCGCCGACGGTCGCCTCTGGTTAAGTTGATTGATGGCTTTGCCCAGGAACTTCCCGTCGCCGACGCGAGTTTTGATGCGGTGGTGGTCTCTTCCGCCTGGCATTGGTTTCCTCAGCCTGCGGCGCAACTCGAAATGGAAAGAGTGCTGCGCGACAATGGGTCGATCTACATTCTCCGGTCGCATCTCGACGACAGCGTTGCGTGGCTCCGCGAAGTTCTCGCTCTCAGGTATTTCGGTGAAACTCCGATTGAGCGTGGCGAGAGCTGGAAGCAAACCTTCGGTGCTCCTAGCGAATTCTCTGACTCTCGATTCATTTCCCTGGAGTGGAAGTGGCGTCGCACCGTTGGCCAATTAGTTGAACTTTTCAATACCTACTCCGACAATATTGTCCGTTCCGATGATGAACGTGATGAAATGACCAGCCGTTTGCGCAGTCGTCTAGACGAGCTCTTTCCGACGGGTGAATTCGACCTGCCGATGGTCCATAACATCGTCATCGCAACGAGAAATTCCCGAGGGTAGTTTTTTCATGGAGCGCGTGCGTGCGCTTATGGTGCTGAGTGAAAACTGGACGCTGAAACCCCAGTTGTCAATTGGTGATCTGGTTGACCTCGCGGTGGCGGCAGAAGCGGCGGGCGTGGACGGAATTATGTTGAGCGATCACATTGTTCTAGGTCCGAGTGCAAACTCCGAAGGCGAGCCGCTAAATCTACGAGATTACGCAGCCCCCGGAAACCAAGACCCTCTCTCGCCTTGGCCCAGTCCAATGGTCTTGCTGGCAGCAATTGCGGCTCGCACCACCACCCTGCGATTGGTTTTCGGGGCGATCATCGCGCCACTTCGTCACCCACTTAATACCGCTAAGGACTTGGGAACGATTGACTTGCTGAGCGAGGGTCGACTAATTGTGTTGCCGACGGTGTCTTGGCACGAAGAGGAATTTCGAGCTCTGAATGTTGATTTTTCCAAGCGCGGGGCCATCTTGGATGAGCAACTAGAAATCTGGCATCGGGCCTGGACTGAGAATCCAGTTTCCTTCGCAGGCGAGCACTATTCCTTCGACGAGGTCTACGTCGAACCCAAGGCGTATCGACCCAAAGGTCCCACGTTGTGGTTCGGTGGGTCATCTGTTCACAAATCGCTTCTTGCTCGATTGGTGAAGTATGGATCTGGATTCAACCCGTTTGGATCCCCAACCAGCGACGAGTTGGCTCAGATGTCCTCGGTCCTCGAGGCGGGGGGTCGAACGATGGATGAGATCGAAATGGTTGGCGGGATTCGGGGCCGATTCCATTCGGCCAACGATGTCGCGGACCTTGATGAGGCACTCGATGGAGTCGTCGACCAATTGCGACAGGGTTATCGAACCATCTGTTTCAAACCCTCAATGTTCACTGATTCGGTCGACGAAGTCCCAGAGATTTGTCGCCGAGTGGTGGCCGGCCTAAACGAGCGGCTCGCCAACTTGCGATAAAAACCTTTTGGGAGCCTTCCAAAAGATGGTGGGAATCACGATCGCCGTTGTGAGAAAGATTCCCAAGACACAAGCCCCAGCCCAGGCGTAGTTCTGGTAGAGGTGCCCTGCGAGAAAAGACCCCGCTGAAGCACCGAGGAAACAACTCACCATGTAAATCGAGTTGATGCGACTTCGCTTTTGCGGGGCTAACGAATAGATAATCGACTGGTTGCTAATTTGCATCCCCTGCATGCCGGCGTCGAGCAGAATCAGGGCAATGCCGAGAAAGATGAATTGGCTCCGCCCAAACCAGAAGATGGCGAAAGAGGCGAGCATCAAGAGCCCCGATACTCGAGTCGTTAGATTGAGTCGGTCTTTGTCGGCCTGAGTCCCGGTGAGATTGGCGGCCAGAACGCCGGCAACGCCAAAGAGCCCAAAGAGGCCAATGGTGGCGTTCGAATAGTTGAAGGGTGCAATCGCCAAATGAAAACTCAACACGGTCCAGACCGCGGAAAAGGTGGCGAACATAAAAAAGCCGAAGTAGGCGCGACGGCGTAGGTGGTGATGGGTGCGAATGAACGAGAGGGCGTCATAGAGCAACTCGTGATATTGCAGGTGATCACGGTTTACCTCTTCGGGCAACACGAAACGCAAGACCACCGCAATGACCAGGAGTAACCCAGCCGCGATCCAGTAGACGCTCCGCCACCCCAGGGCTTGGGCCATGAGACCGGAGAAGGTGCGCGAAAAGAGAATGCCGAGCAAGAGGCCCGACATTACTTTGGCAATGACTCGACTGCGCTCGGCCTCTTTGGCAAAATCCGCGGCGAAGGGAACTATTACCTGACCACCTACTGAGGTGAGGCCAATAAAGAGACTCATGATGGCGAAGAGATTAAAGGAGTGAATCATGGCGGCTCCCGCCATGAGGCTTGCCGCCATGACGTAGATGCTTACCAGTAGCCGTCGTCTCGGAATGATGTCACCGAGTGGCACAACGAATGCGAGCCCGAGGGCGTAGCCAACTTGAACCAGCGTTATCAGCAATGATGCCTTGGAAGACGAAATTGAAAAATCATGCGAAACCTGATGCAATAAGGGCTGTAGGTAATACAGGTCAGCAACGATCACCCCGATGGCCAAGGCCATCAAGAAAATAAGTTTGTTCGAGAGCTCGAACTCCTTAGCCGTCACTGCTTACTTGATGGCTTGGCGGAACTTGCGAACGGCGAGCGGCCCCAAGATCACCACGGCGCCGAGCGCCCAGGCGAGCGATACATAAGTATTCGCTCCGTGAGGAGTGCCGAGCATCAACCCTCGCACCGCTTCAGCGGTCACGCTCACCGGTTGGTGCAAGGCGAAACCCTGAAGCCAACTCGGCATTGTTTGGACCGGCACGAAGATTGCTGAGGCGAAGGTAATGGGGAAGATCAGGGGGAAGGTCATGGCTTGAGCCGCCTCCGAAGTGGGTGCGGCGAGTCCAATAAAGGCGAACCCCCAAGAAAGCGCGTAGGCGAAAGAGAGCATGAGCAGCGAAGCTTGCACGTAGGCAATAATGCCGCCACCGGGCCTAAAGCCCACCAGAACGCCAACGGCGGTAATGATCAACAAAACTAAGACGTTGCGAGCCAGGTCAGAAATCGTTCGCCCAGCGAGCACGGCCATGCGGGCCATCGGCAATGCGCGGAACCGCTCGATAAGACCCTTCTGGAGGTCTTCGGCGAGACCAATAGCGGTTGACACTGCGCCAAAGATAGTGGTTTGCACCAAAATTCCTGGGATTAGGAAGTTCACGTAGTTGGTTCCAGTGTGAATGGCCCCACCAAAGACGTAGCGGAACAGCACAACAAACATGATGGGCTGGATGATTGAAAAGACCAGCGCAATTGGAATACGCAAGAGCGCAATCAGGTTCCGGCGTGCCAAGACGAGAACATCGCTGATGGCCCAACGTAGGGCCGAACGGTTGGAGGTGGGAACGGTCAGGGTCATGCGCGGGCCTTTCTAGAGCGGCGACCGGTAGTGGGTGCTTGTGCGGGTACATCTTCAGCCTTGTGGCCAGTGAGGTTAAGGAATACGTCGTCGAGACTTGGTTCACGCATCACCAGCCCGGCGAGCTCAATGCCGGAAGCATCGAGTTTGCGCAGGGCGTCGGCCGCGCTGGCGGGACCCTTGTCAATGGTCATTTCGACAACCGTGCCTTCAACGTTCGCTGTCTTAGCGGAAACGTCTTTGATGATCTCGGCGCCCTTGGTAGCGTCGCTCGGCGAGTGGAAGGTTAAGACCAAGACGGTATTGCCCAACTGCGCCTTCAGTTCGGCGGAGGTTCCTTGAGCAATAATTTTGCCTCGATCGAGTACGACCAATTGCTTTGCGAGGCGATCGGCCTCTTCGAGATATTGCGTGGTGAGCAACACGGTAGTGCCAGCCTCGACCAAGTTCTCAATAATGTTCCAGAGGTCTTGACGACTTTGTGGGTCGAGTCCGGTAGTTGGCTCATCCAAGAACAAAATTGGGGGACTCGCGACGAGCGCGGCCGCTAAGTCCAGACGACGTCGCATACCACCCGAGTAGGTCTTGGTGCGCTGATTCGCCGCATCAGTGAGCCCGAAGTCGGCCAGTAACTGATGGGCTCGTTGGTCCACAAAACTCCGGTCGAGATGGTTCAACAGGCCGACCATGCGCAGGTTTTCGTACCCGGTGAGGTTTTCATCTACGGCAGCGAATTGGCCAGCGAGTCCAATCGACTTGCGAACTTCGTCAGCTTGCTTAAAAACATCAAAACCATTCACGGTGGCGCTGCCGCTCGTCGGGGCGAGGATCGTGGAAAGAATTCGCACCATCGTCGTCTTACCCGAACCGTTGGGTCCGAGGAGGCCAAAAACTTGGCCTTTGGGCACCTGGAGGGAAACGCCGCCCAGAGCGGTGAATTTTCCATCGTTAAAGGTTTTTACGATGTCGTTCGCTTCAATCGCGTATTCGGTCATAGTTAGAGTGTAGGTCGAAATAAATGGGTATTGATTCGCGGGTGGCCAGAAGCGGGTACCGTTTTCGCATGGCAATTCCACGCAGCGAGATCGACCAGGTCCGAGAGGCTACCGACCTAGTGGCTCTTGTGAGCGAGTCGGTCGCGCTGAAGAGGGTCGGCGTGCAATTTAGAGGTTCGTGCCCCTTCCACGGTGAAAAGACCCCCTCCTTTTACGTCAGTCCACAGAAGCTGATCTACCACTGCTACGGCTGTCAGGTCACCGGCGACGCGATTAAGTGGGTTCGTGAAACCCAGCATCTTGACTTCATGGACGCGATCCGACTACTCGCGGACCGTGCGGGAATCACTTTGCACGACGACTCGCCGGCGGGACCAGGGAGTGGCGACAAGAAGTTGTTCATGGATGCCATGGCTCGGGCGGTTGATTGGTACCACGAACAGTTGCTGCAAAATCCCCAGGCCCGACCGGTGCGCGCGTACTTAAAGACCCGCGGAATTGATGGTGAAATTGCTCGTCAATTCAAAATTGGCTGGGCGCCGGATGGCTGGGACCCGCTTTCTTCGGCCTTAGATCTCTCGGCTAAGCAACTCGAAGGAACGGGCTTAGGTTTTGTGAACAAGGCCGGACGCAAGCAGGACTTCGTTCGAGACCGCATTATTTTCCCGATCAGTGATCCCACCGGCAAGCCAATCGCAATTGGTGGGCGGGTAATGCCCAACGCCCCAGTCGGGCCCGATGGCACTGCGCCCGCCAAATACAAGAACTCACCCGAAACACCTATTTATACCAAGCGTAAGACACTCTATGGATTGCACTTGGCAAAACAGAACATTGTGCAAACCGGAGAGATCATTGTTTGTGAGGGGTATACCGACGTCATTGCCTTCTTCCAAGCGGGACTTCCGCGAGCAGTTGCCACTTGTGGCACGGCACTCGGAGAAGAGCACTTTCGCACGATGAAGAACTTCGCATCGCGAATTGTTCTCGCCTACGACGGTGATAGTGCCGGTCAAAAGGCTGCCGCCTCGGTGTATCAATGGGAGAAACAACACGAGGTTGATGTGGCGGTAGCTAAGTTCCCTCCAGGAGTTGACCCAGCCGAACTTGCGCTACAGGACCCCGAAGCACTTCGTCAAGCGATCGCCGAAGCCGTTCCCTTCTTGAAGTTTCGTTTAAACCGTGTCCTCGAAGCGGCGAAAATTGACACGCCAGAATCTCGTGCTCGAACCGCCGAACAGGCGTTGCCGATTATCGCTGAGCACCCCAGCAACTTTGTCCGCGACGAGTACCTTCGCGAGGTAGCCGATACCTTGCAACTGGACCTCGCGATGCTGCGAAGCCGGCTCGACGAGGTACTCAATTCTCCGCGTAAATCACCGGAAAATGAAGTTCCTCAGCGGCCGATTTTCCAGTCGAGGACTAGAACCGCCAACCTCCAAGCGATGCCGCGCCCGGGAATTGAAGCCTTGCGCACACTCATCAATCAGCCCGAACTCATTAGAACAAGGTTGATTGGGCCACATTTTGTCAATGAGATTCAACGTGAAGCCTTCGAAGTCATGAGTTCTGGAGTCTCAGTGGTGAGCGCTATGGACGATCTCCAAGCTCGTGACCGTGACGAGGCCGCTTCTTTGCTTGGGCAGGTCGCCATCATGGATAGTGAGCAACTATTCAGTCCGGCGGATGTGTCGGCAGTCATTTCTCAACTCATTCGTTCAGCTGCGGCTGAGGAGTTGAAGGCGGTAGATCGTGAACTTCGTGATGGGTCGATTGATCCAACGACGGCGATGCACACTATTCGTGATGTAAAAGAACGCTTGACGATGCTCGATGGACCACACGGTGCACTCGCGGAGCAAAATCTCTCCGCGTGGCTAGCAGAGCGCAACGGTGTTAGCGCCCCGTGAACTCCGCACAAGCAACAATTGGCGGCCTGAAATCACTGAAGCCCTTATCGGTCGAAATAGAGAGATCCTTGTACCCAGTCATCGAACTCGGGCGCAAAGCCACTGCGAGACTCACAAGTGGCCGAACTCTTGATTCTGCGACGAAGCGTCGCCTCAATCGGGAGCGTCAAGCCGGACAAGAAGCTGAATCACAGCTATTGAGGTCCACTCTCGGCCTCGTGCGGTCTCGCGTGATTGAACGCGGCTACCGCTTTGGAAATGAGGAACTTGAAGCGGCGGGAGTTGAGGCGCTCGTAAATGCCATGCAACGATTTGATCCTTCGCAGGGAAATCGGTTCGCCACTTACGCTAACTACTGGATCACCAAGTTGGTCAACCAGGCAATTCAGCAGCAAGCGGGTTTGACCGATTCCGAGATGCGCTTGATTTTGAAGTTCCAAAGGATTGAGCGAAGTCACGAATACGCAGAACTCTCAAAGCGAGAGGTAGCTAGCCGACTCGAAATCCCGTTGAACAAATTGACTGAAGTGATGGCTATGTCGCGCGAACTCGCCGATCGCCGGGGGAGAGCGCTAGAACTCGATGCGGCCAAGGATGTGCGGCTGCCCTCGGGGGGATCTGA
The DNA here is from genome assembly GCA_903825035.1 of uncultured Actinomycetes bacterium. Lineage (GTDB taxonomy): Bacteria > Actinomycetota > Acidimicrobiia > Acidimicrobiales > RAAP-2 > RAAP-2. Next base: position 42,821 of record CAIJYV010000026.1, on the reverse strand, counting down.
GCCTCCGGCGTGGGTGATTGAGGTCCTACGCGACCTGTGCGGTAAAGACTTCTCGTACTTTTGGGACTACACCTTCACCTCAATGTCGCTGGAAGAAATTGCCCGGGGGGCATCGGTGAGCCGTCAAGCGATGACCAAGCGGATTGACCGTTGTCGCTCTCGGGTCTTATCGAGCCCAGACGCTGCTCGCCTTCGAAGCTGGTTTGCCCGTCAATAGGGGCTTGGTCGAAGTGCTAAGGTTTTCGAACCTACGGGTCATTCCCAGATAGCTCAATTGGCAGAGCAAGCGACTGTTAATCGCTAGGTTGCAGGTTCGAGTCCTGCTCTGGGAGCAATTTTCGCTGAATCGAAGAGGATTCAGCGCAGCGACTGCGGCTCAACATACTTATCGACCCGAGAAATTTGTGGCTATAAAAATAGTTAAACGAGACCAAAAATAAAGGTATAAAGTATAGAAAATGCCCCAACGGACATTTTGAGTCAAGGTCTGAAACCATGCGCGGATTTTTCAATCGAATAGTGGCCATTTTCGCCCTAGTTTTCACCTCTCTCGTCGTAGTTGCCCCGATGGCTCAAGCCGCGGCCATCTCATTAAGTGGTGGCACCATGACCGCAACTAATACCAATAACGGCACGGCCACCATTACCTATACCGCGCCCAGCTCCGGTACCGGTTCACTCGCTTCACTCCAAGTTTGCTACGCAACAGCAACTTTTTCCGGCACCTGTTCTGGAAAGTCCACAACGGCCTTGTCGCCGACCTCGGTCAGTTCAGCAGGTACGGCAACGGCGACCTTGACGGGCCTGACCTTGGGAACAACCTATTTTTATACAGTCAACTCTGGCTCGAGCTACTTGACAACCGCTTCATTTACCGAAACAGCCAAAGCGACTGTTTCGACCTCCGCGGCGTCAAGCATCACGACGGTTCAAGGAATGTTAAATGGAACTGTTAATCCCAACGGTGACACCGGTGTTGGAACATCCTTGGTCTTTTGTTATTCAACCAGCGCCTCAATTTCCAGTTGTTCGGGTAACACTCAGCTGGCCGTTGAAGGAACGCAGACGGGATCGAGCGCGGTCAATGTTTCAGCCATCGCTACCTACCTTGCTCCAGGCACGACCTACTACTACGTGCTCCAAGCAACTACGAGTCAGGGTGTGCAAAGCGTTTCGAGTTCACCTACATCGTTCACGACCCTTGGCCCAACGCTTACCAACAACTCTGGAAACGTGAGCAATATCACCGCAAGTTCAGCAACAGTGTCGCCAACCTTCAACTCCGGCGGCTCTGGAACTGCCTATGCGAACACCTCGATTCAAGTTTGTTGGTCAACCACCTCACCGGTGACCAGTTGTGGTGGAAGTACAGCTTCGTTTGGTACCGGCGCCTACTCTGACGGCATTGACCACACCTCGGGAACTTCGCTTACCGGCTTGAACTCTGGAACCACCTATTACTACGCACTCTTCAGTTCAATGGTCTATAACACGAGCGCCTCGGCAACCGCCACGAAAATTTTTTACTCAGCCACTCAGTCATTCACTACTGGAAATATCAGCCTCGTACTGAATAGCCCAACTTCAGTGACGAACGTCACCGCCACCTTCAATGGGACTATTAACGCTAACGGAAATGCGGTCTCAAGCATTCGGTACTGCTACTCGACAAGTTCAATAAGCTCCTGTACCGGCGGCGCAACCATCGTCACCGCGAGCACGTCGAGTCTTGCGGCAAACGACAACACAATTCACGACCTGACCACCAATGTCACTGGGCTCACCTTCAATAAAACGTATTACGTAATCCTGTGCGGAACAGTGACGAGCATTACTTGCACCACCGCTTCAACATTTACGACCCAGGGGCCAACGCTTTCAACAACATCGGCAACAAGCATTGGAAATGGCACCGCCACACTGAACGGAACAATAAATCCGAATGGTTATTCAACCACCTTGCAATTTTGTTATTCAACGAGCTCGAGCATTAGCTCATGCAACGGCTCGACGGCGACTGTGAATGGTGGATCGGCCTACACCAACTCCGCCTCTCAGTCTGTGAGCGCCTCTGTCACGGGGCTCCTTCCTGGCACCACCTACTACTACATCCTGCAAGGAACTGAAGGTGCGGCCACGGGATACTCGAACACCTCTCCGATTTCGTCGTTCACAACACCTGGTCCGAACCTGCAAACATCTGCGGCGACAAACCTGACCCAGTCATCGGCAACAGCCAACGGGTCGGTCAACACTTTTGGCGTCGATACGACACTCTCGATTTGTTACTCGACCACTACTTTGGTGAACTGCGTTGGTGGAACCGTGCTCACCGTTCAGATTTCGCCTAACCCGTACAACAACAATTCAAGCCAGGCCATCTCAGCGGCACTGGCCAGCCTTGGTGCGGGCAAGACCTATTACTACCAAATCATGGCGGTTCAGGGTTCGAACACCTACTACAGCAATGTGACTAGCTTCAATACGCAGACACCGGGCCCACTCGTCACCTATACGAGCAACACCACGCAGTCAACTTCGGCCACCGTCACCGGAACCATCTATCCGGGTGCCTACACCTCCACCGCCTGGCTTTGTTACTACACCGCAAGGCCCGGGTCTAACTTCTCGGTCTCCTTAGCTTCTCCATGCCTATCCGGCGGTGTTCAGGTTGCGGTTCCGGGAACATATTCCGGCAGCACGACGCAAACTATTACGGCAACCGTTACCGGGCTCTCACCTTCGACTACGTACTATTTCTATTTTGTTGGCAACAACGCCGTTGGCACCAATACCTCGCAGGCAGTAAGTTCCGTCGGACCTCCTGTCACTTGGAGCAGGACCTCGATGCCGAGTTTCACGACAACGGCACTTTCGCCAGTGGTCAACCCAACCCAAGTGACCAACATCACTGCAACTTCAGCAAAGTTGTACGGAACTGTTCAGCCAAATAGCCAAACCACCACTGTGTCTTTTTGTTACTCGACCAACTCGGCAATTGCCAGTTGTTCGGGAGCGACTCAAATCACCCTTTCGGGAACCGTAAACGGAAACACGGTTTCGACCGTTTCAACCTTGATCTCGGGCTTGACGCCCAACACTACGTATTATTACATCCTTCAAGGTGCAGGCTCGCTCACCTCGGTTTCCTCGGCTTTGTCCTTCACGACTTTGGCTGCTCCTGGGGTCACAACAACCGGGGCCACTGGATTTACGAATACCGCAGCGGTACTGCGCGGAACTGTTACGAGTAACGGATCGACGGCGGCCGTAGTTTTTTGTTACTCGACTAACTCCTCGCTGGCAAGTTGCAGTGGGGGAACGGTCAACTTCGTGGCAATTGCCGGTTCTCCTTTTAGCGGAACCACCGCTAACCAAGTTGTGACCTCGCAAATAGCTAATCTCGCACCCGGAACTACGTACTACTTCCAGATTCGTGGTACGAATGCAGCCGGCACGAACTACTCCAATGTCTCGTCCTTCCACACCATTGGCGGACCGTTCGGGTCCATCTCCAACTTCTATCAAGTCTCGGCAACCTCGCCGGCCCTCTACGTATACAGCGCCCTCACCAATACTCAGGCCACTCTTGGGAGCAACACCCAGACGGGAATCAACGCCCTTGGCTTTAACACTGTCGATGGCTATCTCTACGGGCTCGATGCTCACTCGGTGTTATGGAAGATTGACAATACGGGAACGTTCACCTCACTTGGTGCCGTCGCCAACCTCCCGGTTAACTCCAACACCGGCGGCGACTTCATTCCGGGCACGAACCTCTTCTTGGTAAATAACGGAACCATTGGCTGGTATGTGATTGACGTTTCGCAGCCCACGCTCAGCGCAACTGCCTTTACTTTGACAACAGGATCGGGCAGTCAGCCCTGGACCGCAGCCGACGTTGTCATGATGCAAAACGGCTCCACATTCAGTGGTTACGGCGTTAACGGTGCATACCTCAACATCATGTCTTTCGTTGGTGCTGGTGCGACTTCAGCCGCCGAAAGTTCAAAGAACGTTATTTCCGGAACAGGGGGGTACAATTTCCCGTCTGGTGTTTACGGAGCAACCTTCTGTGACGCCAACGGAAACATCTACGTCTTTTCGAACTCCAGTTCGCAATTGTGGGAAATTCCGCGGGCACAACTGAGCTCGAGTGGGTCATCGGTCGTCGCGTATTTGGTCACTACCGCATCTCCCGCGTTGGCTTCGCCCAATGATGGTGCGTCAAGCCCTTACGTAATCAGCCCCTTCGATCCACCGCTTCCAGTGAACGACACCTATGCGGTGTTGCACGACACGACTTTGACGGTGAATTCGAGTGGCTCGTCCGTTTTGAGCAACGACCAAGGCGGACTTCCTTTCGGGGTGAATAGCTTCACCTTTAATGGAACGACCGTTTCGGTCGCTAATCAGAGCGTCAATTATGCAGGGGTAGGAACTCTGACCTTCACTGACCTCACGAACGGCTATTTCACCTTCGTCCCGGCCGCGGGATTCATTGGTGACGCAACCTTTACTTACACCCTGATTGAGACAAGCAGTCCCAGCACACTTCGTACTTCGCTCGGAGGCGCAACGGCAACCATTCACGTGGTCAATGACCAGACAATTTCTTGGAGTCCCACGACAGCGCTAAACGTTAGCCAGTCGCCATATCAACCCTCATCGGCTACGTCTTCGGGAAATGGTGCAATTACTTATTCGGTATCAGCACCTAATACCTCTGGTTGTGCCGTCGATCCGACCACGGGAGTTCTCACTTACGCGTCTACGGGCTCTTGCACCGTAATCGCAAGTGCAGCGGGAACCTCTACCTACGGTTCCGCCTCTGTCACCGTCACTTTCACGATTTCAACCGCGCCACAGACCATCACCTGGAATCCCACGCAGTCAATGATTACCGCCAATTCGCCCTACACACCAGCGGCCGGGGCAATCACCTCCGGAAATGGTGCAATCTCTTACGCGGTTCAGAGCGGCTTCACCACGACCACTTGTTCGGTGAACGCGTCGACGGGAGTCCTCACCTTTACCGGTACCGGGACCTGCACTGTCGTAGTTACCGCCGCGTCGACCAGTTTGTATTCAGTGGCGACACAAAATTACGTTTTCACGATTTCTTCAGGAACCCAAACAGTCACGTGGGGCCCAACCACCGCCTTGGTGGCCACTGCGGGTTCGAATACTTTCTCGGCGGCCACCACCTCTGGGAATGGCGCCATCACGTATGTGGTCGTTGATCCTGGTACCTCGGGCTGTGCCATAACCTCAGCTTCGTCACCTACCATGACCTTTACTGGCTACGGGAATTGTCAGGTCATGGCCATCGCTTCGGCGACCACCCTTTACGCTCAGGCATCGAATACTCAGACCTTTGTGATCTCGCTCGTCGCACAAGTTGTTACCTGGTCACCGACCACCGCATTAACCATGGCATCAACTTCCGCTACCTCGACTTCGGCGAGTGATCTCGGAAGTGTCTCGATTACCTATGCCGTCACCAACGCTGGGTCTAGTGGCTGTACCGTGAACGCCAGCACCGGCGCACTGACTTGGACCAACGCCGGATCCTGTGTGGTCTCGGCGAGCGCAGCAGCGACCAACCAATACACTGCTGGTTCAACTTCGGTGACCTTTGTAATTTCTCTGCTGAGCCAAACGCTCACCTGGTCAACGACCAACACCTTCACCGTTTTGCAATCGCCGCAGTCCATTACCTTGGCTACCGCATTGGGCGGGGTAGTGCCCACCTACGCAGTAACGACGGCGGGCGCGGGATGTGCCATCACCTCGAGCGGAGTTTTGACATTTAACGCCGCTGGTACTTGTGTGGTGACCGCAACCGCTGCAGCCAATACTGTTTACAACTCGGGTACGGCGACTATGACATTTACCATCTCGCTAGCGACTCAGACTGTTACTTGGTCGCCCACCACCTCGCTCTACTACAACCAGTCGGCCTGGACCCCGAACATTGGCGCGGTGACAACTGGTGACGGAGCAATCACTTACGCCAAGACCTCCATGACCTCTTCGACTTGCTCGGTCAACTCATCTACCGGAGCGCTGACCTTTACTAATACTGGAACTTCAGTGACCACGTGTACGATTTCGGCCACCGCCGCGGCCACCGCTACATACTCATCCGCGTCTGTAAGCGTCACTTTCAGCTTTAACCCCATGACCCCCGTAATTTCTTGGTCGCCGACGACCAGTTTGGTGCTTCCAAAAACGTCATCATCTGTTACTTCGCCCGCTCCGTCCTCACCAAGTTCTGGTGCCTACACGTACGCGTCCTCGAGCCCCTCCTCAGGTGTTAACTGCTCAATCACTACCGCCGGCGCTTTAACGGCTTCGTTCAACGCAGGAACCACCTCAGGAACTTGTGTTATGACGGTGACCCAAGCATCAAACGGCAACTATCTCTCTGCAACCCTGTCTAAAACCTTCTACTTCAGCTCCGTCGCCCTGAGCGCTCAGACCGTTACATGGGCCTCGACCTCAGGTGCTTATACGACTGCTTCGCCCTATACCCTCAGCGCCGCTACCGCGCTTGGGGGAGCGACTATTTCGTACGCGGTAACTGCCACGTCGGGAATCGCAACCTGTTCAGTTTCGCTTTCGGGCTCGACACCGATTGTCACCTACACCGGTGCTGGTACCTGCACGATCACTGCGACGGCAGCTGCGACCTCAACTTACGCCTCAGCCACCGCGGCGCAAACTTTCACTTCGACGTTGGCGGTTCAGACAATCACCTGGTCCCCAACTCTCTCAATTAACCCTTCGCAGTCTCCACTAACGCTTCCCGCGGCCTCGGCCTTGGGGGCACCTACTATCACGTACTCTGCGACGGGCACGGGTGGAGCGACCTGCTCCATTTCGGGTTCTACCCACATCTTGACTTTCAGTGGTGCCGGTACTTGCACTGTGACCGTAACCGCCACTGACACGGTGTCAGATCCAAATGGGCAGTACGCGAACGCAACGCTTTCCAAGATCTTCACCTCAACCCTGCTCAGCCAAACCGTGACCTGGTCCCCTCTGCTTCAGCTCTACATGTCATCATCGAGTTACACGCCACCCGCCGCGACGGCTCTTGGTGGGGTAGCGGTGACCTATTCGGTAACGGGAACTGGCTGCGCTGTTAACTCTTCGACGGGGGTTTTGACCTACACCCAAGCAGGCAACTGTGTGGTGACCGCGAGCGCGGCCGCGAATGGAATTTACGGTGCGGCGACGAACGTTCAAACCATTGTCATCTCCCTAGTGACCCCAGCAATCACGTGGGTTCCGGTGAGTACCGTAACTGATACTTCCCAGTCTCCATACACTCCAGACACGCTGGCCTCGACAACAGGTGCCGGCGCAATTAGTTACTCGGTCACCGACGCAGGCACCTCGGGCTGTTCGGTCAATTCGTCAACCGGCGTAATCACCTTTACCGGAAAGGGCAATTGCACCATTCTGGCTACGGCTGCGGCAACCTCTATTTACGCCCAGATCAGCACTTCAGTAACCTTCACAATCAATCCTGTTTCGCCACTCGTAATTTGGAATCCCGCTTCGACAGCCGCCACTGCGAGTGTGGGAACCTTCAGCCCAACGTCAGCTTCAACGACCGGTGATGGCGCGATTACCTACTCGGTGTTAACAAATACAAACTCGAGTTGCTCGGTAGATTCCACTACGGGAGTCCTCACCTTTACCGGAGGCGGTACCTGTACCGTCATTGCCACGTCGGCCGCAACGGCTATCTACAACTCGGCTTCGGCGATTGTTACTTTTACAATTGCTGACGCCCCAGCGGCGACGACCTTCGGTGCCTATTCAATCACCCGCACCGGCGCAACCGTATCTGGTTCCGTTAACTCCAACTCGGCCACCGCCACGGTGGTCATTTGCTGGACGACCGGTTCAGATTTGGCAAACTGCACCTCGGCGAGCACCGTCACCAACGCAACACCAACCCCAAGTTCGATTTTGGGCTCTGATATCAATGATGAAGTTGTCTCAGCGGGTCTGACAGGGCTCTTAGCTGGAACCACCTACTACTTCCAAGTGTGCGCGACCAACTCCATTGGTACCACCTGTGGGTCCGTATTGTCCTTTCAAACGGTCGGCGCACCATCAGTGACAGTAACTGCGGCATCTTCGGTAACCGGTCACACCGCCACGGTTGGTGGAACGGTCAATGCCAACTCGGCGAGCACTACGGTGACCATTTGCTACAGCACCGATTCTTCCATGAGCTCGTGTACGTCTGGCTTGGCGACGGTCTTGTCGCGAAACACAACTCCAGGCACTTTGAATGGAACCACCACCACTCCAGTGACACTAAACCTCACGGGTCTGAGTCCAAATACGACTTATTACTACCAGGTTAAGGCTGTTAACTCTTCGGGAACGGTGTATTCCTCCGTGCTCTCATTCACCACACCCCAAGCCAGCCAGATCATCTACCTGCCCATTATCTTGCAAGCGCCTTGGAGTTCAACAATTTCAGTGGCCACCACAGCTGACTCTGGTCTGACGGTCAGTTATTCGACCTCCACGCCAGGATGTTCGGTTGATTCAAACGGCATCGTCTCGGCGACTGGTGCACTTAGCTGCGATGTTGTTATCAGTCAATCAGGTGATAGCAACTACACGGCCGCAACTTCAGCGACGGTATCGGTTACCTTCCAGCCGGTGAATCAGGCGAGCGTGACAGTAACTTCAACCTCGGCCACGTATCCAGACACGTTGACCTTGACTAGTTCGGGCGGCAGCGGTACGGGCTCGATTAGCTACACCCTCGTATCTTCGGGATCAGCAAACTGCTCGCTCGTAAATGGGGTCGTGAGCGCCACCGGTCCGGGAACTTGTACCGTTACGGCGACGAAGGCTGCGGATACTAACTACAACTCGCAGACCTCGAGTACTACGACCATTACTTTCGCTGCGGTTTTGAGTGTCACGACCTCCACTGCAACCGGCAAAACCTCTAGTTCGTTGAATTTGCCAGGTGTGGTGAACGCGAATGGTGACCCGGGAGTCGGAAGCATCCAGTTCTGCTATCAGACCACTGCTTTCACAACTGGAAATTGCACCGGCACCATCGTCAACGCTTCACCCTCTTCCGCATCAGGGTCTTCGCCAACTTCCATCAATTTCTCTTTGACCTCGCTAATCGCCGGTACCGTTTATTACTACGAGCTCCAAGCGACTAACGCAATTGGCGTCACCTACTTCGGTGGGGTGAAGTCTGCCCGTACGCTCGCCGTCGATGGTTCTGGTTCGGTGACCGCTGATAAGTCAAGCGTGGCTTCGGGAGCCTCGGGGCAAACCATTACCTTCACCTTCACGCCTGCTTCAGGTGGCCTGAGTGGCGGCACGATTCAATTCGTGGTTCCATCGGGATGGAGCCTTCCTTCCACTTCCAGCAGCGCAGCCGGGTACATCACGGTAAGTGGCTCATCAACTACTCCAACGGTCACCATCGTGGGCCGCACGGTAACCATCACCAACGTGACCGTCGATTCGCCTTCAACGATCACCATCATTTATGGTGCTACTTCAGGGACGGGCACTGGGGCCACCGCCGGGTCGATTGTTCAATCTCAGACTTGGTTGTTCAGCGAATCAGGTTCTGGTGCAACGCCAGCCAATTTGGCCTCGTCGCCAAGTATTTCGATTGTGGCTCTCACGGCGACTTTTTACCCGAACTTCGGATCAGGTTCAATGGGCGCCCAGAATTTTGTAAGTGGGGTCTCCCAGACGCTCACCGCTAATTCGTTCAGCCGCACGGGGTACACCTTTGCCGGGTGGGACACTAACTCGAACGCCACGACGGTTGTCTACACCGACGGGCAGAACATCGCTATTACGCAGAATAAGAGTCTCTATGCAGTCTGGACTCCGAACACGTACGTCACGACCTACGACCCTGGTACCGGGGGATCGGTTTCGCCGAGTTCAGCTAGTTTCACCGTCGGTAGCTCGGCGCTGACTTTGCCGACACCAGCGAATCACGGTTTTGTATTCGCCGGGTGGTTTAGCGCTTCAAGCGGGGGAGTCAAGATTGGCGATGCCGGCGCAACGTACTCGCCATCGCAAAGCACCACCCTGTACGCGCAGTGGAACCCTGAGGTTTACACCGTGACCTACGAACCAGGTGCGGGCTCGGTGAGCCCAACTTCAGATAGTTACACCTATGGAGGCTCGGCGCTCACGCTGCCTACGCCAAGCAACAGTGGCTACACTTTCACCGGCTGGTACACCTTGTCGAGTGGGGGAACGCTGGTAGCGCTTGGTGGAGCGAATTACAGCCCTACCCAGAGCCTTACGGTCTACGCTCACTGGAGCGCCAATACGAGTCACATTACCTACGACCCAACCGGCGGCTCGGTCTCACCAACCAGTCAAAACTTTGTATCGGGATCAACGGCAATTAGCCTTCCCGCGCCAAGTCGTCCTGGCTACAGTTTCGCTGGTTGGTACGACGGCTCTTCACTCGTTGGCGGGGCGGGAGACCCCTTCAGCACATTGACCGATGTCAATTTGAGTGCGAGCTGGACGGCAAATACCTACACCGTCACCTACAATCCAGGTAGCGGGGCCTCGGTAAGCCCAACTTCGACCACTTACACCTCGGGGACAACAGCCCTCGTACTCCCAACTCCCACCAAGTATGGCTACACCTTTAAGGGTTGGTACACGCTGTCGAGCGGTGGATCCAAGCTTGGCAACGCTGGAGCACACTTCACCACCACGAATGACGTGACTCTCTATGGTCAGTGGACAATCAACACTCACACCATCACTTACGCATTCGGTTCGGCGACTTCAGGAAGTGCGCCGAGCGACGGAAGTTCGCCATACAACTTCAACTCGCTAATTACCCTCTTGGGTCAAGGAAGTCTTGACCGTCAGGGTTATTCCTTTGCGGGTTGGAACACCAAATCTGACGGTACGGGAACCTCTTACAGCCCTGGCGATACCTTTACCTTGGGCGATTCTGATGTGACCCTGTACCCAACGTGGACCGCTAACCCCGACGGGCTGGGATCAGTCTCAGTGTCACCAGCCACCGTCGTGGCGACCTCGGCGGGTAATACCCTCTACTTCACCTTCACCGCCGGCCTGTCGGCCTACAACGGTACGGTCACCTTTACCGTTCCCTCGGGCTTCTCGGCACCGTCAACCGCAAACCGGGTGGGTTTCGTAACGAGCTCGATCGGCTCGGTGAGCATCCTTGGCCGCGTGATTACAATTTCCGGCGTTAGCTTGGATGCGGGCGGGCAGTTCCTGCTGACTTATGGCTCAACTACTAATGGAGGCCTCGGCGCAGTAGCTCCGGCCAACATCGGGGCGACCGTTTGGACCGTTCAAGAGGAGTCGTTGGACTCTGGAACCCTGACGCCGATTCAGGATTCGCCAATCGTGACGGTTGTGAATGCCGCTGACGGCTCTGGCACCGCGGCCATCGTTCCCGACCACGTCATCGCTAGTAGCACCGGAAACACAATTACCTTGACCTACACCGCAACTATTGGTGGATTGACCAATGGTGCGTTGACCTTCATGATGCCAGCGGGTTGGTCGGCTCCCTCGCTTAACTCAAGCGACCCCGGTTACGTGAGCGTTAGTGGATCTTCGAGCACCGTGGTGATATCGGTCAGCGGGCAAGTTATAACTGTTTCGAATGTTACGCTCGCAACCTTTGCGACGCTCACGCTCGTCTATGGCGCCTCGAGTGGTGCAGTGGTTTCATCGGTTACGGGAGCTGCACAGTTCCCAGTCTCAGAGCAATCAACTGCCGACGGCTCCCTCATTCCATTAGTCATCGTGCCTTCACTAGTCGTCTTAGCCTCCAATGACGGGACCGGTACTCTCACCGCCAGCCCCAGCTCAGTGTTGCAAAACTCTTCGGGCAACGTAATTACCTTGACCTACACCGCCGCCGCGGCCATGACGCAGGGCAAATTGCAATTCTCTATTCCCGCTGGCTGGTCGGCTCCGAGCCTCACTGGCGTTGCTGCGGGCTTCATCACCGCCAGCACCGGCACGCTGAGTGTCAGTGGGCGAGTGGTGACAATTACGGGAGTCACGTTAGCCAGTGGCGATTCCGTGACAATCGTCTTCGGTAACCGACTCGTTGGCGCTGGCCCGGGGGCAACGTCGCCTGCGATAGTGGGTTCAACGACTTGGTGGATGAGCCAGGCCGCTACTTCAGCGGGCATCTTGACCCAGCTACAAAGCGCTCCAGTGATCTTCACTACCGCTGGCAAGCCGGTCTTTACTAGTACCTACAAGCCAACGTTTACATTTGGCATCGGTGGCTCGCAGAACGTTACGGCAATTGGTGGCGGCAATCTGCCCCCAACAATCACCGCCTCCTTCAACGGCAGTTCAATATTGCCCATTGGAGTTTCGTTCACCTCTTCGGCGAATACCGGAGCTGGGGTAATTACGATTTCGCCCACCACGGCACTTGGCTCGTACAGCATCTTGTTCACCGCTTCGAACACTGGTGGAACTAATACTCAGTTGTTCAAATTCGAGGTGGTTAACACGGGTGAACCAACGGCAATCTATGCCACCACTGACTACGCGCCGCAAACCGTAGATCTCACCTGGACTGCTCCAGTGGGAATCAACGTCGATTCCTACACCATTACGTCTTTTGATCTCTCGGCGAACACGGCTGGGCCAACGCAAGAAAACCTGACAACAACATCCACGGTCTTTAGTCAGCTCATCGGTGGCGACACCTACCAGTTCACGGTGACCGCTTTCTTCAACTTGGGTGATTCGGCTTCGGCACTTTCGAACTTTGTGCTTCCAGTGACCGTCTCGCCCGCCGCGCCTGTTGCCCAGGGTGCACCGTCCTACTCACAATCGGGCACTTCACAGGCCACACAAGGTACCGCCGGTCAAATCAACTCAATTACCGCAGTGGCTACCGGACAGGGCAGTGTGGCGGTTGGCACCTACACCAACACGAACCCAACCATGCAATCTGGCTTCAGCATCCCGAATGGCTCGACCTCGTATGACGTTCGAGTCTCTCCGGGCTCAAGCTTTTCGGTGGTTTCGTTCGTAATCTGTGGAGTCGTCGGTAACAAGATCTACTGGTTCGACTCGATTCACAAGACTCAAGTTCTGGTAAACCCTGCTCCAATTCCAGTTGTGGGTCAACCCGGTTGCGCCACCGTGAACCTCTCAAATTCATCCACCCCCGCAATTAATGACGGAACCCTGTATGGATCCATCTTCTACACCCCAGCAGCCGACGGTACTGGCTCAATGGTCATTAGCCCTCCTACTTCGGTGGCTGGTTCACGCAGTAACACTCTGACCTTCACCTACACCGCAGCCAATGACCTTTCAAATGGCGCGGTTAGTTTTACCGTGCCTCAGGGTTGGACGGCGCCAACGACGACGCCCGGCACGGCAGGATACGTCACGGCGAGCAAGGGAACCATTTCGGTCTCCGGCTCAGTGATTACCGTTTCGGGGCTGAGTATGGCTTCACACACCAACTTGGTGATTGTCTACGGCTCGACAGCGAATTCGGCACCTGGTGTCACGACACCGCTATCGGCTCAGACGTGGAGTTGGTCTGCGCAGGAGCGTTCGACCCAATATGGGTCGCTGTTGGGTCTCGCCACTTCGCCCACCAACCGCACCACCGGGACCACTTTGGCCGCGACTTCAGTCAGCTCATCGGTGTCCAACAACACCATCGTCGTAGCGTGGACGGCGCCCACTATTCCTTCGGGCTCACCACTTTTCGTTGCTAACTACGTCGTGACCGCTAGTCCGTCAGGGGCAGTCTGTACTGTTTCGGTCGGCACCAACCGCTGTGTCTTCCCGAACGTACTCAATAACGTGATCTACAGCTTCACCGTCAAGGTGAATGGCAATGGTCCATCGGCCGTGTCAAACAGCGTTACGCCTCGAGCACTGGGCGGTTCTTCGACGGTGGCTCTCTCTGGAGTATTCAGTGGAAACGACACGGCACTGCCGTCGAGTTTCACAACAGCAATTTTGAACCTGGCACTCAGTATCGTTGCAAACCACTACACCAACGTGAAGATTATTGGCTCCTCGTTCAATGGCACTTCGACTTTGGTGCCACTGCTGGGAACTAACCGTGCCCTGAACATCAAGCGCCTGCTTTTGCAAGACTTAATAGCCGTTGGCTCAACGACTTCTGTTGTGATTTCTACTGAGACCTTTGGGCCAACGGTGGCGGCGGCCAACAACTCAACGACAGCGGGTCAGACACTCAACCAGCGAAACATAGTCATCTTGAGCTAATCGCTCGGCCCTAGTGGCGATTCACCAAGAGCGCATGGAATGCACTGCGAGGACGAGTGTGGTCGCATGGGGACAGTGGGCCAAGACCTTACGGAATCCCTGATCAAGGGGTATTTCAGGCTGATTTTTGTAGTTCCTATGGCCGCAGTTGTGCCTTTGATTGATAGACGACCACCCCTTGTAGCGTAGGGAATGATGAACATGCCCCTTCACCGCCACCCGCTCAGATGAAAGATTCTCTGCTTTGATGAATGAAACCTTGGTGAGTTTGGGACTGCATCCTGACGAGATGCCGAACACTGCCGCCGGAAGTTTTTTCGGTCGACTGGTCATTATGTACTCCGGTGAGGCAGATGCAATTTGGGTCGGTGAAGGAAGCGCAGAGCATTCTGGACGATTGCGACTCGCTCGAACACTGGATTTGTTACCGGTGGCTGGTGACTGGATTGCTACCAACGGTGAGCGGGTGACCAAAGTATTTCCTCGCCGCAACGAATTGCGCCGTACCCAGACTCACGGGAGGCCGGCACAGGTATTGGCCGCCAACGTCGATGTTGTTTTTGTAGTGGTGCCGCTCCATTCTGAGTTGCATCAACGAATGGTGGAAGGTCTAACCGCAATGGCGGTCGAGGCTGGCGTGCGCCCCGTACTAGTCATCACCAAAATAGATGAAGGAACGGCTACTGAAGAGGTGACTGAGCTCAAGACCCGCATGCAAAGTCTGGTGGGCGACATTGAGGTCGTTGCGACTTCATCGCTTACCGGTGCGGGACTTGAGGAACTGCGAAGCCTACTGGGCGTAGGTGTGACTGGAGTTTTACTGGGCGGATCGGGGGCCGGCAAAACCTCTCTTCTTAACGCGCTCGAAGGTTCTGCGGAACTTACCAAGTCGCTCTCTCGCACTGGAGAGGGCCGACACGCTACGAGTACCCGGAAGCTCTATCGACTATCGAGTGGTGGCGTGATGCTTGATATTCCAGGAATCCGATTTTCCAAGGCGGTTGCCGATGGTGCTGGTGTGACGCCAGACTTTAGCGACATTGAGGAATTGGCCCTGCTGTGCGAATTCACGAATTGCGGTCACGGCACCGATCGCGGATGCGCGGTTGTCGCCGCGGTCGCCGAAGGAGTGCTGAGCCCAGAACGGCCAGAACTTTGGCGACAACTGGGTTCAAGCAGTCCGTCATATTAAGGTAGAAGAGGCTAAGGGGCCGTAGCTCAATGGTTAGAGCAGGGGACTCATAATCCCTTGGTTGTGAGTTCGATCCTCACCGGCCCTACGAAGTAAATGTGATAATCATTCGAATCGAGGAACTCCATGTCCGAAGACCAACTTTCATCGGGAATTGACCGTAGCTATTTCAGTGACGTTGTCACACCGGCCCAAGACCTCTTTGGCTTCGCTAACGAAGGTTGGGTAAAGGCCAAGCCAATTCCTGAAGACAAGGCTCGGCTCGGAGTCTTTGATGAGTTGCACGACGCAGCCGAGATTGCTGTTCGTGAAATCATCCAAGAATTTCAGTCTGCCCCAGTGGGAACGAGTGAGCGCAAGGTCGGAGACCTCTACAGGTCGTTTATGGATACCGATCGAATTGAGTCACTCGCAGGTTCACCTCTGGCACCCTGGCTTGCCAAAGTGCAGGCGGTGAACTCGAAAGAAGACCTCTTTACCCTGATTGGCGAGTTTCAACGCCAAGGTATTGGTGGCTTTATTGGTCTCTACGTCGACAACGACCGCGAGAATACTGAAATTTACCGGCTCTTCGTGGAGCAGGGTGGTCTTTCGCTGCCCAACGAGAGTTACTACCGCGAGGCGCAGTTCGCACCAATCCGCGATGCCTTTGCGGAGCACGTCGTGAAAATGCTGTCGCTCGCCGAGATTGAAGATCCCCAAGGTAAAGCCAAGGCAATTCTCGAACTGGAGACCAGAATCGCCGCCGGTCACTGGGATAACGTGGCCTCGCGAGAAGCGACGAAGACGTACAACCAAAAGAGCTGGACAGATTTCACCGCTCTGTGGAACGCGAATGCCCCTCTCCTAGACCTGTGGCTTGAGGCGGGGAAGATTCCCAGTTCATTGGTCAATCAACTTGTGGTGCGCCAACCTAGCTTCATCGAGCACTTTGGAAGCTTGCTCGACTCCGTTGAACTTTCTGTGTGGAAGAGTTGGCTGGAATGGCAGGTCGTTACCTCATTGGCGGCGTACTTGAGCGACAGCTTCGTTGACGTGAATTTTGATTTCTACGGAAGAACACTCAGCGGTGTTCCCGCTAACCGGGATCGCTGGAAGAGGGCAATCTCCTTTACCGAAGGTGTCATGGGCGAAGAGATTGGCCGCGCTTACGTCGCGCGTTACTACCCAGCTGAGACCAAAGCCAAGATGGATGAATTGGTCAACATGTTGGTGGAGGCCTATCGCCAAAGCATCACTGGACTTGAGTGGATGTCAGCCGAGACCCGTGAGCGAGCACTGGACAAGCTGAAATCATTTACACCAAAAATCGGACACCCCGAGCAGTGGCGTAACTACGATTCACTCCAAGTTTCGGCTGAGGACCTCATCGGGAATGTTGTTGCGAGCCAAGAATTCGAACTGGCCTACCAAATGAAGAAGTTGGCGGGTCCGGTGGACCGTGGGGAGTGGCACATGACGCCACAAACGATCAACGCTTATTACAACCCTGGCATGAACGAAATCGTCTTTCCGGCGGCCATTCTCCAGGCGCCATTTTTTGATCCCAACCGAGATGCGGCCGCTAACTACGGTGCGATTGGTGGTGTTATTGGGCACGAAATTGGCCATGGATTTGACGACCAAGGGTCTCGGTACGACGGCCAAGGCCGCTTGAAGGACTGGTGGACCGAAGAAGACCGAAAGGCTTTCGAAGAGCGCACCTCGGTGCTCATCGACCAGTTCAACGCGCTGAGTCCGCGCGAATGCCCAGGTCTTTTTGTCAACGGCGCACTCACCATTGGTGAAAACATCGGTGACTTGGGCGGACTAAGTATTGCCTGGAAGGCATACATCATCTCGCTGAATGGCCAGGAGCCACCAGTTATCGATGGATTGACTGGCGCGGAGCGTTTCGTCTTGTCTTGGGCCCAAATTTGGAAGTACCAGGCCCGACCCGCTGAGGCCGAGCGTCTGCTCGCGATTGACCCTCATTCGCCACCAGAATTCCGGGTGAATCAGATCGTCAAGAACGTTGACGTTTTCTACGAAGCTTTTACGGTGAACGAAGGCGACCCGATGTGGATGCCCGCGAAAGATCGCGTCAAAATTTGGTGATTAGTTGGTGCGACGACGACGCAGTTGCGTCATCAGCATCAACAACATTCCAAAGGCTAGGAGCCACATCGCAGATCCCAGCGCAATATCGGTCTTGAGGCCAGTGTGAGCCAACTGTGAAGTGGTGGTTGTCACTGGCGCACTGGTTGTCGTTGTGACGTGCGTAGCCCCGGTAGTGGTTGTGGCACGAGTCGTAGTGGTTGTTACCCGAATTGTCGTGGAAGTCGTGCCGTGAGCGTTGGCTAGCGTTTCGCCAGCCGCCAAAGTCGTGGTCGAGCAGTTATTCAGGGAATTGAGAACAGTGCTCGAAGGCCGGGTGAATGCAACAGGCCAACTGGTGGCATCTCCGCTTAAGTAGCCTTGACGAGTTGAGACAACGGTGTGAAAACTCCCGTCACCGTTGTAGTAGTAAAAACCGATACCCGCTGCGAGGAATGTTCCTGTGGTGTCAACAACACGCTTGAGCGCGCCGTTGCTCTTGTACAAGTTGAGTTCCCAGTGATTACTGGCTAGTGGCACAAAGGCGAAATAATCGGTACTGGCGATCTCTGAGTTGGTCAAACTCCGGTGCAGGTGATCAGCGTAGGGGGGTTGAAAATCTCTGGCGAAAAGATGGGTAGTAGTCAAATTTGACATGCCACCGAAAACCTGGTGTGAGCTGAAGCGACAGTTGGTGAGATTCGTGGTCGTGGCCGCGCGAGGCTGGCTAGCAAGAGCCGTGCTGCCAACAGCCATAACTGTTATCAGGGTGGTAGCAATACTGGTGACAATTCTGTGGCGCACTGGCGAACCCTTCTTTCGCATCAAGTTTACTCAAGAGTGCCGAGGCCTCCGGGCATTTATGGGGCTTCGACGACCTCGGGGGTGTTGAGGGTTGAGCAGTAATTCGCCAATATTTTCAGGCTTTTGGCCTTGATTGAGAGGATGGCCGAGTCATCGTTGAACTCGTCAAAGAGAACGTAGACCTCGTTTTTGGGGTAATAACGCAAGGTGGTGGTGCGGTCACGGGTATCGACTGAAGTCGCGAGAACTTTGAATTTTCCCTCGAGGCGAAGCAGGTCCGTCCTCGCGTCATCACCTCGGCTGTAACGGTGGGCCCAAACGTGATCTCCTTTACCCTTGTTGAAGGTGCGGATGATCTTCGAGTAGCTCGCCGAGACTGGGTTCTGCAGTTCTTTGGCCATTAGTTAACTCTCCTTGTGTTCCAAGCATCGTAATAGCGGTCGACCTCATCAGCGCCAAATTCCGGAACCATGATGAGGTGATGGACGCGACGGGCGAGATCGTGGGACAAGGCACTCTCTCGTGACATCACCGTCACGTCAATACCCTCGAACTGCAACTGGTCGACAATGTCGCAGAAGTAATGGTCTCCACTGCAGAGCAGTAGGTGGGAGGAATTTCGAACAATGGGGTCAGACAAAATGCGATCACACAGGGCGATCTCTGCCCCATCGATGCCGCGACCTTCGAACCAGCGAGCCTCGGACCAGTCCCACAACAAGGGGTTATTCTTAATTGCACTCGGGCCCGAAGCCAAGTAGAGCATGTGGGGTGTGGGGGAGTTGAACTCCCAAATCTGGTCCTTCACCGCGGCATAGCGATTAGAAACAAACTCCGAACCCCCAACTATGTTCTCAATGTCGATGCACTTGACAGTTCGGTGATACTTCGGCGCCATAATTCCCCTCGTTTCCGGTAGCGGGAAACTATGCCAGATGGGTGTCACATTTGCCCCGCCAACAGATTGTGGCCACAAAAGCCCAATAAAATAGACTTAATTTCTCCCGTCGACCCTTGAAATTCTGTAAAATTAGAGAAATGGCAAAGCAAGGTCGCTCAACTCCGGTAATGGAGGCAGTCTTACGGGCTGTCGAAGCGCGCCTCATGACGACTGATGAGATTTTGATTCGCATTCCCGATATCTGCGAAGCGACGGGCGTCAACTATGGCTCGGTCTACCATCACTTTGGCTCGCGCGAGGGAGTGATTGACGCGGCCTACATCAAGATGTTCAATGATTTCATGGATGAAGACATTGCGTTCATCCGTGAGTCTATTGAAGAGATAAGAAACGCCGATGACGTAATGGTGGTCTTCGCCAAGTTCGGCGAGAAGGCGTTTATGAGCCAGGAGCGCGCTGAGCGACGGATGATGCGGGCTCGCATTGTGGCGGCTGCTTCTACTCGCCCCGAGCTCAAGTTAAGCATTGGGCTCTCTCAGAACCGAGTGACCAATGAGATAGCCGAGCTCTTTGGAATCTTGCAAGAACGTGGCGTGATGAAAGATGACATCCCACCTCGCTCGGTGGCGGTGGCGCTGCAGGTTTTCTTACTGGGCCGAGTACTCGACGACATTTCAATCAATCCGCTTTCCAATAAGGAATTCAGCGAAGCCGCGGCACAACTCTTCTTGTCTTTAGTGAAGTTCTAAACGCGGGTGCGAGTGTCTGGAAAAGTTGCCGTTGGGGCCTTGGCCCTGGCTCTGATATTGGCTCTGGTTGGTATTGGAGTAATTCTGGGAACCCCCAATACCGAAACTGACGCTCAGGCCGCCTGTAATCCTGCGGGGCTTACTAAGAGTTGGTCGGGTGCATTCCACGTAATTTCGGTGCAAAATTACGGTTGCGAGGGGAACTGGGCCTACGTGTGGGCGACCATTGGGAATTCTCAGCATTCGGTATCGGTGACTGAACTAGAGCAGTTCCAGCCACTGGGGTGGCTGATGGTGAATCGCGCAACTTACTGTAAGGATTCTGCCGTGCCCAAGAAAATCCGAACTCTAGGTTGTAATTCAAATTAAGAAAAATCGCATGAGGCGAACACGGGGCTTTTTTTCACTCGTTGGGGCCAGTCTCGTCGACCTGTTCGATCAAGGAACCGCATTTGGTCGATTGGCACTGGTCCACGTACTCATGATGGCGGGGGACACGCTGGTGACCATCTCCCTGGCCGGCTCACTATTCTTTTCAGTGGCGCCCGATACCGCCAAGATTAAAGTGCTGGCCTACCTCGCGCTGACCATTGCGCCATTTGCGGTGGTTTCTCCGTTGCTGGGTCCGCTAATTGACCGCGTCCAGCACGGAAGAAAATTTCTTGTGGCAGTCTCCGGTGGCACCAGAGCCCTCCTTTGCTACACCATGGCCACTCACCTGAACAGTTTGTGGCTCTTTCCCGAGGCCTTCGTAGTGCTGATTTCCTCGAAGTTGTACGTAGTGACTCGTGGCGCAATCGTGCCCCAGATGGCGCGAACGCACCAGTTCGCAACTCACCGCGCTGAACTCTCGCGAGCGGGCTGGCCGTCGTCTGATCCCGACGGACCATCGGGCTTTGCCGGGTTTAACGCCCAGCTCACGCTGCTTGGCACGCTGGCTGGATTCGTCATGGGTTTTATTGGCGCCGGCGTTTTGAAGACGGTTGGCGCTTCTTGGGTGCTGTACCTCGCCACCGTGATTTTCACTGCCAGTGTCATCGCGAGCACCAGATTGGTGGCGCCAAAGAAAGTCTCGGTCGATCGAGCTCATTTGAGCCAGTTAGAGCGAGACCACATGCGCCTCAACCCCCTTGGCAATGGTGAAGTGGCGTGGGGGCTTTTTGCTGCCACTGCGATGCGCGCGGGAGTGGGCTTTGCCACCTTCTTGCTGGCTTTTGGCCTACGACGTGAGCACGCAAATCTCGGGCTGTACGCACTGGCACTTTCGGCAAGTGGGGTTGGATCGATGATCGGTTTGGCGCTCGTAACGCGAATGCGTACCATGCGTAGTGAACCCACTTTGCTCTTCGGAGCACTGTTCTTTGCGGGGGTGGGCGCCTTCATTGTGTCACTCCAGCCCATGCTCGGCATTCAGGTTCTGTTGGCGGGCTGGTTGGGACTCGCAGCGTCCGTGCTCCAGCCCTCCTTCGACTCACTCACGCAGCGAAATATTGCCGAGAGTTCACAAGGTCGCACTTTTGCTCGCTTCGCCGTCCGCCAGCAACTTGCGTGGGTCTTGGGGGCACTCGTGCCGGTTGCGGTACCTCTTAGTTTTGGTTTTGGGGATCGAATCTTGGCGGTGGCCCTACTCTTGGCGTCGGGGTGGTACATCGTTGGTCGCAAACAACGTGCCTAACTGGGAACAAACTCCTATGCTGGAGTAACAATGTCTTCCTCCAATAAGAAAAAGCCGTTACGCGATCTCCAGTTTTTGCCACACGTGATTGTGATTGGTGGCGGATTTGGCGGTATCGCTACCGCTCGCGGCTTGGCTGATCGAGGAGTGCGTGTCACGGTCATTGATCAGCACAACTTCCACACCTTTTTGCCTCTGCTCTACCAGGTAGCAACCGCGGGTTTGGAGCCGGCGGACGTGGCCTATCCAATTCGCACAATTTTTGGTAACGCCACCAACGTTGATTTCCGCCACGGCAAGGTCAAAGAGGTACATCACGCCACTAACCAGATCATTCTCGAAGACGGTTCTGAAATCGATTATGACCACTTGGTCGTCGCCACCGGGGCCACCGCTTCCTTCTTCGGAATTCCTGGGGCGTCCCAATACTCACTACCGCTCTATAGCTTGGCCGACGCGCGCCGACTCCGCAATCGGCTATTACTCTCTCTTGAAGAGGCCGAAGTCCGAGCGCTCAGCGGTCCAATCACCCTAAATTTCGTAGTAGTTGGCGGCGGTCCCACGGGCGTGGAAACCGCGGGAGCACTGAGCGAACTCATACGACTCGTCATTAAGCGTGACGGACTCCGCATTGAACCCACAACGGTTCACGTGATCTTGGTGGACCGTGAAAAGCGGTTGCTCTTGAATTTCCCCGAACGAGGCTCTGCCTACGCTCGCATGGAATTGGACCGAATTGGCGTCGAAATGCAATTCGACCGCATCGTCACCGAAGTTACCGATCACTCACTTCGCTTCGCCGACGGTAGCGAACTCGAAGCCGCTGCCGTAATTTGGGCCGCGGGGCTCACCACCGTGGGAACCCTGGCCCACACTTTGAGCGACGAGCATGGTCCCGGTGGGCGAGCGCCGGTGACCTCTGACTTACGCCTCGTGGGTTCACAGAATGTTTGGGCGGTGGGAGACGCGGCCGCCATCCCATCGACGGATGGATTCTTGCCCCAGCTCGCTCCCGTGGCAATTCAGTCGGGTAAAAAGTGTGCGCAAAACATTCTCGCCACAATCAACGGTAAGGCCACTGAGCCTCTGAAGTACCGCAATAAGGGCATTATGGCCACCATTGGTCGTCACGCCGCGATTGCGAAGGTTCCAGGAATTGGAATCATTCGTGGTACCGCTGGCTGGCTGGCTTGGCTGGGCTTGCACCTGTGGTACCTGGTTGGATTCCGAAACAAAATTCGAGTCCTCATTAACTGGACCTGGCGTTACTTTGACTGGCCATCGGGGCCGCGCTTAATCGTCGCGGACGCCGAAACGGCAGAATAGAAAAACCCCGCCGCCCCACTCCAGTGAGTGGGGCGGCGGGGTTAGTTCTTAGTTCAGGGCAGATTCAAGCTCGGTAACCAGTTCGTTCAATCGCTCGGGCGTCCGGTCCTTGAACTGAGCAAAGTGCTCGCGGATTAGGGGCACTTCGTGGCGCCAATCCTCCTCATTCACCGCTAGCAACTCGGCCATGTCCTGTGTGCTCACGTTCAGTCCACTTACGTCAATAGCGTCGGCGGTGGGCACGTAACCAATCGGCGTGTCAATGGCGTCGCCTCGACCAGCACTGCGATCAAAGACCCATTCCAAAACGCGGCTGTTCTCGCCGTAACCGGGCCAGAGCCAACGACCATCATCGCCTTTGCGGAACCAGTTGACGTAGAAGATCTTGGGCAGCGCCGACTCACCGTACTTCTCGGCGAAGGTGAGCCAGTGAGCGAAGTAGTCACCGAAGTTGTACCCACAGAAGGGGAGCATGGCGAAGGGGTCCCGACGCAGGTTGCCAACGGCGCCCGCCGCCGCCGCCGTGGTCTCCGAGGCCATAATCGAGCCGAGGAATACTCCGTGGTCCCACGATTTGGATTGAAAGACTAAGGGGATTGTGTTCGCGCGACGACCACCAAACAAGATGGCGTCAAGAGGCACTCCCGCGGGGTCCTCCCACTCAGGGGCAATCGCGGGGTCCTGTCCGGCTGGTGCGGTGAAGCGTGAGTTCGGGTGTGCCGCGGGCGTTCCCAGTTCGGGGCTCCAGGCTTGGCCCTTCCAGTCGGTAAGGCCAGCTGGTGGTTCTCCCATGCCCTCCCACCACACATCGCCATCGGCGGTGAGTGCGGTGTTCGTAAAGATGGTGTTGGCCTCAATGGACAACATGGCGTTCGGGTTGGTCTGCATATTGGTCCCGGGAGCCACGCCAAAGAATCCTGCTTCGGGATTTATCGCATAGAGCCGTCCGTCGGCACCAGGCTTCATCCAGCAAATGTCATCACCCACCGTCTCGACCTTCCAGCCCGGCAGGGTGGGGACGAGCATCGCAAGATTCGTCTTGCCACAGGCCGAGGGGAAGGCCGCAGCAATGTAGCGAGACTCGCCCTTGGGTGAGGTCAATTTCAAAATCAGCATGTGCTCGGCGAGCCAGCCATCTTGGTGAGCCATGTTCGAAGCGATGCGCAAAGCGAAGCACTTCTTGCCTAAGAGAGCGTTTCCGCCGTAACCCGAACCATAGGAGATGATTTCTTTGGTTTCGGGGAAATGCACAATGTATTTCGTGTCGTTGCAGGGCCACTTCACGTCAGCCTGACCGGGCTCGAGGGGAGCACCCACTGAGTGCAAGCAGGGAACGAACTCACCGTGCTCACCCAGTACTTCGAGAGCTCCCGCTCCCATGCGAGTCATAATCTTCATCGAAACCGCAACGTAGGCGGAGTCGGTGATTTCGACGCCGATGTGGGCAATCTTTGATCCCAGGGGTCCCATCGAGAAGGGGACCACGTACATCGTGCGGCCCTTCATGGAACCAGCGAAGAGCCCCTTCAAGGTGGCGCGCATCTCGGTGGGATCAACCCAATTGTTGTTCGGGCCGGCATCTTCTTCATGCTCAGCACAGATATAGGTGCGGTCCTCTACGCGAGCCACGTCGCTCGGATCGGAGGTCGCAAAGTAAGAGTTCGGGCGTTTGGCCTCATTTAACTTTATGAAAGTTCCCGCTTCTACCAATTCTTGGCATAAACGGTCATATTCTTCCTCTGAGCCGTCGCACCAGTAGATACGATCGGGGGTAGTGAGTTTCGCAACTTCTTCCACCCAAGCAATCAACTTCTCATTCTTCGTCGGATATGCCACTGCGTGTCCCTTCGGTCTGCGCGGTGCCTCGTTGCACCGTGCTTCACTGTGACGGCCATTCCTCCCACCGATGGACTCCCGGGGGAGTCTGGTCAGCGCGAGGACGACGTCCTTAAGGCTATCTCCCGCATAGTTTCGGCGTCACACATTCCCGCCGGCGAAGTCCATATTGGCGACGACGCGGCGGTCCTCGAGCCAACGGTGGGAAGCACTGTAATTTCAACGGATGTGAGCGTTTGGGGCATCCACCTCGATCCTGAATTCTTTTCATTGCATGATTTTGGCTACAAAGCTGTCGCCACAGCAGTCTCGGATTTAGCCGCGATGGGAGCGCGCCCGGAAGCCTGCGTTATTGCGGTCACCGCTCCCAAGGGGACGGACCTAATTTCAATTCACGAAGGAATCGCCGAGGCGGCCCTGATGACTTCGTGTCCGGTCGTGGGCGGGGACCTAAGCACTGGGCGAGACATTTCGCTCGCGGTCACCGTCGTTGGTCAGTGTCCCGATTCAAAACCGATTCTTCGATCAAACGCAAAGCCAGGTGAATTTATTTTTGTGACAGCGCCACTGGGTCGAGCCGCCGCTGGGCTGCGACTTCGCCGCGCGGGAGCGGGAATGGAAAATGAATTGGTCCTCGCCCAGTGTCGGCCCTATCCGAGGTTGCGAGAGGGCATGACCGCTCGCGATGCGAACGTAAGCGCGATGATGGACCTGTCCGACGGGCTCGCACTCGACTTGAACCGAATGGCCGACCTCTCGGGGGTGGGCTTTGAGCTCGACTACATACCAGTCGCCGAAGGCGCCACCCTCGAAGAGGCCTTGAGCGGCGGGGAGGACTACGAACTCTTGATCGTTACTCCCGACCCTGAAACTTTGCTCCATCTTTCAAAGGATCGTTCTCAAATGCAACCAATCCTTATTGGACGCACCGTGGTGAATCAGTCGATTCGCAATTTGGAGGGAAGGCCTTTGACTCGGCGAGGCTGGCAACATTCGCTCTAAAGCGTGCCTCAACATTCTCCTCGCACCAACCAGGGTGGGTCGCCAAACGAGAATGAAGAAGTACCGGTGCGGGAAGTACTGAATATTCTGCGCCGAACAGCGCAGGACCCAACGAGGGGATTAGGCGCTGACGCTGGCCTTGCCGCGTGAGGGCTTGGTGATCTTGCCTGAACGCAAGCATCCAGTGCAGACGTTCACGCGTACGGGAGTTCCGTTAACGAGCGCACGCACACGCTGAATGTTCGGGTTCCAACGACGCTTAGTGCGACGGTGGGAGTGCGAAACGTTCATGCCGAATGAGGGCTTCTTGCCGCAGATTTCGCAGACTGACGCCATGTGCATTCTCCTTAAAAGTCCGGCATTCGCCGGAAAGACTGGTTTGCCATTGTAGCATCGTCAGCAATGTCTTCGTCCAATCAATTCGGTGCCGGTGACCTTCGGGCACTGATGGAGACCTTCGCGGGGCTGCTGGACAGCCACAAAGAGGTCATTAATTATCTCAATGTTTACCCCGTTCCCGACGGGGATACTGGAACAAATATGGCCCTCACCCTGGCCTCGGTGGTGAAGGCGCTGGGCGAACTTCCCGCTAACGCCTCGATGGCCGAGGTCAAAAAGGCCATCGCCCACGGCTCGCTCATGGGGGCTCGGGGTAATTCCGGCGTGATCTTGAGCCAACTCCTGCGTGGACTCGTGGCGGACTTCGAAGATGAAGTCACCGCCTCACACCTGCTCGAGGCACTGGCAAACGCCAATCGACTCGCTCGCGAAGCGGTAGTGCGCCCAATCGAGGGCACGATCCTCTCGGTCGCCCTCGGTGCGGTCGATGGCGCTCGGGCCAACTCCTCAACTCTCGAAGAGGTCGTCCGAGGAGCGCTCGAGGGAGCGAACAAAGCGCTCGCTCACACCCCAGAACAACTTGACGTTCTGAAAAAGGCCGGGGTCGTGGACTCCGGTGGCACGGGATTGGTTTTATTCTTCGACGCACTCGCTCACGTGCTCTACGCCGACGCGCTACCCGAACCGCCGGCGGTCTCGTCAATTAACCGAACCATCGAAAATATCGCCAGCGGTCACAGCGTGGCCGAGCTCTCACACGAGGTCATGTTCTTGCTCAACGCCGATGACTCGGTGATGGGGGACTTCCGTGCGAGCTGGGCCGAGATTGGCGACTCAATTGTGATCGTGGGTGGAGAAGGTCTTTACAACTGTCACATCCATACCGACGACGTTGACGCGGCGGTGGCGGCCGGAGAGACCGCCGGAATCGTGAGTGATGTTCGCATTACCAATTTGAGCGAAGTCGATGAAGAGGCGAGTTGGGTCTCCGAGGGTACGGTGCGCGCACCCGCGCCCCGCACCGCTGTCGTAGCTGTGGCCCTCGGAGCTGGTGCGAGTGCGCTCATGAGTTCGATGGGCGCGCGTGAAGTTGTGAGTGGGGGACAGACCATGAACCCGTCAACAGCGGACTTGGTCGAAGCGGTCCTCGCCACTGGCTCACAATTCGTCACGATTTTGCCGAACAACAAAAACATCATTCCGGTCGCCCAGCAGGTGAATGGCTTAGTTGATGTTGAAGTTGCGGTTGTGCCCACGACCTCGGTCGTCGAGGGCCTCGCTGCTCTGATTTCCTACAACCCCAGCGGTGAACTCGCAGAGAACGTAAGGAATATGCAGTCGGCGATCGCCGACGTCATAAGTGGCGAAGTAACCCAATCGGTTCGCGATACCGATTCTGATGCTGGACTAGTTCGTGCCGGAGACTGGATTGGGCTGGGCCCGGACGGCATCGCCTCGATTGGCGACTCGGTGGTGGCCGCTTCAACCGGCTTACTGCAGTCACTAGTGACTTCCACGAGCGAGATTTTGACCATTGTCGAGGGATCGGGTGCCGACGGCGACGACACCGCGGCGATAGTGCGTTTTGTTGCCCAGTCCTTTCCGGACCTTGAGGTGGAGATGCACCGCGGCGGACAACCGCTGTATCCGTATTACTTCGGTATTGAATAGCCTGCTTTTCCCGCTCCAGAGATTCTGGGCGGGGGTCAGGGCTTAACAGAGCCAAACGTCCATGGGCACCACTTATCGGTGCATAAGTCCTTAGGCTGTTTCCATGGAAGAGACGCTTCGCCCGCTCGCCGCGCTCGCGGAAGTTTCGGTTGACCGACTCCGCAACATCGGGGTCAAGCGAACGGCTGCGCTCGCAGAGATTGGAATCGGAACGGTCTTTGATCTCCTCACTTGGTACCCGCGCCGTTACATCGACCGCACGAAACAGGTTGACCTCAGTGATCTGAACGTGGGTGACGAAGCGGCGGTGTTTGGAGAGGTAACGAAATGTCGCTCGGCTCGCATGAAGAACGGCAAGCCCATGGTTACGCTCGAAGTCAAAGATGGTTCGCACACGCTCGGCGTGGTCTTTTTTAACCAGGCCTGGCGCGAACACCAGTTGCCCGTCGGCACCCAAGCTTTGTTCTTTGGCAAGGTGGGGGCCTTTCGCGATCAACGTCAAATGACCAATCCAGTAGTTGACGTCATCGTGGGCCTCTTGAGCGAAGACCGTGACCCCGGTCGAGTCGGGCGAGTGGTCCCGATCTATCCCGCTTCGGGGAAGGCTGGCCTTACGAGTTGGGAGATGGGCGGGTTCATCGACGAGTCCCTTCGCCGAGCGGGCGAGCTCAGTGACCCGTTGGTCGAAACTCGGCGCACCGCTCTCGGGTTGGTTGACCGATCGCGAGCGATGCACGACATCCATTTACCTAGTGAGCTATCGGAGGTGGCTCCGGCGCGCCGCCGCCTGGCCTTCGACGAATTTTGGCGGCTCCAACTTCTGTTGGCCCTGCGCAGAAAGAGAATTGAAGAGAGTGCGACGGGGATTAGTCACCAGATCCTCGACGAGGACTTAGCGGTTTCGCCAGGTGTTGAGCTTTCCCCGGCAGCCACATTGGTTCGCCAATTCATCGCTCAGCACCGCTTCGCGCTCACGGGCGCACAGCGTCGGGTACTGCGAGAGATAGCCGAGGACTTGCGCAGCAGCTTGCCCATGCACCGACTCTTGCAAGGTGACGTTGGTTCGGGAAAGACTCTAGTGGCGCTCACCGCCATGCTGGCCGTTCGAGGCGGGGGGCACCAAAGTGCGCTCATGGCGCCGACTGAGGTACTCGCCGAGCAACACGCCGTTTCGCTGCGTCGAGATGTGCAGGAGTTGCGGATCGGCGATTCAACTGTGCTGGGCGGTTCGCGAGAGATTCGAGTTGCGCTGCTAACTGGCAGCACGAAGGCCAAGGAGCGACAAGCAATTCTGGAAGGAATCGCTACGGGCTCAGTAGACATTCTGGTGGGAACCCATTCGCTCTTGAGT
Source organism: uncultured Actinomycetes bacterium (assembly GCA_903825035.1). Classification (GTDB taxonomy): domain Bacteria; phylum Actinomycetota; class Acidimicrobiia; order Acidimicrobiales; family RAAP-2; genus RAAP-2. Next base: position 13,589 of record CAIJYV010000026.1, on the reverse strand, counting down.
GATGAATTGAAGTTTTTCTCACTCGGTCTCGTAGTGATTGACGAACAGCACCGATTCGGCGTCGAACAGCGAGCCAAGCTGCGCGAAAATGCAAAGACACACTCGAACACCCACCTCGACCCTGACCTCTTGGTCATGACCGCGACGCCAATCCCGCGAACGGCGGCGATGGTGGTTTTTGGCGACTTGGATATTTCGACTATCGATGAAATGCCCGTTGGACGTCTCCCCATAGAAACGATTTGGGCCGAAGGCCCCGCCCAAGTCCAAGATTGCTGGCAGCGCGTGCGCGATGAGGTAGCGAGGAATCGCCGGGTCTACGTGGTGTGTCCGTTAGTTGAAGGTTCGAGCAAGGTGGAGGCCACGAGCGCCACCGACGAGCGCACTCGCCTGGCGATGGGAGAACTGCGGGGCTTGAGCGTTGGTCTGTTGCACGGCCAGATGAAGCCGGAAGAAAAGGAACTGGTGATGCAGCAATTCCGTTCCGGAGAGATTCAAGTACTCGTCGCCACCACGGTCATTGAAGTCGGCGTGGATGTCTCTGAGGCCACCGTCATAGTTATTGAAGACGCGTGGCGCTTCGGTTTGGCTCAGCTGCACCAGTTGCGCGGTCGAGTCGGGCGCGGGGTCGATCAGAGCTACTGCTTTTTGCTCGGGGCCGCCCCGAGCGAAGAGTCGGCTACGCGCCTAACGGCTCTGGTCGGGAGCAATGACGGCTTCTCCCTCGCCGAAACCGACCTCGCCTTGCGTGGGGAGGGGACATTGCTTGGTGCGCGCCAACGTGGCCGCAGCGACCTGATTTTGGCCTCGCTCCAAGATGATCTCGATTTGCTCGAGTCCGCTCGCCAAGTCGCCTACGAAATGGTTGAATCGGGCGACCTCGCGGGAATGGAAGAGGAGCTGCGTCTGTTCGTAGAAGAGGACGAAGCGGCCTACTTGTTCCGCTCCTAGGCAATACCCTTGAGGGGTGAGAGTTATTGCGGGAAGCGCGAGGGGACAGCAGCTCCGGGCCAAGTTGCCCGAAAAGGTACGCCCGACAACCGACTACGCCCGTGAGGCGATTTTCTCGATGCTGGAAGCTCGCGGCGGCCTAGACGGGCTCACCGTTTGCGATCTCTACTGCGGATCGGGGGCCCTCGGAATCGAGGCACTCAGTCGGGGAGCGGCCCACGTTTATTTTTACGACTCGGATCCGAAGTGTCTCGCCGCGGCGAAGGAAAACTACGAGGGAGTCAATGTCGAAGGACAGGCTCACTTTGTTCGCGCCACGTTGCCGCTGTGGACTCCGCCGGCGGAGGTGGATCTCATCATCGCTGACCCACCCTACGGTCCACTGGACTTAAACGCACTGCTCCATGGAATAGTGGCTGAGCGTGTCGTGGTCGAAAACGATCGGTTTATGCCAGCACCCGTGGGCTGGGGAGTGACCAAGGAAAAGCGATACGGCACTACGCTGGTTACGATTCTCGAACCCTCGGAGGAAGTATCCGCATGACCGTCGGCTTGATCCCTGGTTCTTTCGATCCCTTTCATAACGGACACCTTGAGGTCGTCGAGCGTGCCGCGTTGATCTTCGACGAAATTGTCGTCGCTGCCATTCGCAACCCCCAAAAGTCCGCTTCACTTTTCGAATTGGAAGAGCGCCAGGCAATGATTGCCGATTCGACCAAGCACATCAAAAATGTCCGCATCGTTGCCATCGCGACCCTGCTCGTGAATGTCGCTCGTGACGTGAACGCCACCGCCATTGTGAAGGGCCTTCGAGCGGTGTCGGACTTCGAATCCGAACTCCAGATGGCCCAGATGAATCGGTCGCTCTCCGGGGTCGAAACCCTGTTTATTCCCACAAGTTCCAACCATTCCTTCATTGCCAGCCGTCTGTTACGTGAAGTTGCTCGGTATGGTGGAGATGTCTCGCATTTTGTACCCGCGCCGGTAGCGGTGCGCTTGCAGGAAAAGTTTCGAGGAGAGCAATGAGTGATTTTCAGCCCTACGACGATGGCCGGTACCTAGAGCAGCCCCAGCGCCAAGCTCGCAGCATCGAGACCGACCTCCAAGACCTCCTCGACCTGTTCGAGAACACCAAAACCCGTCCGCTCTCGTCGACTATCAGTGTCTCGAAAGATGAGGTCGTGGCGATAGTGCTGTCGGCCATACGAAACCTCCCCGACGAGATTCGCCAAGCCCGATGGGATCTAAAAGACCGCGCGCAGTTGATGGAACAAGAGCGCCAGCGTGCCCAAGCGGTCATGGATCAGGTTCGCGCCGAAGCGAGCCGCATGATTGAGAAGAACGAAATTGTTCGCCAGGCCAAACTTCGGGCGGAGGACATAATTGCTGAAGCGCAAACGAAGGCTCGCACGATGATCAATGAGACCGAGGACTTCATTGACCAGAAGTTAGCGACCTTTGAGATTGTGCTTGGAAAGCTGATGGACCAAACACAAGCCGGTCGCGAAAACTTACGTTCAATGATTGCCCCACGGGTGGACAACTACGTACCCGACGCGCCACCTTTCGCTGAAGAGCCCATGAGCGGCGACGACTTCATGGCGCAACTTCGCCACGACCGTCCGCTCACTCCTAAGCCCGCACCGGCATCGGTGAATTGGGGAGAACCAGCTCAGCCCTACGTCGCGCCAGCCGCCAGTCAGGGCGCAGCCGATGACTGGAGTGGCGACTTCTTCTTCGACGAGGAACAACGCTAAGTGAGTTCGCCGTATCGCATCGCCATCGCGAAGCTTCGACGCGACCTACCTACCTCGACGGAGCTGGCGATAAGCGCACCATTTGACCAAGAGCGTATTTTTGAGCCCAAGGGCGAAGCAGAAACCGATGTTGCCTGGGATGCCCCCATTGATCTTCAGATCAAGATTGAGAGCTATTCCGGCGGACTGCGGGTAAAGGGGAAACTCAGCGCCCCGTGGCGCGGGACCTGTCGGCGATGCTCAAAAATCGTGGACGGAATTAGCGAAATTGCCCTAAACGAGCGGTTCGTGGACCCCGAGGACCTCACTGAGGACTTCTATCCGATCGACAAAGACTTCATCGACCTCGCCCCGATGGTGCATGACGCAGTTTTCCTAGATTTACCCCTCGCTCCGCTCTGTTCGGCTGACTGTAAAGGATTGTGCCCCTACTGCGGAATTGACCGAAATGAGGCCAATTGTGAGTGCCAGGGTGAGACGGACCCGAGATGGGCTACACTAGATTCTCTGAGTTTTGATAACGAAGAACCCGCCACCGGCGCCGAATAGGCCCGAGACGCCGAAAGAGAAGAACGATGCCAGTACCAAAGAGGAAGCAATCCAAAGCCCGCGGCCGTTCGCGCCGTTCCGCAAACTGGAAGCTCGGTCTACCCGCTCGTAGCGTGTGCCCCCAGTGCTCGACCTCCAAGACCCCTCACGTGGTCTGCCCTAACTGCGGTTGGTACAAGGGTCGCGTAGCCGTAGAGGTTAATTAATCTTGGGCTTGCCCATCGCCCTTGACGTCATGGGCGGCGACTTCGCCCCTAGCGAAATAGTTGCTGGCGCACGACGCGCAAAAGCAGAACTCGGCCTCGAGGCAATTCTCGTTGGTGTTCCCGAACGCATGGGAGATACTTCCGGTTTCGAAGTCTTCGCCTGCACCGAAGTCATTGAAATGGATGACGACCCGGGTGCCTCAGTTCGCAAAAAGAAGGACTCTTCGCTCGTTCGCGCCGCCGAACTCGTTCGTGACGGCAAGGCCAGCGCTATGGTTTCGGCGGGTAACACCGGAGCCACTATGGCATCAGCGTTATTGCGTATGGGTCGACTGCCCGGAGTGGTTCGTCCGTGCATCGTGACTCCAATTCCTAATCCCGGTACCAACCCCACTGCGCTCGTTGACGCGGGCGCCAACTCAGAGTGCACGCCAGAAATGCTGGTCCAGTTCGCCAAGCTCGCGAGTGCCTACATGGCTGCGCACCACAATTTGTCCTCGCCCAAGGTTGGACTCTTATCAATTGGCGAAGAGTCCTCAAAGGGAACCCCACTGGTAAAAGAGACTCATGAACTCTTGGCGAATGATTCGTCCCTTAACTTCTTTGGCAACGTTGAAGGGCGTGACCTCATCCCTTCGCCCGTTGACGTGGTCGTAACGGATGGATTTACGGGCAACGTGGCTCTGAAGACCCTCGAGGGATCGATGAAGTTTCTCTTCACCTCACTCTTGCAAGCGGTCGGTACCGACGAGAGTACGAAAAAAGCGGGAGATACTCTCGCTCCCTACCTGCTGCCAATTATGAACATGCTGACCCCAGAGAATCAGGGTGGGGCAATGCTGCTGGGACTCGAGGGAATCTGCATTATTTCCCACGGATCTTCGAACGCGACCGCAATCATGAATGCGATGCGGGTGGCGGACGAAATGGACAAAGCGGGAGTCGTCAACAAGATGCGACTTGCCATTCGTCCTGATCAAGAGGGCTAAACCAGCACGCTGCAGTGGTTTCAAAGTAGGCTGTTTACTACAACTTGAGGAGAAGAAGTATGTCTGATTCACCACTGTCTCGTGACGCCGTCACTGAACTAGTTAAGGTCCAGCTGGCCGAGATCCTCGAAAAGTCACCCAGCGACATCGACCCTTCGGCGAGTTTCGCCTCCTTGGGCGCTGACTCCTTGGCTCTCATCGAGCTCGTTGAGGCCATCGAAGAGCAGCTGACCCCTATCGTGGGCGAATTCCACATTGACGACGAGGACCTCGAAGGCCTCACCACCGTCCAAGAGGCCGTTGACTACGTTGCGGCCAAGTTGGCCGCGTAGGAGCCTGTGGTCCTGCTGACCGTGTCTACTACCGAGATCTGCGCTCGATTGGGAGTGAGCGAGGAGAGTGAAGTACTCGCCATTGCCCTCACTCATTCGAGCTACGCCAAGGAGCACCACACGACTTCTAACGAGCGCCTGGAATTCCTCGGCGACGCAGTAGTTGACTTGATCGTCGCACAACACCTCTTTAGTGCTTACGCCTCAATTGACGAGGGTGAGGCCACCATTGCGCGCTCTCAGGTGGTCAATGAGGCGGCGCTCGCACGCTTGGCTCGCGAATTAGATCTCGGCCGTTTGCTGCGCGTCAACAAGGGTGTCGAGCGCGAAGGTGGACGCGAACGAGACTCGATTCTCGCAGATGCCTTCGAAGCGGTGACGGCGGCCGTGTTCCTCGAGCGAGGTCTCGAACACACCAGCCAAGTCGTTCTTACTCTCATGGGCGAGACGATTGCTGAAGCGCTCGCGCACCCCACGCACGCCGACCCCAAGGCCCAATTACGCAAGTGGTCTGAATCGCACGGGCTTGGTCAACCCGATTATGAAGTAACCGCTGACGGACCGAGCCACGCGGTTCAGTTCGTCGCCCACGTCTTGATCGGTGGCGAAGTTGTGGCTTCCGGTCAGGGAACATCGAGAAAGAGTGCCGAGGTGCAAGCTGCACTCACGGCATGGAATGAGAAAAATCAATGAATGAAATTCCCGAAGTAGAAACCATGCGTAGCGTGTTGCAGCGTGACCTCGTTGGTCGTCGCGTAAAACTGGCTACCGTTACCGTGGGCAAATTAGTCAAGCCTCACAAGAGCGCAAAGGAATTTCGCACCGCACTAGAAGGACACGCGATCAAAGAGGCCCAGCGCCTTGGCCGCAACCTGGTTTTTCTCTTGGACAACGGACACCGTCTCGTGCTCAACGCCGGTTCGGGTCAGATTCTCATGGCCGCGACTGCCAAGGTGACCAAGCCCAAATTCACTCAACTGGTCATTAGTTTTGATACGACGGGGGAGTTGCGCGTCGTTGACCCCAAGGGCGACGCCCGGGCCTACGTGGCCAAACCACCGGTCGAGGGCGAAGGAGCCGAAGTCTCTAAATTCGCTCGACTGAGTGTTGGCGGCGATGGGCTAGCGCTGCGCAAGGCCATCAATGAATTGGCCGACGTGGGCATTGACGCGATTGAAGACCAAATCGGTTGGGACCGATTTGCGGCCGTGATGCGTTCGCGCACAACGCCACTCGTCGAAGTCCTCACCGACGAGCGTATTTTCTCCGGTCTCGGAGACCTCTACGCAGACGAAATCTTGTTCTCGGCGGGTCTGCACCCCACTCGCTCAGCGGAAAGTCTTACCACCATCGAAATTCGTCGCCTCCATCGCAGTTTCCTGGAAATTATCGCTGACGCCATCAAGCACGAGGGCACCAGTTTCGAGGACGCGCCCTGGACTGACCCCTACGGCAAGGCCGGCAGCTACCAGAAATTTGTCCAAGTCTTCAAGCGCGAGGGTCAGCCCTGCTTCCAGTGCCGGGCCCCAATTAAGCGCGTTACCAGCAAGACCCACGACACCTATTTCTGTGAGAAGTGCCAGGCCTAGGGCCCTGGTCTCTCTACTTGCTAGCGTCTTTCCGTGTTTCTGAAGCGATTATCCATGAAGGGCTTCAAGTCCTTCGCTGACGCCACCGTCCTCGAACTCGAGCGCGGGGTCACGGCGGTCGTGGGGCCGAACGGATCGGGAAAGTCCAACGTCGTCGATGCCGTTACGTGGGTCTTGGGTGCGCAAAGCGCCAAGTCACTGCGATCGGGAAAGATGGACGACGTCATCTTCATGGGAACCGCCACACGGCCCGCTCTTGGTCGCGCGGAAGTAGCGCTCACCCTCGACAACTCCGACGGACGACTGGGCGTCGAGAACGCCGAAGTAACAATCTCGCGCACACTCTTTCGCACGGGAGAATCCGAATACGCGATTAATGGCACCACCTGTCGATTGCTCGATATTCAAGAGCTCCTGAGCGACTCTGGAGTTGGTCGCAACCAACACATGATCATTGGTCAAGGACAGCTCGACTCAATCTTGAACTCGAACCCCGAGAATCGTCGTGCGGTGATCGAAGAGGCCGCGGGAGTTCTTAAACACCGTCGTCGTAAAGAGCGCGCAGAGCGCCGCCTCGACCAGACCAAGGAAAATCTCGACCGTCTCGGCGATCTCATCCGTGAGGTACGTCGTCAGATGCGCCCGCTCGAACGCCAAGCTGCGTCCGCGCAAAGTTTTACCGAGGTTGACTCGCAACTTCGCGCCGCTCGCCACGCCCTCTACGGTCAGCGACTCGATGTCTTCACCAACCGGCAAACTGAAATCCAGCGCGAACTCGGTAGCTCCACTGAGACGGAAAGCAAACTCCGTGCCGAAGTGGTAACGCTCGACGCCCAGGCCACCGCCGCCGCCGCGGAGATGGCCTCTCGCCGCGAGGAGACTTTGGCCTCGGCGCTCGGAACCCTGCAAGGTCTTTCTGAGCGTTCGCGCGGGTTAGCGCAGGTTATTAACGAGCGCGATAAAGCTCTTCGCCAGGCCCTCATTGCCTCGGCAGATGAGAACGTCATCGCGACCCTCGAAGCCGACGCCGCCAAATTGAAGGTAGACCTCGAAGAACTAGCGGTCGAAGAGCGCGAACTGGCCACCATGCGCCAAGGTGTCACGAACGCGGTCGCCGAGTTCGAAGCCGCTCTCGCTAGTTACGAAACCACCTACGCCAATCAATCGCTCGAAAGTGACGAAGTAGCGCTCGCCAGCATGCAGTCACGCTTGGCTTTGCTGGAGCGTTCGATCAACTCATTGCACGAACAACAAGAACGTGCGAATGCCCGTCTACACGAAACCCGTGAGCGCCACGCACTGGCGGTCACTGGCTTTTCCAACGCCGAGGCTGAACACGACGCGATTGGATCTCGCCTCGAAGCGGCCGAACAAGAGGTGCGCACCGCAGAAAATCACGCGGTGGATGAGGAGCGAAAGCGCGAAGCGAGTGACCTGGCCCTGCGCAGTGCTACCGAAGTCGCCGCGCGTACACAAGCTCGCGCCGAAGCATTAGCTCGAGCGCTCGATGAATTTTCTGGAGCGGGTGGACGGGCCATCATTGGCAACCTCGAAGGCGTGCTCGGAGCCTTCCTCGATCTAATTGATATTGACGCTAATTGGGAGCGTGCCGTTGAATCAGCCGCTGGGGCGAGCGTTGGCGCCATGGTCGTTGACGGTAAGCAATCGGCCCGCAAGGCCCTCGAGGCTCTGCGCCGCGAAGGTGGCGCTGGGCTCATCTTGCCTATCAGCGAGCACGAAATCCGAATCAACGCCGCGCCCGCAGGAACGGTTTCGCTACGCGAAAAGGTTCGCGCCCGCGCCGGAGCGCCCGCACACGTCACCCGCGTTCTAGACGCACTCTTCGCCCGGGCGTTCGTCGCCGATAATTGGGAATCAGGCATTGAAGTTGCCTTGGCCAACCCGGAGATGGTCGTTGTTACCGCCGATGGAGACCGCTTCTCCTCAGCGGGTTGGCGAGTCGCCTCTGGTCGTGCTGTGGTGACTCGAGGAACCGTTGAAGAGGCTGAGCGTGCCGCTCGAGATGGCGCACTCGAACTCACCCGAGTGTCTGAGCAACGTGAACTTGATGACGCCTCAGCGAGCCAGGCCCGCCTGCGCTTGACCAACGCCCTCAATGCGCTCAACGCCGCGCGCAGTGACTTTGAGCGTAATCAGTCCGCCTTGGAACGCCACCGCTTGACCAGCCACGAACTCGGCGAAGCCATCACCACACTCGAGTTAGAACTCGCGGACGTAACGACCCAAATAGTGCCAATGCAGCAAGAGCTGGGAACTTTGCGTACCGAGTTGCCCGCACTGCAAGCAGCGGTGAGTGATGCGAGCGTCCGAGCTCAAGTAGCCGAGGCCGCTAAGCAAGAGGTTGAAACTCGTCGCGAAAGTGCGGTCAATCAGGCGACCAGCTTGTCACGTCGTGAGGCTGAATTTGGTGAGCGTCGTCGAATCATCGAAACTCGCCGTGGCGAAATTGAATCTCGCCTCGAGGGTCGCTCGACTGAGCGTGCCGAAGCGGCAAAGCGCCGTGAGGCAATCGAATTCGACCTCGCGGCCCTCTCTCGTCTCGCGCAGATGGTGGTTATGGCCACCCAAGAGATCAAAGCGGCTCAAGAAGCAATGGACTCCACCTATCGAGAGCAACTCGAAGCCACCCGTGCCTCGGCGGACAAGCTAGAAGAAGTTCGCCGCGCCAGGCACGCCGCCGAAATTCGTCTCAGTGAGTTGTCAGATTCGAAGCGAAAGTTCGAAATCGAGCAGGCCGAGCTGGTTGTCAAAATCGACAATCTCCACGAGTCCATTCGTCGTGACCTAAACGTGGAACCTGGTGCGTTATCGCGAGTAGAGATTGAAATCCCTGAAGGCGGCAACCTCGAACAGGTAGTGGGCGAACTTGAGGCTCGGATCACCTCGTTGGGCCCCATCAATCCATTGGCGCTAGAAGAGTTGGCCGAACTCGAAGAGCGCTACACCGAGTTGGATCGCCAGGTCAGCGATATTCGCCATTCGGCCCAAGAATTGCGCGAGGTCATCCGAGCGCTGGACGACGAGATTATGCAGACCTTCACCTCGGCCTACGCCGACGTGAACAATCACTTCAGTGACATCATCGGGCGAGTATTCCCCGGTGGTCACGGACGACTGACTCTCACTGAACCCGAAGACCCTTTGAATACGGGAGTCGAGATTGAGGTTCGCCCGATGGGTCGAAATGTTCGCCGAATTTCTCTCTTGAGTGGTGGAGAACGTTCAATGGCCGCCATGGCCTTCCTCTTCTCGGTATTCCGTTCGCGGCCCTCTCCCTTCTACATGATGGACGAGGTCGAGGCTGCCCTCGACGACGTGAACTTGCAGCGATTTATCGCGCTCGTTGACGAATTCCGCGACGAGGCTCAGCTCGTCATCGTTACCCACCAGAAGCGGACGATGGAAGCGGCCGACGCGCTCTATGGAGTGACGATGGTGCCGGGCGCGAGTTCGAAGGTTGTCTCTCAGCGCGTAAAGCGAGCTGTTGAAGTCAAAGAAGAGCCCGAAGAGAAGTTGGTTACCGAGCGCCCCTTCAATCCTCCCGTCGAGGGAACTGAATGACCATCGTAATAATTGGCGTGGTTGTCGCCGTTGTTTTGTTTATTACTTGGCGCCGCCGCTCTCTTAAAGCTCGTGGCCCAAGAATCGCTGCGCCTCGCAAAGCCATGCCCTCGCTGCTCGTCGCCGAGGTGGACGAGCGTCCCACAATGGCCACACTGGGGGCGAAGCTCGGAGCGAGTCGAGGAGTTTTTGATCGTCTCCGATCAATCTCCGGGTCTCCGAGCCCAGAGGTCCTTTCAGTTGTCGAAGAGATCCTGCTTCGTTCCGATGTCGGAGTAGCGCTCACCACAGAGATTCTCGAGAGTCTGGGCGACATTGCTTCGGGGCAATCGGTGCTCGAGCACGTGCGCTCCAAATTGCTGGCGAATTTGGATCGCGAACGCAGCGTGAAGACTTCGGCCCAGGCTGACCACGTGCCGGTTTGGCTCTTCGTTGGCGTAAACGGAGTGGGCAAAACCACGACAATTGGCAAACTCGCCCAACAACAACGCCAAGCGGGCCGAAGCATCATCTTGGCCGCGGGAGATACCTTTCGAGCGGCCGCGGCCGACCAACTGGCCCAGTGGGCCGAACGCACTGGATCAGACATCGTTCGCGCTAGCGAAGGAGCGGACCCGGGTTCGGTAGTGCACGACGCGATTGGTCGAGCCTTCGCTCGTAAGTTTGATCTTGTTCTCGCCGACACCGCCGGACGACGGGCCAATTCGACCAACCTGCTTGATGAACTGGCCAAGGTGCGCCGCATTGCTGATCGCTCACCGGGAGAAGTCGTCGAGACTTTCTTAGTGCTGGACGCAACGACCGGGCAGAATGCTCTCAGTCAGGCCAAGGAGTTTTTAGCCAGTGCCGGGGTAACGGGCATTGTCCTCACCAAACTCGACGGTACCGCCCGCGGAGGCATCGTCGTGGCGATTGAACGAGAGCTGGGAATTCCGGTCAAGTTCATTGGCGTGGGCGAAGGGGTCGATGACCTAGTGACTTTTGAGCCTGAGGCCTTCGTGGACTCGCTTCTCGGCGCCTAGGACTAATCTCGTTCCATGTTCGACGCACTCTCTGACCGTCTCGAAAAAATCTCCTCGGGATTGCGTTCGCGCGGTCGCCTGAGTGACGCTGACCTCGATGCGGCACTCGCTGACGTTCGCCAAGCTCTACTCGAAGCGGACGTTGAGCTGTCGGTCACGACCGCCTTCGTTTCAGCGGTTCGCGAACGTCTCCAGGGCGAAGCCCTTTCCCAGTCGCTGAGCCCGGGTCAGCAAGTAATCAAGGCCGTTCACGAGCAGTTAGTGGAAGTTCTCGGTGGGGAAGCGCTGAAGGTCACCTACGCCTCGAAGCCACCAACGGTAATTCTCCTGGCGGGTCTCCAGGGTGCTGGTAAGACAACCACGGCCGCCAAACTCGCGAACTGGTTTAAACAACAAGGGCGCCAACCCTACCTCATCGCCGCAGACCTCCAGCGTCCCGCCGCCGTGGAGCAACTTCGAGTCCTCGGCCGCTCTATTGGCGTGGATGTTTACTCTGATACCTCGAACCCAGTTGATGTCGCGAAGAAGGGTCTTAAGGAGGCCACTCGCATTGGTCGAGATGTAGTCATCATTGACACCGCGGGCCGATTGAGCATCGACCGCGAGTTGATGGACGAGGTTAAGAAAATCTCTAAAGTCACCGAGCCGGATTACACCTTCTTGGTCATTGATTCGGTCACCGGTCAAGACGCCGTACACACCGCCAAGGCCTTCCACGACACCCTCGCGCTATCGGGAATCATTGTCACCAAGCTCGACTACGACGCGCGCGGTGGTGCGGTGTTGTCTGCGCGTGGGGTAGTAGGCCGTCCAGTGGTCTTTGCCGCCACCGGTGAAAAGATCACCGACTTCGATCTCTTTTACCCCGACAGGATGGCCTCGCGAATTTTGGGTATGGGCGATGTTCTCACCCTCATCGAACAGGCCGAGAGAAACGTCGATCCCGAAGTCGCCGCCGCTCAAGCATCACGGATGATGAGTGGCGAGTTCACCCTGGATGACTTTATGACCCAACTCAATCAAATTCGCAAGATGGGTTCGCTGGGTGGGCTAATGAAGATGATGCCCGGCATGAGCAAAGAGATGCGCAGCGCCGCGAACAACGTTGACGAGGGACAATTGAACAAGATCGAGGCGATCATTCAGTCAATGACCGTCATCGAGCGCCAGAACCCAGTCATTATTGACGGCTCTCGCCGCACCCGAATCGCTCGGGGCTCTGGCTCGTCGGTTACTGCAGTTAACCAACTGCTCAATCAGTTCACCCAAATGAAGAAGATGATGAAGCAGATGGGCGGTGGGGCGATGCCCCAGGTGCCCGGTATGGGCAAGATCTCGGGCGCCCTCTCGAGGGCCCAGATGGCCCGTGGAGCCGAGGTTCCAGCGGGTCTCGAGGCGCTCAGCGCCGGAATGCAGGCCGGTCAGCGGGCTAATCCCCCGGCCGGTGGGCGAAACAACAAGAAAAAGAAGGGCGGGAGGGTGACCCCTCCCAAACAGCGCTAAACTCTTCAATTCAGGTATCTGGCCCGGTTCGAGACCGAACCGCCGGTTTGAAGGGAATTTCGACGTGGCTGTAAAACTTCGCTTAGTGCGCATGGGCAAAAAGAAGCAACCCACCTATCGTGTGGTTGCTGCAGAAAGCCGCCGTGCACGTTCAGGCGCCTTTCTCGAGATCATTGGCACCTACGAGCCCCGCGGGCTTAGTGCAGCGAATCCCGAGACGGTCCTCAAGATTGACAACGACAAGGCAGTAGCTTGGTTGCGCAACGGCGCCCAGCCTACTGAGCGCGTTGCCAAGATCTTGAAGACTAGCGGCGCACTAGACGCCTTTGAGGCGGCGAAGGCCGCCAAGTGAGCGAGATAAACGACTACGTTGACGGCGACGTCAACGCAGTTGACTCCTACGACGAGGAAGCTTCCGCGGACACCGCGGTAGCGACACTTGAGTACATCGCTCAGTCACTCTGTGACGACAAGGGTGCCGTTTCTGTTTCCACTTCGAACCGTTCGGGCAAGGTTGTTCTCTCGCTCCAGGTTGGTGGCGATGACATGGGTCGCATCATTGGTCGACGCGGTCGTACCGCTCAGGCCATTCGCGCACTCGTTGCCGCAGCCGGCGCTCGCGACGGGGTAACCACCTCAGTCGACATCGTCGACTAGTCATGACCGACGAGCGGCAAACGCTCGAGGTGGGTCGCATAGTTAAGGCTCACGGTTTAAAAGGGCAGGTCATTGTTGACCTGTGGACCGATCGACTCGAACGACTCGACCCCGGCTCGCAACTCTTGAGCGAAAAGGGCCCACTGACCGTAGTGACCAGCGGCGCCCACCAGGATAAGTTCCTCGTGACCTTCCAAGAGATCACTGATCGAAATGGGTCGGAACGGTGGCGCGGAACGGTCTTATCGGCTACTCGCCTCGAAGATGATGAGGCCATTTGGATTGACGAGCTCTTTAACGCCGTGGTCGTTGACCAAGAGGGCGTAGAGCGAGGTCGAGTAACCCTCGTCGAAGAGATGCCGGCGAGCGACCTCTTAGTGCTCGATACGGGCTATTTGGTTCCCCTCACCTTCGTTACGAAGGTAATCGCCAATGAGCGGGTGGAAATCGTG
>CAIJYV010000025.1 GCA_903825035.1 uncultured Actinomycetes bacterium | reverse complement strand
GCCAAACGAGCTTGACGCTGAAACTCCGCCAGTGTGAATTCCTCACTCGGCTGGACCACGTCGAGCAGATGATACGAAACTTCAAAGCGCTCGGAGTGTGAAGGCTTAGCTGTTCCGATATCCATGCCCCGGTAAACGGTCATCGCGTCAACGCAAATAATTTCCACCTGCGGAGAAAGTTCCAGAGCCACTTGGTGGGCCACCGCAGACTTCCCCGAGGCCGTCGCCCCCACTACCGCAGCAGCTTTACGCGGGAGGCTCACGAGATGTTGAGAGGAATTCGCGTCTTGTGCTTAGGCCCGCGGATAAACGCGACCTCTTCACCAAGTAGGTGGTAGGGAGCGCCGTGAGTTACCTTCACATTGACCAATGCCCCGGCTCTCATGGGCGTTTGGGTCACTGGAAAGTGGATTAATTTCCCTTGACGGGTACGACCAGAAATCATTTGATCATTTCGGCGAGAGGGCCCCTCGACCAACACCTCTTCAATGAGACCAACCCTGGCTTCGTGATGCAAGAGCGCGCTCCGGTCCAGTACTTGCTTCAGTCGCTTAAAGCGCTCGGCTACCAATTCATCGGGAATAAAGTCATCGCTCATGAGAGCGGCTCGAGTGCCTTCACGAGGAGAGAAGATGAAGGTATAGGCCAAATCGAAATTACAGTCGGCCACGACTTTCAGCGTTTCTTCGAATTCTTCGTCAGTTTCACCCGGGAATCCAACGATTAGGTCAGTCGTGACGCACAGGTCAGGAATGATGCTTCGAGCTTCGTCGAGAATTCGGCGGTAGCGATCCACGTGATAACCCCGCCGCATTGCGGTCAGTACACGGTCACTCCCCGATTGCAATGGCAAGTGAAGTTGGTTGCAGACGGCCGGCGTTTCAGCCATGGCTCGAATTGTTTCACTACTCAAGTCTTTGGGGTGCGGTGAGGTAAAGCGAATTCGTTCGAGGCCATCAACCTCACCAAGGGAGCGCAACAATTCAGGAAAGAGCGGGCTGCGCCCAGTGATGTCACGCCCATAGGAGTTAACGTTCTGGCCCAATACGGTCAATTCGGTCACTCCAGCTTCCGCCAGCATTCGCGCCTCGGTCAGCAGGTCTTCGAGGGGACGAGAAATTTCGGCTCCACGAACTGATGGGACGATGCAATACGCGCAGGAATTGTCGCACCCCGTCTGAATTGTCATCCACGCCGAGTAAGGCAGTTCGCGCACGGCGTACAGAGCGGGCGCCATTTCCACGGCCGCTTGGGGATCTGGAGCCTCCCAAATCTCCATCAGAGGACCTTCGAACTTTGCTCGACGCAGCAGTTCGGGCGCCTGATTGATGTTGTGCGTCCCAAAGACAACATCGACCCATCCCGCAACCTCTTGGATTTTGCCTCGGTCTTTTTGTGCCATGCATCCGCCAACGGCGACCTGCATCTCAGGATTTGACTCTTTAAGGGCTTTTACGTGCCCCAGAGCTGAGTACAACTTCAAGTCGGCATTCTCACGGATTGTGCAGGTATTAAAGATGACTAAATCAGCCTCAGTTTCACTGTCAACCGGAGTCATTCCTTCGGCAACGAACATGCCGGCGAGGCGTTCAGAGTCGTGCTCATTCATCTGGCAACCAAAGGTGCGAATAGTAAAGGTTTTGGGGGTTGCCACTTACTTATTCTACTGAGGCAGTACCGGCGTGCTCCGAGCAGCATCTACCGTTGCGCCCACTCCGGCCGCCACCACGAAGGCGCAACCAACAAGGTCCCAGCCCGACACGAGTTGATTTGCGAAGATAAGTCCAGTGGTAAAGGCCATCGCCGGATCAAGGGCAAAGAGAATGCCCGCCGTGGCTGGCCGAACCCTTTTAATGCCCTGCAATTCAAAACTGAAACCCATGGCAATAGCCAAAAACGCCACAAAGATCAGTCTCCAGAACAGGGGCCCCGAGTGGGTCATACGGTGCCAAGAATGGAAGAGAAATGGAGAGGTAACAACCGTGGCTACTCCCATCGACATCGCCAATCCTTCGATTCCCTGAATTAGATTTCCCATTTTGTGGGTCACCAGCACGTAGACCGCGTACATGAAGGCGGCCAAAAAGGCAAAGGTGATTCCAAGGGAATTCAATCCAGATCCGGGGCGAGTCAACGCGAGAACACCAAGGCCAGCGGCCAAGACATACAAGAGTTGACGAGGTTTACGATGTCCCCACACGGCAACAGCGAAGGGCCCAAGATACTCGAGGGCCACTGCTCCACCCAGTGGGATACGAGAAATCGCTTGGTAGAAGAACTGATTCATAAGCGCAGTGGTGACGCCAACAATGATCACCCAGCGCCACTGCTCACGGCTCCACGACTTTATGTTTGGGCGCGCAATGACCAGCAAGAAAGCTGTACCGACCAAGAAACGCCACGCCGAAACCTCTCCCGCCGAGAATGAACCGAACTCTGGATAGACCAAAGCCGAAGTGGTTTGGATGGAGGTAACGCCCGCCAAAATAAATGCCGCACCGACGAGTGCTTTTTTGCGACTTTTGTTCAACGGACCACCGCACCGATTGTGTCAGTTTCGAGTACACGGACTTCCCCCGCAATACCCTGTTCGCGAAAGAATTCTCTCGCCGCTTTCGCTACCGATTCAGCTTCTTGCTTCCCCGCTAGGGCCAACATGGTGGATCCCGCACCAGACCAACATGCACCATCAGCTCCTGCCTCCTTCATCGTGAGCATCAAAGGCGAGCTGAATGGGAGCAATTTCGAACGATAATCCTGGTGCAGCCGATCATCGAGAGATGATGGAACAAAGAGGGAGCGGTTTTCGAGTCCAGGAAGCAACATTGCCAACGCCGCCAAGTTGCTCACCGCGTCCGCGTATGGGACCGTTGAAGGCAGCGCCGCTCGAGCCGCATCGGTGGACAGCTCCTCGTCGGGGATGGCGGCCACGAATCTCCATTCCGTATCAACAGGGAAGGATCTCACCAGAATTTGCTCGCGAACAACTTGCACGCCAACCAGCCCGCCTACCAGGGACGCTGCTGCGTTCTCTGCGTGGCCATCCACTTGATTTCCAATATCCAAGGAGTCGGGAGCCTGGGCGGCCAGGGCGGCTGCAATTGCCAGAGCGGCGGATGAGCCAAGCCCTCGTGACAGCGGGATGTCGGAGTCAACCCTCACGGAAAAGTTTGAGTGCCCAAGTATCTTTTTGGCAATCTGCGCAGCGAGATGATTTTCATTGTCGAAGAGTCCGGCACCAAATCCCGACGTGGTGATCTCAAAAGAGTCAGAGGGGTTGATTTCAACTTCGATGTAGGCACTTAGAGCTACAGCCAGAACGTCAAAACCCGGCCCAAGGTTGGCCGACGATGCAGGTACTCGAGCGAGCATGAACCTAGAGCATCCTCTGCAGGAGCGATGGACCCTTTAGCGACGCTGTTGTCACCAGCTCGCCAACGAGAACGTGCTTAGGCCCATAGATCCAGCCGACTACCGAGCCCGCACTACGAGCCGAATTAATTCGACGCATGACAACCTTCCAGTCAGGATTCTTTTCAAAACTCCAACCGTGCGTCTGGACTGGATGGGAGAAAACAATATGCACCGTCTGCCCCTCCCACGTAATCGCTCCCACAATCTCATGAGAACTAATTCGATGCGTATCAATCAGTGAGGAAATGGCGTCCGAAATCGCCAACGCATCATCCCCCGCTGGCTTCAGCAGGTCCCCACCTCGGGCGCCAAAGACCGCAACTAACGCAAGGTACGACTTTCCGCGGTATGTCATTTGCGTCGCCATAACATCACAGCCACCGGCCGCATCCGTCCTGCCGGATTTAACCCCAATAACATTCAACATTCCAGCGTACGGAGTAAACGAATTCAATCTTCCAGCGACCGGTAGTTCGATCGACGGAAGACGCACGGCATCGCGAATGAGCTGATATCTCATAAGTTTTGCGGTCAGCACAAGTTGATCTCTGGGTGTCGAAGTATTGGACGCTTGAATTCCAGTTGGGTCGGAATAGACCGTGTTGGTCATAGCCAATCGCTTGGCCTCCGCATTCATTTTTGCAACGAACTGAGCGGTGCTGGGAGCAAACATACGGCTCAAAATCAGTGCGTAATCACTGGCCGAGTGAACCATTAATCCTCGCATCAAATCAGGAAAACAAATACTTTCGCCCTCTTGAATGAATGCCGTTGACTGTCCGGTAGCAACCTCATGTTCGTACGCCGCAACGTCAGTCGAGTCAACTAGGTGACACTTTGAGGCTTGATCCGACGCTTTCACCGAGCGCAGCGCAACGTACGCCGTCATCATCTTGGTGATGCTGGCGATGGGTACTGGAGTATTTGTTGGTGAGTATTCCAGATGTAGCGCCGGCACAGAGACGCCGTACGAAACTGTGGGAGGCAAAACTGGAAAGCTGTCCGAACTGGAATGGGTAAAGCTGAATCTCGAAATCTTTACCTGTGCAGTCGGCAGTGACTCGCTTACGGTAAGTCCAATTACCAGCAGTGCCGATATCACAAGGCCAACTGACGCACCCGCCAGCCGATGGAAGAGGCCGCGCGAATAGTGGTTCACCGGACGTGTCTTCTTTGCCATCCCTTAGCCGTTTTCGTTCTCGTATTGCTCGAGCGTCATCATGACCTTGCGGGCCTTTGAGCCGTCGCCGGGAGCAACGATGCCGTCTTCTTCGAGTTGGTCCATAATTCGCCCAGCGCGCGCAAAACCAATACGGAGCTTTCGCTGCAG
>CAIJYV010000024.1 GCA_903825035.1 uncultured Actinomycetes bacterium | reverse complement strand
GCGGACTTCTCGCCACTGACCAAGGCAGATCAGGCTCCCCAAAAGCTCTAACAAAGGCAAACAACGAAGCCGGGTCCGTAACGGACCCGGCTTTTTGTTTGGGGGAGCCTTCCCTATTTGTGCAGCGAAATTCCGTAAAGGAAAGCTGCGGCGCAAAGCGCTGGTGTCAGAACTATGAGGAACAGTCCGTATGACTTGTCGCGCTTTTCAAAGAGCATTGGAATCGCGAAAGCAGACGAAAAAGTAGTTAGCCCACCGCAGAATCCAATCGCTAGATTTGATGAAATTACTAGACCATTAGCTAGGACTAGTGAATGCACCGTGAAACCGGCGATAAAGGTTCCGACGATATTTGCGAACATGGTAAGCCACGGGCTTGTGTTCGCCCGAGCGTTAATTCCGGTTAACTCTATGAGGTACCGAACAATTGCCCCGCAGGCGCCCGCAGCGGCCATTGCGATCATTTTCTTAACCCAACTTGCATCATGGCGATGCGACCAGCAATTGCTCCGCTCAGAATGGCTCCTAAGCCGACCAAAATGGAAGTTAGGACACTGACTTGCCAAATCGCGTACAGGGCAACGAAGAGACCCGAGTACGAAGTCAATCCACCTAGGAATCCCGTGATGCAAAATAGCCTCACTGGATCAAGAAAGGATTGCTTCTTAAAGATTCGCCCTAATAGGAGCACCGCGAAATAAACGCCGACAGCGTTTACTGTGAGCAATGCCCAGGGAACGATTCGGGCGACCGAATAGCCCGTTGTAGAGAAGCCATGAGCTGGATAGCGGGTTGTGGTTAACCAACCACGGAGCAATGATCCTAGAAATCCACCAGTAGCGACCGTCAAGACGCCTGCGAACATCGCTCGGGGGGTCACGTACGGGTTGCGCATGAGACAAGGTTAATTAGTTGCGCTGGTTAATTCCTGTTAGCGACGAACAAAATAATAATCACAAACTTTACATAACGTACATTATCGGCGGTCTAGTTAAATTCGCGCTCCAAGTAAACTTACGGCCCTAATAGAAAGAAATTAAGTGAAAATAACAAAGAATTCATCTTCTCGCCTGGTTGTGGGTGTCGCGCTGACACTAGGCAGTCTTGTCGGCATGGCTGGGGTCGCCTCGGCCACAACGACCACAAACACGGTTGCGCCAGTGGCAGCCGGCAGTTACGTCGTTGGTGGAACGCTGACCGTCACAAACGGTACCTGGTCCAACGCAGGATCAAGTTATAGCTACGCCTGGTACAGCTGCACTTCGAATACCGTTACTGACCCCTCGACCGACGGAAGCTGCACGTCAACGGGAGGGACTTCTAGTTCATACGAGGCGACCGCTGGAGACTTGGACCACTACCTCTATGCCGTTGTTTCAGTCGACGGAAGTAATGGTTCTGGCTCGTTCTCTGCGCTTTCTAACGCCGTGGGCCAGGTTGCTTCGACAGGCTCCCTACTCACCTGTGGACTCTCCCCTCTGGCGTCCACACTGAGTCCGCAACACCCGACGGTAAGTATCGCAGAGACCGCCGACGCTTACGTCTCAGCAGCTAATGGAACCGAGTTTGGCTCTGCGGTGAAAATTACTGTGAATGGCACGCAAAGCCCCCAGGCTGGACCAGCAAGCCTTATTCAGGGCACTAGTGGGACCTTTACGTTTCAAGATCTAACAGGCTTCCTTAACGGCATGGCAGGAACGGTGCGATTTGATTTTTACGCTTACGACAACAGCGGACCAATTGGCGAGAGCCTTTGCCACATTAGTTTCACAGTGGCTGCGAACGTGCCCGTGTCACACTTTAAGCCCGCAAACTACGTCATTCGATCTTTTGCGTCGGGTTCATCGCAGCTGTCACCATTGCTGAAGTTTGAAGTGAACCGGCTCGCCACCAAGATCATCAATTACGTGGCACATAACGGTGGCACCATTTCCGTGAAGCTAACGGGTTATGCCGATGTGACTGGACCGAGCGCCTTCAACCAGGCTCTCAGCCTCGCTCGTGCCAAGGCTGTAAAGGCGTTACTGTTGGGCGACCTCAACAGGCACCACGTCTCCTCTTCGATGGTGACAATTGGCATGGGCTCACTAGGCCATACCAAGTCATTGGTCAATAGCCGTCGTGTTACCGCCTACGTGACCTCCGCAATCGCGGGTTAGTCTCCCCGCTGTCGCTAAGGCAATGCCCCCGAGCTATGCAGCTCGGGGGCATTGTTATTGGAATACTCGACTCCTTAGATTCGCGCAATATTAGGGAGTACGTCCGAGGGTTACTTTGACCGTCAGTGTCGAACTGCCACGTGAGATTCGGACCTTTGCCGAATCACCCTGGTGAAGTAGGGACAAAATCGCTTGAACGTCGGCTGCCTGGTTGACCGCCGTGCCGTTTATTGCAGTGATCACGTCACCTTGCTTCAGCCCAAAACGGGCGGCCGGGGAATTTGCAACTACCGAAAGAATTAAAGCGCCGGTTGAGACGCTTAAACCGTATTGCTGTTGGATTGACGCGTTGTCATCCATAATTTCCACTCCCAAGTAGGCGTGGTGGGTGACGACGCTCTCCCCCTTCTTTAGTGCTGCGAGCTGGGATTGAATTGTGGCAACAGGAATAGCGAAACCGATGTTTTGGGCACTGGTGCCGTCGGGCAGCGTACCGGCGACGGCCGTGTCCATTCCAATTACAGCTCCAGCAGAATCCAACAGCGGTCCACCTGAGTTACCGGGGTTAATCGCAGCGTCAGTTTGAATCATGTTGTTCAAGGTCTCAGATGAGGTGGCGGAACCCGCCGTCACCGTGCGTCCCATAGCGGACACGATGCCGGTGGTCACCGTCGGAGTGCCAGCAGCTAGACCCAAGGCATTTCCGATCGCCACTACCGCGTCACCAACTTGAAGCGCATTGGAGTTGCCGAATACGACAGTTGGCTCGTTAGAAACATTGGAAATCTTGATGAGGGCCACATCATCGACCGGATTAGTTCCAATGAGCGTGGCGGCCATTGCCTTCGTTGAGCCAGATGCAGTTACGGTGATCGTTCCCGATCCTCCGGCGGCGGCTGCGATGACGTGGTTATTCGTGACGACGTAGCCGCTCTTCGTGATGATCATGCCGGTGCCTTGATCTTCGGACCCATTTGCTTTTACGTCGATCGAAACGATCGCTGGGAGCACCGACTTAATTAGTGAGGGTATAGATTTTCCATTCGGCAAGACGGCAGCTGATGGGCTCCCATTTAGCTGATTGATAGCCAAACCACTACTCGAGCCTCCTCCCGCGTAGTGACCGGCGAGGCCTCCCACGAGCGCGGCAACCAATAAGGGCGCGATTCCGCTAGAAAGCCACGTCCTCTTTGAACGAGAAGGTGGCGAGAAGGAGCTGCTGGGCTCTGGTGCACTCGGGGTGATTACAGGTTCGATTTGGCGATGCAGTTCTGGGGTGTCACTCATGAAGTCAATGCTAGGGCTCTTAGTTAAAAGGAGTCTAAAAAATCACAAATTTCGACACATTTAAAAAACGACTAGATTAGAAACCTATGTCCCGCCGTATTGATATCGAAATTACCAGTGTTAATGGGGAAACCGCCACTTGGCGTGCCGCGGGGGCCAAGCTCCCCAAGGGCTCACTTAACAGCAGCGTTGTACCTGGCGGACCACAGGTCGGCCAAGTGTATCGAGCCGAAGTTGACCAGTTCATGGAGGGCATCGAGGTTCTATCGGTGGCACCGCCAAAGACTGCTTCCCCACTCGACCCACGTAACGAGCGCATTGCCATTTTAGAAAAGAAGAGTGACGGTCCAGACGTCACCGTCACCTACGCTCCCAAGGGCCGCGGAGGATCTCGTCGAGAAGACGGAGACCGCAAGCCCCGCCGTGACGGAGACCGCAAGCCAAGTCGCGATGGAGATCGCAAGCCTCGCCGTGAAGGAGCTGAAGGCGCCGCCCGTTCAGAACGTGGTCCACGCCGTGATGGAGACAATCGACCGCCACGCGGACCACGCACTGGAAGTTTAACTGTCGCCCCAGTTACAACAATTCACCGCAATGCAATGTTGGCGACGCTTAGTGCAGAGCAAATTCCTGTTGCTGAGCAGTTACTGCGTGGAGGCATCGCCGCGGTTCGCACGGCAATCGCCGAGCAGAACAAGACCTTGGTTGCGCAGTCGCGCCCGACTATCGAACCTACGATTATCGAACGGATGGCTGAAGACCTCGTAGGTCGCACCAGCTTGGCCTTCTGGAAGGACCGCGCCGCTGGTGCGGTCGGAGCCGGCAAAGAGCTAAAGCTCCGCGATCTACGCGCCGTAGTCACGGCCGCGAAAACCATCACTCATGACGATGACTCTCGAGCAATGCTTAAAGAGCTCCAGGCATCGTTAAGTGAGCGGATCGAGCATATGCGCAAGGTGTGGACAGAAAAGCTTGCCGCAGCCCTAGAGGGCAACAACCTCAAAGAGACCCTCACGCTTATCTCGCGCCCCCCAGACGTCAGCACTCGAGTGAGCGCAGAAGACGCAACGAAGATTGTTTCGGCCGTCTCAGAGGCCCTCAATGGCTCTCAGGAGCCCGCTATTTGGAATGAACTCGTGACTTTGACCGTCGAGACCTCGATTCGCCGTCAGGTTAAGCCTGCCGGCATTCCTGCTGATGAGACCTCGAAGGCCGTGGCGATTAAGAACGCCGGGGCAATTCCAGAATTGGCGAAGCTGCTGGGTATGGCCGTGCCACCACCGCCACCCCCATCGCGTCCGGCACGACCACGTCGAGCTCCTAGCCGCGCATAGTTAGCAATCGGGCTTTCCAGCCGATTGATTCATACAAAGATTTCATCGCTCGATCACCGGGTAACGCGAACGCGTCAACGGGAGGCACATCGCTCTCGAGCAGGTGGTTTATGAAACGTCGGGCAATGCCCTGCCGGCGCTTCAAGGGGTCGATGAATAGTGTGAGAATTACTCGATCTTGGATGAGCGCCCAACCGACGACAGTTTCTCCTAGATAGGCAGCCCACACCCCACCCGTTGAGGCGAGATCTTGGCAGAATTCGGTGATATCGCGCGCACCGAGCTGTTCAATGATTGCACTCCCCCCGCGCTCTTTCTCAATTGATTCGAAAGCTGCATCGATCGAGCTGAGCAGTTCTTCACTGTCAACGCCCACTCGGTGGAAGCGCACCTCGGTCACGTCAGACGCAGTCGCGACAGAGGGAATTCTTCTTGTCGGCAAGCTGAGTGGTTTTCTTCAGCAAGCGGCAAGACTTGCAACGAAACTCGTCATCTTGCTTGGGCAGAATGGTTTCGGCGCCCTCAGGATCAACAACGGTCTCAATCGGCGTGTCATCCTCGTCGTCTTCAACCGTTGAGGTTCTCAGGATTGTCTCGGCGAGTACTTCGTCTAGAGCGAGTTCAATATCGGCGTCATCTACGACATCGTCTTCTTCCACGGGAAGAGGTACTACCGTGACTTCTTCTACGGCTTCTTCTTCCTCGTCGTCGACCGGGACAACTTCGTCACCCTCGGCTACGAGGACGTCCTCGCTGTCAATGTCTTCGCCTGCGACTTCGTCAAAGCCGTCGGTTAATTCTTCTTCGTCGAATGTTTCGTCGTTTTCGTCTTCTGTTGCCATGATGGATTCCTAATCTGTAACCGAGGCAGTGTAGAGCCTTTTTGCGACCAAGTGTGCCAAAAGAGCCAAAATTTACCTAAATATTTGAATTAGTGCCTTTTGGCGCGACTTCTTTCGGCGTTACGCTCAGCTTCGAGGCGCTCAAGGTCAATATCGGAAAAATCAACGTAATTCATGGATTTTGCGATTTCGTGGTGCCCCGCAACTTCATCAATCTGTCGAGCCATCTCGTGGGCCACTCGTCGATAGCTGGGGTGCCCCTGTGGCCCCGAACGAAGCTCAATCAGGTGCATGGCTTCTCGGGCGTTCATTTGCATGACGTACCGAATGCGAAAGGCCAAGGCCACGGCGTATTGAGCCTGCTCTGGGAACTCCTCTTTCAGGTCAAAATAAAGAGCAGCCGAGCGCTGAAGTGAGTCCTCGTACCGTTCCGCTAAACCAGCTTCGCGAATGATCTCGGGAACGTCATAACCGAGTTCGACGGTCAGAGGCTGCCACTCTAAAGTCAGCATTCGGTGACGTTGCAGGTCTCGAAAGGCGCCGTAATCGGTCACTAACTCAAAACGGTAGTCAGTTCTCTCGAATGCACGACCGGGGCGGTGGCGGCGATTCTCACGCTCCCCCACGTAAGACTTCATCAACTCGGCGCGTTGGTCACCAGTCATTTTTCCCACGGTCGCCGCTGCCGCTTCGTGTGTAACGGTCGAGTTCGCGAACACGATGGCTTCGAGAACATCATCTTCACCTCGGGAATTGAATCCTACGAGGCGCACATATTCTGCGTCTTCAACTGGCTCAGACTCGACCATTGACTGAACGATTTGGGCAGTCGCACTTTTCGTCTCGCGCAAGTAGTCGGTCCACGCCACTCCTCGTTCCGCCACGTTTACGCGCTTGAGAAACGATGGGATGACCTTAACGAGCTCTTCGTACATGAGCTCGGCGTAGTTGCGAACCTCCGGGAGAGGATGTGCTCGCATGCGCAACAAGAGTGCTTCGTAGGCTTGTCCAGAGGCGTAAATTCCAAGGTTAGAAAGTGCGCTGGCGGGCAGCAAACCTCGTACCGCATCGAGCGCTTTGGCCCGAATCGCTTGCCGGTAGACAAAATCAGTGTCTTCGGGAGTCTTGGGAAATTTCTTACCAATGTATTCGATGAGTTCGGGCAAGAGTTCGCCGTATGTGTCGAACATCCGATCCATGTCGCCCACGTATCGAAGACCCAATTTCGAATTCGTTAAGTCATGGTCACGGTAGTAGCGGTATCGACCATCGGCGAAACGTTTGTCGTACCCGAGATACCTGGTGGATTGCTCTAGGTAACTCATGATTCGTCCCCACTCGAGAACTTTGGTCAAAATGTTGGAGGCTTGTTCGCAAGCTAAGTGCACGCCGCCAAGTTGCGCGACCGAGTCATCTCCGTACTCGTAGAAAATTTTCTGGTACAGGTCATCAGCTCGGTCGAGGCCAATTGTCGCGTCTACCGTGACGTCACCCTCAAGATCGAGGTCACCGACGAATTCATCGAGAAACAGGCGACGCAGGCTTTTTGATGAGCGCGAATAACGAGCGAAGAGCGCTCCCTTCACCACTTCAGGCAGGTTTACGAGGGCGAATACTGGCCCGTCGAGATTGGTGAAATAACGGCGAAGGATTGCTACTTCGGCGTCTGTGAAATCCTCGGCGACATATGCGTGCATGGAACTCCAAGGTTAGGGCTTACGACCCACAAAATGGTGGAATTAGAAGCCGGCTACTACCGAGCGAACCACTAAATCCTTTGCGACTTCTGCGTTGCCAGCCAACTCGGGAACGTGGCGCATACGACTCAGTTGCTCCAGCAAGTCTCCGACCTGTTTGGCGTTTCTCACGAAGTCTCCGGGAGAGGTGTGGCCAATTTCCGCGTCAGCCAGATCTAGGACAACGCCCAAAGTTGCCCCTCTCGCCCACGCCGCGATTGTCGTTGCGAACCCATCGTCGGGATCTTTTGCGTGAGGGACTCGGTGCCGAGCCTCAACCTCGTTGATGGTGGCCGCGGACATTGCGATTTCGAGACTTCGTTCCTTCAGGTTTCCACGCCTCTCTTGACCAAGCCGATCCTTGGTAGAGGCGCGTTTACGAGCTTGAACCTGCTTGGAGGCGACGGGCTGCTTGTTTCCCTTGCGTCCCTGGAAGGTGAACATAGAGAGCAGGCCCGCAAGTTGAGCGGGTTCGAGATTTTCGAGAATGCCCGCGGCAACGGTCTCGGCGATAAGCAGGTCATTCTCGTGGTAAATCGATCGCAAGACCTGACCTTGGGCGTTGAGCTTCCAACCTTCGGCGTAGCCGAGCTCATCGAGCACCTTCCAGCGAGCGGTCAATTGCTCGCTGAGCGGCCTCTTGGAGCCGCTGGGGCGACGATCGGTCTCGAACTGAGCGAAGCTTCGCTGAACGACTTCGAGAGCGGTCTCTTGGTCGAAGTGATTCATGAGGTTGGCGGTGAAGTTGTAAGTAGGCCTGAACGATGAATGCAGGTCAGAAGGTGGCGCAAGAGCCACGCGCCCTACGTCGGTGAGCGACAATTCAGGGGAATAACAGATAACTGCGTGGCCCTCATCATCAAGGCCTCGCCTGCCCGCTCTGCCCGTCATTTGCTTAAATTCTCCGGAGGTGAGGAAGTTTCTTCCGGCGTCTGAATACTTGCTGAATCTCTCAAGTGCGACCGATCTCGCGGGCATATTCACGCCCAGGGCCAAAGTTTCGGTCGCGTAAACAACGCTCAGAAGTCCCCTTTCAAAACAACGTTCGACAATCTCTCTGAAGGCGGGCACCATTCCAGCATGGTGGGCCGCGATCCCGCGTCTCAAGGAGTCGAGAAACTCCGAATACTCCAGTGCCTGAAGGTCTTCGCGGGAAAAGTTCACTAGACGTTCTTCAGCTAAGTCGGTGATTTCATGGCGCTGTTCAGGCCCGGTGAAGAGGAGGCCGTCGCGTCGAGCTTGGCGAACGGCATCGTCACAAGCGGCGCGAGAGAAAATGAAGATGATAACCGGGAGCAAGTTCTGGTCTTCCATGGCCATAAGGAGTTCGCTTCGACGAGGTGCTCGAAACATTGGCGGCGGCGCCGTTGACTTAGGACCGTGCCACTTAGGGCCGGGTCGAAACTTTCTCGTATTCTTCGTTAAATTATCAATTCGTCGGGCCTCTTCACTGAGCCGTTCGCCATCCAAGAGATCTCCGATCTCCGCATTCGATTGCCCCCTCTTCATTACGGCGAAGTGATTGTGCAATTGAATTGGACGAGTATCTTCCACGATCACGCTGGTTTCCCCGCGAACGCTCTGGAGCCACTGGCCCAAGAACTCCGCATTGCCAATGGTCGCCGAGAGGGCAATGAATTGGACGGCTCCAGGGGCAAGGATCAGCACCTCCTCCCAAACGCCTCCTCGAAATGGGTCCTGGAGGTAGTGCACTTCGTCAAGAATGACCGCGCCGAGATCGAACAGCTGGTCCGATTCGGTGAGAATCATATTGCGGAGCACCTCGGTCGTCATGACGACGATTGGAGCTGTTCGGTTAATTGAAGTATCGCCAGTTAGCAACCCAACGTTCTTTTCACCAAATAACCCGGACAGTTCATTGAACTTCTGATTCGATAGAGCTTTTAGCGGCGTGGTGTAGAAAGAGCGGAGGCCCTTTTCAATCGTTCGGCCGATTCCGTAATTTGCTACTAACGTCTTGCCCGATCCGGTGGGCGCACTCACCAGGACATTTACACCCCTATCGATTGATTCAATTGCTTCAATCTGAAAGCGGTCGAGGCCAAAGCCGAGCGAGTCGATAAATCGCTGTCGATAGTCCAGGCTCATTTGCGACCAAGCAGTCTTCCCACAGCAATTGCAATGAAATAGAAGACAATTAGTGGCACGCCGAGGGCGAGCATAGAGAGAGGGTCGCCGCTGGGGGTAATGAACGCCGAGGCAATAGTTATCAAAATAATCGCGTAACGCCATTGGTGGAGCAAGGTTCTCGGAGTGACCAAATTTGCTAGTTGGAGGGCGACGAGCACGACTGGAAATTCGAAGGTGATTCCAAAGGCCACCAACATCAAGATAAATAGGTTGATGTATTCATTAGGGCTGTAATAGGTCGTCAATTGGCTACCGCCGATGTTCTGGAGCCAAGTAATGGCTGAACTGAAGCTGAAATATGCCGTTACTGCTCCGAGTGAAAAAAATATGAGTGAGGCGGAGACGAAGCTCAGTGCGTACGCACGCTCCTTCGCTTTCAAACCGGGTGTGATGAAGCGCCACGTATGCCAAAGAAAGAAGGGCAGAGAAACCAATAGACCGAAATAGACCGATACCTTCACGCGAATTGAAAGACCATCGAGAGGATTGGTCACCAAAAAGTTGCAATGTCTCGGGAGGACCTTGCAATAGGGGTGTTGTAAAAAGACCAAGATGTGGGGAAAGACAACGAAGCCCGCTACAACGCCAAGGCAAAGAACGATGAAAATCCTAAGGAGCCGAGTTCGTAGTTCGACCAGATGCTCGGCCAGAGGCATCGAACCAGCTCGTGAGCGAAGCGGAGCCATACCTAGTTCAGGCCCGGGTCTGCGCTTGGATCAACGGGCTTTCGGATGACCTGCTTCTCTCGCACGGGATCGGAACTATCACCTTCATCGAGAAGATCCGCATTTGCCTTATCGGCGAGCCTATCGAGCAAGGAACTTGGGTTTCGTGCGTAGTTGCCGAGCGAAGAGGTCGAAGGGAGATTGGGGATCACTTCGCGAACTTCAGTTTCGACTCGGCGCTGCCATAGTTTGAATGCCGCCCAGAATCTTCCGACTCGCTGTGCAGCGTCGGGCAACTTGTCAGGACCGAGGAAAATCACAACCACAATGAGGATGATCAGGATCTTGATGGCGCTCAGATTAAACACAGCGCCATCTTAGAATCCGAGCGATTAGAACCAGCCGATACGACTGAGCGGCCAAATCCTCACAAAGGCTTTGCCAATAATCAATGATTTCGGGACGGTGCCCCAGTAGCGAGAATCGCAGCTGTTGTTGTGGTTGTCCCCCATGACGAAATAATTACCAGCTTTGACGGTCGTGGGGCTAATCGCTGGCCCCAGAGGCTCCCAGTGGGTCCATGCCTCGTGGAGAGGCTTGCCATTCACATAGATTGTGTTGCCCTGAGAGGAGAGGTGGTCACCGGGAACGCCGATTACGCGCTTCACCAGGTCGGTAACGGGCTCTCCCCCACAATTTTCAGTCGGCGGGGCCTTAAACACGACGATATCTCCCCGGTTGATTGTTCCAAAGTCAACTGAGAGTTTGTCGACCACAATTCGATCGCCAATCATGAGCGTCGGCTCCATGGAGCCTGATGGGATGTAAAAGGTCTGAAAAACAAAGGACCGAATCACCAAGGAGGCGACCAAGGCAATCACGACAATTAGTAGCCACTCTTTTAGTAGACGCGATTTGTGGTGCTTCGGACCTAAAACTCGGGTGGTCCAAGTAGTGGCCGGCTCATAGCTTTCATTGCCGAACATTTACTAATCCTAGTCGAGCTTGGGTTTGCGTTCGATGGCCGTGAGTAGTTTCTCGAAACGCTCGTCGGTGGTCTTAAAAGGGTCTTTTAGGAGAACGGTTCGCTGCATTTCGTCATTCAGTTTCAGATGAACCCAATCAACCGTGAAGTCACGCCGGTTCTCTTTCGCCTGTCGGATGAAGGCTCCTCTCATTCGGGCGCGCGTTGTTTGGGGTGGCTCGGTGGTGGCGTTCTTGATATCTACGTCACTCACAGTTCGACGCATCAGCCCCTTTGCTACGAGCTGGTAGTACAGACCGCGGGAAGCATCAGTGTCGTGATACAGCATGTCGAGAAGGGCCAGTCTGGGTGAATCGAGTTGCAGGTGATTTCTGGTGCTCGAACGTTCGATCAGTTGCAGTTTGGCAATCCAATCGACTCGGTCTGAAAGCTCAATAGGGTTAGTTCGGTAGGTTTCAAGAGTCTCACGCCAAATACCGATGGCCCCTCTTTGGTCTTCGGGCAAATCATGAGTTGTAGCGAAAAGCTCGGCGCGCTCAAGAATATCTGTCTGGATCTCTAGCGCGGTCATCGATCGGCCATTGGCTAGGGGAATTGGCTGTTCGCTCCAGAGGTCATAACTCATGTCGCGCAGGGCGTTAATGGGTGATGCCAGCGTTAGGTCTCGCAGAACCGTCGTCTTGTCTTCCACCATCGCTAGGACAACAGCTGCAGTGGCAACCTTTAAGAAGGTTGCGAACTCGCTCATATTTGAATCGCCAACAATGACGTGGAGTCGGCGGTAGCGCTCGGGGTCAGCGTGGGGCTCATCGCGAGTATTAATGATGGGCCTCGAGCGAGTAGTTGCTGAAGAAATGGCTTCCCAAATGTGCTCGCCTCGTTGAGTCATTGAATAGCGAGCACCCTGTGGGGTCGAGACGATCTTTCCCGCTCCGGCGAATAGGGAGCGAGTGATAAGAAACGGAATAAAAACTTGTTCGAATCGACTGAGGTCTTCAACCCGTTCGATGCAGTAATTTTCGTGACACCCGTACGAGTTGCCCGAAGAGTCAGTGTTGTTTTTAAAGAGATAGATAGAACCTTGGTGACCCTCCTCCTCGAGTTGCTCTTGCGCGTAGGACACGAGTTCTCTCAGAATCAACTCCCCCGCTTTGTCTTGTGCGACAACATCAGCTAGCAGATCACATTCAGCGGTTGCGTACTCAGGGTGAGATCCTACGTCTAGGTAGAGCCGACTTCCGTTTTCGAGGAAGACGTTCGATGATCGACCCCACGACACGACTTTGCGAAAAAGGTATCTGGAGATATCGTCTGGGCTCAGACGACGTTGACCTCGATAATTGAAGGTGATGCCATATTCGGTCTCGATCCCGAATACCCGACGCAACATTGACGAAACCTACGCGAGCAAATCGCGAACGTAGTCGTCGCTCAAGCGCTCGAAGGTTCGTCGCGAAGCTCGATCTTCTAGAATCCCAACCTCTAAGTCCTCAACGGCAAGAGTACGGTCGGGCCCTGCGAGAGCGGACACGCAGTTTTTCAGGGTATCAACTAGCGACTCAACCTTGCCGTCACCGGCGGCAAAACGCCGCTTGACCTCTTCCGCTTCCCCGCCGACTACCGCAAAATGTGGTTCATCGGAAATCGTACCTTCGTAGCCGATTCGGTACAGCTTGGTGGGGCGAACCTTGTTACCAAGTTGAGTTACCAGTATCTCAACCTCGAGAGGTTTCGTGTCACTGGAGAACACGTCTCCTATGTGTTGAGCGTAGAAGTTGGCTAACGCGCGAGCGTCAACGTCTTCGCGCGAGTAAACGTATCCCGTGTTGTCGGCCCAGCGAACGCCGCCTTCGCGAAGGCGATCAAATTCGTTGTACTTGCCAACTCCCGCGAAGGCAATACGGTCGTAAATCTCCGAAATCTTGTTCAGAGAAGCTGAGGTGTTCTCGCCAACCATCAAGACGCCCTGGTCATAAATGGCGGCGATGATTGACTTGCCGCGTGCAATGCCCTTTTGGGCGAATTGAGCTTTGTCGTTAACCAGTTGTTCGGGATTGACGTAAAAAGAACTGCTCATCGTAATTGCCCTCCTGCAATCCCTCGTGACTCGGCTCGTCGGTCATTGATGCGACGGAATCGTTCTCCCACCACATCGCTGTCGATCTCCTGAAAGCCATCTTTGGTCAGGGTCACCATAATGGGGTAAATGTTTCGAACGAAGTCTGGCCCACCCGTGCTGGGATCATTGTCTCCGGCTTCGTACAGGGCCAGGGCTGCCAATTCGAGAGCCGACTCCAAGTCCATATCGTGAACGAAACCGAGTCTCAGTGCACCTTCGGCGAATTGAGAACCGGAACCGATTACGTTGAAGTCCGCTCGCTCGTAGCATCCACCGGCACCGTCATATTCGAAGATGCGGCCCACATTGTGGTTCGGGTCATAGCCCGCCAGCATGGGCACAACGTACAGCGGTGATTTGAAGTTGTTCTCCTGGATAATTGGGGAGAGAAAATTAGCCTTACCCTCCAAACTTAAAACAGACGAGGTCATCTTTTCGTAGTGTTCGAAGGAGAGTTGAGCGATACGGATGAACTGGATTCCCCTTGCAGCTGAGCCTGAGATTGCCATCGCCGTAAATTTATCCGCGGCTTCGATCTTTCGAATATCGCGACTGGCTACATATTGAGCCGTGGCTTGACGGTCGGCGACCATCACAACCCCTTCTCTGAAGCGCACGGCAATAACGGTCGTTGCGTGGATTTGTTCGTCATGGGTTCCGCCAGTGAATGGCTGGTGACCCGAAGCACTAATGAGTTCGTAAAAGTTTGGGCCTGGATCTGATACGGCGTCGAAGAGAGGTAGGCCCATTACTGGCCACCCTTTTGCACGTAACTACGCACGAACTCCTCGGCGTTTTCCTCCAGCACTATGTCAATCTCATCGAGCAAATCATCGAGGTCTGCTTTGAGCTGGTCGGTCTTGGCGCTCGAAGCTTCTTTTTCCTCATGGGAAGTCTCGCTCCGCTCGGTGCGTTGCTTTTGAATTCGCTCTAGTTCACTCATATCTCTGCTCTATCCATTTAGTCGATCAAGCAAGTCCCTAGCGGTCGGGCTTTCCAAAAATAGCTTTTCCGTCAAGGCTTTGGTTCCTCGTATGGGGTCCATCATAGGAACCCGATGTAACGGGCCATCCCCGAGGTCAAATACCAAGGAATCCCAATTAGCCGCCGTAATTTCATTGGGGTAGCGCTTTACGCTCTCGCCTCGAAAATAGGCCCGCGTGCTCGCCGGGGGCTCATGCATTGCCGCTCTTGAGTCAATTAGTGAAAGGAGTTGGTGAAGCCCTGCACGCTTGGCGAGAGACTTCTCGGGGCGGATGTCGTGATACTGAAGTGAGATGGCCGCCAGTCTGGGCGATTGCCAACCTAGGTCATGGCGCTCCTTGTACCCAGCAATCATTCGATACTTGGCCAGCCAGTCAATACGGTCCGCAACCGTACTGGGGTCTCGTTCAATACCATCGAGCAGAGCTCGCCACTGGGTCATGAGTAGAGATATTTCAGAACTCGGCGCCACGGCCATACCCCCGGTGAGGTCGATATAGCGTTGCGCAAGATGCCAAAGCGCATCTTGATAGGCCCAGCTTGATTGCCGCTTGCCCTCTTCGTCTTCGCAAAATGCAGTGCTCTGACTTTCATCCACCCAAGAGAGATCTTGAGCAAATAATCGGATTGCGCGCACTGGGTCTTGCGGTGGCGAAGGAAACTCACTAGGTCCAAACTCTTCGAGTGCTGCGAGTAGCAAGGCAGTGGAACCCAACTTGACGAAGGTGGCAACTTGACTCATATTGGCGTCACCATTTATGACGTGTAAGCGGCGAAACCGTTCGGCGTCAGCGTGTGGCTCATCTCGAGTGTTCACGACCGGACGTTTCATCGTGGTCTCGAGACCGACAATCTCTTCAAAAAATTCTGAACGCTGACTGAGTTGGTAGGTCGGTCCCGAAATCATTCCAGCTTCAGTCTCAGCTCCTAATTTACCTGAACCAAAGAGAAGTTGACGTGAGACGAAGTGCGGAAGCATTGCGCGCACAATGTCACTGAACGGAATTTCACGACTGACGAGATAATTCTCGTGGGTTCCGTAACTGTTCCCCTTGCCATCGGAATTGTTCTTGTACAAGGTGATCTGATCATCGACTTCGAGAGACCGGTTGGCCTGAGTCTGCGCTTCAAGCATGACCTCTTCACCAGCCACGTCGTAGAGAGTTGCCTCCAACGGCGTGCGGCATTCGGGCGCGGAGTATTCCGGGTGCGCGTGGTCTACGTACAAGCGCGCCCCGTTCGTGAGGACGGTATTGGCGACAGTCTTTTCAACCACAGGGGCAAACTGGAGATGACCGCGGAGCCCACGCGCGTCAATCTCCGGATGTTCACCGTCGAAATCCCACCGAATAGAACTGCGGGCAAACCGCGCATACGCCGTAACGATCAAACTTGAGGCCAGGATGGGGTCGCCCTCGGGACCCCCGGAGATTCCGTACTCGGTTTCTATTCCGAGAATTTTTTCAACTGCCATAGTTAGAGGTATTGCCCCGTACCAACTGCGTGGATGGATCGGCCGCCGTCCGCGTCATGCTCTTCGCGGTTCACCAAGGTGCGGATGAAGACAATACGCTCACCCTTCTTACCGGAGATTCGTGCCCAGTCGTCAGGATTAGTTGTATTCGGAAGGTCCTCATTTTCGCGATACTCCTGACGGATCGAGTCGAGAAGATCTTCTAACTTGAGCCCTCGCTCACCATGTGAAATCTCACGCTTCACCGCGCGTTTTTTGGCTCTGCGAACAATGTTCTCGATCATGGCCCCGGAAGCGAAGTCCTTAAAGTACAGCGTCTCCTTGTCTCCGCCTTGATAGGTGACCTCGAGGAAGCGGTTTTCATCATCAATTCGGTACATCGCTTCAACCGTTTGTTCGATCATTGCTCGAATTGTCTTGTCACGCTCTCCCCCACCGAGCTCGGAAATTTCGGAATTCGCCAACGGGAGATCGATGTTCAAGTACCGCTCGAAAATCTGTGCCGCTGCTTCACTGTTGGGGCGCTCGATTTTTATTTTCACGTCCAGGCGACCAGGGCGCAAAATCGCGGGGTCAATGAGGTCTTCGCGGTTGGTCGCTCCGATCACTATGACATCACGAAGGGACTCGACACCGTCGATCTCGGCGAGCAGCTGGGGAACGATTGTTGATTCCATGTCGGAACTGATGCCAGTCCCACGGGTCCTAAAAAGCGAGTCCATCTCGTCGAAGAAGACGATGACGGGAACACCCTCGGCGGCCTTTTCGCGAGCTCGCTGGAAGACCACTCGGATTTGGCGTTCGGTCTCGCCGACGTACTTGTTTAAGAGTTCGGGTCCCTTGATGTTGAGGAAATATGAGCGCACATTGCGGTTGCCCGTCAACTCAGCAACTTTTTGTGACAATGAGTGGGCGACGGCCTTGGCGATTAAGGTCTTGCCACATCCTGGAGGACCATAGAGCAAGATTCCCTTAGGCGCCGGAAGGTCGTATTCCTGAAATAGGGCACGGTGAATATACGGCAACTCCACCGCGTCGGTGATCGCTTCAATTTGCGTGTCCAGTCCACCAACGTCAGCGTAGGAAATGTTGGGAACCTCTTCGAGAATCAGATCCTCGGCCTCTTGTTTGGCGAGACGCTCGGTCAAAAGATTCGATCGGGTGTCAAGCAACAATGAGTCGCCTGCTCGAAGCTTTACTCGCTGCAGGCTCTCAGACATTTCCACTACCCGCTCCTCGTCGGCTCGGCCGTAGACCAAGACTCGAGTGTCATCGAGAACATCCTTGACGCTCACGACCTCACCTTGACCATCGGAGCTGCGAAATCCAATAACCGCGAACGACTCGTTGAGTACGACTTCATCCCCACGTTCCATATTGGCAACCGAAACGGTCGGGCCGAGAGCTACGCGCATCTTGCGCCCGTTAGCGTAAATGTCGACCGTGCCGTCATTGTTGTCTGCCACGAAGGTTCCGTAAACGGCTGGTGGTTGCGACAACTTCTCGACCTCTTGTCTCAAGCTTGTTAGATGCTCACGCGTCTGCTGGACGGTGTAGGCGAGCTTCTCGTTGTTTGCTTTGGCTTGAGCCAGTGAAGATCGCGACTCGAGCAGTTTCTCTTCGAGACGCTCTATTCGAGCATTGGCTTGATTGATGTCGCGAAGCACGAAGTCCTCGGCACGCCCGATTGAGACAATTCCCTCATCGACCTCTGACTTTGGGTCCTCGTTTTGATCCATACCAAGACCCTAGGGGTAATTTTCACGACTGCAGAGGGCACGAATTTCGGCATTGTTTGCTACGCTAGCGAGGTATCAAATAGCCCAAGGGAGACCTCATGAAGGTATGGATTGACCAAGACCTATGTACTGGCGATGGCCTCTGCGAAGAGATTTGCCCATCCGTTTTTACCCTTTTGGATGATGGTTTGGCCTATGTGAAGCAAGATGGCGTTGTGCAGAACAACCCAGGTGGCGCTCAAGGCACCGCCGAAGTACCAGCTGAATTTATAGACGCCGTGATCGAGGCCTCAGAAGAGTGCCCCGGCGAGTGCATTTTCGTTCAGCGCGACTAGTTCAAGTCCCGACTTACGAGTCTTCGAGCTGTAGTTAAAAATCCAGTGTGCGCGACCATTCGATGGTCGGGGCGAACCGATCTGCCGTCAACGTGCCAGGTACGCCGCAAGATTTCAACCGTTTCTTCCATCCCGAATGAGTGCTGACGAAGGCGTTCGCGAACTAATTGAGTCTGGTTGATTGTTGGCAGGTAAGCCAAGAAAATTCCACCTGGACGCAAAGCTCTTTCGGCGTGCTCGACAACTTCCCAAGGTTCGGGCATGTCGAGAATAACTCGGTCGACGTCAGTTTCATCAATTCCTTGAGTGACATCTCTAATCTTGACCTCGTAGTTAAGACCATCGCCCAATTGTTCTCGAACGGTCTTTTGCGCGAAGTTGGCGAAATCTTCCCTGATTTCATAACCAGTTACATGCGCCCCAGCGCGCAAAAGAGTCATGGAGAGCGCTCCAGAGCCAACACCTGATTCAATTACTCGTTGCCCGGGAGCGATATCAGCCATCATCAAAATTGTGCCGAGGTCTTTAGGGTAAATCACCTGAGCGCCTCGTGGCATCTTCAGCACTACCTCGGACAATGTGGGACGCACCACCAAGAATTTCCGCTCAGTGGACGCCGCGACAATTGAACCTTCCGGCTTGCCAATGACATCGTCGTGGGAGAGAATGCCGGCGTGAGTGTGAAAGGTCTTTCCTGGCTCGAGAGTCACCAGATACTGGCGGTCCTTAGCGTCGATAAGCATCACTCGTTCGCCTACACGAAGGGTCGCGTTCACGAAGATTGCTTCTTGCTGAATTCACGGCGCTTCCGGTAAGAACGCCAGACAGCGCCACCGAGAAGTATTAGTGCCCAACGCAACAGTCGGTAAGCGGGGTTCACTCCCCGTGCAGTCTTGATTGCGTGCTTCGCAATGGGCTTCACGAGCGACTACGTCGTTTCTTAGCGCTAGCGAAAATACGCCAGAGTGTGATCGAGCCCAGTAAGACCGCTTCGAGCCAGACAACCATGTACGCCAGCCACGAGGTATTCCCCTGGAATGCCCAAAAGTGCTGCGTCAACCGAAGAGAGCCAACGAGGAAAAACCCCAGGCCTACGGCAATAAAAGCGCTGCCGATCGAGCCGACAATCAACTGCCTCGGCAATGCGGTGACGGGCTGAATGATTTCCTTGTTTACCCGACCAACGATTCGTCGTCTCGAATCAGTGGCGCGATCCGCCAAACGTTTACCTTGAAGGAGTTGGCCAAAGGAGAACTTCATCACTTCACATTACTCCTCTCGATTGAGAAATAGCGTGGAAATTACCTAAATTCAGCCAAATATTCACTACTGTCGTAGCCATGACTGAGCTTTACTCTGGTGCCACCGATCTTGAACTTCAAGCAATAAGAGAGATCGTGGCGGTGGCCATGGACGCTCCGGCGAAAGCAAAATCGGGTCACAGCGGTACCGCAATGGCCCTGGCTCCCCTCGGTGTTGCGTTGTTCTCGCGGGTGATGAGACACGAGCCATCTGATCCGAATTGGCTTGACCGCGATCGGTTCATACTTAGTTGCGGCCACGCGTCAATTCTTCAATATGGCTTGGCGCATGCTTTTGGCTATGAGGTGAGTGAAACTGACCTGAGAGAATTCCGTACGCCCCACTCGAAAACCCCAGGGCACCCTGAAGCTCGGGAGACGCCAACGGTTGAAGTGACAACCGGTCCTCTAGGGCAAGGTCTTGCTAACGGTGTTGGAATGGCCATGGCCGAACGAATGTTGCGCGCACAGTTTGGCGAAGAACTTGTCAGCCACCGTACTTGGGTTATTGCAGGTGACGGGTGCCTCGAAGAGGGCATCTCTCATGAAGCAGCTTCGTTCGCTGGCGCCCAAGGCCTAGATCGATTAACGGTGTTTTACGATGACAATCACATAACTATTGATGGAGCGACCGAACTCGCTCTACGCGATGATGCGGCTGCGCGTTTTCGTTCATACGGTTGGGATGTCATCGAACTTGGCGAGAAAGCCAACGACCTCGACGCCATCGAAGCCGCTTTGCGTGGAGCGATCGCAGAGACAAAAAAGCCAACACTAATTATTCTTCGGAGCCACATTGGCTTTCCCAGCCCTACCATGCAAGATCGCCGAGAAGCCCATGGCTCGCCCTTTAGCGCTGAAGCTATCTCTGAGGCCAAAGAGATTCTTGGCGTCGCTGACGTACCCTTCACTTTTGATCCATCTCTACCCGGTCAAATTCGAAACTCGTTGGAGACTCAACACCGTCAGTATCAACAGTGGCAAGAACACGTACAGTCGAATTCGCAGGCGGCGAATCAATTGATGCTGCAAACGACTAAGAATGGATCCCTGCTGGAACTAGTTGACTTAGAAGAGTTTGCCCCCGACTCTCCCGTCGCCACGCGCAAGGCCATGCAAAGGGTCATGGATGCGGTATCTGGAAAAATGCCGGGACTGACGGCTGGGTCGGCGGACCTGACTGAGAACACGGGAGTGGTCATCAAAAATGGGGTGCCCCAAGGTCCGGATTCACCTGGAGGGCGTCAGATTTATTACGGAATCCGTGAATTCGCAATGGGCGCAATCATGGTCGGACAAGCCCTTCACGGGGGCATTAGACCAGTTGGCTCCACCTTCTTCGTTTTTGCTGATTACGTTCGACCCGCGATTCGTTTGGCGGCGCTCAGTCAGGCTTCGGCGCTGTTTGTGTTCACCCACGATTCAATTGGCGTGGGTGAAGATGGCCCAACCCATCAGCCCATAGAACATTTGATGTCGTTGCGAGCTGTGCCTCGTTTGCATGTCGTTCGTCCCTCCGACGCTAATGAGACCCTGCACTTGGTTAAACAACTACTGGCGGATTCAAACATGCCGGCGACTGCTTTAGTCCTTTCTCGCCAAGATCTTCCGGTGTTGTCGGGGCGCTCGGCTGAAGCCTCTCGCGATCATGCCCACCGAGGCGGTTACGTCGCCCTTGATGCTGAAGAGGCACTCTGCACGGTGATCGCTACTGGCTCAGAGGTTGGAATTAGCCTCGCCGCCGCGGAGGCGCTGGGAGAGTCTGGCCTTCCAACACGAGTAGTTGCCATGCCCTGTTGGACCTGTTTTGACTCCCAATCGGCAGAGTATCAAAACTCGGTACTTCGTCAGGACTTGCCTTCACTAGCTGTCGAGGCCGGCGCAACTCTCGGTTGGTACAAATACGCCGACGATGTGCTTGGCATTGACCGTTTCGGTATTAGCGCGCCAGCAGGATTTATTTTTGAAGAATTCGGCATTACGGCCGCTGCAGTCGTATCACGAGTCAAGAGCCTTATGGAGAGTTACCAGTGACGAAACTGACAGAGTTGTACACCGAATTCGGGCAGTCGCCATGGATTGACAACATTCGACGTGACTGGCTACTCGACGGAACCCTGGAGAAGTTGGTCGAGCGCGGTGTCAGGGGCGTCACCTCCAACCCAGCGATTTTTGCCAAGGCGCTTATCAGCACTTCCGCCTACGATCAAGCGGTCACGGCACGCACCAGCGATGATGCCGAGATTGTATTTGAACAGTTAGCAGTCGAGGACGTGGCGATGGCCTGCGACATCTTGTTAGCGGTGTATGAAAACTCACTCGAGGAATTCTCATCCGGAGAAAGTCGCTATCACGACGGTTTTGTTTCTCTGGAGGTCTCCCCTCGCTTGGCTCACGATACACACGCGACAGTCGAAGCTGCGAAGCGGCTGCACGCCGCTGTTAATCGCCCCAATGTAATGATTAAGGTTCCGGCCACGTTGGCCGGACTACCAGCAATTACCGAATTGCTAGGTAGCGGAATAAGCGTCAACGTGACTCTTATCTTTTCCCTCGAACGCTACGGCCAAGTAATTGATGCTTGGCGTGATGGACTTCAGTTGGCGCGCAAGAACGGAATTGACTTGAGCGAAATTGCTTCGGTGGCCTCATTCTTTGTTTCTCGGGTGGACGCTTCTGTTGACAAATTGCTCGCCGCCGACGATCCATTGGTTGGCAAGATTGCCAATGCGCAGGTTTGTGCCGCATATGAGCTGTATGCACAAAAAATCAACGAACCGAAGGTCCGAGAGCTTCTCAATGTTGGGGCTCAAGTTCAGCGTCCGCTCTGGGCTTCCACTTCGACGAAGAATCCCGAATTTGATCCGCTCTTATACGTCGACTTCATTGCTGGTCTCGAAACTGTAAACACTATGCCTGACGCAACTCTTGAGTTGGCGAGCACTGCTGGGAACTTTTCCCGTTCGTATCTGAGAGACTCCGCGCTCTGTCATGAAAATGCGCAGTTGCTAACAAAGCTGCCCGCGTCGGTCAATCTTGATGAGGTTACGAGCGAGCTCGAGTCCGTTGGCGTAGCTGCGTTCATCGATTCCTATGGTCAAATCCTAGAAACGGTCTCGGCCAAGATTTCCGAGCTTTCATGAGTTTTGACGTTTCGGACATAACAGCGCGCCTTGTAACGAAAGACGCCACCCTTTTTGAAGGTGAGACGGCGAGAACTTCGCTCGGTTGGCTTGACCACCCAGCAAGGTACTTAGGCGGGTGGATTGAAGAAATCGAAACGCTTCTGCCTCAGAACACCGGCCGTACCGTGCTGCTTGGCATGGGTGGCTCGTCTTCGCCAGCGCGCTTCTACGCCGAAGCGAAGGATGACCACTCTCTAAGGGTTCTTGACACCTCGAATCCAGATTCA
This sequence comes from uncultured Actinomycetes bacterium, assembly GCA_903825035.1. Taxonomy (GTDB): domain Bacteria; phylum Actinomycetota; class Acidimicrobiia; order Acidimicrobiales; family RAAP-2; genus RAAP-2. The sequence continues at coordinate 61,506 of CAIJYV010000024.1, read as the reverse complement.
ATCGCAATGACAGATTTCTCCGGCTGTGTTGTAATTGCATCCTCAAAATCCGGCACAACAATCGAAACTCAAACACTTCTGGCGCACGCACTTGCGAACGGATTGGATCCGAAGAATCTGGTCGTTATCACCGACCCCAATTCATCCCTCGAAGAACTAGGTCGCTCCTTGGGCGCCGTTGTGGTTCAGGGTGATCCGTACACCGGCGGTCGCTATTCCGCGATTTCTCCCTTCGGACTGATCCCCGCACTGTACGCCGGGTGGACCGTGGAAGAGTTGCGTGCCGAACACTCGGTAGTCCCCTTTAATGAAGAACTGGTTCAAAGGGCCCTGGAGCAAGCAGCCGAATTCACTGCTAATGCTCCGCTGACATTTCCGTTGAGAAGTAACCCGCTCCGCTCTGGTAGCGCACTGTGGCTAGAGCAGTTGGTCGCCGAGACTACGGGCAAAGCAGGTCTCGGTTTGGTGCCACTTTGGAACGAAGAGAACAGCCCATTGCAGCCACGCACGATCATGTTCTGGCAGCTGGTGGCCGCCCTAAGCGCCCGGGAGCTCGGGGTAGATCCCTTCAACCAGCCAAATGTTGAGAGCGCTAAAAAGAGTGTCCTGTCACTTCTCTTGAGTGATGAAATTCACGCATCAAATTTTGGTACCGAATCAGATGTTCGCACCAGTTTCAAAGAGGCAGCAGTTCGTGAACTAAACGTTTATTGCCCAATCGAGAACGACATTCAAGTGGAGCGATTGCGGCGTGAGATTAAGGCCGCCTATGGCGATACCTCTGCAAACATTGGTCCCCGTTATCTTCACTCTACCGGTCAATTATTTAAGGGTGGGCCGACGAGGCTCTCCACGCTCCAAGTTGTTGTGCGGCCACAGTCATCACCGGTACGGATAGCCGGGCGAAAGTATTCTTTCCACGATCTCTTTTACGCGCAGGCAATTGGTGACCTAGAGGCCATGAAGGCTTCCTCAAGAATCGTATGGCAGATTGTTGTCGACGACTTAGAGGAAGTTCGCCCTCTCCTTGACTTGAGTTTCTAAGTGAAGCAAACTAACCCATTAGTTGACTCGGTTGTCGAGGCCCTTCGCCAGACGTACTTGGAAACTGGACTGGTCACCGCTAACGATTTTTCAGTAGCGGTCGCTGCTTTCGGCGAGTTACTTGAAGGTGCGGCTATGTTCGAACGCCACGCCGGAACCAACAAGGTTGCAGTATTTGGGTCTGCACGGACTAAGCCAAGTCATCCGCTCTACCAGCTGGCGGTGGAATTTTCTCAAATGATGGCGGAACGGGGCTGGCTGGTCATCTCCGGTGCCGGACCCGGAATCATGGAGGCTGCCTCTAAAGGTGCGGGTTTTGATCAGACGCTCGGGGTCAACATCGAATTGCCGTTCGAGCAATTCCCAAACCCATATATTGACACCGCCAACAAGCTTGTTGAAATGAATCACTTTTTCACCCGCAAGGTATCGATGACGCGCCCATCCAACGCTTTCGTTGTGTTGCCCGGTGGTTTCGGCACACTCGACGAAGCATTTGAAGTGCTGACGCTATTGCACACTGGCAAAACCGAGCCCGCTCCAGTCGTCCTGCTGGATCAACCTGGCGGTACGTTTTGGCGGCGCCTCGAAAGTTTTATTCAAGATGAAATCATCGACGGGCAGTACATCAACAAACCCGACTTGGCTTTGGTGAAGATTTGCGACACCGCCGAAGGTGCCGTGAGAGAGATCACCAATTTCTATAAGAACTACAGAGACGTTCGCTTTACTCAAGGTAGCGCCTTTGTCACCGTACACCAACTACCCACGACCGAACAGCTGGCTACACTGCGAAATCGATTCCCCATGTTTGTCTCTGGTGCTGGATTCCGTACAAATGGCAGCGATACTTTGGTTTTCGACTTTGATGGCCGCAATTATGTAAACCTTCGTTTGGTCATTGACTTCCTAAACGACTTAGTCCCCTAGTTCCTCGACACCCGAACCCCGAAGCGTTGCTATGCACTTGGCGAGAGAGCGGCGAGCCTTGGCGAGCTGTCGCTCGGTTGCTGCCGCTTCAGCTTTGTTTCCGTCTGCCAATTGTTCCTGGACCGATTCAAATATCACTTCGTCTAAGACTGATTGAATGTCGGCCAATGCCGCGGCGATTTCCTCAAAGTTTTTCATAGCTCTCCCAACTGTCGACTTTACGCCAAGTAGCTTCAGGACCCTTTAGGCTGTTCTTGTGAGTGTGAGCAAACGAGTGGCGGTCGTGGGCGGCGGAATCGTTGGTTTGGTGGCAGCACTGGAATTAAGCGAGTTGCCTGGTGTTTCCGTTACCCTCTACGACCCCGCTCCCGGAACCGGCGCGACCTATGCCGCAGCCGGAATGCTGGCCGCCGCCGCTGAGGCGAGGCCAGATGAGTTTGAGAGTTACGAACTGCAGTTGCAATCTATTCCTGGTTGGTTAAGCGTCTTTGCGCGGATCGGGATTGATGATTCACACCTCCATCGTTCTGGAACCCTCTACGTCGGCTTTGATGCCTCGGATCGTCGCCAACTTGAACAACTGCGCTCGGTGATCCTTGCGCATGGTGCTGAGGTTGAGAATGTGCGGCGAAGTGACGATTTCGATCAGTTTGCCGGTCTTCACCCAAATATCCAAACTGGCCTATTTCTGCCGACTGACGCTTGGGTTGATCCGGATCTGGTTGTCAAGGCTCTGATCGAAGTTTTGAAAAGTCGTGGAGTGAGTTTTGTCGAAGAAACGGTTGTTTCCTGCAGCAGTGAGGGTGCTGTCTCAACCAATGCGGGCACCTCTCATTTTTCTGCGGTGCTGCTGGCGACGGGCTCCGCAGCACTTGCTGCGAACTTCCCACGAACTGTCAATTCAGTTCGACCGGTGCGAGGCATCACGGCGCATCTCCACGTAAGCGGTGTACCGACGGGACCAATGGTGCGCGCCTTTGTTCGTGGTCGCGACTTTTACGCTGTCAACCGAGGTGACGGAAACTTCGTCATCGGCGCCTCAAGTGAGGAGCGGTCCGAAATGGGAGTTGAACTTGGCGAGCTGGAGCGGCTGTTCCGTGACGCATCCGAGGTAATGCCATTTTTGGAAGGTTCAGTAGTTGGAGAAATTCGACGAGGCCTTCGACCAGCCTCAGCTTCCAATGATCCTTTTCTAGAGAGAGCGCCTGATTCTCGAGTTGCCTATTCTTCTGGCCACTTTCGACATGGAATCACCCTTGCGCCCGTGAGCGCTTCGGCCACGGCGCAACTCATGAAGGAGATTTTGGATGAAGGTTAACGGTATCCCTGTCAACTCGCTTCGCTCTCTCGTTTCTGATCTTCTCGCCGAACACCATTTGCCAACTAAGGGCGTAGCCGTCGCCATTAACGGCGAGGTAGTCCGCAGGAGCGAGTGGGAATTTACCTACGTGGAAGCCGACGATGAGGTCGAAGTTCTTACGGCCGCTGCCGGGGGCTAGAATTATCCCTTCGCGGGCTGTGGCTTAGTTTGGTCTAGAGCGCTCGGCTGGGGGCCGAGAGATCGGGAGTTCAAATCTCCCCAGCCCGACTCAAGATGGTGAATTAATCGGCCAGGTAAATCGTCCTGGTTTGATTGCTGGCTTTCCACTCTTCACGAAGTAATCGGACAAGCTAGAAAGATATTCGTGGTGCCACTTATTGAGGGTCTCATTAATGCTCTCAATTTCAAGAGAGGCCAAGTCGGAATATTCGCGCTCCATGGCCTCGTAAATTTTCAGCGTCGCTTCAGCGTCACCCTCGGCGTTGTGGGCGTTATCCAAAATGACGTTGTAGCGCAAGCAAAGGTCACTCAAAGTTCTCTTGCCTTTTCGCCACTTGTCTAGAGTCTTGTCAATGACGTACACGTCAAGTACCGCTCCAGGACCCGATGAACCGAGAGTTGGTACCTCGTAGACCTGACAAAGTGCTTCGACCATTGTTAAGTCGTAGGCCACATTCATACCTACGATCGCCCCACCATTTTCCCAGTGGGTGCGGATCCGTTCGCTGATCATTGCTACTGCCTCACCCAACGCCATGCCATCTCTGGCCATTGCGTCGGTGATGCCGTGGACTGCGGTGGATTGGGCGGGAATGGGCCTGCCCGGGTTAATTATCCCGGTTTCTCGAGCGGCCACCTCTGTTCCATTCAATTTTTTGTGTTCAACAAATGCGTAGGACACCGGTACGTCATGAAATGAATCGATACCGGTCGTTTCAAGATCAAATGATAGATAGCTCGTTGGTTTTGCCATGCCAAAACCTTACCGATAACCACTGCCTATTCCGTGGCAACCATTACGATTATTGAGTCCTAGGAGCGCCATTGTCACTACTTTTCAGTCCACTCACGATCGCTGGAACTACGTTCAAGAATCGGGCGTGGATCTCACCAATGTGCCAGTACTCGGCGACCAACGGCGTGGTTGGCCAGTGGCACGACGTGCACTACGGCTCTTTCGCTACAAGTGGCGCCGGCCTGGTTATGTCCGAAGCGACCGCGGTTTCGCCTGAAGGCCGGATTTCCATTGTTTGCCCAGGGATATGGAACGATGCTCAAGAGGCCGCATGGAAGAAGAACGTTGAAGTAATACATGGACAGGGCGGACTGGTGGGCATCCAATTGGCTCACGCTGGGCGAAAGGCTTCCTCGTTTATTCCGTGGGGTGACCACGCAATCGCTTCTCGCGAAGAGGGTGGCTGGCAGCCGGTAGCGCCTAGTCCGATTGCTTTTGACGGTTATGAAATACCGCACGAACTATCGATAGAGGAGATTGGGCGAATCGTCTCAGATTTCACTCAAGCAGCTTGCCGATCTCTTGATGCGGGCTTCGATGTCCTAGAAATTCACGCGGCGCATGGTTACTTGATTCATGAATTCCTCTCCCCTCTTTCAAATCTGCGAACTGACGAATACGGTGGTTCTTTCGAAAATAGGATCAGGCTTCTGTTGGAAATTGTGGCCGCCGTAAAGGCCGAGTTAGCCGCAAGGACGCCACTGTTTGTCCGAATCTCTGCCACCGACTGGGTTGAAGGAGGGTGGGATTTGAATCAGGCCATCAGCCTGGCCAAGGAGCTGAAAATACTCGGCGTTGACCTCATTGACGTTTCATCTGGAGGGCTCGACCCCCGCCAACAAATCGAACTGAAGCCTGGGTATCAAGTGCATTTCTCGAAAGCAATCCGCTCGGAGGCCGGCATCGCCACCTCGGCGGTTGGACTCATCACATCAGGACCTCAGGCTGAACAGATTCTTGAGTCTGGCGAAGCTGACGCGGTGATGATTGGACGCGCGGCTCTCAGGAATCCTCGTTGGGCCCTTCAAGCGGCTGAAGAACTTGGAGAGGTTGTTCCCTGGCCGTTGCCGCTGGAGCGGGGCCGAACAGTCAGGTAAATGAGCTGGTCGCCGTTAGACTTGGAAGGAAGACCGGCACTTCCGGTTCATGAGTTAGCTCATTTGATTTTCGAGAGGGTGAGGCCGGCATAGTCCGGCACGAGAATGGTAAAGAAGGACTCCTTCGTACTCCGCCACTTAGCCAATTTGCTCCCCGAGCAATGGTGGCTCGACTCTGACCCCTTAGAGCCTAAATCTCATCCTGCCTTAATCGGTGAAGATGGCGCTGATCTGGTGGTCATCGGTGCTGGCTACACGGGATTGTGGACCGCCCTGTTGGCCAAAGAACGAGATCCATCACGCGATGTTGTGGTTCTTGAGCAACTCGAGACTGGAGCCGGGGCTTCTGGTCGCAACGGTGGTTTTTGTTCCATGTCTCTTACTCACGGCTTCACTAACGGACTGAATCGATACCCAGATGAAATTGGTCTGATTCAACGATTAGGTCAAGAGAACTTGCTGGAAATTGAAGAGACAATCAAGCGATACAACATTCAATGCGACTGGGAGAGGACGGGCGAATTAAGTGTCGCGGTCGAACCATGGCAGGTAGAAGAGCTTGTCGAAGAAGCTGAGATTCGCAACAAGCTCGGTGACCACGTGGAATATCTCGATGAGGCGGAAATACAAGCTCGCGTTCAGTCACCCACTTACCTAGCCGCCCTGTTTGACCCCGACGGAACTGCGATGGTCGATCCAGCTCGATTGGTTTGGGGCCTTGAGAAAGCTTGCTTGAGTTTGGGTGTTCGAATTTTTGAACATTCACCCGCGGAACGACTCGAGGACTTGGGCGAGGTTATTCGTGTTCACACGACATTTGGTGCGGTCACCGCCCCTAGGGTGGCAGTCGCGACGAACGTCGCACCCTCATTAATCAAAAAGGCGCGCAAATATGTCGTGCCGGTATACGACTATGTACTGGTCACTGAACCTCTGAGCCCAGAACAACTGGCCTCTATTGGCTGGAGTGGCCGTGAGGGAATTTCAGATGCCGGAAATCAGTTTCACTATTACCGACTGACTGCTGATAATTCAATTCTGTGGGGTGGATTCGACACTATTTACAAATTTGGTGGGAAAATTCGCAAGGAGTTCGAGTACAACGCGGAGACGTACGCGAAGTTGGCAGATCACTTCTTAAAGACGTTCCCCCAGCTCACCGGGATAAATTTCACACACGCTTGGGGTGGCGCCATTGATACGTGTTCTCGATTCAGCGCTTTTTGGGGAACCTCGATGAAGGGTAAGGCCGCCTACGTTCTCGGCTACACGGGCCTGGGTGTGGCATCGACTCGATTCGGAGCGAACGTAATGTTGGACCTCCTTGATGGTTTGGAGACCGAGCGAACGGGGCTCCAGATGGTCCAGAAAAAGCCCTGGCCTTTTCCCCCAGAGCCGTTCCGGTACTTCTTTATTCGTCTTACTCAACGAGCAATTGTCCGTGCGGATGAGAATGGCGGCAAGCGCAGCCCGTGGCTGAAGCTCCTAGACCGTCTCGGTATGGGGTTTGATTCCTAGTCCTCGGTTGAGTGTTGGCCCATAAGGCCAGAAATCATTGCCACCACCGTCGGGTCAGTCAGGGTCGTTACATCGCCAAGAGTTCGCTGCTCGGCAACGTCTTTCAATAAGCGTCTCATAATTTTTCCAGAGCGAGTCTTAGGCAATTCTGGGGTGAGAATTATTTGACGAGGCTTTGCGATTGGACTGATCGCCTTCGACACATGTTGCCTTATCGCTTCAATAATTACTGCGTGATCATTCTCGTGCTCGTCTTCTGAGAGCTTGAGGGTCACGAAAGCAACTACCGCCTGACCGGTCGTTTCGTCACTCGCGCCGACGACCGCCGCCTCGGCTACGGCGGGGAATCCGACGATGGCGTGTTCAATCTCGGTAGTCGAAAGTCGATGACCCGACACATTCATGACATCATCGACTCGACCCAAAAGCCAAATGTCTCCGTCTTCATCACGTTTCGCTCCATCGCCCGCGAAGTAGATGCCAGGAAACTTCGACCAATAGGTTTCTTCGAATCGTTCTGGATCACCCCAGATTCCCCTAGTCATCGAGGGCCAGGGCTTGGTAATGACCAAGAGGCCACCATGGCCATTGGGAACAGACTTTCCCGCCTCATCCACCACATCTACGTTGATGCCAGGCAATGCGCGCATCGCCGCTCCAGGCTTGGTCGAGGTAACTCCTGGGAGCGGGGAGATCATGATTGAACCGGTTTCGGTCTGCCACCAAGTGTCAACAATCGGACAGTTATTGCCTCCCACAAACTCTCGGTACCACATCCACGCTTCAGGGTTGATTGGCTCGCCTACCGATCCAAGAACGCGCAGAGAACTTAGGTCATAGGGCTGTAGGTGTTCGGTTCCCCACTTCATCAGTGTTCGAATCGTGGTCGGCGCGGTGTACAAGATTGAAACTTTCAACCTTTCCACAATCTTCCACCATCGATCCCGTCCGCCAGAGTCCGGAAGCCCCTCGTACATAACTTGCGTCACACCATTAAGAAGTGGGCCATAGACAATGTAGGTGTGACCTGTAATCCAACCAATGTCGGCGGCGGTCCAACAAATGTCCGACTCTGGCTTAATGTCAAAAACATTCGCGTAGGTGGTTGTAGCCCCCACCAGATAACCCGCTGTCGAGTGAAGGATGCCCTTGGGTTTACCTGTGGTTCCTGATGTGTACATCAAGAACATGTTGTGCTCAGCAGGAAAACCTTCGCAGTTATGGATCGGCGAAGATAGGTCGACCGTCTCGTGCCACCAATGATCAATGTCATCGTTCCAAGCCACGTCGGTCCCAGTCCTCTCTACTACGAGAACGGCTTCAATATTCGGGCAAACATTAACCGCTTCGTCGACCGCCGGCTTCAGCGGAACCGGCACCCCTCTTCGAAATTGGCCGTCTGCAGTGACAATGAAGTGGCAATCGCTATCTTGAATGCGGCTCGCAAGCGCGTCTGCGGAAAAGCCCGCAAAGACGACCGAATGCATTGCGCCGAGGCGAACAATCGCCAACATCGCGATAACAGCCTCAGGGATCATTGGCATGTATACAGCAACGCGATCGCCTGAGGAAACCCCGAGGTCCGTCAATGCGTTTGCGCACTTCGACACGAGTTCTTGAAGTTCCGAGTACGTGATTACTCTCTCTTCCCCTTCGCCATCGCCCACCCAATGAATCGCAACTTTGGAACCCTTGCCAGCTTCGACATGTCGATCCACACAGTTAAAGGAAGCGTTCAACATTCCGTCAGCAAACCAAGTCGCGAAGGGCGGATTCCACTCAAGGCCTTTGGTGGGGGCAGTAGTCCAAGTCAGCCTCTTGGATTGCTGCTGCCACCATGCTTCGGGATCCTGGCTCGCGGTTCCGTACTCACTTGCCGAAACATTCGCCTTCTCCGCGAAGGTGGCACTAGGTTCAAAACTCCGCATCTCGTGGAGCCATGCTTCAATTTGTTCGTTGGCCATAGATTCCCCCAGTGCTCAATGCCAGATAATCGATATTAACGAACGAAGGTTAGTGAGATAGCCAATGAATGAGCTGGTAAATTCGCCAGATTAAGTAAACGATGGAAGAAGCGAGGAATAGCTTCCATTTCCAGTCAAGAGCTTCACGCGTGGGACTATGAACGGCTTCACCACAGATTTCGCAAACATCACCACTAACGCGACGGTCGCACTTCTCGCACCATGCGGACACTATTGCTCGCGAACTCGCACTCGAATTGGTACAGAACCTAGTTCAAAACGCTCACGCAAAAACCGCTCAACGTAGCGCATGTACGTCGATGGGAGTCGGCCCGAAACAAACAACGTGAAGGTGGGGGGCTCTGTGGCACCCTGTACGGCGTATCGAATTTTTCCCGTAGGTGCGGGTTGGCGCATTTGTAGGTCGCGGATTGCTCGATTTAGCGCACCAGTTGGTACTCGTTTGGTGTAGTCCGCGGCCGCGATCGACAAAGCAGGCAAAATCTTATGCACGCCCTTGCCCGAGAGAGCCGTTGTCTTCATCACTGGCGCATCACCCAAGAAAGCAAGCTTCTCAGCGACACCGCCCAATGTCCGGTCACGCATCTCCGTGTCAACCAGCTCCCATTTATTGAGAACGATGAGGGCGGGACATCCAGCAGCGGAGATTCTTTCCGCCAAGCGCTGGTCTTGTCCGGTTGCACCGATTGTTGAGTCAATAACCAGAACCGCGATATCTGCTCGATCAAGTGCGTCGAGGCTTCGGAGCGCAGAAAAAGTTTCCAACCCCACTTCCGTCTTGGCGCGCCGACGAAGTCCTGCAGTGTCGATAAATCTAATTAGACCCTGATCGGTTTGGACAACCGTGTCAATTGCGTCTCGAGTAGTTCCAGGCATGTCGTGTACGACGGAGCGCTCTTCACCAATCAACTGATTGAACAACGTTGATTTTCCGACATTGGGACGACCGACAATTGCAACTCTCAATGCACCATCGTCATCTTCATCAAGGTTGTCTTCGGCTGGCGCCACATTTTGCAATTTGTCCACGATTGCATCGAGCAGGTCGCCTGCCCCACGGCCATGTAGTGCTGAAATCATCACCGGATCACCAGCACCGAGTTGCAAGAACTCCCATGCTTGATATTCACGTGCCTCATCATCGACCTTATTGGCAATCAACATGATTGGGCGTCCAGATTTAAGGGCCCATCGAGCAGCGTGAGTGTCTTCATCCACCATCCCGGTGGCTACGTCAACGACGAGAAGTACTAGGTCGGCGCTCTTGAGCGCAGCGTCAGCTTGCTCCGAAACCTTTTGTTCCAGAGAGTCTCCAGCCTCCAACCATCCGCCGGTATCGACAACGTCAAAGGTGAGTCCGCGCCAGTCGATTTCGACTTCTTTACGATCTCGAGTTACGCCGCGGTGTTCTTCGACTACGGCAATTCTCTTTCCGGCCAATCGGTTTACGAGCGACGATTTGCCCACGTTGGGACGACCAACGATGACTACTTGGGGCTTACGCATTTTGGCTCCATGCCGACTAAAACTGGCTCCGCGAGAATGCGAAACAGGACACCCAATCGTACCCGCTATTCGTCATTTCCGTTTATCTGCGTCAGTAGGCTGGTCTCGTGCAAGTTGAAAAGGTCATTTTGGCAGCCCCTCGAGGGTTCTGTGCCGGTGTAGAGAAGGCCATTAAGGCTCTCGACTGGATGACGCGGGTTTTTGAGCCACCGGTTTACTGTTACCACGAAATAGTTCATAATCAATTCGTAGTTAACCATTTCAAGAGTCTTGGCGTCGTCTTCATCGACGATGTGCGAGATGTTCCAGCTGGAGCGCCAGTAATGCTGAGCGCACATGGCTCGCCACCAGAGGTGGTTCAGCAGGCACAACTGTCCGGCGGAGCCGTTGTAGACGCAGTGTGCCCCCTCGTGACCAAGGTCCACCACGAATTGAAGGTTCGCGCAAAGAAGGGCTACACGGTCCTGTATGTGGGCCATGAGGGACACGAAGAGGCTGTGGGCACAATGGCTGTTGCCCCAGAATCGGTTCACCTGATTGAGTCGGTTGAAGCCATTGACGCGTTGCGCGACAAAGAAGGCCCCTTCGCTCTACTGAGCCAAACAACTCTCAGCCTCGATGAATGGCAGCACTTGCGCGATCATGCGGAACAGGTTTTCCCTGATATTTGGATGCCGAACCGTTCGGATCTTTGCTTCGCGACTACGAACCGCCAAGCTGCGTTGCGCGCCATCGCGGCTCAAGCAGACGCTGTGATTGTGATCGGTTCGGCTAATTCTTCCAACACTGTCGCCCTGACCAAGGTGGCCGAAAGTTCCGGATGCCAACGTGTCTATCGCGTGAACTCCGCCCAAGAACTTCCTGACGATTTGTCTGGAGTCGTTGCGGTGACCGCTGGGGCCAGTGCCCCCGAGTCACTCGTGGATGAAGTGGTAGCCCTCCTGAACCCATCTCAAGGCGTTACCACGCAAGCCGAGACAGTTGAAGATGAGTATTTCCCACCGCCGCCGGAGCTTCGCGAGACCCTAAAGGCCCTCTCCGCCCTGCTCGACGTGGCTTTTAACGCTCCCGTAGCAAGCACTTTTGATGGCCAGGCCGATAGGGCCTATACGGCAGCCCAAGTTTTATCCGCTGCCAGTCGCTGACACCAGCCATTTTGGCTTTTTTAGTAGGCTTTAAACACAGTTAAAACGTCGACGGAGACGTAATGAGGAGTGCCATGGCGAAAGTAGATCTCGAAAAGCGACGACTCACTCGCTTGCGTGGCTACGCAATTGAGCAAGCCCTCCAACGCTTCTCGACCGATTATCCCAACTTCAAACCTGCCGAAATTGTTGCCTCTCTCTGCGCCTATGAAGAGGAGGGAAATATCGGTGATGTATTGGCCAAAATGCCGGCCGACATCAACGGAGCGCCGTACACAACGCTCGTAGTGGTCGATGGTGGAGATGACCGAACAGCTGAGATCGCTAGGAGCTTCCCTGGTGTCAAGGTAATTGAATTTCCCGTAAATCTTGGCCACGGAGTTGCTCTTCAGGTCACGTATCGCTACTGCATCAACAATGGCGTGAAATACGTCGTCACCCTTGACTCGGACGGTCAGAATGACCCGGCCGAGATTCCAACAGTCCTCGCTCCCCTCCAGAACGATTCAGCAGATTTCGTCGTTGCTAGTCGCGTTTTGGGCGAAGACAAAACTTCGGACGTTGTGCGAAAGACGGGCGTCCGCTTTTTTTCATTCATTATGAACAGAATGACCGGTGCAAACTTGACCGATACCTCGACTGGGTACCGTTCGCTGCGAGTTTCTATGCTGGCCGATGTCGTAGATCGCCTTACTCAAGAGCAGTATCAAACTGCTGAACTTCTAATTACCTGCTTGAAGCGCGGTTGGCGCGCAAGTGAAGTCCCAACCGTTTGGCACCCCCGTGCATCCGGCGAGACAAAGAAGGGTAAGAACTGGCTCTTCGGATTTCGTTATGCGAGGGTTGTTTTCGGCACCTGGTGGCGCGAACGCTAATTAAGTCTTGCGAGACTTTGGTGGTAGACGAGCTCAAGTTTTTCGCGCAGTTCTTCAGTCTTGGCTGCCACGGCACTTCTCGAAACTCGCCCGTCTGATATGGCTGGCTCGATAGGGCTACCAACAACTACGTGAATTCTTGCCCGGCTAATTGTCTTGCTACCCTCCCCCATTGCATTGTCTGAACCGGCAATGCCAACAGGAACAACCTTGGCCCCCGCACGTGAAGCAATAAACATTGCTCCGTCGCGCAGTGGCATGACATTTCGTCCACTCAGCCGCGTTCCCTCGGGAAACATCAAGAGCGCCTGACCCTGCTCGAGAACCGCCTCAGCCAACGCCATGGCCTCTCGGTCAGCACTGCCTCGTTTTACTGGAAAGGCACCAAGTCGCAACAACAGCCACCCCAAGGGCTTGAACTTAAACAGGCCATCTTTGGCCATGAAGAAGATCTTCCGCTTCGAGATAAACAGACTTAGGGCAAAGTCAATGTTTGAGCGATGGATTGGCGCAATAATCACGGCACCCTCCATCGGAATATTGTCTGAGCCTTCCACGACCGGATGAAACCAAAAATAAGAGAACAAGGCTACGAGACGAGCACAGAAACGGTAGGTGAATGTTCGCCGTGGATCAAGAACAATATTCGCTACTTCAGACATTTTACGATGGCCTCCACCACTTGTTCTACAGTCAAATTTGTCGTGTCAATCACGGTCGCGTCTTCAGCCTGACGTAAGGGGGACGCCTCGCGAGTTGAATCTGCCCTATCTCTGGAACCGAGCTCATCTTCATCTTCGTCGCCCCGTCGTTTGGCCCGCTCTGAAAGGTCGGCGTCAAGGTACACCTTCAACGTTGCCGATGGGAACACGACCGTCGAAATGTCGCGGCCTTCGACAACCGTTCCGATGGGCTGGTCGTCAGCGAATTGACGTTGACGCTCCACCATCTGCTCGCGCACCGCCTTTATAGCGGCGACCGCTGATACGGCCTGGTTGATTTTCGGAGTTCGAATTTGATCTGTCACGTCTCGCCCATTAATTGTGACCCGAGGAATCGTCTCGATATTGGCAATTGAGGCAATGATTGCTATGGCGTCCGCGTCCGAGGCGTCAATTCCTTTGTCTAGAGCTTCAGCGGTGATGGCACGGTACATTGCTCCAGTATCTAGAAATGACCAACCGAGCCTCTCGGAAAGCGCCTTGGCCACAGTTGATTTACCCGAACCTGCCGGCCCGTCAATGGCTATTACCTGAGGTGTCATTGGATAGATGATAGGTCATCAAAAAATTGAGGATAGCTCGACTCAACGGTTTCCCAATTTGCAATCACTCCGCCACGTCCAGCTGTGGCAGCTACCGCCGCGGCCATTACGATGCGGTGATCCAACCCTCCGTCAACTGCGAAATGAACGAAATTGGTCGCTGAACCCAGACCTCGCACGAAGAAATCGTCGCCTTCAGACCAAACCTCGCAGCCAACTGAAGAGGCCAGCATCATTGACCCCGCAAAGCGATCCGATTCCTTAATTCGCAATTCGCTCATGTCTCGGAAGGAAGTCACGCCGGTTGCCGCCGCTGCCGCTATCGTCAAAACCGGCACCTCGTCGACACTTGGAATTTCAGCCGCGAAAATTTCGGTGGCCAGTAAGCGGCTAGAGCGGATTTGTAAAGCGGGGTGAGCATCCTTGACCTTTTGAGAAATCAATCCCCCCATTCGCTGGAGAACCCCAATGTACCCAGTTCTTTCATCTTCATCGAGCAATTTGACAACGCCAATACTTGCATTGGGGTGTATGAGTCCCAAGACCGCAAAAAAAGCAGCCTGTGAGGGGTCACCGGGAATATGCCAATGTCTGGGCATCGGACGGCCAGGTTGAAGAGAAACCACTCGTCCAACTCCCTCATCCTTTGAAGTGACGCTCACCAGCGCTTCGGTGAGCATGTTCTCTGTGGTTTTACGCGTACGAATAGCTTCATGCACTGTGGTGGTGCCTACAGCCTTAAGTCCAGCAAAAAGCACCGCTGATTTAACCTGTGCGCTTGGGGTCGGAACTTGGTAATCAATTCCTGCCAATGTCGAACCACCCACTATCGCCACTGGAGGTAAATCATTGGCTGCGCCCGATATCTCGGCCCCCATACTCCTTAGAGGATCAATTACCCGACCCATTGGACGCTTCATCAAAGATTCATCTCCGACCAATTCGTGGGTTCCAGGCACTCCCGTCAAGACTCCAGCGAGGAGTCGCATTGCAGTTCCAGAGTTCCCGCAATCCAAGGGGTGTGTTGCGGCAACCAGTCCTTCGTGCGGACCGAGTATCGATAGTTTGCCGTCCAGAGTCGAAATACTCGCGCCCAGCGCTTCGACGATTGACAGTGTCCGTTGGACATCGTCCCCAGTGCTCAAGCCCTCAATCGTGCTTTCACCGTCAGCCATGGCACTAATAAGCACCGCACGGTGAGAAGCGCTCTTATCTCCGGGCACTCTCACAGCTCCGCGAAGTACCGGAGCTAAATTAACGAAAAGTTCGGTCACGACAGTCCAACTTTGAATCCATTGTTGGTCAATGAATTGGTAAACCTCTCGGCATCTTCCATGCCTATTGCTAGCAGCAGCGTTCCAAACGACTCGGAAGCCGAGTGAGAAATCTCAATGTCGTAAATGTTGACCAGCATGTCACTCGCGGTCACGGTGACTCGCGCGAGCTGTCCAGGTTCGTCTGAGAGTTCGACTCGCAGGTACGTGAGATTCTCGGACTGCGTGGCTCGTCCTGGTAACTCGCGACGGGCCTTAGCGGCCGAAAGAAGCAACTCCTCTAAGGTCGCGCGATCGCTGTTCTCGATTGCTTCAAGCAAATCCCTTAAACGGTCGATTACGGATCCGAGGGTGTCACTCACTGCCCGGTGATTTTCAATGAGCACATCGGGCCAAATTGACGGGTCCCCTGCAGCAATTCGTGTCATGTCACGGAAACCGCCTGCGGCCAGCTGGAGAAGGACCGCGTCATGTCTACTAGTAGCAGTCGCTTCGTTCATGAGTGCCCCGGCAACCAAGTGCGGCACGTGACTCGCGACCGACATGAGGCGGTCATGCTGCTCTGGTTCTATCGCCACGACATTTGCATTTAAATCTCGGATGATTGCATGCATCTTGGTGTAGGTGTCCGGCGAAGTTGTGGGACTCGGAGTTAAGACCCAATTACATCCGTTGAACAAGTCGGCGGACGCGCCACTTGGGCCGCGAAGCTCCGAGCCAGCCATAGGGTGGCCCCCGACAAATCGTTCATCTAGAACATCTCGAACTATCCCAGCTTTGATTCCCGCTACGTCGCTAATCACCGCGGTTGGCGACATCAAATTCTTCGCTACGTCAGTTGCGACCTGGACAACGAAACCAGCCGGAACGCAAATGAACACCAAGTCACACATCGAATAGTGAGAGTCGATGCGAATTCCACGAGACTGCGCTTCTGCTCGAACTGTCTCCTCGACGTCCCAACCGCTTACTTGCCAACCGAGTGAAATTAAAGCGAGCGCAAGGGACGTTCCGATGAGACCAAGGCCAACAACGTGTGCAGCGCCTTTATTGGTCAAGGTCTTTACGAAGCGCCTGTGCTTCGCCTAGGTAGACGTGGTCAATTTCAGATTTTGCACGGTCTGAGTAGGCGTGCATCAAGATTCGAACAACCCTTGCCATTGAACCAGGTACCGGTATTTCTTGTGAGCAAATTAACGGAACTCCAGCGAAACCTGCATCTCTGGCAGCGCTGGCGGGGAATGCGCTCACTAAATCAGGTGTGCTGGTAAACAGAACAGAAATTACGTCATCTACCGACAGAGCGTTGCGAGAAAGCATGGCAACCAGTAACTCTTGCGTGGCAGTCGCAATTTCGAGTGGCTGGTCGCTGGCGACCACCGTCGCGCCACGTATCCCCCTCACCATAAGGCTCATGAGGGCATGGAAGCTACGAGCTCCGCGGTGAGTCCTACCGCCTCCATCAGTTTTCGAACCTCGCTGATTGATAGTTGGCGGAATGCTCCAGGTGCCAAAGTGGCATCCTGCAACGGTCCGATACGAGTTCTAACCAATCGAGTCACGTCGTGCCCTACAGCCGAACACATTCTTCGCACCTGCCGGTTTCTACCTTCATGAATCACGATCCGAATCAAACCTTCAGAGACGCGGCTTACCTGAGCCGGTGCTGTCATCCCATCTTCTAACATCACGCCCTCGCGGAGTCGCCGTAGATCCCCGGGAGACGGGTCGCCGTCCACACGTGCCAAATATTCCTTTGGGATCCCCGAGGAGGGATGTGTCAACAAGTGCGCCAATCGTCCATCATTCGTGAGCAACAGGAGACCTTCGGTATTCATGTCCAATCGACCAACCGGAAAAATGCGAGTGTCAGTTGACACTAAATCAAGGACCGTGGGCCGATTCTGGGGATCAGATGCAGTAGTTACCACTCCGAGTGGTTTGTTGAGCAAAAAGTAAATCTTGTTCTCAACAGTTTGGGCAAGCTTGCCATCCACGCAGATCACGTGGCTCTCAGGGTCAACTCGTTGGCCCAGTATTGCTACCTGTCCGTCAACCGTGACCCGACCAGCATCGATTAAAACCTCGCAGGCTCGCCTCGAGCCGTACCCGGCTCTCGCCAATGCCTTTTGAAGACGCTCGCCTTCTCCCTCGGCCACTACTCAGACTCCGACACGAGTTCGCCAGCCATCTCATCAGCCAGGGCTTGCGCTGTTTCCACCGGCGGCATGAACTGTTCAATTGGAGGAAGGTCATCTAAAGAACTCAATCCCATTCGATCAAGGAACAATTCAGATGTGCCATACAAAATTGGCTGTCCAGGTCCCTCGGCGCGACCCACCTCTTCGATGTAACCGCGTTGCTCCAATAGTCGCGAGACCCCATCAACATTTACGCCGCGGAGTGCTGTAATTTGAGCCCTCGAAATGGGCTGACGGTACGCAATGATGGCCAACGTCTCGAGTGCCGCCGAAGACATTCGGTGAGACACATCTCTGTTAGCGAATTTTGTAACCCACTGAGCGACATCGGGAGAGGACTGAAATACCCAACCGCTCGCGAGCTCAGAGAGTCTGAATCCTCTGCGGTAATTCTCGTACTCGTCCTTTAGCGCTCGGAGCACATTTTTTACATCCTCTACATCTTGCTCAATGATGTCGGCAAGCTCTTCTGCGGAAATCGGCTCAATGGCTACAACTAAGAGGGCCTCGAGCGTTTCTTCCAGTGACAGGTCATCCCTCATATGTGTCGATCCTTTCAAGATTGAGGCTGTCGTCATTATCAATCCACTCGATTTCAACTTCACCGAATGTTGTCCCCTGACCCAGATCTAGGTGTCCTAACTTGCACAACTCCAAAAGAGCGAGAAAGTGAACGATAATTTCAATTCGCGTCAAGAGGCCTTCGGTCAGTTTTCTAAAAGTAATCTTTCCCATGCTTGGAAGCCTCTGGGCCAAGGACACGACAGTTTCCGCAACGGTGACCGCGTCAACCGTTACGTGATTTAGCCTGACAACTGGAACCGGCTTATCTTCGATTCCACGAAGGTACGCGGCGGCTAGCTGGGCAATACTCACACCAGCCAAAAGGTCCGGCGGGTCGATAACGAAACCGTCATCTATTCCCTTAATCCGAGCTATTGAGCGTGCGGCACGGTCAAAAAGCTCTGTGAAGGAGTCAGACAACGCGGCGTAAGTTCGCAGTTCCAATAGACGAGCCAAGAGAACATCTCGCTCCTCCCATCCAACGAACTCCTCGTCGGGTTCAGTGTTGTCTCGACCGGGAAGTAGGCGCGTCGATTTCATCTCAACCAAGATCGCGGCAATCAGGAGGAAGTCAGAAAGGTCTTCGACTTCGATAACGATTGCGTCATCTTTCAAAACCGCAACGAAAGCATCCACAATTGGGGCTATGGGCACGTCCAAGATATCGACCTCGTGGCTGGAGATCAACTGGAGGAGCAGCTCTATTGGGCCGTTAAAGGACGGCGTCGTCACGACGAAGGTCACGGACTAAGAATAGTGCCCTGAGGCTTACTCGCCAACTCCTAACATTGAGGAATGAGAATCTTTTCGGGTATTCAACCTTCCGGCACGCCACACTTAGGAAATTACCTCGGTGCGATTAAATCGTGGGTTGAAAGTCAAGATTCTGGAGCATTCTTCTGCGTGGTGGATTTGCATTCTCTGACGCTCGATATCACCCCCGAAGATTTGCGTCTGCAGCGGCTGGAATTGAGCGCCGCTTTAATTGCTAGTGGACTTGACCCAGAGGTCTGCACACTCTTTGTTCAGAGCCACGTCCCCTACCACGCACAGATGAACTGGCTTCTCGAGTGCGTGGCGTCCTACGGTGAATTGACGCGGATGGTGGCATTCAAAGATAAGGCCGCACGGCAAGAGGCACAGCGCGCAAGTCTGCTGACCTATCCGGTATTGATGGCCGCAGATATCTTGCTGTACGACACCAATAAGGTCCCAGTCGGTGATGACCAAAAACAGCACCTCGAATTGACCAGGGAGATCGCGGAGCGGTTCAATAACCGTTACGGACAAACCTTTACCGTGCCTGAGTTCTCGAAGCCGCCAGTGGCGGCTCGAGTAATGGACCTCCAGGACCCAACTCGGAAGATGTCTAAGTCCGTCTCCAGCCCTTTGGGAAAGTTAGATATTTTTGACTCGGCAGCCGACATTGAGAAAAAAATTAAGAAGGCCGTCACCGACACTGATGGTGAGATGCGTTACGACTGGGAAAACAAACCTGGTCTGGCGAATCTCCTCGACGTGTACTCGGCTTTTTCATCTGAGAGTCCAGAGCAGGTGGCCGCAAAATTCACTCGCTACGGAGACTTCAAGTCTGAACTCGCAGCACTGATCATCGAATCTTTAAGCCCAATTCAAGCGCGCTACACCGACCTCATGGGCGACCGAGCCGAACTAGAGAACTTGATGCGTAAAGGTGCACAGAAGGCGTCAGTTGTATCGGCTGCCGTTTATGATCGCGCAGCAACCGCCATGGGCCTTAACTAAAAAAGAAGCGAAAACCACCAGTTCTGCACGTGGTACAGAAGCCCACTGATGATGTGGGTAGTTTGATTGTCGATGAAAATCACACCCATCGTGATTGGGAGTGCATAACTTCTGAACTTGAAGTACGAGGCTCGTTTTGAGTTGGGCCAAAAGCGCTCTAGGAGCGCGGAACCGTCGAAAGGCGGAATTGGCAAGAGGTTGAAAATCCCCAACACGACGTTAACCAAGCCAAAATCGATCCACAGGTTTACAAAGCCTGGCAGAAACACCTGATGGATCGAGAGTTCGGTAAGAACGAAGGCTAGAGCCGACATCACTGCGTTTGAAATCGGACCTGCAATCTCCACGATTGGAAATTGATTCTTGGGGTTTCGAAGGCGCGTCGGATCAACAGGAACTGGTTTAGCCCAGCCGAACGGTGTTAGACCGCTGATGATCAAAATGAAGGGGATGATCAAAGTCCCGAGAACATCAATATGGCGAAGAGGATTGAAAGTGAGTCGATTAGCCTCTTTGGCGGTTCTGTCCCCAAATAAGAGGGCCACGTAACCATGGGTCACTTCATGGACCATCACGGAAACAACAAGGGCAAAGAGAAACAGAAGATCTTGTGTGCTCATAAATTAACCATTCGCTCGTGGGTGGGCCTCTAGATACTCGCGACGCAAGGAAGAGTCGGTCAATGCAGTGTAGGCCTGGGTTGTGGCAATAGAGGCGTGCCCCAATAGTTCTTGAACGACCCTGATGTCGGCACCATGTTCGAGCATGTGAGTGGCGCACGAGTGACGAAAAACGTGAGCGGAGAGATGGGCCGAAGGCAAACCCGCCGCCATTGCTCGCTTTCGAACTATAAGGTCAACTCCTTGGCGAGTCAGGTCGGATCCTCGAGCACTCAAAAATAGGCGATCTGACGTCTTCTCGTGTAAGAGCGTTTGTCTGGCACCGGATTGAAGATAACGGCCAATCACCCCGACGAGCGTCTTGCCCATAGGCACCAAGCGCTGCTTCGCACCTTTGCCCGTGACTTTGATTAGCGATTCCGAGAAATCCAAGTCGCCGAGTCGAATGCCGATGGCTTCACTAACACGACATCCAGTTCCATAGAGAAGCTCGAGAAGAGCGGAGTCCCGCCGGTCCATTGGCGCATCCCCATCTATCGAGTCCAGCAGGATTGCCATGTCAGCTTCGCTAATGGGCTTTGGAAGCGACCGTTTGCGCCTGAGAGGCTTTAGGTTTGCTGTTGGGTCATTCAAAATGTAGTGTTCGCCCAAGGCGAAGGAAAAGAAACCGCGCAACGAAGCGCTAACACGTGCCACCGAGCTTTCGGCCAGCCCCGATATTCGCAGTTGCGAGATGAAGCGATCAATATCAGCAGCTTTGACCTTACTGATGTCATCAGCTCGAATACCGAGCCAGTCGAGGAAATTGCGTATATCCCTCTCGTAAGCCTCTTTGGTTGCCGGCCGGCGGCCTCGCTCCACGGTTAACCACACAAGGTAGGCCCGGAGAATCTCGTTACCGGTCAAAAATATCCGCTCCGAAACAGAGAGCCAATCCCATAGATAGAGAGAAGTCCAGCGGTTGAGTTGATTTTATTAAGTCTCGAATTTCGTCCAGAGTTAGCCAACAAACTGACATGGCGTTCTCTTCAGGCCCTTCAGGTGCAGCCTTCGAAACTCTGACATTCTCGGCCTTGAACAAGTGCATGACTTGATTGGTCCATCCGGGTGAAACCATAAACGATCCGAGTTGTTGCCAATCGTCTGATCTACCCCCAACCTCTTCGAGCAATTCGCGTTTAGCCGCCAACAGCTCCGACTCCCCTTGCACGTCAAGCGTTCCAGCGGGAATCTCCCAAACCTCTCGGTCGAATGGCGCCCGGTATTGGCGAAGGAGTCCAACACGGCCATCGGGGGTAACGGCAACCACTCCGACTGCGCCATTGTGGGTGACTACGTCGCGAGTAAATGATTCTTGTCGGGCAACGACAGTTCTGCGTTCTACTTCGAAGACAAAGCTCGACAATAAAGTTTCAGAACTGGTTACGGCGAATTCGTCGCTCACGCGTGTGAGTTAACCGACTCTTCAAGGGAATTAGCCCTGCCACTATTCTTTGCTCGACTATCTGCAGCTTGGAGTAAGCCCAAGAACAGTGGGTGGGCCCGATCAGGACGAGATTTGAACTCCGGGTGGGCCTGAGTACCAACGTAGTACGGATGTTGTGGCATCTCAACGAACTCGACCAATCTTCCATCCGGCGACTGTCCAGAGCACCGTAAACCCGCCTCCTCAAACTGTGGTCTGAAGCGAGAATTGAACTCGTATCGGTGACGGTGGCGTTCCGAAACAACATTGGCGCCATACAACGTCGAAACTATCGAGCCCTCGTCAAGCATCGCTGGCCATGCGCCGAGACGCATCGTGCCCCCTAGGTCAACCACCTCCACTTGTTCGGACATGAGATCAATCACCGGAAAGCTTGATGTGCTGGTGAACTCCGTCGAGTGAGCATCATGCATCTCGAGTACGTGACGGGCAAATTCAATTACCTGAACCTGCATACCTAAGCAAATTCCGAGCAGCGGAATTTGGTTCTCGCGGCAGATCTTTGCAGCAGCCACCATTCCTTCGATACCGCGCTCGCCAAAACCACCAGGGATTACGACCCCATCGAGTGAAGCAATCTGATCGGCACTAATTTCACTAGGAACTCTTTCCGCTTCAAGCCAAGAAATGTTTACCTTGGCCCCTACGGCGAAGCCGGCATGTCGGATGGCTTCCGCCACCGACAGATAAGCGTCGGGCATAGTGACGTATTTTCCGATGATGCCAATCGACAGAACGTGGTCAACAGAGTGAACACGCTGAACAACCTCTTTCCATGGAGCAAGGTTGATGGGGTGCTCAGCCTCGTTCATACCCAGAGCATCTAGAACAATGGTGTCCAGTCCCTCCTCGTGAAGAGTGACCGGAATGTCATAAATGCTTGGGGCGTCGACCGCTGAAATGACTGCATTAGAGGGGACATCGCAGAGTAATGAAATCTTCCTCTTGAGCGAGTCGGAGATTGGCTGGTCAGAACGGCAAACGATTACATCAGGCTGAATGCCCCGCGAACGCAGCTCTGTAACTGAGTGCTGAGTGGGCTTTGTTTTCTGCTCACCCGAAGGCGCCAAGTACGGAACCAGCGTCAGGTGGACATAACAGACGTTGTTTTTGCCGGCATCACGACGATATTGGCGGATGGACTCGATGAAAGGAACAATCTCGATGTCACCGACAGTGCCTCCGATTTCAACAATCACCACATCGGCGCCAAGCGCACCTTGACGACGAATTCTTTCTTTAATTTCATCGGTGATGTGGGGAATAACCTGAACCGTTTTTCCGAGGTAATCGCCCCGCCGCTCTTTAGCTATGACGTTCTGATAAATCGAGCCCGTCGTCGTGTTCGCAATCTTCGAAAGTGACTCATCAATAAACCGTTCGTAGTGCCCAAGGTCGAGGTCCGTTTCACCACCGTCGTCGGTAACAAATACCTCACCATGCTCACCCGGGTTCATCGTTCCGGGGTCCACATTCAAATAGGGATCGAGCTTGCACATTGTGACCTTGAGGCCACGCATTTTGAGTAATCTACCGAGGGACGAAGCTGTCAGTCCCTTACCGAGCGAACTAGAAACGCCCCCCGTAACAAATACGTACTTGGTCATTATTGTCGTTCCGTCTTCACGGAACATCATCCTAGTCTGGCCGCCAACTGAAATGTGGAGGGAATTTATCGATCCTGAAGTAAATGTTGGGCCAAGCCCAGCGAGGCATCGTTGATTTCGCCGGCCAGCATGCGAGCGATTTCACGAACTCGTGAATCTCCCGAAACCTCCCGAACTGTGGTGATTGTGCGTCCCTCGTCAACAACTTTCTCAATCACAAAGTGCTGATTTGCCTTCGCCGCAACACTGGCGAGGTGGGTTACCGCCAAAACCTGTTGGCGCTCGCCTACTTCACTCAAACAGTCTCCGATTTGCTGAGCCACCTGGCCCCCAATTCCGGCGTCAACTTCATCAAACACCGCAACTTGATCACTATTTGAAGTCTCGAGTGAAATCGCCAGAAGTACACGGCTCAGTTCTCCCCCGCTAGCGAGCGACTGCAGAGGTCCTTCAGGCTGGCCGGGGTTGGGGGCGAAGAGAACCTCAGCAATTGATCCTGCTTCCCCGCTTACGTTGAAACGTACAGTGGCGTGCGGCAAGGCAACGCGTTCTAATTGACCCGCCACTGCCGCCGTCAATAAATGGGCCGATTCAGTACGTTTTGCTAAGAGTTTCGAGGCTTCGACCGCACGTTCGGCCTCCAGTGCCTGAAGGTCCGAGTCAACAGTCGCTAGTTGCTGCAGAGCCGATTCGCGGCTTCGGACTTCACTTTCAAGATTGAGACCAAAATGGATGACCGACCCGAGATCGGGCCCATATTTACGAACCAGGGATTGTAGATCCGAGACTC
The DNA here is from genome assembly GCA_903825035.1 of uncultured Actinomycetes bacterium. GTDB lineage: Bacteria > Actinomycetota > Acidimicrobiia > Acidimicrobiales > RAAP-2 > RAAP-2. The sequence goes on along the minus strand of CAIJYV010000024.1, from coordinate 37,500 downwards.
GAGCTTCGAGAAGATCAAGCTTTTCTGGGTCGAAGGCATCGGGGTCCGCCATTGCAGCAAGATCGCGGGTTGCCTCGCGCGCTACATCAAGGACCTGGCGAAGCGATTTTGACACTGCCGAGTAAGAATCGGATTGGGGCAATCGAGCGATAGCACTAGCGAATTGGTCCAAGACTGAATTCTCGGACTCGTCAATAAGATTTACAACCTCAATAACCGCAGCTTGCCCGTCTCTCGCCTCCGTCAGGTTTTGAAGCTCTTGGAGAGTTGTGGTGAGTTCTTCGGAGTCGGTGATTCGTGCGTGGGAAATTTCGTCGAGTTGAAATTTAAGAAAATCAAGTTCACGTTGTCGACCTGCTTCATCTCCTCCAACAGAATCCCTAATTTTTATCAGTTCAGACACTTTTCTAGAGATTTCCTCGAACCTGGTCATATCAATCGAGCCATAGGTGTCAATCAGCCGGAGAATCTCTTGTTTTGACCTCAGGGCCAAAGAGTCGTGTTGTCCATGAATGACGATGAGCGACTCAGCTGCGTTACGCAAGGCCTCAGCATTTGATGCGAGACCATTCAAACTTGCTCGTAACCGGCCACTAGCCGAGGCCTCCCGAGAGAGAACCGTTTCTTGACCGCCACTCGAGAAAACTACCGAAGCTCGAGTTTCCGCATTAACTCCGTGTCGCGACTGAGTGCCGTCGCCTCCCAAACAGAGCTCGAGTGCGCCGAGCAAAAGTGTCTTGCCGGCCCCTGTTTCACCGGTCAGCACACAAAACCCCTCTGCAAATTCCAGACTCGCTTGCTCAATCACACCGAGCGAACGAGCGGACAATTCTTCCAAGCGGACTTTAGGCATGGCCCTCACGCAAGCCTCGTCGAAGACGAAAGGCCAAATCGGTCTGTTCTGCCCCTACAACCTTGACCGGAAGTGGACTCTTTTTGACAGATATACCCTGACCCATATCAAGCTTGCCTACAAGCACACCGTCGGTGACGATTACGGCAGGACGGTCGACTGCCACAATTCGCACGATTCTGCTGCCGGGCATAACGACCGATCGACTGATTGTGAAATGTGGGGCGATGGGGGTCAGAATCATGAGATCGAGATTGGGATCAACCACAGGCCCACCCGCGGAGAAGTTGTAGGCAGTTGAGCCAGTCGGTGTTGAGACCATCAGCCCGTCAGCTACGTAAGAGAGGTATTCCTCGGTGTCGACAGTTGTTTCGACTTTGACCATGTGTCCGGGTAAGTCGCGTTCAACTACAACCTCATTCAGAGCGAATTCAGTGCGCTCCTGTCCATCAATCGAGATCTCCAAAGCCAACCGATGTTCACAATCTGTATTGGTCATCGCGGACCGAATCTCAGTTATCAAGTCAAGTGGCTCAACTCGGAGTAGAAATCCCACGCGACCCAAATTCACACCGAGAATTCGAGCTCCCACGTGGTGAGCAAGGCGCGACGCTTTTAGGAAGGTCCCATCGCCCCCAAGCGATATGACCAAAGAGGACTCATCAAGGGATGGATCCTCGTCAAGATCCAGTCTCACTACCCGCGCCTCGACGCCCTCGTTAGAAAAGACCAAACAAGCCTCGTCGGCAAGGGCAAGGGCATCAGGCCTATTAGAAAATGCAGCAAATAGCAGTTGCGTCACTGTGCTCCTCGTCATAGACCATGGTAGCGACCAAAATTGTCCACCGAGAACCCAACAGTCGTCGGGCGAGACTTATTGGTGTCGAAGGCGGGACTTGAACCCGCACGCCCTTTCGAGCACTAGCACCTCATGCTAGCGTGTCTGCCATTTCACCACTTCGACGTGGACTAACACTTTAGCCGTTTTCTTGAGACTCGATTATGGCCGTAGGGATGGAATCTGGTCGAATAGGGAAATCACGGATCCACTTCCAACGAAGGTTGTAAAGCGTGAACTCCAAGCTTGAATGGTCGGCTGAAAGAACAGCGGTCTCGCCAAAAACGAGTGAGTAACCGCGCTATCGAGCGCGGCCCACTCCAAAGCGGAGCTATTTGGATTCAAATCCGAAGAAGCCACTTGCCCCAGGTTTGAAATAGCCGTACTTTGCAGTCCCTGGGTGCGACTATCCGCGAAGACTGCTCCGAAAAATGACCGAGCTGGGACGAAAGGACCAAATGTAACGGAGCGTGTTGAGACCCCCACGTCCGCAGAGCCGGCCGCCAAGGCTGCTGAAACTTTTGCCTCAGTATTAACTGAGACCTGGAAAACAGGAATCCCTATTACTCGCCAAGTATTGACGATGAAGTTCGCTGCTGCATGATCAGCCGCAGAGGGCCCAATCACCATGCGTACAGAAACGTTTTTACCGTGAGAATCTTTCCACCCACCGCCGGCCTGGCTGTACTTGCCCCGATGTAGTGCTTCGAGTGCACAAGTTAGGCAATCTGAAGGTGCAAAATACTTTGAAGCGATTGAACTTGACGAGTGCTGCGTAAAAAACAAAAGCGGCGCTGGCTTCACCGAAAGTGTCGCCGCCCCATAGATCGAATTGACCATGATTTGGCGATTGACCGAAACACCCAAAGCTTCCCTAAAAGCGGGAAGGGACATGTTTGCGCGATGTGTCGAAAAACCTAGCTGCACGAGATTGGTGCTCGCCACGACATTCGCTCGTAACTGTTGGATGCCAGAAATCGAAGAAATTGACTGAGCGCTAACAGAAGGTACTTCACCTACGAAGTTTGAGGCCCAGTGGCGGAAAGTGGGCAGGAGATCAGAAATAACAACTCGTCCGTATCGTGCTCTTGCGGACCTCAGCTGGGAGCTCTTGACCAGAACAATTTGATGTTTAGAGACGGACGAAACCACGTAGTAGCCAAGAGTTGGACGCCTCAACAAGTTTGACAATCGGCAGTCGAGCGCTACCCCTGGATATTGAACATCACGAAAAAGAGAAGACCAATTTGCGAAGGGCTTTGCAAAAGTTGCTACAACGCTCATGGCATCGCTCGAAACCGTCATTGAAGTGATTGCTCGGTATCCTTCGGTAGTAACTGACGGAATGGCTTTTGATCGCTGCCACCAGGAAATCAGGTCATCAACCAAAAACGGCTTTCCGTTTGACCATTTAAGACCAGAACTAATTGTGTAATTCACCGTTTCGGGGGAAATGGAATTGAGTTCCGCAGAGACAATCGCTACCCCACTACCTTGAGGTTGGTCCTGAGGTCCATTGATGAAGGCAGATGGAAAGAGGAGATCGCCAACGGCCACGGAAAAATCTGACGAATTTACTGAAGAACTTATGCAACCATCCAGCGGGCCAGGAACCGACACATACAGAGTATTAACGGAAGCCCGAGCTGAAACTGGCGCGACCAGGAGCGTTGTCGCCATCACAAGGAGGGCAAGGACGGACCTTTGAAAGGTCATAAAACTACTGAAGTCGTAGGTCGAGTGTGAGAGTCGAAAAGGCGAATACGAGAGCCACCGCAATAGTGATGCGGTCCAAGTTGCGTTCAACGACTGTCGAACCCGAGGCCGCTTCAAGTGTTGCGCCACCGAGCATGCCTGATACTCCGCCTCCCCGGCCAGAGTGCAACAGGACTAGGAAAACTAGCGCCAAGGCGCTCGCCGCTTCAATTCCAATAACAATCCAGGTGTACATGTCGCCTCCGTTAGCGGTTTCTAGCGTAGCAGTCGTCCACGGCCTCAACAATGGCCATAAAACTCTCGACTTTCAAGCTCGCACCGCCGACCAAAAAGCCTCCGGCGTGGCCCGTGGTCGCCAATTCCGCAGCGTTGTCCGCAGTAACCGATCCCCCGTAGAGAACTCGAGTGTCGGGCATCGATCGACCGGTGAGCTCGCTGCGGACGTGGGCCATCATTTCAGCCACTTGCTCAGTATCTGCGGTTCGACCGGTGCCAATTGCCCAAATTGGCTCGTAAGCGACCGTCACCATCGAAAAATTCTTCTTGTCGAAGCCAGAGAAAGCGCGATCAATCTGTCCGCTAACGAAAGAGAGATGATCGTTTGAATCTCTCACCTCTAAATTCTCGCCGCAACAGAAGATGACCTCGAGCCCCCCTCGAGTCGCCGCTTGGAGTGTCGCCGCAACAACCTCGTCGGTCTGGCCGTACATGGTCCGTCGCTCAGAATGCCCAACAATCACGCTCTTGACACCAAGGCGCTTTAGCATGTTGACCGAAACCTCACCAGTGTGTGCGCCACTTTCGAACATCGAAACGTGCTGGGCGCTCAACGAAATGGGAATTCGTTCCGATTCGATAATTGACCCAACCGACCGAATATCGACGAATGGAGGAGCCACCGCTATATCGACGTGTTCGCGGGATTTGTTCTTCAGGACTACGCCGATTTGTTGAGTTAGATGCAGGGCCTCAACGTAGTCATGGTTCATCTTCCAGTTTCCAACGATTAGTGGCTTCACCGTCATGCTCCAACCTTCGAATCTCGTAGAGCCCGCAGCCCGGGCAAATCGCCTAATTCAACTAGCTCAAGAGAAGCTCCGCCTCCAGTTGAAACGAAGTCAACCTCATTTTCCAAATGAAACTTTTGAATGGCGGCTACAGAATCCCCACCCCCTACGACTGAGAATCCCTTTGAGGTGGCCACCGCATTAGCAATTGCTTCGGTTCCGGTAGCAAAACGCGTATCTTCGAATACGCCCATTGGGCCATTCCAAAGAATGGTGCCGGCATTCAAGATCTCTTCGACAAACATTGCAGCAGATAAAGTTCCAATATCGAGGCCCATCGAACCTTCAGGGATGTCCTCTCCGAAGGACTGAACTGGTGCAATGCCGCCGTCAGGACCAAACGGTTGACCATTTTCTAACCCACGTGAATCTATTGGAATTCGTATTTTTCCGGTCGCCAAAAGCTCTCGGCAATTTTCGACGTTCGTTTCGTCGAAAAGAGAACCACCAATTGTCCGGCCTTCAGCGAACTCGAAGGTGTAGGCCATTCCACCGCCAACAATCACTGCGTCGGCTTTTTGAGAGAGAACCTTTGTGATGGCAAGCTTGTCTTTCACCTTCGCTCCACCAACGATCGCCACGAACGGCCTGACCGGGTTTTCCAGTGCACCGAGCAAGGTCGAAACCTCTTTTTGTAAGTTCGGTCCGGCGGCGCTTGGTAGCAGCGTAGGTGGAATCATGATCGACGCATGAGCACGGTGTGAAGCCCCAAAAGCTTCATTGATGAAACAGTCAAAACCTTCGACTAGCGAGGCTCCAAAGGCGGGATCATTGGCCTCTTCGCCCGGGTTGAATCGTAGATTCTCAAGCAGTTGAATTCCGTCACAGAGTTCATTTAGCCGCCGGCGTACTGGCTCGACGCTAAATTCTGGAACCACCTTGCCATTGGGCCGACCGAAGTGAGTCATGCACGCAACCAGTGCTCCCCTGCTCTTCAGATCTTCCAGCAGTGGAAGAGTGGCTCTAATCCGAAAGTCGTCAGCAACTTCCAGCCTGCCATCAACAAGATGTACGGGCGTATTGAAATCGACCCGAACTAGGACCTTCTTACCATTCAGGTCACCAAGTCGTTCAATTCCAGGAAGTTGAGCTGGCACGGATTAACCGCCGATGTGTGCGGTTAGGTCGACGAGGCGGTTTGAGTAACCCCACTCGTTGTCGTACCAACCAAAAATCTTGACCAATGAGCGCTCATCATCAAGGCGCTGAACCATTGTCATTTGCGAGTCGAAGGTACAAGAGGCAGGGTCTCCCACAATGTCGCTCGAGACAATGGGCTCGTCGGTGTAAACCAACACGCCTTTGAGGCGACCTTGAGCGGCAGTCTTGAACGCGGCGTTAATTTCCTCAACGGTTGTGGTGCGCACTACCGCAGTGAAGTCGGTAATGGAACCGTCAGGAATTGGAACTCGAAGTGAAGTGCCATCCAGGCGCCCCTTCATCGCTTCAAGTACGAGGCTGGTTGCGCGGGCAGCACCTGTAGAAGAAGGAACGATGTTGACCGCTGCAGCGCGTGCGCGGCGAAGGTCCTTGTGAGGAAGGTCCAGCAGGTTTTGGTCGTTGGTGTAGGCGTGAACGGTAGTCATCAAGCCGCCCTCAATTCCGAATGCGTCATCGAGCACTTTGACCATTGGGACGAAGCAGTTCGTGGTGCAAGAGGCGTTTGAGACGATTTTGTGCGTGTCGGCGTCGAAGGTGTCTTCGTTTACGCCAAATACGAATGTCGCGTCCACTTCGGTGGCCGGAGCTGAAATGATTACTCGCTTGGCTCCCGCGGCCAAATGCTGACTCGCTGCCTCTCTCGTAGTGAAAATACCCGTCGATTCAATAACGACGTCAATATTTAGCTCTCCCCACGGAAGATCGCTAGGGTTGCGTTCGGCCAGGACTTTGATGGTGCGACTTCCGACCGTGATGCTATCGGAGGTAGCCGATACGTTCTCAGCAAGGAGGCCTTGAGTTGAGTCGTACTTCACCAAGTGCGCAAGGGTCGCGGGACTGGTTAAATCGTTAATGGCCACAACTTCAATGTTGGGGTTCTTGAGCGAAGCACGCAGATATCCACGTCCAATTCGTCCAAAACCATTGATTGCTACGCGAACAGCCACAATGCCTCCTCGAAAACTCGACTCTTGCCGAGAACTAGGCCATTCTAACGAAAATCGCTAGCGTGCGATGTCGCGATGGAACACCGAATTGGCAATGGCCAAGCGCGAGCGAATCTCCTCAGCAATCGCCACGCTGCGATGCCGCCCACCCGTACATCCCACCGCTATCGAGAGATAGGACTTGCCTTCATTCGCAAAGGCTGGAATTTGCCAGGTCAACATGTTCACAACATCCGATAAGAAGTGTTGGGCTGGTTCTTGCGCCAGAACGTAGTCGGCGACCGGTGCGTCTAGACCCGTAAGCGGTCTCAGCTCTTCGATCCAATGAGGATTCGGCAGGAACCGGCAATCGAAAACAAGATCCACATCGCGGGGAATTCCATTGGAGTAGCCAAAGGAAACAATAGAGATACGCATTGGATGCTGAGCATTTTCTTTAGTGAATATCTCTTGAATTCGCGTACGAAGCTGATTGGTGTTTATCGATCCAGTGTCAATAACCAAGTCCGCGGCGTCGCGGATCGTGGCTAGCGCCGACCTCTCGCCCGAAATGGAGTCCGCAAGAGTTGGAGCGGGGAAAGGATGGCGGCGCCGATTTCCTTCATACCGATGGATTAGAACATCATCTGGTGCATCGAGGAAGAGAATTTTCGCCTCATCGTGAAGTTGTTGTAAATCTTTTTCAACTGCAAGCAACGCCTCGGTCTGCTGACGACCGGCGCGGCCAACGATAAAGGCAACTCCTGCAAACTCTGTTGACGTTGACAGAGCTAGTTCACTAACTCGCACCACCAATTCCAAAGGTAAATTGTCAATTACGAACCAACCAAGATCCTCCAGCGCTGCTGAGACGGTCGAGCGCCCGGCACCCGACATTCCCGTAACCAGTAGGACTTCATCCATTCTCGTCAGCATCCTTTGAGAGTCTTGGCGAGCGTGGCCCGCTAACACGATCGTAGAGGCTCCTGGCCACCTCGGCGGGTAACCAAGGGAGCGCCTCCAGTTCCTCCTTGGTGGCAGCACGAATTCCATCGAGCGAGCCGAAGGTTTCGATGAGGCGATCGCGCCGCGACGGTCCAAGGCCCTCAACACCCTCGAGAGTGGTCGCCACCATCGATTTTCCTCGTTTTGATCGGTGGAAGTTGATTGCGAAGCGGTGGGCTTCGTCTCGAAGGCGCTGCATCATGTAGAGCCCTTCTGAGCCACCATCCAAAATGATCGGGTCCGAAGAACCGGGTCGGTACAGGAATTCCTCACGTTTGGCAATGGCAACAAATTCAACTTGGCCCTTCAGCCCAAGCTCTTCAGCAGCCTTTTCGGCGGCGTGAAGCTGGCCAAGACCTCCGTCGATGACAATTAAGTCCGCACGACGAAATTTCGATGACTGCTGCTCTTCATTCCAGTGTTCGAGTCGCCGTCTCACGACCTCTTGCATTGCCCCAAAGTCGTCATTGCCAAGAATTTCCTTGACATTGAAATGGCGATACTCAGATTTCATAGGAAGGCCATCTTCAAAGACCACCATGGAGCCAACGTAATTGGTGCCCTGTAGGTGGGACATGTCGAAGCACTCCATTCGGAATGGAGGTTGGTGCAGGGCAAGCTTTGAGCCGATTTCTTGCAGTGCACGCGAGCGAATGTTGTGGTCGCTCTGACGCCTGAGAGAATCACGGGCAATGACTGAAGTGGCATCGTGCAGAGCCAACTCCATGACCCTACGTCGCTTTCCACGCATCGGAATCGCAACCTCAACTTTTGAGCCCCTTATCGAAGCGAGGTAGTCAGCCACCAGCCCAACGTCCGTTCCCTTAGGAACGTTCACGACGGGCGGAACATCGGATTGTTCCGGGTAAATGTCCGTTATTACCGACTCAAGAATTTCGGTGGTGTTTTCATCCAGTGACCGGTCGAGGAAATGAACACTTCGCCCAATTACTCGCCCGCTTCGAACCTTGAACCGCACCACTGTCGCTCGACCGCCATCAGTGGAAACCGCCAAAGTGTCCACATTGGAGTGTGTGTCCAAAACCACACTCTGAGATTGTGCGGCACGGTCGAGGGCTTCTAGTCCATCACGAGCCTTGGCGGCTGCTTCGTAGTGAGTTTTCTTCGAAGCCGCGTCCATCTCGTCCTGAAGCGAATTCTTTAATTGGCTGACGTCGCCAGACAGGAAACGCGCCCAAGAATTAACGAGCTCTTGATACCCGTCACGATCTATTGCACCAACGCACGGTCCAGAACATTTCCCAATGTCAAAAAGCAGACACGGACGGCCTATTTTTTTCTGGTACTCAAATTTATGTCTCGAGCAACTTCTGAGCGGATAGATATGGAGTAACTCGTCAATGGTCACGCGGAGTGCGCGGACGTCCACGTAGGGCCCAAAATACCTCACACCACGTTGGTGCTTACCGCGAGTAATGAAGGGAACTGGAAACTCGGTACGAGAATCAAGTGCGACGTAGGGAAAGCTCTTGTCATCTTTTAGACGAAGGTTGTATCGAGGTTGGAATTGTTTGATTAACTCGTTTTCAAGAATCAACGCATCCAGTTCCGATGGAGTCACAATCCACTCAACTGAGGTCGCTTCGTCCATTAAAAACTGGGTTTTTGGTGACAAGCCATCTCGCGATTGGAAGTAGGAGCCAAGGCGATTTTTGATCACTTTGGCCTTACCAACATAAATGACGTTGTTTCCAGAGTTGCGAAAAATGTAGCAGCCTGGGTCGGTTGGCATGCCGGCGGGGCGTTCCATGGCTACTTTCTCTTCGCGGCCAGCAGAACCTCTTTTAGTACTTCCCCGGTTGCAGTCTTTAGCTTCGCGATCTGTTCTGGAGTTCCTTCACCAACAATCGTTCCGCCTCGTCGTCCACCTTCTGGACCGAGGTCAACAATCCAGTCGGCCGTCTTGACCACATCGAGATTGTGTTCAATCACCAGGACAGTGTTCCCCTGATCTACGAGCCGGTGCAATACCTCTAATAGTCGATTCACGTCCTCAAAGTGCAGTCCCGTAGTTGGCTCATCGAGAACGTAAAAAGTGTGGCCCGTGGGTCGTCTCGCAAGTTCAGTAGCGAGCTTGACGCGTTGCGCTTCGCCTCCCGACAACGTGGGAGCGGGTTGACCTAGGCGAACATAGCCGAGGCCCACATCGGCCAAGCTCTGAACAATGCGCAAGATTGCGGGTTGCCGTTCGAAGAATCCGAGCGCTTCATTTACGGGCATATTCAATACATCCGCGATTGACTTGCCCCGGTAGGTGATTTCCAGCGTCTCTCGGTTATATCTCGCTCCGTTGCACTCTTCGCAATTGACGTAGACATCGGGCAAAAAGTGCATCTCGATCTTGATGGTGCCGTCTCCCGAACACGCCTCGCACCTACCGCCACCATTTTTACCTGGTACGTTGAAGGAGAATCGGCCCTGCTGGTAGCCACGGACCTTCGCTTCTTGAGTCTCAGCAAACAGTTTTCGAATTTTGTCGAAAACACCGGTATAAGTAGCCGGATTACTTCGAGGGGTGCGACCAATCGGCTGCTGGTCTACTGCAACCACTTTGTCAATGCTTTCTAGGCCAGTAATTTTGTCGTGCTCGGCGACGTGGGTTTTGGCTCGATTAACTTCTCGTTCTAGGTGCGCGAGCAAAATTCCATTAATCAGGGTGGATTTTCCAGACCCCGATACTCCCGTAACTGCGACGAAGCCACCGAGTGGAAACTTGACCGTCACGTTTTGGAGATTGTTTGCGCGTGCGCCAACAACCGTTATGTGCTCACCATTACCCGGCCGGCGATCCTTCGGCACTTCAATCCGTCTTTTGCCAGACAAATATTGGCCCGTCAGAGACAGCTCATTGGACAGAATATCTTCATAGCTCCCAGCGTGGACGACTTGTCCGCCGTATTCACCTGCTCCAGGTCCAATGTCAACCAAGAAGTCTGCAAGTCGAATCGTTTCTTCATCGTGTTCAACGACTACTACTGAATTACCTAGGTCGCGGAGGCGTTCGAGTGTTGTGATGAGTCGGCGATTGTCCCGTTGGTGAAGACCAATCGAAGGCTCATCTAGTACATACAACACTCCAACGAGGTAACTACCAATTTGCGATGCCAACCTAATGCGCTGCGCTTCACCACCTGACAAGGTCGCCGATGCACGAGACAGCGTCAGGTAGTCAAGACCCACATCCATGAGGAAGTTCAATCGTTCGTTGATTTCCTTAATAACCTGCTTAGCAATGGCCAGTTCGCGCTTGCTGAGCTTGAGTTTCTTGAAAAATAAAATCGCTTCGTCGATGGTCATGGAGTTGACGCTGGCAATGGACTCATCTTGAATTGTCACGGCCAGGATCTCAGGCCTTAACCGCTGACCGCTGCAGGCGTTGCACTCAACCTCTTGCATGTACTGCTCAGCCTGTTCACGCGACCACTCGCCATCGGCTTCACCATGTTTACGCTCGAGCCACTCAATAATTCCGTCATAGGTAGCGCTGTAAGTGGTCGTTTTCCCATAGCGGTTCTTGTATTTGACTGGCACTGCCTTGTCGTCAACACCGAACAAGATGAGCTGCTTGTCCTTGGCTTTGAGCTTTTTCCACGGCGTATTCATGTCAATGTCGCCCATCTTGGCCACTGACTTGATCATCTTGTCGAAGTATTTGTACCGATTCCCGCCCCAGGGTGCCAATGCCCCTTCAGCCAAGGACAATTCTTCGTCGGGAACAACGAGTTCGGGATCAACTTCAAATCGAGTTCCAAGACCGCTGCAAGTAGCGCAGGCGCCATAGGGCGAGTTGAATGAGAAGTCGCGAGGGGCTAATTCAGTAAAAGAGATGCCACAGTGAGTGCAGGCCATTTTCTCCGAATAGGTAACCAACTCGTCGGAATCAATAAATAGGAACCCAACGACACCCTTCGCCAAGCGGAGTGCGGATTCCACAGACTCGGTCAGACGTTGGCGTTGCGTTGCCTTCACGGTTAGTCGGTCGACAACTACATCAATGGTGTGGCGTTGTGTCTTCGCTAGCGAGATGTTTTCCCTGTCGGACAGTTCCAATACTTGCCCATCGATTCGCACCCGAGAGAAGCCCTGGGTTGCTAGATCATTGAGCAGGGTTGAATACTCGCCCTTGCGACCTTCCACTACCGTGGCCAGAACCATGAACTTCTCATTTTCTGGTCTTTGTAGGACCAGATCCACAATCTGCTGGGGGGTTTGTCTTGAAACCTCCCGTCCACATTTGTGGCAGTGAGGTACTCCGATGCGAGCAAAGAGCAACCGGAGGTAATCGTGAATTTCCGTAATCGTCCCAACGGTTGAGCGGGGGTTTCTGCTCGCCGTCTTCTGGTCAATGGAGATTGCTGGAGACAAGCCTTCAATGAAATCGACATCTGGCTTTTCCATCTGACCGAGGAACTGTCGGGCGTAGGCCGAGAGGCTCTCGACGTACCTGCGTTGGCCTTCGGCGTAGATTGTGTCAAAGGCCAGGGAAGACTTCCCCGAGCCCGATAGTCCGGTGAAAACGACCAACTTGTCCCGTGGAATCTCGACTGACAGATTCTTGAGATTATGAACCCTGGCGCCTTGAACGCGGATTGAGGAAGACATAGGAAAAATCTAGTGGTTACGCGTCAGTGGTCGTACCGCTGGTCGAACCTGGCAACATTTGACTCTGAAGTGTATTCATTACGTCTCGCAAAGCAGCCGCCTCCTCGAACCGCAATTCGCGCGCCGCTTCGAGCATGGCACGCTCAATCCGAGCAATTTCGAGCGAGAGGTCATCAGGCATACCTTCTTCGAGCGAGGTCAAAACCTCGAACCTCTGGACGCCAGAATCAGGGGTTTCGCTTCTAAGCCGACCGAGAATGTCTGAAACGTTCTTCATGACCGTCTTAGGCTCAATTCCATGATCCTTGTTGTAGTCAATCTGCATAAGTCTTCGGCGTTCGGTCAAGGAGATAGCCGCCGCCATCGAATCTGTGATTCGGTCCGCATACAGAACAGCGAGCCCGTTGGAGTTTCTTGCGGCCCGTCCAATCGTCTGAATTAAGGCACTTCTCGATCGAAGGAATCCTTCCTTATCTGCGTCAAGAATTGCGACGAGCGAAACCTCAGGAAGGTCCAGTCCTTCGCGGAGCAGGTTGATTCCAACAAGGATGTCAAATTCACCGAGACGCAAGGACCTTAGAATTTCGATTCGTTGAATGGTGTCGATATCACTGTGTAGGTATTGAACGCGGAAACCAGCTCTTGTGAGATAGTCGGTGAGGTCCTCGGCCATCTTCTTGGTCAGCGTAGTAATTAATGCGCGCTCATTGCGACTGATAACAGTTTCTAGTCGCTGTTTGAGGTCATCAATTTGGTTCTGAGTTGGATGAATCTCTACGATGGGATCGAGTAGTCCGGTAGGTCTAATTACCTGTTCGACAATCTGGTCCGAATGTTCGGTCTCGTAGGGTCCAGGCGTGGCCGATACAAATACCATTTGCGGAACGAGATTCATGAATTCGTCGAAATTAAGTGGGCGATTGTCGAGCGCTGAGGGAAGTCGAAAGCCGTGCTCGACGAGCGTGTCTTTACGTGCCTTGTCCCCCGCGTACTGACCGCGCACTTGCGGAACAGCAACGTGGGACTCATCAATGACAACTAAATAGTCTTCAGGAAAATAGTCGAGCAATGTGAACGGTCGCTCACCTGGCTTGCGCCCATCTAAGTGCGCTGAATAATTCTCAACCCCAGCGCAAACTCCAGTTTGTTCGAGCATCTCGAGGTCGTGTTCCGTGCGAGAACGAAGCCGTTGAGCCTCGAGCAGTTTTCCTTCCGCATTGAATTTAGCCAATTGAACCTGCAGTTCGTCCTCAATTGACCGGCAAGCCCGTTGGAGAGTTTCCGCACTCGTGGCGTAGTGTGAAGCCGCGAAGAGCGTGAATTCGGTCACCTTACCCTTCAATTCATTGGTAACTGGATTGAAAAAGGTGATCTCTTCTAGTTCGTCACCAAAGAAAGAAAGCCGTACAGCTTCGTTTGAATATGCCGGTTGGATTTCTAGCGTGTCACCGTGATTGCGGAATAGACCTCGTTCGAGAACCATGTCATTGCGGTTGTATTGCATCTCGATCAAGCGTCGAAGCAGTTGACGCTGGTCGATCTGCTGACCAACCTCAAGCGGGAGCATACGTTCGCGATATTCCAAGGGCGAGCCAAGGCCATAGATGCAAGACACCGACGCAACGACGATTGTGTCTCGGTGGATAAGCAAAGACGAGGTTGCCGCATGGCGCAGCCGGTCAATCTCCTCATTGATTGACGAGTCTTTTTCAATGAAAGTGTCGGTTCGCGGGATATACGCTTCGGGCTGGTAGTAGTCGTAGTAAGAGACGAAGAACTCAACCCGGTTTTGGGGCAACATCTCCTTAAGCTCTGACGCCAACTGTGCAGCGAGGGATTTGTTTGGCTCCAGGATCAAGGTGGGTCGTTGGACTTTTTCAATCATCCAAGCAATTGTGGCGGTCTTACCCGAACCGGTGATTCCCTCGAGTGTTTGATAGCGAAGACCGTCAGTCACACCACGAGCGAGCGCTTCAATAGCCTTTGGCTGATCGCCAGCTGGCTGGAACGGTGATTCAACGATGAACTTAGACATGTAGGTCCCTCTGGAGAAGCGTTTCGTCTACCTTGCGCTGGAGCATATCGAGTGTCGCACTGTTGTCAATCGACACCTCGCAGATCCTGATCCGTTCTTCATTGGAGATCTGAGACGCAATGCGCGACCGGGCCTCGGATTCAATCATCCCACGTCTCTGCACCAAACGATCAACCGCGATTTCAACTGGAGCGACAATCGCCCATGCCTCACTCAGCTCAAACATCTCGCGATGAGCGGGCCGAAACAAAGGTATGGCAACGAAAACTACAGCGTCTTCCAGCTCCGCCAGTTTCTCAATTATGTCAATTCCAATTGCCCTGTGGGTTATGGAATTTAGCCGGCCACGCGCCGAATCGTCGGAGAACACAAGATGGGAAACAAATGCGCGGTTGTAACTACCGTCGCTGTTGATCACGGCTGGACCAAATGCGTCTTGGAGAATCTCGAGAGTCGGTGAACCCGGCTGAGTTACACGCGTTAAAGATTCGTCGGCGTCGACAACCGGGTAGCCGAGAGACTGGAGATAATTAGTAACCGCGGTCTTACCCGAGCCAATACCCCCGGTGATGGCGATTCTTCTCACTCGCCAATCCTACTGATACGAAAAATGCCCGCTCCGGTTTCCCGGAGCGGGCATTTTCTAACGAAGTTATTCTTCGGTTGCGGTCTCAGCTTCGGTACTTGGAGCTGATTCCTGTTCCGTCTCGGACTCGCCGGCAGCTGGCTTGGCCAGTTCTGCCCACGCAGCTTGCGCTTCACTTTCGGGAGTGAAATCACCAAGGTCCAAGTTGCCGATGTAGTTGCCATCCGCGTCATACGCGTGAGAACCAAAGGCCTCACGGTACTCCTCGGAGACCTCTCCACCCTCAGCAGCCTGCTTCACCGAGAGGCTGATGCGGCGACGAGCGGCGTCAAGTTCGATGATCTTGACCCACAACTCTTCTCCAGCGCTGACGACCTGATCGGCCGTCTCCACGTGGTGAGCGGCAAGCTCGGAGATGTGCACGAGGCCTTCAATGCCCTCGCCCACCTGGACGAATGCGCCAAACGGAACCAGCTTGGTAACGCGACCGTAGACCAGCTGGTCAACGGCGTGCGATTCAGCGAACACCTGCCAGGGGTCGGACTGGGTGGCCTTAAGCGAAAGTGAAATGCGCTCCTTCGAGTAGTCCACCTCCAAGACCTCTACGTCTACTTCGTCGCCGACTTGAACAACTTGGTTCGGGTGGTCAATGTGCTTCCAGCTCAGTTCGGATACGTGGATCAAACCATCCATACCGCCGAGGTCCACGAAAGCACCAAAGTTAACGACCGAGGAGATAACACCGTGACGGCGCTCGCCTGGCTTGAGGTTCTGCAAGAAGTCCCCGCGTTGCTCTTTCTGGGTCTCTTCAAGCCACGCACGGCGCGAAAGAACAACATTGTTACGGTTTCGGTCGAGTTCAATAATCTTCGCCTCAACGGTCTTGCCGATGTAGGGCTGTAGTTCGCGAACACGGCGCAGCTCAACCAGTGACGCAGGCAAGAATCCGCGCAGACCAATGTCGACGATAAGTCCACCCTTGACCACTTCAATAACCAGACCCTTGACCACTTCGTTGCGGTTCTTGACCTCTTCGATGTTGGCCCAAGCCTTCTCGTACTGTGCGCGCTTCTTCGAAAGAACCAAACGGCCTTCCTTGTCTTCCTTCTGCAGAACGAGGCACTCAACGCGCTCGCCCATAGATACGATTTCCGAGGGGTCGACATCGTTGCGAATCGAAAGTTCGCGTGATGGAATTACACCCTCAGACTTGAATCCGATGTCGAGCAAAACTTCGTCGTGGCTGATCTTTACGACCGTACCAACGACCAAGTCGCCATCGTCGAACTCGAGGACTGAATTACCAACAAGCTCAGCGATATCAGCGCCGGCCAAGTTGTCTTCGGTGATGACGCGAGGGATGTAGTTGCCCTTTTCGTCGAATGTACCCATTGGTTGGGTAGAGAGGAGGCTGTTGCCGTCGCTCATGAGGAGTCTTTTCTTTGACCACACCGGGGCCTGACTAGGCGATTAGAGCCACTTCACCGGTGTTGAAGCAGCGCTCAAGCCTACAGGATTCTGCCCTAGCCCTTAGCTGCCGCCCAGTTCTCGCCCCATTTAAGGGAGACCTCGAGCGGAACCGAGAGGGTTGCGGCCCCGGTTAGCGCTTCGAACATAATCTTCTCAACCTGTTCCTTCTCGGCTGGTGGGGCTTCCACCAAAACTTCGTCGTGGACCTGCAAGACAAGGCGGGCCTGAAGTCCAGCGTTGAACAACCCCCGATCCAAACGCACGAGTGCTGACTTGAAGATGTCGGCGGCTAAACCTTGGATTCCCGCATTCATCGCTTGGCGTTCGGCCGCGGCCTTTTGAGGACCTACCGCGGTCGCTAAGTCTGGGAAGGGGCGAATTCGACCGAACTCGGTTCTCGAATACCCCTTAATCCGAATCTCCTTAATTGTGTCGTCCATGTATTTCTTCAAACTCGGAAACCCATCGAAGTACTTCGTCATAATCTTTTTCGCCTCACCAACGGAGATGCCAAGCCTTTGACTCAGGCCGAAGGCCTCCATCCCGTAGGCGAGTCCGTACGAAACTGCTTTGGCGATTTCACGCTGTTCGGAGGTCACCTTGGCCGGAGCGACTCCAAAAACCGAAGCCGCGATTGTTCGGTGAACATCTTCACCCGACGCAAACGCCGCAAGCAATCCTGCATCTTGCGACAGGTGCGCCAAGATTCGAAGTTCGATTTGGTTGTAGTCCGACACGGCCATCTGCCAGCCACGTTCGGGGACGAAGGCGTATCGCAGCCGTCGTCCATCGGATGAGCGAACCGGGATGTTGTGGAGGTTCGGATTCTCCGAGGACAAACGTCCCGTGCGCGCCACAGTCTGATTAAAGATTGCGTGAATTCGGCCGTCGGGCTGGACTGACTCGATCAGCGAAGTACCGTACGTGCTGCGAAGCTTTTCCACTTCGCGGTAGCGAAGAATCTTCTCGACGATTTTGTGTTCGTGCGCGATTGCCTCTAGCGAGTTCGCATCGGTCGAATAGCCACTCTTGATTTTTTTAACTGGTGTTAGCTTCAATTCCTCAAACAGGACGACTTGTAACTGCAACGGTGAGTTCACCTTGAACTCGTGACCAGCGATCTTCTGAATCTCTTTATCCAAGGCGGCCGCTTCTGCCGAAAACTCTTCGGAAATGTCCATCAGCATCTGACGGTCAACGCAGATTCCGCGAGCCTCCATTCGACCCAAGACGGCAACCAGAGGCAACTCAATCTCGGTGTACACCCGGGTCAGCTCCAGCCGTTCAATCTCTTGTCTCAGCACTGGCAGCAACCGGAGGACTATTTCAATGTCTCGCTTTAGCAACTCCTCCGAAGCCTGGACGTCGAAGAGGCTCGCCGGGCCATCCGTCACGGCTTCATCTAAGAAGCGATGCGCAATATCGCCGAGTTGGTAACTTCCCGAAATCGCATCGATCAGGAAGGCCATAATCGTCGTGTCATCGCGAGGAGAGGCCAATTCGTGCCCCAACTCGCCCGCTCGACGGAATACTTGCTTGAGGTCGTGTCCCGCAAAACCACGGTCGCCAATGCGCTCAATGAACTCATCGAGATTGACGCACACAAACGACCTGGTGACCTCATTCGCCACCGCGATTCTCGTTCCAATTACGGTCACGGCGAGTTGCCCTTCGCCCCTCATGATCTCGTCGAGTGATGCAGCGGACTTGAGTGCCTTCGCGGGTGGAATTTTCTTGGCGGAAGTTTTGGCTGAGCTTTCGGGGATTGCGCCTCCGGCGCCGGCCTCTCCCAGCATTCCAGTACTCATAACCTTTTCGTAACGCTGACGCATCGAGTTCATCTCAAAGCGGTCGAAGAAGGCCGCGACCTCTTGGCGATTCCAGCCACCCATGTGCATCTGTTCGAGAGTGAAGTCAATAGGAACATCACGAACCAGGGTCATGACCTTTACGTTGTTACGAGCACGCTCTTCGTACAGGGCCAGATTTTCTTTTAATTTCGGAGTGAGGCCGACCAAATTTTGATAGAGCTCGTCCATATCCTTGAACTGAGCGAACAGTTTGGCCGCCGTTTTCTCACCGACTCCCGGAACGCCCGGCAGATTGTCTGAAGTGTCGCCTCGAAGAGCCGCCAGCAGAACGTATCTCTGCGGGTCAATTCCGCATCGCTCAAAAATTCCCGCCTCGTCATAGAGCGAGTAGTCAGAAACCCCTCGGCGGTTGTACAGCACCCGAATGTAGGGATCTTCTACTAGCTGGAACGAGTCACGATCTCCCGTGACAACTACCACTGGCATTTTATGGTCTCGGCCTCGCGAGGCCAAAGTCGCCAAGACATCGTCGGCCTCGAAGGAGGGGACGCCCACCACAGGAATGTGGAGGACTTCGCAAAGCGAGCGAATCAATTCGAATTGGTGCTCAATTTCAACTGGCGTCTCTGCCCGTCCGCCTTTGTAGTCTTCGGTCATTTCGTGGCGAAAGGTTCCACCCGCCAAGTCAAAGGCCACGGCTAGTGCCTTCGGATTCTGATCCTTGATCAAAGTCAGCAGCATGGACGCAAAACCGTGGAGCGCATTCGTCACCACTCCCTCACTGGTTTGAATATCAGTTGAGAGGGCGTAAAACGCCCTAAAGGCCAGCGACATTCCATCCAGTAATAGAAGCGGGCGATCCTTGTCACTCATAGATACCCTCATTCACGATTCGTAAGGCTACATCGCGCATCCTTGTCCGGTCACGCATGGCCGTTGACTGGATTGCCTCAAATGCCGCGGACTCATCCACCCCCAGACGATTCATCAACACAGCCTTTGCTTGATTGACCAATGCCCGGGTTTCAATCTTGTCGTCAATTCCCACACCGGGAGCGAGCTCTACATTTTCGGAGTCAATGATCCAATTCAATTTCTGAACGACTTCATTTCCCTTAAAGGGCTTAACCAAATACGCAGTGACGCCAGCGGAAACCGCATCCTCGATCAACACTCGCTGAGAAAATGCAGTCAAAAGGACGACCGGCGTATTGTGAGCAACTCGCCGAGCCACTTCAATTCCATCAAGCACTGGCATCTTCACATCAAGGAGGGCTAAGTCGGGATTCAGACTTTCGATCAGCTCAAGAGCCGTTTGGCCATCAGGGGCTTCCCCCACCACTTCAAAGTGGGCCGCCTCGAGCAGCTCCTTTAGATCAAGGCGAATAATCGACTCATCATCAGCAATCACAACCCGCCGCGACTTGGTCATTGCGGATTCCAATCCCTGAGGAGCTCATCTCGCTTGGCGACCAACTCAGACACTTCTAGAAGGCGGCGACCCATTTCGGCCTCAGCAACCTGTACGTGTCTCGCAAGCTCTTCATACTCCTTGGTTTGCAGTGGCGTTTCTGAAACTAGGGCTCGAATCCGCGCCTCATCGAGGTTGTCTCGCCACAACGCAACCTGCTCTTCAAGAATGTGCAGACTCTCGCGGGCCTGATTGAGCTGACGTTGCACATCGTCGATATGTCGCTTGGCCGAACGAGCGCTCATAGAGAAATTGTAGAGGTAGCAATCACCCGAC
Organism: uncultured Actinomycetes bacterium; assembly: GCA_903825035.1. GTDB lineage: Bacteria > Actinomycetota > Acidimicrobiia > Acidimicrobiales > RAAP-2 > RAAP-2. Next base: position 17,662 of record CAIJYV010000024.1, on the reverse strand, counting down.
AGTGGTTTAAGAAGTCTTCAGTGGGGACCAGCCCATGACCCGTCGAAGTGGTTTGAAAATCTGCCTCACACCCCGATGACGCGTTCACCCATGAAGTGTCACTCGGTTCAATCGTCATATTTCTCGCGAACATCGCGTTCACGTTCCGGGCAAGTGGTGACTCGAAGTAGCCGCCGACGTAGCTGGCAATTCCAAGCTCCGCCGCCTTTTGCACGATTGCTCTCGCATTCGCGAACCCGCCCACCCTGGCGGGCTTGACACAGACCAATGAAGCTGCCCGGTGGCGCGAGGCCAGCTGCAGGTCCGACAAATTTCGTATCCCTTCGTCAAGCGACACCCTGCAACCAATCTCACTGGCGAGTAGCGCATGGTCAACGAAATTCCCAACGGCAAAAGGCTGTTCAACCGCATTAACGAGTTGGCCGACCTTTCGAGCAGCATCGATCACCGAGTCAATCGACGGCGCAGCACAATTGAAATCGAGGATAACGGGGATTCCCACGGTCTCAATTCGAGAAATTGCCTCGTCACTAATCGGTTCGCCTCCCAACTTCACTCGCAACCGCTGTACGCCTCTTGGGACGAGCCATTCGCCAGAAGAAATTCCCGAGACGGTGAACTGGTGAGCTGTTTCGAATTTGCTCGCCCACACTTCGCCTAGCGATTGACCCGACCGCTTTAATTCAAGGTCTAGTAATGCCATCTCCAGCATCGCACTGGCAAAATTTGCACTTGAGCGCGGGCCGGCTATACGGGACGCTCGGAACCACTCCGGGAGCTGGTTCTCACGCCGGCAGATTTCCTCGAACGACACGGAAAGATGAGTCTCCCATTCAGAGATAATTTCGCCTATGCCAGCATCACCGTTCAGAGGTTCCGGCTGAGGGGAAATCTCACCGTATCCAATCATTCCCGCCTCTTCCACTTCGAGATAGAGGTGTTCTCGGACGCTGTGCACCTGCGATGAGGCGACAATTGGGGCATCCAATTGAGTTGTTTTACTCAGCAACCTCCAGCGCATAGGTCCACCTTAGAGTTCTTGGTATCCTTTACGCGCAGCCCGGATGGCGGAATGGCAGACGCGGAGGACTCAAAATCCTTTGCTCGAGAGGGCGTGTGGGTTCGAGTCCCACTCTGGGCACGCTGCACATTGGAGGAACAATGGAAGTACCTGAGATGCGCGACGACATCGTCGCCCTGTTCCCCGGCCAGGGCTCACTCACTGGAGCAGCTGGTCTAGCGTGGCGCGAGTCCGAACACTGGCCGCTCGTAGGTGAGGTAAGTGAGGCCGCCGAAATTGATGTGGAGCACCTCCTCTTGGTGGCGTCCGATGAAGAGGTCGTCCGCACCGACAGAGCGCAAATCGCAACCTTCGCGTTGTCAATGATTGGATTCCGCGAACTTCGAGACCGAGGTGTGCTCCCCCGCTTCCTCCTCGGACATTCTCTGGGCGAATTCTCGGCCCTCGTCGCCTCAGGTTTGCTTTCGCTTTCTGAAGGGGCTCGATTGATCGGGATTCGCGGTCGCGCGATGGCGCGCGCTGCTGAACGCTCGCCTGGCACCATGATTGCGGTCATGGGAGCTGAAGAGGGCGCGCGCGAGAATCTCTCTGGACTTGCCGACGTGTGGGTTGCAAATATCAACGGCACTGGTCAGATTGTTTTATCCGGAACTCGTGACGGCTTGGAGTACGTCCTAACTAATCACAAAGAGTTGGGCTGGAAGCGCGCAACACCACTCCCCGTTGGTGGAGCCTTTCACTCGCCCTTGATGGCAAGCGCTCAAGCTGAACTCGATGCTGGACTTGCGAGCGTTTCTTGGGGAAAAACAGAAAATATTCTCATAGCGAACGTTGATGGGAAGCCCCATACCGAAGCCGCCGAGTGGCTCAAATTGTTGAGCAAGCAGATGACCTCGCCAGTTGACTTTCTAGCCGCGACACTCGCGCTACCCGCCTCGGTAACGACGACTATCGAACTGCCACCAGCGGGCGTTCTCACTGGCCTTACGAAGCGCATTCGAGAATTCCAAACTCAACTCGCCCCCAATAACCTTCAAGAAATGAGCCAGATTCAACTATGAGCCGTCACGTAATTGTCACCGGAGCTAGCCGAGGTATCGGCAAGGCCATCGCCCAACTTTTCATCGACGCCGGCGACAACGTTGTTGGTGCTTCACGCTCCGGAGAGGCCCCTGCGGGATGCGCCAAGAGCATCGCTGTGGACGTTTCAAACTCCGGCGAGGTTAATGCCGCCTTCAAGTCCGCAATTGAAGAATTCGGTCCGATCGATGTCCTCGTGGCAAATGCTGGAATCACTAAAGACGGGCTCGCTATGCGCATGAGCGATGATCAGTGGCGCGATGTTCTGTCAATCAATCTCGATGGCGCTTTCTATTGTGCCCGAGCCGCAATCGCTTCAATGATTAAAGCCCGTTCCGGCTCAGTTATCTTTATCTCTTCGATCAGTCCCTTCGTAGGAAACCCTGGCCAAGCGAACTATGCGGCTTCTAAGGCTGGAGTAGTGGGCCTAGCGAGGTCACTCGCCACTGAGGTCGCCGGACGAGGCGTGACGGTAAATGTTGTTGCCCCTGGTTTGATTGACACTGACATGACCGCCGATATTGGTGCTGCTCGTGACGCAATGTTGGCGATGATACCGATGGGTAAAAGCGGACAGCCCGAAGACATCGCCGAAGTTGTTGGGTTCCTCGCCAGTAACTCGGCGAGGTACGTAACCGGGCAAGTGATTGCTGTTGACGGTGGCATGTCGATGGGGTTGTAATACCCAACCGATGCAGCGACTTCGGTAAGATGGTCAATCAGAAACCGTACGAAGGATGATTATGGACCGCAACGAAGCTTTCGCAAAATTCACACAGAACTGCGTCGATGTATTGGCAGTGGACGCGAGCAAGGTAACTATGGAGGCGTCATTCGCTGACGACCTTGGCGCAGACAGCCTCGACCTCGTGGAGCTTGTTATGGCTCTTGAGGAAACTTTCAACATCGAAGTAGCCGAAGACGAGCTCAAGAACATCGGCATCGTCGGCGAAGCATTCGAACTGATCTACGCCAAGCTCTAAGTGCGTATTGGTATCACCTCGTCGGGTCCGATTCAAGGACGCCGAGTAGCCGTAACTGGATTGGGCGCACTGTCGTGCGTCGGAGTCGGTGTTGACGCACTCTGGAACGCCCTTCAATCCCCCGAAGCGCCCACTTCTAAGCGTTTAGGCGAGTTTGATGCCAGCCACATAGGTGGCCCGAAGGAGTTGCGGCGTCTGGACCCGTTTACCCTCTACGGAGTTGTCGCGGCCGATGAGGCATGGATTAATTCCGGCTTGACTTCGCCAATTATCGACGGTGGTTCTATTGTCACTACCGGAATTGGTGGACTCCAGACCGTCCTCGACCAAGTCAATACCCTCAATACCAAAGGCCCCGCTCGCGTTTCACCGTTCATGGTGCCAATGATGATGCCCAACGCCGCCACCGCAGCCGTGTCGATGCGGTTCGGGCTCGGCGGTCCAGCTGAAACGGTGACCACCGCATGCGCTGCCGGCACTCACGCGATTGGTAATGCCGCTCGCCTGGTGGCCTCAGGACGTTGCACCGTTGCGGTTGCTGGAGGCGCAGAAGCCGTAATGGTTGAGATTGCCGAAAGCGGCTTTCGAAACATGACTGCACTTTCTAATTCAGATATATCTCGGCCCTTTGACGTTGAACGTGATGGATTCGTCATGGGAGAAGGAGCAGGAGTTTTGATCCTGGAGGACTGGGACCACGCAATTGCTCGCGGTGCCACCATCTACGCTGAAGTGATTGGCGCGGCGTCCACGGCTGATGCTCACCACATCACTGCACCTGACCCAGAAGGTAACGGAGCGATTCGCTGCATGGAACTCGCACTCGCTGATGCGGACATTACAGCTGATCAAGTCAGTCACATTAACGCTCACGGCACATCGACTCCCTTGAATGACCTGGCGGAGTCGGTTGCCATGCGTCATGTTTTTGGAGGCAAGGTTCCGCCTGTTACTTCAGTAAAGGGCCACCTCGGCCACTCGCTGTCCGCGGCAGGTGCACTTGAGGGCGTTGTCTCGGTTCTAACTCTTCGCAATCAAATCATCCCGCCGACTGCTGGCACGAAGAATGTTGACCCTGCAATTGGGTTAGATGTGGTGACGGGCGCACCGCGCCCTGGAAATTACGATGTTGTTCTGTCTAACTCATTCGGTTTTGGCGGACACAACGGAAGCGTAATTTTCCGTCGCGTGCAATAACTCGTTTAGTCGAGAAAGCCGTGTCGTCTTTCAACATATGAATTTTCGTACGCCCATTTGGCGTTGTAAATGAAATCACCCATCAATCCGGGGTCTATGACTCCAGGCGAAACCTCTACCCCACTGCGAACGTCAACTCCCCACACTGGGTAGTTCTGAACGACATCCACGACGTTGTCCACATTCAGTCCCCCAGAAGCAAGAAGTGGCGTGAACTGGTCATATTTGGAAATAAAGTCAAGTGACTCGACAAGTTCCTGTCTCGAGTCCACTTCTGGCAGGAGTAAATAGTCGCACTCTTGAGCCGCCGCAACCGCTGATTGGGTTGATGGGGCCATTCGCAAAACTGTCCGGACTCGTTCGCTGATGTAGCCAAGCGCACCGGGAGAAACTGGACCATCAATTTGGACCGCCGAAAGGCCAACGTTGTTGGCTACCTCGACAACATGCTGAGGCATGTCGCCTCGAAAAACGCCAACTGTGAGCGCGCCTGCAGGTAAACGGTGAACGATTTCCGTCACCAACTGTTGAGTCACTTGGCGGGGCCCCGAAAAAAACTCGAAGCCGACCGCCGACGCCCCAAGACCAATCGCAAGTAGCGCATCCTGTTCATTGGTTACACCAGAAATCTTTATCAAAAGACCGTCGAGATCAAACCTCATTTAGCTCCTCCACTTCACAATCGTAGTTAGCGGCGCTCACGGTTTGATGTCAAGTAGCTCCACCAATGGGTGCGAGCCAAGGAATTCTGGTGTTAAACAGGTTCGATGCAGAATGGCTACGGCTTTGTATTCATCACCGTTGTTGAAGCCCCACAGAACCGATTGCTTGTCCTTCTGGCTCCCTTGGTGCACCAGTTCTTCAATGGAATCCAATGAGTCAGCCTTCAGTCGAACGATGCGGAACGGCACCGGAGCTTGTCGAGCGTCTAATCGCCCCACCAGTTCTTGACCGGTGTAACAACCCTTGGTGAAGCAAACACCTCGAGTAATCCAGTCTTGACCGAAACTGTGCGGGGTGAAGTCGCCGACAGGGAGATGTACGGGATAGTTCATTTCGAAGGCTTCTCGGTAATTTTTGAGAACGGGACTCGTGCAGCTTTCAGCACTCACTTGAACCCGCGAGCGAAGGATGAAACGCTTCAATCGACCCAAGACTTCCTCGAAGCTTTCGTCTGATACGTCGAGCAGAAGATCTGAGCCGTCAGAAGAAAGCCAGCCCACACTCAAAACAGTGGAGTCGGGTTGAAGAATATATGTCCAAGCACCTTGTGCCGCCAACCCTACATCCTGCGTAATTTGCCCTTGGAGGTACGCTTTCGCGTCCTCACCGGAGATTCGCAGTCTCACCCAAGCGAGGATCTGGTCGCCAGTGTCGGAAATGTTCGTCATTCCCTATTACGCTAGACGAACGCTGCGCTATCGCTTTCAGGGAGGTGTTTATGAGTGTCCAGTCAGAATTAAACACAATTACCTCGACGATGACCGAACTTGCGTCGCGCATCACCCAACTCGTCGAACTCGGCGAGGAGCAGGTATCTACCGAGGTGTACGCCGAATTAGTGGCCGCCGAGCGCACTGTGGGCGCCCTCTTGCGTCGACTTCAGCGAGTTTCGACCAAGGTCTAGACCGGTGAACGGCTGGCGACAGACAACGCACTTAAGCGCCCGAGAGCGTTTAGATGTGCTTCAATTACTCAACGAAATTGAGGGCCAGTTACAGAGGGCTCCAATTGATGAAGTAGCCCGAAGGATGGTGTTACACAATCGTCAGGCAGGATTTTGGCTGAAGGAAGACAATGCACGTATCGTTGGCTTTGCCCTAGTTAGCGGCGAGGACCCCGCAGTTGGGGAAATGGCCGGTGGCTCGTTCGATTACGACCTTATAAATTCAGTCACTGCACAGCACCCCCACCTCCATTGGTGGGTTCGAGACGAGCAACAGGGGCTGCCAGGAATTCCCATCCGGACCCTACTAATGATGAGCGCTGAGTTGAATACTGAGTTTGTAGACAAGAGCAGCGGTTTGACCATCCGACCATTTGACATCGAAACAGACCTTGAGGCATGGATTGCCACCAATAACGCTGCTTTCGCCACACATCCCGAGCAAGGTACTTGGAACAAGCAAGACCTTATTGAGCGCCTTGGTGAACCTTGGTTTGATCCATCCGGCTTTTTGATTGTGCACGATGGCGACGACATTGTTGCATCGGTTTGGACAAAAATTCATGAGTTGCACCCGCTGCGTGAAGGCGAAATATACGTACTGTGGGTTTCGCCAAAACATCAAGGTCGAGGACTTGGCGCAGTCGCCTTGACCGCCGGACTTCGAAACCTGCAACTAAAGGGAACATCAAGAGTCATGCTCTTTGTCGAGGAGTCAAACAACTCCGCTAAAACTTTGTATGAATCATTCGGCTTTACGGTACAACGGCGCGATCAGATGGTGCTTTTCGAAAAGTAATTAAGCGCCAACAAAGTGGCCAACGCCATAAGTAACACCGGCCGCAACAGTGGTAATCAGCAACGATCGCAGAGCCGAGAACACCACACCGCGATGGGTAAACCAGCCCACACTTCCACCAACAACTGCAGATGCGAGCCCGGTAAGAATTAGCGATATCACCAATGGATTCCCGTGAGAACTAAACAGCCAAGGGAGCAGTGGAATTAGCGCTCCCACAGAAAAGAAGGCGAACGAAGAATAGGCCGCGACCCAGGGCTTCGCAAGAGAATCTGGGTCAATTCCGAGCTCTTCTCGTGTGTGCGTACGCAAGGCGAGATCCGGATTGCGCATCAAGTCAGCCGCCAAACGCTCCGCAACATCTTGTTCCACCCCTCGTTTAACGAAAATTGCCGTCAGCTCGTGCAACTCCTCTTCGGGGTCCGCTTCGAGAGCTTTTCTCTCGACTTCAATTTCGTATTCATACAATTCTTTTTGACTCTGCACAGAAATATATTCACCAGTAGCCATCGAAAAGGCTCCAGCGACCAACCCACCAATTCCGGCCAGCCGAACTACGGCATGGCCAGGGCTTGCTCCGGCAAAACCAAGGATTAGGGAGGCGTTGGTAACCAGTCCGTCTGCCAGACCAAACAGTGCAGCGCGAAACCCGCCGCTCGCAACGTCGCGGTGATGTTCGTCTTTTGTCGAGTGGTCCATCAGTCCACATTACCAATCGTTTCAAGAGATTACTGATTTAGACAAGCCACTAGGATTACTTGTCGTGGCACGCTCACAACTCCCCCAAGGCGACGAAAAGACTCGTGCGGTTCGAGCAATGTTTGACTCGATAGCAGGTCGCTACGAGTTCGTAAATCGCATAATGACCTTGGGGCTCGACGCAAACTGGCGGCGAGCTTCGGTTCGTGACTTGTATCTCCCGGCTGGCTCGACCGTGTTGGATTTGGCCTCGGGAACCGGAGACTTCGCCAGGGAGCTAGCAAAACAAGGTCAGCGAGTAGTAGCCAGCGACCTCAGTTTTGGGATGTTAAATGCCGCTCACGATGTGAGTGATCGGGTCCAATCCGATGGTTCGCAGATGCCGTTCTCCGATGGCCAATTTGACGGAGTTACCTGCGGTTACGCCTTGCGAAACTTCACCGATTTGCAGGGCACCTTCGATGAGATGGCTCGCGTCTTGCGAGCCGGCGGGAGATTAAGCATCCTAGAAGTCGCCGAACCTCGATCTGGAATGCTCCGCCTTGGCTTTCGCCTGTGGTTCCGAAAGATTGTGCCGATTCTTGGTTCAATACTCTCTAACCGGGCTGCGTACAGCTACCTGCCCAAATCCACCGCCTATTTGCCAGAAGCCAACGAGCTGGTCAGAATGCTCAATCGGGCTGGATTCTCAGCCGTTAATCACCGATTTGTGATGGGCGGACTCAGCCAACAACTCGTTGCGACGAGGAATGGATGAAGTTTCACCGACTTACCGTTGCGCCTCTGAATCCCGACACGCTGCGTGCAGCTGGTTCTAGTTCAGGGTGGTTGCTCGATGATGGTCAAGTATTGCGAGTTGGTCTTGGCGCACCAGTTTTAACGATTGACCTCGAACCCGAACTATCAGTGGAGTCGATTCTCTCTGCTCATGAGATTGCTGGCGATCCAGGGCCGAGCGACTCGGCAGTCGTCGCATTCGGCTCACTTCCCTTCAATCAAGGTTCGCCCGGCTTCTTATGTGTCCCCGAAGTCTTGGTCACACAGTACAAAGATGGTCGCACCTTCGTAACGACCAGCGAAGGTAGCTCCGGACTCATTGCCCTGCTTGATGAATTTGAATTGATCGATCAAGAACCGCAAAGTCTTCGTTCATTTCGATACGAACCAACTCCCGAAGAGTACGCGCACAACGTTGCCAGCGCAGTCGAAATGCTCCGACAAAAAGAGGTGGACAAGGTCGTCCTGGCTAGGTCGGTCAAAGGCTCCGTGCCCTCGGTAATCGACCCTGGGTCGTTAGCCAATCGGCTTCGCAAGCGTGAACCGACATGCACTCTCTATTCGATGCCTATCAGTGCTGGGCGAAGGTATGTCGGCGCATCTCCAGAGTTGCTGGTGCAAAAGATTGGCGACTTAGTATCTTGCAATCCCTTGGCAGGCACCATTGCGCTTCCCTCAAATGTTCCGCCTGAGAACTATCAAAATTGGCTTCTCGGGTCAGCGAAGAATCTGCACGAGCACAAGCTACTGGTCGATGAGATTGACGGTATTCTAAAAGGTCTCTTCGAGGATGTTCAAGCCGACTCCACCCCCTCGATAATGTCTCTGCGCACCGTCGCACATTTGAGCAGCTGGATTCGAGCTGCCGGGCCACGTGGCGAATCGCCCTCGGTAGTGTCACTACTGCGTGCGCTACATCCAACTGCGGCAGTGTGCGGAATCCCCCGTGTAAAGGCTCAGGAGCTCTTGACGCGCCTCGAAATGCAGGAACGTGGCCACTACGCTGGACCGGTTGGATGGGTCGATGCCGCAGGGAACGGTCAATGGTGGGTGGGCATTCGGGGTGTCATGATCCAAGGCGACATTTTCGAGGCCTGGGCTGGTGCCGGTATCGTGAGCGAGTCCGATCCGATCGCCGAACGTGAAGAAACAAAAGACAAGCTCGCGAGCGTGCTGTCTTCTATTTTGATTGACCGCGTTTAATTATCAGCAAGGGTCTTGCAAGGGCCCATTTGGTAACGAGTAGAAGTGCTTCGACCACTATGTTGCCGGACATCTTGGATTCACCAGCAGTACGATCTGAAAACGAGATTGGAATCTCAACAATGGATGCTCCGCCACGGCGAGCTCGGTAGGTCATCTCAATCTGGAAACCGTAGCCATCGGCGCTCACCGACTGGTAATCGATCAAACTCAGGGCCTTGGACGAATACACGCGATACCCAGCTGTCGAATCTTGAACCTTTAATCCCAACATAAATGATGCGTATTGATTCCCACCCCGAGAGAGCAGTCGCCGAGAAAGAGCCCATCGAGGAATCTCCCCGCCCTTGACGTACCGTGACCCAATCACAACATCGACCGTATCGGCTGCTGTCAACAGCTTCGGTAGTGCCTTCGGGTCGTGCGAGAAGTCGCAATCAATCTCAACAAACCGCTCGTAGCCCTCGGAAAGTCCCAGGGCAAAGCCGGCTCTGTAGGCCCCGCCCAGCCCTGACTTTTCTTCTCGGCGAAGCACCTGGATGTTCCCCAACTCACTCGACAGCGAACCGGCTTTGTCAGCGGTGCCATCAGGACTGTTGTCATCAACTACCAATATGTGGCACTCGGGGACTATTTCCCGCAAAGCACGCAACATCGGTTCAATATTGAGAATCTCGTTGTAGGTGGGCAGAACAACGAGAGTGCGCATCCCACAATCTTACAGAAAACGTACTAAGTCTCAGTGCGAAGTGCCATTGTCAATGCTCAATTGTGGCAAAGTTGTAGTTGAGATGACGACCGAACCAGCCAAACGCCGATTCCGATTACCTAAAGAAATTCGGGTGATTCTGAGCGTTGGATCACTTATTTTCATCATCGAGTATTTAGTCTTGCCTCAATTTGCTTCTGCCCGCAAGAGTCTCCACCTACTAACTGGGCTCAATCCGATAATTGTGGCCCTGGCTTTCGGGCTCGAAATTTTGGCGATCTACTCCTACGTGGAGCTGACCCGAACAGTGCTCTACCCGTACGCTCCGAGTCGCTTCAACACAATGCGCGTAAACCTAGCTGGACTCGCCATCAGTCACGTGGTGCCAGGTGGAAATGCGCCTGCCGGCGCACTCGCCTATCGAGTCTTCAAAGATCTTGGCGTCCCTAAGGAAACCGCTGGCTTTGGTATGGCGGCGCAAGGAAGCGGTTCCGCTGTCGTTTTGAACCTCCTCTTTTGGTCAACCCTCGTCATCTCAATCCCCCTACACGGGGTAAATCCTGTGTACGGATTTGCCGCACTGGCCGGGGTCTTCTTGCTGTTGGCCTTCTTCGGCACCATATTGCTGATAACCCGCGGGCAAAGGCACGCAGATGCTTGGATTAGGACTCTTGCACGGCACATCCCCGCAATTGATCAAGACCGCGTGAGCTCATCGCTTCGTAAGATCGCCGAACGCATCACGCTTTTGATTAATAACCGTCGCAACCTGTGGTGGGCCTTCACTTGGGCGGCTCTAAATTGGCTCTTTGACGCGGCCTGTTTGTGGGTCTGTTTGTGGGCCTTCGGAACCGTCGTATCACCCATCGATCTTTTGGTTGCATACGGCCTTGCGAATGTGCTGGCCGCGATTCCCATTACGCCTGCTGGCCTTGGAGTTGTCGAAGGTGTCTTGATTCCTACGTTGGTGGGATTCGGAGTCCCCCACGGACAGGCAATTTTGGCAGTTCTCTCATACCGTTTAATCAACTTCTGGATCCCAATTCCAGTTGGCGGTGTGGCGTATGCCTCGCTCCAGTGGAGAAGAACCTCGACTAATTCGAAACAGTCCGGCTCTTCAGCAACTCCCGGCGCTTGAATTCTTCTTGAGCGGAGAAATTGTTAACAGATTGAAGCTTACGCCAGCGACGATCGGTACCGAGCACCCAAGTGTGTGTATCGTCCCGCCAGGTGACATCAAAAAAGTCTTCTACTTCGTCTCGGATGGCGGCGTCTAACAGCGGCACGATGACTTCGACCCGGCGATCGAGGTTTCTCTCCATTAAGTCGGCCGAGCCCATAAAAACGGAATAGTTATCAGAATCGCGTTGCCCAAAGGAGAACATTCTCGAGTGCTCCAGGAACTCGCCCACCACCGAGTGGACAGAAATGTTTTCCGAAAGATCCGGTACTCCCGGACGCAAGCAGCACAAGGTTCGGATAATGAGGCGAACCTCTACACCAGCTATCGATGCTTCATACAGCGCGTCGATAATCGTCGGGTCGGTCAAACCATTTACCTTTATCGCAATCCGACCGTTAGAACCCAAATCGCGCTGCTGATTTATCAGTTCAACCATTCGACTTCGAGTATTCAACGGGCTCACAATTAACCGTTGGTAATTTCCTATTCGAGCGAAGCCTGTTAGGTAGTTGAAGAGCTCCCCAGCATCCCTCGTAATGTCTGGGTCGCAGGTAAAGAGGCCGAGGTCTTCATACTGCCGAGCAGTCTTTCCGTTGTAATTACCCGTAGCAATGTGTGCGTACCTGGCCGTACTCTCGCCTTCGCTTCTTAAGACCAGTGTAATTTTCGAGTGAGTTTTCAGCCCAACAATCCCGTAGACCACGTGAACACCAGCGTCTTCGAGCGCTTTCGCCCACTCGATGTTTGCCTCTTCGTCGAAACGCGCCTTCAGCTCTACGAGAGCGACCACCTGCTTGCCGCGAGCGGCCGCATCGATTAGAGATCGAACAATTGGCGAATCCCCGGAGGTTCGATAGAGCGTCTGCTTGATTCCAACAACTTTGGGGTCGTGAGCTGCTTGGGCCACGAACTGCTCCACCGAATCGGTAAACGACTGATAGGGGTGATGAAGCAGGACATCACCTTCACGAATTGCTGTAAAAATGTTGCCAACGTGATCACCGTCTAATAGTCGCTTAGGTGTCACTGGGGACCAGCCTTCGCTCTTTAGGTCAGGTCGGTCAATCGCGTAGACGCTCCAGAGATCATGGAGGCCTAACGGAGCGTCAGTTACGTAAACGTTATATCGATCAAGATTCAATTGCTCGACCACGAGCTCGAGGAATTCCTGATTCATGCCACTCTGGATTTCTACGCGCAATGCTTCGCCGAAACGTCTACGTCGTAATTCAATCTCTAGGGCAACCAAGAGGTCGTCGGCCTCATCCTCTTCCAGGGTAATGTCAGCGTTTCGAGTCACTCGGAACAGGTCTGCGTGCCCAACGCTCATCCCAGGAAAGAGCGCTGAAAGATTCGCAATAATCAATTCTTCGAGTCGAACGTAAACGCCCTCAGAGGCCTTGATAAATCGAGGCAACGAGCTCGGCACCTTGATCCGAGCGCTTCGAACCTCACCCGAAGACTCATCTTTCACCGTTACTGCGATGTTTAACGAGAGATTTGAGATCATGGGAAAAGGGTGACCAGGGTCTACCGCCAACGGTGTCAAAATTGGGTAGACGTTCTCTGCAAAGTACGACTCCAGCTTGACCCGATCCTCGCTTGCTAATTCGCTAAAACGAACAATTGAAATTCCGGCACGGGATAGTTCTGGAATAAGAGAATCGAGTACGAGTCGATCTTGACGCTCAACCAGTTCGATTACTCGTTGCCTGATGGCTTGGAGCTGTTGTTTTGGCCGTACCCCATCAATCGATGGAGTCTGAACCCCTGCGGCCACCTTGTCTTCTAGGCTCACAACTCGAACTTGGAAAAACTCGTCCACCATGTCCGCGAAAATGGCAACGAATTTAAATCTCTCCAGAATTGGAAGGGTCTCGTCCGCCGCCAAATCAAGGAGTCGAGCGCCAAATTCCAACCTCGACAGTTCTCGACTCGAAAAGCGCTCAGGACCAAAATTTTCAACCAACGTGCTCAAATTGAGTCCTCACAAAGAAACGAATGCCTCCATCGTACGACTACTCTTGAAGCGTGACAACGCAATTTTCTATGAAACGTGCAAAATCTACGAGTCAGGACGTCACACAAAGTTCACCTAAACGGCTAACTGAGTTGACCCTTCTGGTCATTGCGTGGATTGTCATTGGGTCGGCCTACATTCTCGCCTCCTTTGGAGAGAAAGGCCATATGCCGCCCAAGCTCTACGCATTTTTGGCCGTCGTCATCACCACCTCGGGGCTCCTTCACTTGGCGATTAGGCGCTTTGCCCCTATGGCGTCTCAAATTCTCATTCCGATTGCGACCCTGCTGAATGGAATTGGGTACGTTGAGATTGCCCGATGGAACCCGGTTGCCGCGTCGTACCAGGCCTTTTATTCGGTCGTTAGTGCCTTGGCGGTCATTGGGGTACTCGTCCTCATCAAGAATGTCCGTGACCTCGATCGTTATCGCTACTTAACTCTGGTCGCAGCAATCGGATTGATGCTGATGCCCCTGATTCCCCATTTTGGTCAGAATGTTAACGGCGCGCGAATGTGGGTTCGCTTCGGACCACTCTCCTTCCAGCCGGTTGAACTAGCAAAAATCTTGCTTGTCTTCTTTTTCGCCTCGTACTTCTCCACCAACCGCGAGCTACTTTCCACCCCCACTCAGTCTTTCGGCCCATTTCGAATTGTCCCCCCTCGCGTTTTGTTGCCGATTCTGATTGCCTGGGGCCTCACCCTGGGTATTTTGGGCGCAGAAAATGACATCGGATTCGCAATGATGATCTTCGCACTGTTTATTTCGATGCTGTGGGTCACCACTGGTCTTCGTGCATATTTAGGATTGGGTGCGGTTCTCTTCGTGAGCGGAGGATTCGCCGTTATTCACCTCTTCCATCACGTGCAGTCGCGAATTTCAATGTGGCTCGATCCCTGGTCCACGCACAATTTCAATATTTCTTCTCAACTCGCAAATGGTTGGTTTTCCCTATCGGCCGGAGGCATTCTCGGAACCGGACTTGGTTTGGGTCAGGCTGGTCGTTGGGTGTCATTCGCAACCTCGGACATGATCACCGCATCTTTGGGTGAAGAATTGGGCCTAGTTGGTCTACTGCTCATTATCGCCTTATTTTCAATTTTTGTTGGTGAGGGCTTCCGGATCGCACAGAGGGCCCAATCGGACTTCGTGAAGCTGACCGCGGGTGGCCTAACCATCTTGATGGGTCTTCAAGTGTTTTTCATTATGGCTGGCGTCTTTAGGCTCGTCCCGCTGACCGGAATTACTCTCCCGTTCATGGCGTATGGAGGGTCCGCGCTCATCTGCAACTACCTATTAGTCGGAGTGCTTCTGAGGATTTCCCACGCCAACGCCACCGAACGAGTCGGCGGTAGCGTTATTGATGTCGAATTGAACTAGTTCAATATGCCTTCGGCGCACAGTATCGGTGCCGGAACTCTTTGGCGAAGAGCCAATGCAATGCCGTCAGAAGTGCGGCAATCGAACGATTCTCGCCCTGTTTGAGTCATCACATCAAGTTCGGCAAAATAGATGTTCAACTCGTATCGGACAATCCGAACATCAATGACCGTGGCGTTTAGTCGCTGGAGCACTCCACTTAGAAGCTCTCCGGTGCCTGGTCGAGGTTGGGATTTTCCAGACAGGACGCCGTGGATAGCCTGGGCGTCCAAGAGCGCGATTGGTATTTCGATTCGACGGTGTGGCGGCTCATTCTCGGCTAGTCGGATAACTGGCGAGACATCGGCCAGGTCGAAAATGACCTCCTCCACGTTCATGACTCGATAGTTCTCACCGACGGCTAGATCACTCATGATCTATATATTCGCTCGACGTGACACTGACAGCACAACGCCACCCGCTGCATAAAACACCAATGCGGCTGAACCGCCGTAACTCATTAACGGAAGTGGGATGCCCGCTACCGGCATGATTCCCATTGTCATTCCGATGTTCTCGAAGGCAGAGAAGGAAAAAAAGACAAACACTCCCAGTGCTAACAATTGGCCCATTGAATCTTTGGCGTTTCGAGAGATGAGGAACAAACGGTAGCCAATGAACGCCATCAATAAGACGGTGAACAGAGTTCCAACGAACCCCAACTGTTCACCGACGGCCGTAAAGATGAAGTCCGTTCGATTTTCCGGGACGTAACCAAGAGTCGTTGCCAATCCATGAAACAGACCTGCTCCATGTAATCCCCCAGCGCCAATCGCACTCTTTGCGTTTCTCACCTCATATACAAGTTGTGCCACGGCCTTGTCTGTGGAGTTTTGGTTCAAAAATGAGGTGAGGCGCTGGAGCTGGTACTTGTGGAGGATTCCAACCGCAATCGCAAAAGCTGCCCCAAGCGCACCGGTGACCACTAAAGCACTCATCAATCGTGGTGGTACGCCAGCTACAACCAGCATGGCGCCGGCCACCAGGACCAGAACGATGCACGTCCCAAGGTCAGGTTGAAGGTAGATCATCGCCAATGGGGCGCCAACCATCACGAACATTCGCGAGATGTCGTACATACTTAGTCCCTGCGGGCGCCGCTGGGCGTAGGTGGCAATGGCGATGATGATGAACATCACCATGAATTCGCTTGGCTGAATCTGAATGAAGCCCAGACTGAACCATCTCTGAGCCCCTAGCGATGAGGTGCCGATCACGAAGACGCCCATGAGCGCGAGTACCCCGGAAATGTAGAAAGCCGTTGAGACAACTTCAAGTCGGTGATAGTCAATCCGCGAAACCACGTACATGACGACAATGCCGAGCAGGACGAATTGGCCTTGCTTCTGCAGATAATAATGAGGGTTGTAACCAGCGTTCAGTAGTGGTTGCTTGGTGGCCGAGTAAACCATCAAAACCCCAAATAGGCCCAAGACAATCATGCCGAGCATGAGTGGGAGATCAACGCGGTCTAAGTCGCGCCTCCGCTGGGCAAATACATCAGAACGCCCAATCATGCGATCGACTCCAGCAATGCTTCCCCATCAAAATCTCTTTCGAGCCACCAAGTCAATTGGGCTGCCGCTTGGTGAGCCAGCATCCGAAGACCGTTATCAGTCTGGCAACCCAAATTCTCGTACAGCCCTAGCCATTGGCTCTGACGTGGCTCATAGGTGATATCTACCGCAGCGCTATCGGGACTTATGCCCTGCAGCACCGCTTTTTCGACATCCCGACTTGATGACGGAATCGTATTAATCACCAAATCAACTGGGCGGTAAACCAGTGAGAAGCCAAAAACATTTGAGTAAGGAGCGCAAGCCCGATTCACATTTTCCTCAGATCGTCCGTGAACGGCAATAGAGGATACGCCGCCTTGGACTAAGGATCGGATGATTGAGCGAGCAGCTCCTCCAGCACCTAGAACTACGACATGACAATCCGCGAAGTCAGTCTGGAATCGAGCACGCAGAGCGCTGACAATACCTTCACCATCAGTGTTGTGTCCGTAGATTTTGCCATCACGGAAGAGAAGTGAATTTACCGCCTCCACCGCACGAGCGGCATCCGTAAGTTCTCCGGCGCGCTCGTACGCAAGAGTTTTCAATGGCGCAGTAACTGATAGGGCATCGAAAGACTCGCTGGCAGTGGCCATAAAGGCTGTGAAGCTGTCCTGGTCTACCTCGTGGCGGGTGGAGCCACCTTCGAGTCCAACGGCCCTTAGCCCCGCTTCGTGGAGCTGTGGGCTCAACGAATGGCTAATTGGCGAACCAATGACCCCGAGTCGCAATGACACTACAGACCCCTTCTTCGAGCGAGTTCTTCGTTAGCGAGTTGCCCTGCGTAGGTGGTCGAAAATGCTTCGTGCCCTGCCTTGTCGATGACTACGAAATAACGCCAAGTTCCCGGTGGGGCATGCATTATTGAGTTGAATGCGTCCGCCGATGGGACACAAACTGGGGTCGGTGTGAGCCCGACATTGAGGTAGGTGTTATAGGGCGTACGGGTTTGCAACATGCTCGTAGTGACCTTCCCCCCATCAAGTTGAAGGGCGTACAAGACCGTGGAGTCCATTTGCAGCGCCTGGTGAGCCTTCAGTCGGTTCAAAATCACGCGGGCAACCTTTGGCATGTTGACCGTGTAGTAGCCCTCCTTTTCAACAATTGAGGCCGCCGTGACCAGTTGATACGCATTCAACCCATCGAGAGTCGTCGATTGAGTAATGCCGGCGGCGCGAGCTTGCGTTTCGAAACGGTGGAACATCGAGGCGGCTAGTTGTGCTGGAGTGGTACCAGGGGTGATCACGTAAGTCCCCGAACCAATTAAGCCGTCAAGATTCGATTGAGTCGTCCAGCCACTCGTGGCAGCTAGGTTCTGCGTCGCACTCAAGAATGTCGCGGCCCACGT